>NZ_PDZR01000019.1 GCF_002891535.1 Methylocella silvestris | reverse complement strand
ACAAACGGCTCGAAGAACGCCCACTCCTCGTCGCTCATCATGTCCCGAATCAAAGCCGCCTCCCTGAGAAAGCAACGTTGAATCACCGAAAGCCGGGACTGGGAATCTTATTTGTCAACAGGACCTAGGCAGACCTTAGCTTCGGTGTGGGGCGCGATTGAGCTTTTTATCAACGACGTCCTAATCGCGAGCTTGAATCAGGCCCCGGCCCTGGCCGGTCTGCTGATTAGCAAAGCTCCTGCCAAGCGCCATTTTCAGGGCCGATCACCTACGATGGAGACTTTGGCGGACCGAGGTTTCGATCTTTCCCGCTCAATGGGTGACATCCTTTTTTCTGATAGAACTATCGCTTCACTCGAAGCGATGCGCGATGTGTTCGCCGTTTTGGCTGGCAGTAATCACGATCTGCATTGCGTTCTGAATGAAGATGCATTGTGGCTGCTTTGGCAACGACGCCATGTCGTGGTCCATCGGGGTGGTATTGTCGATCGTGTCTATTGCGAGCGCACAGGCGACCGTCGGCAAATCATCGGACAGCCGCTCGCCGTAAGCAGCTCAGACGTGAACTCGGCGTTTGGAAGCGCTCGCCGTGTGGCCACCGCTCTGTTATCGGGAATTCCTTTCAGCCCATGAACCTCATTGGTTGCACCAGCATCCGACACAGACGCGGTCGAAAGTGTTGGGGTACCGGGGGGACTGCCCGCAAGTTCATCTGGTGATAGGCTCCGACAAATTCGTGATATTTTGGAGGTCCGGGAGAGGGGAGGCCACTCTGAATGCGGCAGCCTCCCTTCGCGCCATCTAAGCGGCGTCTTCAGCAAGCCGCGGTCTCATTAGTAAGCCTTGGGGATTGGGGATTGGGGCATCTTCGTATTGGGCTCGGGAGCGAATGTGAGCAGGACCGGCCCAAGACGTAAATAATGCGTGCCGGCGCATCGCGGGGACGGGGGCGTCGAGTATGCTTTCCAGAACCAGCGATGATCGCATTCAGGCGGGATGAACTCCAAGGCTTCATCAAGCATGGCTGAGGCGAGGCCGAATGTGAGGGTGAAGCGCCCGTAGGCGGCAATGAAAACGCGGCCGGAGTAGGTTTCGATTTCGAGGTGCATTGGGGTAGGCGCTCCATGTGGCGGTTTGCGGCGTCACGGTTGCAAGACGGCCCGGAAAGTGGTCTGTTGAGGTGGTCCGTTACGGCAAATCCGCTGAGGCGAAACCTTTGTAGAAACAATGGGGTAGGATTGTCCCACCTCTTCCGCCATTCCCCGATTTTACGCTGTGGCGCGATATCTCGCGCTATGGATACGCAAACGCCACCGATTGCCGCATGGGCTGCCAGCGCGGATATCGAACGCGACGTCCGGTCTGCGTCCTCCCCAAATCGGCGGTGTTACCCAGCGCCTGCTGTCCCGGCGAACGTTCGTTTTCGGGAAGCGGAATTGAGCTTGGACGTGGTAGGACGAGGCTGCTGTCATACGTCGGATGCCGCAAAGCTGCTGAACAGATCGACCACGCTGCCAGGGGCGGTTTTACCGAAGAACAGCCTCAGATTCCGCGCCGACAGACCCGCGACTTCACGGCTTCGCGGAAACAGGGCCTCCTCATACCTGGATAAGGCCGCTTCAATGTCGTCGGGGGTGTCGATGATCGCCTGAGCGACTTCCGCGCCGTCATACATGGCAAGGTTGGCGCCCTCACCCGCGAACGGGGACATAAGGTGCGCCGCGTCGCCGACCAGGGTCAGACCGGCCTTCCGCTGCCACTGATGCCCGACCGGTAGCGCATAGATCGGACGTATCGTGGGATCGGCAATGCTGCCGGTGATGAAGCTGATAAGGTGCGGCGCCCAGCCTGCGAACTGCTGGGCGATGAGGTCCAATCCGGCGCGAGCCTTGCTGAAATCAATGGACCTGATCCACGCCTCCTGCTCGTTCAGCGCGACATATCCGGTGACGCTGCCATCGGCATTGCGGTGTGCGATTATACCTTTGCCCGGCGTCACTGCCATGAGGGTGCCGGCTCCGATCGCCGCCACGCTTTCCGCATAGCGCGCGTCGCCGGCAGCAAACGCTATCTCGATGAAGCAGGTGCCGGAATAGACCGGCTTGGAATCGGAAAGGCGTGGGCGGACCTTCGACCAGGCGCCGTCAGCGCCGACGAGCAGATCAGCTGTCGACCTGGTTCCGTTGGCGAAGCCGACCTCGTGCCGGCCGTCTCCGGTCTGCGCCAAATTCGTGACCTTGTGATCCCACCGGATCGCGGTGTCCGGAAGTGAGGCGATCAGCATGGCGCGAAGTTCGCTCCGATCGACCTCCGGGCGCCGGGGCGAGCGGTCGCCTGCCTGATCCATCAGGATGATACCATCCTTGTTTACGACGCGTTTTGCATCTTCACCTGGCCGAACAAGCCGCAGGAATGCGTCATAAAGACCGGCCGCCTTGAGCGCGAGTTGACCGTTATGCTCGTGTATGTCGAGCAAGCCTCCCTGCTTCCTGGCGGTCGGCGACGGCTCGGCTTCGTAGATCGTCGCCTCGATCCCGTGTCGGTGCAGGGTGCGGGCAAGCGTCAGGCCGGCGAGGCCGGCGCCGATGATGGCAATGGTTTTTCGCATGTTTGCGCTCCAGTGTCGCAGCATCCTTCGATGCTGGCGGTTGTTGGGAGGCGCTGGGCGGTCACGCGTGTACGTGAGCGACGTGCATGCGGCGGCTTGCGGAGCATAGACAGTGTGCGCAGGCCGACGTTTTTCGCGACGATCGATCAATACAGGTAGCTGTCGGGTTCAACAAGGATTATATCGCACCTGCTCACCCGCGCCTTTCCTGAAATACCACCCCAATCGGAAAAGCCGTTCACAGCAACGGCAGCTATCGCCGCCTCATTCCCAACCTGACGGTCGATCGTCCAACAGCCTTTCATTCATAGAATGCCTGAAGGCGCTGATAGATTGAGCCAATCACGCCGGAACCAAACCGTGCGGCTTTAGAGCGCTATAGCGTGGACGTAGTGGTCATCTTCGTCGGGCGTGGCCTGGCATCGCCACCCGAAAGCAGACATTGTCGGTGCGGGCTTCAATTGTCGGAGTCAAGGGCGTCTGCGCAGCGCCGGAGCAGTTCGCGCAACAATTTGGTCTCATCGTCCGTCAGGCCAGCCAACATTTGCCGCTCGACGGCTTCGGCCGCAATCATGCCGGCTTGCGCCGCTGTTCTGCCCGCCTCGGTTAGTTCCGTCATGATGATTCGCCCATGCTCAGGATGCGGTGTGCGCACGATGAACCCGTCTCGCTCAAGTGTAACAAGCATGCCCTGCATCGACTGGGGCGTCACAAACGCCGCGCGCGCCAGAGAAGCGTTTGATATGCGCGGATTGTCGGCAATGGCGAGCAGAACCGCATTCTGGGATGGCGAAACTCCGGTCCCCGCCAGCTCGGCCTCAAGTCGCAGTCTCAAGCGATGTTGGGCGATTTTCAAACCGTAGCCGATCCAGCCCTCCTCATCCGAGGTGTTCATTTTGCTCATTGACATTATCAGGGGCCTGACATTAATGTAAGGAACCTGATAATACAATGGAGTATGCAGAATGGCAATGCCAATCGGACCTTCCTTTATCGCCTTGCAAGTTCGTGACCTTGCCGCGTCCGTCCGGTTCTACAAGGATGTTTTCGGCTTCCAGGCCGAGGACCGGAATCCGCCGGGTGCAATAGTCTTCAAGACCAAGCCGATTGCTTTGGCGCTGCGCGAGCCGCTGCGGCCGTTGCCCGAGACCGGTTCCTTGGGCATTGGCATGGCCTTGTGGGTCGCCTGTGACGATGCAGACGCCTTCCATGACCTGATCGTGGAGCGGGGCGGCACAGTGCTAAGCCCACTCGCAAATGGCCCTTTTGGCAGGTTCTTCGTGACCAGCGATCCTGACGGCTACGCTATCACCTTTCACGCCGCCCGAGGCTAAGCACCAATAAGCATTGCTGATCCCACAAAACCATGAGTTCATCATGACCCTTCTCGATGCTGATGCTGGCAATCTCACCCTGATCAATACCTTCACCGTCGAGCCAGAAAAGGCGGACCAAATCTCCTATCCGGGTCTTGTTCTGGCGCATCTAAAGGGTTGAAATGGCCACCATAGCTTGGCGGGAATCGCAGAGGACTTCGTAGCTTGCTCGATGTCCGCCATGCCCTGATATCGACCAAATTCCGCGGGGCGCGGCGAAACGATGCGACGGGCCAAAGTCGGATATGCGAGCTGGCTTCGATCGGCCGTTTTTGCATTGTCAATCAACGCAGAGGTCGCGTAACTTTCTCCTGCTGCCTATGCGCGCTTGACCGCAAGCTGCGAACCGGAAGGATGTTGTTCAGATGATTACGAAACGCGTTCTGCTTCGCTCTGCTGCGGTGGCCGCACTCGCCGCTACGACGGGGAAGTCAACCCCGGTAATTGCGCAGAGCAAAGCCCAATGGCAGAGCCTGTTAGAGGCCAAGGACATCGCCGAGGAAGGCTTCGTCTATGGCCTGCCGCTCGTCATGAATTATGCGGTCATGCAGGAGTTTGCCGTCGACAGGAACTCGGGACAGTTCAAGGCGCCCTTCAACCAAATCTACAACATGCACCATGTCGCCACCCCGGCGGACACGGCGGTCATCACGCCGAACAGCGACACGCCATACTCGATACTCTGGCTGGATTTGCGCGCCGAGCCGATGGTCGTCTCCGTGCCGGCGGTCGAAAGGGACCGCTATTATTCGGTCCAGCTGATCGACGGCAACACCTACAATTTCGGCTATATCGGCACGCGCGCCACTGGGACGGAGCCTGGCGATTATCTTGTGGTCGGCCCCGACCGGACGGGCGAAACGCCTCCTGGAATCAAGAAGATCTTCCGATCGACGACGCCATTCGTCTTCGCGGCTTTTCGCACCCAGCTCTTCAATCCCGACGACATGCCGAACGTCGAGAAAGTCCAGGCCGGCTACAAGGCGCAACCGCTTTCGACTTTCCTTAAACAACCCGCCCCGCCGGCCGCGCCGGCGATCGACTTCCTTCCCGCCGCCACGGCCGGGATCAAGGACAATTTCTTCCCATATCTCGAGGCGGCCCTGCAATTCGTCCCTGAGACAGCAAGGGACAGGGCGGTTCGCGCGAAACTTGCGAAGATCGGCGTCGGTCCCGGCAAGACCTTCGATTTCAAGGAGCTGTCGCTCGAACACAAGGCCGAAATCCTGGTGGGCCTGAAGCAGGGCGACGACAAGGTCGACAAATGGCTGGCGGGTGGAAACAAGAACATCAACGGATGGAGCGTCGGTTCGTTCTTTGGCGACGAGGCCTTCTTCAACGGCGACTGGCTGATGCGGGCCGGCGCCGCGAAGGGCGGTCTCTATGGCAACGACGCCGTGGAAGCCGTGTATCCTTACATCCGAACGGATGCGAGCGGCGAACCGCTCGACGGCGGCAAGCACAACTATACCATTACATTTGCGCCAGGCCAGTTGCCGCCCGTGAATGCGTTCTGGTCGGTTACAATGTATGATGGCAAGAGCCAGTTCCTGGTCGAGAATCCAATCAATCGCTACCTCATCAATTCGCCGATGTTGCCGGCGATGAAAACGAACGCAAACGGCTCGCTGACGCTGTACATTCAAAAGGACAGCCCCGGCGCTGATAAGGAAGCAAATTGGCTGCCGGCGCCGGATGGCAAAATTTATCTCGTGATGCGCCTATATTGGCCGAAGCCTGCGCCACCTTCGATCTTGCCGCCCGGCGAAGGGACATGGCGGCCGCCCGGTTTGAAAAAGGTTTCATAGCAGGCGCAGATTTGGGGTGCTCCGCTGATAACAACCCAACGCGAGAGGAGCCGTAAAGACAGCCTTGATGGGTAATGTCCATCGACGCAGCGCGAAGCGGCAATATAGGGATGATCTCTGGCGCCTTGTAAGGCGACCGGGACGATGGAGTAGTCGTTTGGATAGCCACTCCGACGCTTTCTTTCTGTCAGGCAGCCATGCGAGGCAGTCTTGAAGGATATAGCGGTCGGGGGTTGTTATCTTCTCTTCTCCTCCAACGCCAACAAGGCGGTCTCTGTGAACCAATAGCCTGTAGCGCCAAGGCTGGTTCGGCAAGCGAGCGCCGCTTCTTTTCTCTCCTTCGCGGCCATGAAGAGTAGCTCGCCAGTCTCGGTCATCGCACGGCGGCGTGGAGAGCCGATTCGCCTCAAGATCCGGCGCCGGGATCAGGCGGACCCTTTGCACGATCCCACAGTGGAGCTGCGCAGATGAGGACGCAGCGTCAGCACAAGCGGAACGATCAGGGCGGCGGTCACAGCCGAGGCCAGCACGCCGATCGTCCGATTGCTGTGATCGGCAACCACGCCGTAGAGGATCGGCGCGATGCCTCCAGAGACGATTACGCTCGTATAAAAGACCGCGAAGGCCCGCCCCGTATTGCCATCGGAAAGCTCCGGCACGGCGCCGTAGAGCACCGAAGAGGTGCCGTTTAGCACTATACCGAGCAGGGGCAGCAGGATGAGCGTTGGCGTCAGTGGCGTGAATAGCGTCGCCGCGATCAGCAAGGCTGTTGCAGCTTCGGTCACCATGACGCTGCCGACAACACCCAGCCGCTCCCCGAGCCAGCCGCACGTCGCCTTTCCGAAGGCGCCGCCGATGAAAAGCAGGGCGAGTGCGATACCAACCGTTGGGGAGCCTCCGCCCCGTCCATGGATGAGGAAGGGCAGAAACAGCAGATAACCCATGCGGGTCGCCGTATCGAGCGCGCCGATCGCCGTTAGAATGCCGAAGCCGTCGCGGCCGCGGCCGGCGCCCGCCGTTCCTGTGGCGTTCCTGGCGATGGGAGCCGCTGGCGCCAGGAACGCCAATGCGAGCACCAAAGCGAGTCCAAGCGCCGCCATCAGGCCCAGCACCGGTCGCCAGGCAAGGAGCGGCAGCAGCACCGCGACAAACGCCGGCAACACGGCTTTTCCGAGATCGCCCGAAAAGTTGTAGATGCCAAGCGGGCCGCGCGCAGCCTGCCCATAACTGTCGGCGACGAGCATCGAGCCGCGTGGGTGCTGGATGCTCGATCCGACGCCGGCCACGACGAGACCGACGCAAAGACCCGCAAAGCCGAACGGTAGCGCCATGATCAGAAAGCCCGTCGATGCGAGGACGGTTGACAGGATCAGCGCAGCTCGCGGCGAAAAGGCGCGAAGAGCTCGGTCGGCCGGGATTTGGAGGCCTCCCATCGTCCCGTAATAGAGTGCGCGAACGACGGCAAGCGCGGCATAGGAAAGGCCGAACTGCGTCTGCCACACCGGCAGGAAGGCATAGAGACCGTCAGTATAGCCGTCATGAAGCGCATGAGTGAGGCACGCGGCGAGCAGACTGCGTGATTTGGTTGCAGCGGATGAGCCTGGATCATCCGCTGTCGCAAGGACGGTTGAGGTCGCCATCTTGCGATGATAAATAAGAGAGAAATTGTCTACAAGCCGATCATTTCTCACAAAATACGTCAGCTTTACTCACGGGATTTATGCGTCGCCTCCCGCCTCTCAACGCGTTACGGGTATTCGAGGTCGCTGCTCGAACGAGCAGCTACGCCGACGCGGCAACGCAGCTCGGCGTCACCCATGGCGCGGTAAGCCGGCAGATCGCTGCGCTCGAAGACTGGTTAGGGCAGAGACTCTTTACCAAGGACGGCCGCCGCATGGTGGCGACGCCGATGGCGAGGATCTTCGCCGCGGAGGTCGGTCTTTCGTTCGATCGCCTGACTGTTGCGGCGGAAGCTTGCGGCCGACCCGGCGCGCGCCGCATCCTGCGCGTGAGCGCCCCGACCAGCTTCGCGATGCGCTGGCTGATCCCACGGCTCGATCGTTACCACGCCGGTCATCCGCACGTCGAAGTCGCGGTCACGACCGTTTCGACTGTGCTCGAGGAATTACGCGGCGGCGTCGATGTGGCGATCCGACGCGGCGTTGCTCGGGAGCATACATGGCCTCAGCATCGCGTCGTTCCCGTGCTGGATGATGTCGACACCCTCATCATGAGCCCCGCGCTGTTCGCCGATCGGCCGATCCTGGAGCCCGACGACATCAAGGGACATACGCTGCTTGCAAGCGAGACTCGCGCCGGCGATTGGGCGGATTGGCTCGAGGCGGCTGGGCTCCAACACCTCGCCGGACTGCCTCGCCAGATATTTGATCACTTCTTCGTAACGCGTCAGGCGGTGGAAGATGGGCTTGGCATTGGGATCGGCCCGCTGCCGATGCTGGAGATCGATATTGCCAGCGGAAGGCTGATGACGCCGCTGCCGGACATCCGGGTTGCGCGGACGGGGTACGTTGCCATCATCCCGCGTCACGCCGATGCCGGAAACCTGTTTGCCGGCTTCGTTGACTGGCTTGTCCGGGAAATGCGGGGACCGGTTGGCGGACTTTAGCACCGAGCATCCGAAATACCGCAGCTGGCTATGCAAGCGCCGCCGACATCGGCCGATGGTCGCAGATATCAAAACGATGATTTCGTCGAGCTCATCTTCGTCGCGCTCCAGGGCAGGATCGCGGCGTGGCCGCAACGCAAAATCGCCGCGACGAGCGGCGATCCGGCTTATGGCTTCTCGCTCGAGGCCAGCGCGCCCTTACGCGAATTGCCGCGCGCGGTTACGGCGTTTGGCGCGCTTCATCCCCCGGCCGCCGCCTCGATTGGCCGGGACTGGGGCTCGGTTTTTTTTTTAGCGTCGTCATTGGCGTTGAGGCGCACATTGACGCAAAGCGGGGTTGGGATTTCAACTTCGACTTCGAGCGTCGAAATCGCCTCGCCGGTTTCCATGCGCACCTTTATGGCGTTGGATTCGACCGGGAAATGTTTGGCGATGACGGCGACGATCTCCTCGCGGAGCAGGGCGACGACGTCGGAATTGCCGATCGCCACCCGCTCATGCGCGAGCAGCAGCTTGAGGCGGTCTTTGGCGACCGGCGCGGTCGACGGCCGCTTGAAGAAACTCATGAAGTTCATGCCGCCCTCCGTCCGAAGATCTTGCCGAAGAAGCTTCTCTTTTCGTTCGGCATCGTAACTTGCAGGGTCTCGCCGTTAAGCCGCCGCGCCGCGTCGAAATAAGCTCGCGCCGCGGCGTTGGGCGTCGCGCTGAGCGTGACGGGCGCGCCGATATTGGAGGCGCGCAGCACTTCCTCGCTTTCGGGAATGATGCCGATCAGCGGGATCGACAAAATTTCGAGAACGTCATCGACCTTCAGCATTTCGCCGCGTTCCGCCCTTGCGGCGTCATAGCGGGTGAGCAGGAGATGCTTCTCCATGCGCTCGCCCTTTTCGGCCTTCTCTGTCTTGGAATCGAGCAGTCCGATGATGCGGTCGGAATCGCGCACCGAGGAGACTTCCGGATTGGTGACGACGATCGCGACGTCGGCGTGACGCATGGCGAGGGTCGCGCCGCGCTCGATGCCGGCGGGGCTGTCGCAAACGATCCAGTCGAATTTCTCCCGGAGCTCGGCGATGACGCGGGCGACGCCTTCGTCGGTCAGGGCGTCCTTGTCGCGGGTCTGCGAGGCGGCGAGCAGCGAAAGCGTTTCGATGCGTTTGTCGCGGATTAGCGCCTGATTGAGCTTGGCGTCGCCCTGCGCCACATTGATGAAATCATAGACGACCCGGCGCTCCGCGCCCATGACGAGGTCGAGATTGCGCAGACCGACGTCGAAATCGACGAGTACGACGTTTTTGCCGCTCTTGGCGAGGGCGACGCCCAAAGCCGCCGTGGAGGTCGTCTTGCCGACGCCGCCTTTACCTGAGGTCACGACCAAAACCTTGGCCATATGCGCTGTCTCCCCGCTAGGCATGGCCTCCCGCCGGGCGAAGGGGCGGGAAAGTCATGCGTGGAACCATCAAAAAAGCGCAGCCGTTTGCGGTGGCCGCGCCTAGTCCTGAACCGTTATCGTCAAGGCGTCGCCGTCGAGCCGGACCTGAACCGGCTTGCCGCGCAGGGCGGCGTCGGTGTCGTCGGCGGTAAGGTAGAGCCCGTCGATCGCCAAAAGCTCGGCTTCGAGCTTGCGGCAGAAAATGCGCGCGTTCGGATGACCGGCGCCGGCGATCGCCCGGCCGCGCAGCGCGCCATAGACGTGGATCGAACCGCCGGCGACGATTTCGGCGCCCGAGGCGACCGAGCCAACGACGATCACATCGCCCTCGAGATGTTCGATATATTGGCCGGAGCGCAATGGCGCCTCGATCAGAAGCGCATTCGGGCGCACCGGCGTGGCCGGCTCCGGCGCCTTGGCTTCCTCGACGGCCGGGCGGTCGACGATGCGCGCGATCGCCTCGACATTGCCGCGCGGCGTTTCATTGACGTAGCGGCCGCCGCTGACGAAGGGCGGCGGCATTCCAAATTCGCGCCAGGATGGATCGCCGTGCTCGATCCCCATGATCTGGATGTTGCGCTCGAACAGGGTTTTGACGAGGGCGAACGCTTCTTCCTTGCTTAATTGCAGGCCCGAGAGATCGAGCACGATGGGGCGTCCGACGAAGAAGCCGGGGGAGCGCTCGACCCAGGCGTCGAATTCAGCCAGCCAGTCGGCGAGCGGTGGCTGCGGCGCGAGCGCCATCGCGTGGAACGAACGGCTGTGGAAGCGGATCGAATGACGTGGGCGGGCTGCGGCGGTCACATTTGCCCCTTAAGAATCTAACTGTATCAATTTAGGCAACGCTTGGTTAACGACACGTTAAATATTCAACGAATGCCGGCTTCCACTTGCGATAAGCCGGCGTTTTCCGCCAGCCGCCGGAACGGCCGCGCACGTCGGGAAGGGAAGACTCAAGCTGAATCGAACAGGAAGCGGCCGGCGCGCCGCTCTGCGGCGGCTCCGGCAAGATCGCTCTCGGCGTGAAATATGAATGATCGCCGTCATCTGGGGCGCGCCCTTCGCCCGGCGCGCGGAGCGCCTTGCGCGGACAGCCCGCAGAGGACAGGCGTTCTCTATTCGCGTCCGTCGATCGACAGATCGAACGCGGAAAACCCTTCGGCGTTGTCCGGGCGCTGCAGAACTTCCGGATGGCGCAGGGTCCGGACGGTGTCGTTATATCCCGCGCGCCAGTGTTCCTCCATCGTCAGGCGCGAGAATTCAAAATCCTTGCAGGATCCCTCATAGGCGCTGGCGCGATAGATGAGGTGTATAATATTATAGACTTTTTCATCCACTTCGGATTCGAGCAGCCGCCATTCGGGGTCGTTGCGGCGGTCGCCCGGCAGGCTCTTCAACAGGCTGCCGACCGCGCGGCGCAGCTGTTGCGCTTTTCGAAATTGATCGGTCCCCTGCCGCGTGCGGCTCGAAAACCGGATTTCCTTCGCGCGCAGGTCGACCTCGGCGAGGTCGCGTGGAATTTGGCCTCGCGCGCTCCACAGATCGACCTGAAAGGCCAGCGTGTCGGCGCGCGGATGGCTGTCGAGCACCCATTGCAGCGGCGTGTTGGAGACAATGCCGCCGTCCCAATAAAACTCGCCTTCGATCTCGACCGGCGGAAATCCCGGCGGCAATGCGCCGCTGGCCATGATATGTTCGGGTTTGATCAAATGCGTCGTCGTATCGAAATAGGCAAAATTGCCGGTGCGCACATTGGTTGCTCCGACGCTGAGCCGCGTCTCGCCGGTATTGATCCGATCGAAATCGACAAGGCGCTCCAGCGTCGCGCGAAGAGGCGCGGTGTCGTAAAAGCTCAGCGCTTCCACTGAGCCTGGCTGATGCAGGAAGGGAGGCAGCGCGCGCGGTTTGAAAAACGCTGGAGCGCCGCTGAAAAGGACGCCCATCGCGCGCGTCTGATTGACGAGACTGTGCAGATAATCGCCCTTGATTTCCGCCATCTTCATGAAGGGCAGCCCAACCGGCGAGGCGGTGATCTCCTCCCAGAACTGACGCACGCGGGCGACGCGCTGCTCCGGCGGATTGCCGGCGATCAGCGCCGCGTTCAGGGCGCCGATCGAGATGCCCGCGACCCAGTCGGGATGAAGGTTTGATTCCGCCAGCGCGGCATAGACGCCGCCCTGATACGAGCCGAGAGCGCCTCCGCCCTGCAGCAAGAGAGCGATACGCTCGAATTCGGGCCGCTCCTTGACCACATGCGACTTAAGCATTGACGGCGGTGGGCTTTGCATAGATGGGGCCTCGTACGATGTCTTTAGCGTTCAGCATTAGCCGCAGCGCGGTTCTGTTGTAACAGCATATTCGCCTTCTGGTCTCTGGCAAAGGACGCGGGGCGAATTTCGCGCAAGGTCCGCCCAGTCCAAAAGTCCAGCAACGATGCTGACCTATGATGTGGCTCCCGCTGGAAAGAACCGGCCTGAAAGGAGCAGGGGCGCAATTGAATTGGGGCCAGCGTTGCTAAACTATCACAGCCTTCGACGCCAAACTGATGTTAGCTGAGCGGTAAGACGCCGTAACCGGGCCATTGACCAGTGAACCCTATCAATCGTCCGCCCGGCTCGCCGGTGAGGATCGCCGATGCCATGCCGATAGGCGTCCGGCGGCGCAAGCCGCCGGCGCCGGGCGTTGGACCGATGGCGCGCTTGGCCGCCCTCACGCTGGCAGGCCTGCTCGCCGGTTGCGCCGTCGGGCCGAATTTCGTTCCGCCTGTGGCGCCAGTCGCGCCGAATTATCTCGAATCGGGCAACAAGGCCGTCGTCAGCGCGCGCCAGGACTATCGCGATTGGTGGAAGGCCTTTCACGATCCGGCGCTGGATCGTCTGATCGAGATCGCTTACCAGCAAAATCTGACGCTGCTCAGCGCCGGCACGCGTGTGCTGCAAGCAAGGGCGCAACTTGGCGTCGCCATCGGCGACCTCTATCCGCAACAACAGCAGGGCCTTGGGCTCACGACCTACAATCGGCCGAGCCACGCCGACGCCGCCGCCAACCCGCAGTTGCAGCTGAACAACTTCTGGCAGTCGCAGCTTGGCGTCAAAGCCGCCTGGGAGCTTGACTTCTGGGGCAAATTCCGGCGGGGCGTCGAGTCGGCGGACGCCGCCTATCTGGCCTCGATCGCGACCTATGACGAAGTGCTCGTCGCTCTGCTTGGCGACGTCGCCAGGACCTTTATCGGTATTCGCACTCTCGAAAAGCGCATCGCTATCGCAAGAACCAATATCGTTCGGCAGAAGGAGGCGGTGCAGGTCGCGCGCGACCGCTTCGCCGGCGGCGCGTCGACCAAGCTCGACGTTTACCAGGCCGAGAATGTGCTAGGCCAGACCGAGGCTTCCGTGCCACAGCTGACGCAACAGCTGCAGCAGGGTCTGAACGCACTGCGCGTGCTGCTGGGGCTGACGCCGGAGCCGATCGAATCGCTGCTGCGGGGCGGGGTCGGCAAAATACCGCTCGCGCCGGCGAAGATTTTCGTCGGCATTCCGGCCGATCTGTTGCGGCGGCGCCCCGACGTGCGCGCGGCCGAATTGCGGGCCGCTGCGCAAAGCGCCCAGATCGGCGTCGCGCAGGCCGAACTCTATCCGGCCTTGACGCTGACGGGCCGGATCGGCGGCTCAGCCAGCACCATAAACGGCGCCAAATTGAGCTCGATCTTTACGCCGGCGGGGCTCGCCTATTCTTTCGGCCCGTCGTTCCAGTGGAATATTCTGAACTATGGCCAGATCACCAATAATGTGCGTCTCCAGGACGCTACCTTGCAGCAATATCTGGTCGACTATCAAAATACGGTGCTGAAGGCGCAGCAGGACGTCGAGAACGGGATTTCCGGCTATCTGCAATCGCGGCTGGCGACGGCGGCGCTTCGGCGCAGCGTCGCGGCGGCCAATGGCGCGCTCGGCATTTCGCTGCTCGAATATCAACAGGGCACGCGCGATTTCACCTCCGTGCTGACCTCGGAGCAGAATCTGCTCCAGGCTCAGAACGACCTCGCCATCGCCGAGGGCGACATTCCGCTTGCCGTCACCGCCGTCTATGCGGCGCTGGGCGGCGGCTGGCAGATTCGTGAGGGCAATGATTTTGTGCCCCCCGCCACGAACGCGGAGATGCGCGCGCGCACGGATTGGGGCGATGTCCTGCCGCCAGCGGGCGCGCCCAAACCGCCGCCGCCCGCTATCGCCGCGCCGACGCCCGGGCTGCCGGGTCCTGAGGACGCCGGGCCGACCGTGCGGGCGCCAGAATTTTGAGCTTTTTTCGTAAAGGGCGTTTTGCCATGAAGCCGAGGTCCATGGAAACAAGGCGCGCAGGGGCGGCGGGCGATGCGCAATGGCGAGGCGGCGCCCACGAGCCTTTCCTGGCGCTGGCTCTGCTCGCCGTCGCTCTTTTGCCGCTTGAGGCGCGCGCCGGGATCGGGACCGAGGCCGCCGCGAGACGCGCCGCGCCGAACCTTGGGGCTGTCTTTGCGGCGGCGGCGCCGGAAATCCCGGTGGTGCGGCCCAAATCGCAAACCGTCACCGACTATGTCGAGGTCACGGGCACTGTGGCGTCCGCCAATGTGGTCAAGCTGATCGCCCGCGTCGAAGGCTATCTTGAAAAGATCCACTTTGAAGACGGCGCCCTCGTCAAGAAGAACGATCTTCTGTTCACCATACAGCAGGCGCAATACAAGGCTCAGCTGCAGCAGGCCGAAGCGCAATTGCAGGCGCAGCAGGCGGCGCTCGTCTACGCCAAGACCGAGGTCGTGCGCTACACCGCGCTTTACAAAAAGAACGCCGCGACGGCGACCGAAGTCGACAAATGGGTCTATCAGCGCGCCGCCGCCGAGGCGGGAATTCTCGGCGCCCAGGGACAGATCGAAGTCGCCAAGCTGAATTTGGACTATACCGAGGTCAGGGCTCCATTTGATGGGCTGATGGGCAAGCATCTCGTCGATCCCGGAAACGTCGTCGGCGGCCCTGGGCAGCAGACCGCACTCGCCGAGATCAACCAGCTCGACCCGATCTATGTGACGGCCACCCTGAGCGAGGCTCAGGTGCTCGAAATTCGAGCCAATCTCAACGAGAAGCGCCTGTCGCCAGCGGACATTCTGAAGGTTCCGGTCGACGTCGGCCTCGAGAACGGCAAGGGCTATCCCTACAGCGGATATCTGGAATTCGTATCGCCGCAGTTCGATCCGGCGACTGGCACGCTACAGGTGCGCGGTATTTTCAAGAACCCTGATCGTAACCTGCTGCCCGGCCTCTTCGTCCGCATGCGCCTGCCGAAGGGGCATGTCGCGCAAGGCGCGCTCCTCGTGCCGGCGCGGGCCATCGGCGAGGATCAGGGCGGGCTCTATCTGATGATCGTCAACAAGGACGACGTCGTCGAACAGCGCTACGTCAAACCGGCGGAGCAGGTCGGCAATCTCAGGGTGATTGCTTCGGGAATTTCTGCTGCCGACCGCGTCGTCGTCGGCGATCTCTGGCGCGTGTCTCCCGGCCTCAAGGTCGTCCCGAAGCTGACCAGCATCGACGCCCAGTAGGACTTTAGTCCAGCAAGGCTTTGCGCCATGATTTCGAAGTTTTTCATCGAGCATCCGGTCCTCGCCAATGTTCTGGCGATCATCATCGTGCTCATTGGCTCGGTGGCCCTTTATACGCTGCCGGTTTCGGAATATCCGAACGTCGTTCCGCCGACGGTGCAGGTGACGACGCGCTATCCGGGCGCGAGCCCGCAGACGGTCGTCGATACAGTAGCGCTGCCGATCGAATTGCAGGTCAATGGCGTCGATCGCATGCTCTACATGCAGTCGACCAGCGCCGCCGACGGCACCTACGTTCTGACCGTGACTTTCGACATCGGCACCGATCCGAACATCGATCAGGTGCTCGTACAGAATCGCGTCAACAGCGCGATGGCGCAGCTGCCGCAGGAGGTGCAGTCGCAGGGCGTCACGATCCAGAAAAAGAACACCGGCATCTTGCAGATCGTCACGCTGGATTCGCCGGACGGGCGCTACGACAGCCTGTTCATGAGCAATTATGCGACGATCAATCTGGTCAACGAGCTCTCGCGGCTGCCCGGCGTCGGCAATGTCTCCGTGTTCGGCGCGAGCAATTACGCCATGCGGATCTGGCTTGATCCGCAAAAGCTCTATTCCTATGGCTTGCAGCCAAAAGACGTGATCCTCGCCGTGCGCGAGCAGAGCCAGGAGGTCGCAGCCGGGCAGGTCGGCATGCCGCCCGCGCCGAAAGACCAGGAATTTCAATATACGATCGACATCAAATCGCGCTTCGACAATCCGGCGCAGTTCGAAGACATCATCATCAAGGATCTGACCGCCCAGGGCGGGAAGCTTGTGCGGGTCAAGGACGTCGCCCGCGTCGATCTCGGCGCGCAGACCTATTCGCAGGATTTCAAGCTGAACGCGAAGCCCGGTTCCGGCGTCGCTATTTTTCAGACGCCAGAGGCCAATTCGATCGCCGTCGCCAAGGCGGTCAAAACGAAGATGGACCAACTGTCCAAGCATTTCCCCGAGGGTCTCCGCTTCACCATCCCGTTCGATACGACGATCTTCGTCGAGGATTCGATCACCGAAGTCTACAAGACGCTCTATCAGGCGGGCATTCTCGTCCTCATCGTGATCCTCGTCTTTTTGCAGAATTTCCGCGCGACGCTGGTGCCGGCGACGACCGTTCCCGTCACCATCATCGGCGCCTTCGCCGGCATGGCGGCGCTTGGATTTACCGTCAATCTCTCGACCCTGTTCGGCATCGTGCTGGCGATCGGCATCGTCGTCGACGACGCCATCGTCATCGTCGAGGGCGTCTCGAAATATATCGAGCGCGGCATGTCGGGGCATGACGCCGCCATCACGGCGATGAATGAATTGATCGGGCCGATCCTCGGCATCACTCTGGTTCTGATGTCGGTGTTCATTCCCGCCGCCTTCATGCCGGGCCTTACCGGACAGATGTTCGCGCAATTTGCGCTTGTCATCGCGGTGACGGCTCTGATCAGCGCCATCAATGCGGCGACCCTGAAACCGACCCAATGCGCCATGTGGCTGCGCGAGGCGACGCCGCCGGACCAGCGCAACGCCTTCTACCGCGGCTTTAATTTCGTCTACCAGAAGATGGAGAACGGCTATGCGGCGCTGATCGGCCGCATGGTGCGTCACGCCGGGCTGATGGTCATGATCGCCATTGCGCTCGCTGGCCTTGGCATCTGGGGCATCGCGCGATTGCCGACGGCCTTCATCCCTAATGACGATCAGGGCTATGCGATGATCGCCGTGCAGCTGCCGGACGGCGCCGCGCTCGGCCGCACGACGGCAGCGCTTGGCCTTGCGACGGAAATCGCCAAAGCGACGCCCGGCGTTGAGAATGTCATCGCGATTTCCGGGCAATCGGTGCTCGACAACAATGCGACTCTCGCCAACGCCGGCGTCGAATATGTGATCTTCAAATCCTACGCCGAACGCGAAAAACAGAAGGGGCAGGACCTTATCTCGATCCTCGAGCATATGCAGGCCAAGCTGAATGATCTGCCGGACGGGCGCGGATTCGTGCTGGTGCCGCCGCCGATCCCTGGCATCGGTCAGGCAGGCGGCTTCCAGATGATGGTTGAACTGCGCGGCGGCAGTCAGAATTTCGTCCAGCTTGACGAGGTGACGCAGCAGATCGTCAAGCAGGCGACGGCGGATCCCTCGCTGCAGCGGGTGTTGACGACATTTCATGGAAGCGCGCCGCATGTCGGCGTTACCGTCGATCGCGACCGGGCGCAAACGCTGAAGGTTTCCGTCGGCGACGTGTTCTCGACGCTGAGCACCTTTCTGGGTTCGAGCTTCATCAACCAGTTCAACAAATTCGGCCTGACCTATCAGGTCTATGCGCAGGCCGATTCGCAGTTTCGTCTGACGCCGGAGGACATCCTCAATTTCTACGTCCGTAACAAGGACCTGCAGATGGTGCCGATCAGCTCCGTCGCTTATCTCGGCCATGAGGTCGCCCCGCCGCTGATCACGCTCTACAATCTGTTTCCGGCGGCGACGGTGGTCGGCGGTCCCGCGCGCGGCTTCAGCTCGGGGCAGTCGATGGCGACGATGGAGAAGATCGCCACATCAACCCTGCCGAAGGACGCCGGCTTTGAATGGTCCGGCATGTCCTATCAGGAAAAGCTTGTCGGCAATCAGCTCGTGGCCGTCTTCGGCCTGTCGATCCTGCTCGTTTATCTCGTACTGGCGGGGCAATATGAAAGCTGGCTCTTGCCCTTGTCCGTGCTGTCTGCCGTGCCTCTTGCGCTGCTCGGTCCGGTCATCGCGCTGACGAGCCTTGGCGTCGCCAATAATCTTTATACGCAGATCGGCCTCATGCTGCTGATCGCATTGTCGGCGAAGAATGGCATTCTGATCGTCGAAGTGGCCCGTGAGGAGCACGTCAAGAACGGCAAATCGGTGATCGACGCCGCCGTCGAGGCTGCGCGCGTGCGGTTCCGTCCAATCCTGATGACCTCTTTCGCCTTCATCCTCGGCGTCGTGCCGCTGGTCGTTGCGACAGGGGCAGGGGCCAACGCGCGCCGCTCGCTCGGCATCAGCGTGTTCAGCGGCATGATCGCCTCGACCTGCCTTGCCGTGTTGTTCGTGCCGTCGTTCTTCACGCTTCTGCAAGGTTTTGAGGTGCGCCGGAAGCAACGCAAGGCGAAGACGCCGGCCGTAGCGCCCGCGGCGTGACGCTTAAGCCTCACAAGCAAAATTGCGGGGTGATCAGCTTGGAAAATCGTTCGAGCGCCACAAAATAGAGTCAGCATCGCATTCGATTCGGGAAGCGGGGGTTTCAACTCGGGCGAAGGACTTCCATGGGTTTGACGGCGACGATCATGACGGCGCACTTGAACGATGCTGCGGAGATCCTCGCTTTTCTGCGCGCCTCCGGCGACGACAAGCTGCTGCCTCGACCGGACTCCGACTACCGCAGCTCTATCGAGGCGGGGATTTTTTGCCTTGCCCGGAGTGAGGGTCGGCTGATCGGCGTCGCCGGCGCCTTTGTCCTCAGCGGCTCGCCGCCGGTGCTGATCGAAATGGGAAGCTGCTATGTCGCTGCCGAATTTCGCGGCTTCGGTCTGCAGAAGCTTTTCGTGCGCGCCCGCATCGCCGCCGCAACGGCGCTGATCCATCAGGATGCGCGGATTTTGACGGCGATCACGCCGCAAAATCTCGGCTCTCGCGCCTCGGTGCTGAAAGCCGGCTTCGAGCCTCTGACGGAGGATTCGCGGCTTCTCATGGAGCTTTGCGGCTATTGCGCCGCGCGGCCGGGGGAAACGTCCGATCGCCTGTGCTGCTGCGATTTTTTTTATATTCCGCGGGGCCGCCAGCTCGACGAAATCGAAGCCTTGCTCGATGCGCCAACAGTCGCGTCGGGTCGCGACAATGGCGAGCAGCTGATCGTCTCGATCGACATCGACGCGCTCAAAGGCGCGCCGCGGGCGCGGCTCGATGCGCTCGTCACGGCCGAGGAGCCTGCCGGCCGCGTCGACGCGCAGGCATGACGCCTCCGCCGGGATCTACGCCCCCACGATCCGCGCCCTCGGTGGCTGAGGAGATCAATTTCGACGGGCTCGTCGGCCCGACGCATAATTTTGGCGGGCTGTCGCAGGGCAATGTCGCGTCCATCGCCAGCAAGGGGCGCGTCTCGAATCCGCGGGCGGCCGCGCTGCAGGGCCTCGCCAAGATGCGGCTGATGATGCGGCTTGGCGTCCCCCAGGGCATTTTGCCGCCGCATGAGCGTCCGCATATCTGGGCGTTGCGCCGCCTTGGTTTTTCCGGAGCCGACGCCGCAATCGTGGAAGCCGCCTTCAAGGCCGATCCGACGCTTCTCGCCAATCTCTCCTCGGCCTCCGCGATGTGGGCGGCCAATGCGGCGACAGTCTCGCCGAGCGCCGATACGGCGGATGGACGCGTCCATATCACGCCGGCCAATCTTGGGGCGAAGCTTCATCGGTCGATCGAGGCGGGGTTTTCATTGCTCCTGTTGCGCGCGATTTTCGCCGATCCGGCTCATTTTGCTGTGCACGACTTCCTGCCGCAATCCGGCAAATTCGGCGATGAGGGCGCGGCCAATCATATGCGGCTCGCGCCGAATCATGGCGCGCCCGGCGTCGAGATTTTCGTCTACGGGCGCTCGGCCTTCGACGCGACCGCGACGGATGGCGGATTTGAGCCAAGGCAGGCCCTTGAGGCCTCGCAGGCGGTCGCCCGGCTCCATGGGCTCGGTGAAGGCAAGGCGCTGTTTTTGCGCCAGTCGCGGGAGGCGGTCGACGCCGGCGCTTTTCATAATGATGTCGTCGCGGTGGCGAACGGACCTCTGCTGCTCGCGCATGAACGCGCCTTCGAAGCGGGCGAGGCGGCCTTCGCGGTGATCGCTTCGGCCTGTCCCTTCGGCGCCTTTCAGATAATCGCGCGCGAGGCTGACGTGCCGCTGACCGAGGCGGTGCGCAGCTATTTGTTCAACAGCCAGCTGGTTTCCCGGCCGGGAAAGCCTGGATCAATGGCGCTGATCCTGCCGGAAGACGTGAAGTCGTCGCCCGCAGCTCTCGCCTTCGCGCAGGGATTGGTCGAGCGCGGGACGACGCCGATCGACGAACTGGTCTTCGTCGATCTGAGGCAGAGCATGTGGAATGGCGGCGGCCCGGCCTGTCTGCGGCTTCGCATCGCGCTGACGGCGGCGGAGCGCGCGGCAGTGCAGGGCAAGGTTCTGCTTGACGAGACCCTGCTGGCGCGGCTCGAGGTTTGGGTCGGCCGCCATTATCGCGACCGGCTGACGTGCGCCGATCTCGGCGACCCCGCTCTGCTCGAGGAAGGCCGGACGGCGCTCGACGAATTATCGGGCCTGCTCGGACTTGGCTCGATCTATCCGTTTCAGCGCGCCTGAAGCAAAAGCCGATCAGATTGAATCATCCGATCGACAAGATACTCAAGCTTTTGGAGGGGCCGGCCCGCGGCATGAAGCGGGTCGAAGGCGCGCGATACGGCTCGCCTATTTCCAGGGCGTGATCGGCGGCACCGTCGCGCCGGCAGGCGGCGGGGCGTCGACCGTGCCGAAATCGGCCGGCCCGACGATTTCGAGGTATTCCATGTCCGGCGAGTAGTCGAACAGATAATGAGTGATGCCTGGACGCTGGTGGATACAGTCGCCGGCTTTGACCAGGGTTTCCTTGTCTTCATACATGAAGCGGGCCCAGCCTTTGGTCATGAGCACGATCTGAAAGTCGGCGATATGGCGATGCCAGCCGGTGCCATCCGTCGGCGGCTTTTTCGCGCGCACCAGATGTGCGATCACCTTGCCATTGGTGGCGTCGGCGATGCCGAGATCGCGATATTCGAAGAAGCCGCGCAGGCCTTCGCCATGAAACTCATTTTCTTCGGCCTTCACAATCGAGAATTTCGTCTCGGCCTGATCCGCCGAAGGCTTCTTGAGATCGACGACGCTCATAATTCTATCTCCTTAAACACGAACCGGTCCTGTCGTGGCGCCGGGCGGCGATCTATGCTGTTCGGCGCTGCAAACCTTTTGCGGCGCAATAAGAGGCTCTCGATCGGACGGTCGCCTCCAGACCCTTTCGACAAGCGAAAAACGTGACAATTGCGCTGCGCCGCCCGGCTTCCGGCCATTTTCGCCCCACGCTGCGATGCGGCGCGAGCGCCTGCAACAGAATTTCGCCGTTTGCAGCGCGGAAAGGACAAAACAGCCAGCCTTAGCCTTGGGGAGACACTCCACGCCTCGTAGGGTGCCGAGTTGCGCAGAAAGAACGACTCGCTCTGCGCGCATAAAGTGCACAATTCATGATCTTTAAGTCTAGAATTAGTGCAATTCGAAGCTTCCTCAAAGCATGGGTTCCGGGCGGTTCTTGACGCCCCGTGTCCTGCGCCTGCCGGACGACGAAACGGCTCCCGCTTCCATTCGCCCCCGACTTGCCATCGCGCTCGCTGCGCGAAACGCTTTGCTCGCAACGGAGCCTTTGACCCCTTCTGCTCACTGTGCGGACTACTAACAGCGGCTAGAACTCGACCTCGAGCTCCTCCATATCCTCAGGCTCGGTTTTCGCCGCTTCCGTCCATTCCGCCATTTCCGGCATCGCCATGATGGCGTCGCAGTAGGCGCCGCATTTGGCGTCGACGGGGACGTGGTAGGTGCGCAGTCGCGTCACGACGGGCGCGTACATGGCGTCCGCCAGCGAGCGCTCGCCCAGCAGGAACGGGCCGCCGTAGAGATCGAGATGCTCCCGCCAGATCGTGGTGATGCGGTCGATGTCGGCCTGCGCGCGCGCCCAGACCTTGAAATTCGGAAAATCGCCTTTGAGGTTCATCGGCAACGCGGAGCGCATCGGCCCGAAGCCCGAGTGCATCTCGCCGCTGATCGACCGGCAGCGTGTCCGCTTTTCGAGATCGGCCGGAAGAAGCGAGGCCTCCGGCCTGATTTCATTGAGATATTCGCCGATCGCCAACGTATCCCAGATCTTCAGGCCATTATGCTGAAGGTTTGGGATCAGGAAGGACGACGACAGGAGCAAAAGCTCCGCCCGCATGGCAGGATCATCGATCGACACCGCCTTTTCCTCGAAGGGCAGACCGGAAAATTTCGTCATCAGCCAACCTCGCAAGGACCATGAGGAATAGTTCTTGCTGCTGATGGTCAGAATGGCCTCGCTCAATGCACACCTCTTCAAGCCCTGGATCGAAGCTGCGCCTCGTTTTCCCGCCGGGCCTGGGCAAAAGCCGTGGCCTCGACCGCGCGAATGCAGCATATAGCGTGCCGACCGCCTAAAAAGACTGACCTTTCCTAATGAGTTTTCTTGAGATCGGGTGCGGATCAATGATTTATGAAGCCTATGGCGCACAGGCCAATGTGCTCGATTTTTGCCGGCCCCTCGCCTCCGCGGCAGTGACGGCGCTGGGGCAGCCCTGGCCCGTGTTCGGCGAAATGCTGTCGACCCGCAAATTGGCGGGAATGCTTGAAACCTTCGCCAATCTCGCCATCACCCATGAGCGTCTGCCTTTCGACATCACGGAAGTGACTGACGGCAACGAGATTGTCCCGGTGACCGAGGAGGTCGTCGCCTCAACGCCTTTCGCGACGCTGCTTCGGTTCAGGAAGGAGACCAGCGCGCAGCAGCCGCGCGTGCTGATCGTCGCGCCGATGTCGGGTCATTTCGCGACCCTGCTCAAAGCCACGGTGAAGACGATGCTGCAGCATCACGACGTCTACATCACCGATTGGCGCAATGTCCGGGATATTCCGCTCGCCGAGGGCGAGTTCAGCTTCGACACTTACGTCGATCACGTGATCGATTTCCTGCGCGCGATGGGCCCGAAATCGCATGTCGTCGCCGTCTGCCAGCCCTGCGTCGCCGTGCTCGCCGCCGCCTCGATCATGGCCGAAAACGATGATCCCGCGCAGCCGGCGAGCATGACGCTGATGGCCGGGCCGATCGACACAAGGGTCAATCCGACCAAGGTCAACGATCTCGCAAAGACAAAGCCGATCGAATGGTTCGAGCGCAATCTCCTCGCCGCCGTGCCGAAAAAATTCGCCGGCGCGGGGCGCAAGGTCTATCCGGGCTTCATGCAGCTGACGGCGTTCGTGAGCATGAATCCAGAGCGCCATATGCAGTCATTCAAGGATATGGCGAAAGCCTATTCCGAAAACGACATGCCGAAGTTTAAATTCATCAAGGATTTTTACGCCGAATATTTCGCGATCATGGACTTGCCGGCGGAATTCTACATCCCGACGGTCAAGACCGTGTTTCAGGACCATCTGCTCCCCCTCGGCAAGCTGGAAGTGCATGGACGTGTGGTGAGGCCGAAGGCGATCCGCAAGACGGCGCTGCTCACCATTGAGGGCGAGCGCGACGATATTTGCGGGCTCGGCCAGACGCTGGCCGCGCAGGATCTCTGCTCCGGCCTCAGGCAATATAAGAAATCGCACCACGTCCAGACCGGCGTCGGCCATTACGGCACTTTCAGCGGCCGGCGCTGGAATAATGAGATCTATCCGAAACTTCGCGACGTTATCGAAATGAGCTCCTGAGGCAGGCGGACCAAGCCGGGGCGGGCGACGGCTTCGCCGCCGCCGTCCCTTCGCGCTTTCTAGAGCCGGGCCAGCAGCTCCGATTTTTTCGCCGCGAATTCATCGTCGCTGATAATCTTTTTCTCGCGCAGGGCGGCGAGCTTTTCGAGCGTGGCGAACACGTCGCTTTCGGCGAACTGCGGCGCGTGGCTTTCCTTTGCCTGCGGGGCGACGGCGAAACTCATCTGCGGATCGACGGGCGTCAGAATTTGCGCGTTTGGCGCCCGCTCCTGCGGCGCCGAAGCCGGCGCGGGCCATGGCGCGGCGTCAGGCTGCCCGATGATGTTGAGGTCGCCCAGCCGCACGACGCCATATTGACTGCTGAACGTCAAAGTCTGATCGCCGCCCTGTTGTTGCGACACGCCCGAAATATTGTGATCGCCGGAATCATAGATCGTGATGCGCTCGCCCTTGCGGATGGCGAGGCGGCGCGCTCCCGGGAAAAACGCGTATTGAAGGTCGTTCTGACTGCCGGAGGAGGAGGGCTGACCGAGTTCGGCCGGCCACCAGCCGCCGCCAAAGCCTTGCGCGAACAGGCTGACGCTGGCTCCCGACACATTGTAGCTCTGCCCCTGCCAGGAGGTTGAGGGCGGCGGTTGACGGTTGAAAACGCCATCTGTGCGCAAAAGGCCGGCGAGATCGTCGCAGAGCGCGCTGACGCGCCACTTCAGATTCTGGTTGAACATGTCGCCGATCATGATCATTCCGCCCTGCGACCATTGTCCCATGCCGCCGAATTCGGGATGATTGAACTGGGCCTGAACGCCATTTCCGAGCGCAAGAGCATGAAACAGCGATGAGGCGGCGTCGCTGCTGAAGCCATGCCTGAGGGCGATGTCGTCAATGAGCCTTTGGCCTTCGGGGGTCAGCCCCTGCATATTGCGTCTCCAGTTTGACTTGAAAGGCGCGGCGGCGTTGCGGCCAATCCGGCGGATGAAGGACATATTACCATACCGCGTTGCGAAGAGATCAGGTTCCGGCGCACAAAAAGCGCCCGCCAGGAGGACGAATGCCTCCTCCGAATTCTTGCCGCAAAATTGGGCGAGCCGGATCGATCTTAATCGGGAAGGATGACGCGGCGATAAAGATGCCAGGTTGCGTGGCCGAGGATGGGCGTCAGGATCGCGAGGCCGACAAACAAGGTGGCGACCCCGATCACGATTGAGGCCGCGACGATCAACCCCCATGCGGCCATGACCACGGGGGATATTAGAACGGCCTTGATCGAGGTGTAGACGGCGATCGCCGCGCCGACGTCCCGATCGAGCATCAGGGGAAACGAAATGACGCCGATGCTGAAAGTGGCGACGGCATAGACGAAGCCGATCGAGACGCCAAGCGCGATCAGCCTGTGTCCCGCGGGAGTCGAGATGAGCTGATTGATAAAGTGCCTATAAGACTGCGGCGCCCAGACGCCGAACTGGGCCTGATAGAGCGCTTGCGCCGTCGCAAGCCACAGCAGAAATATGATCATGAGCAGCAAGCCGACGGCAAGGATCGACGGAATGGCGGGGGAGCGCAGAACGTCGAAGGCGTTGCGCCATGAATGGGGAAGTCCCTGTTCGCGGCGGCGGCTGACCTCATAAAGCCCGATGGCCACGAAAGGACCGATCAGCGCATAGCCGGCAAGGACGGGAAACAAAAGAGGCGCGGCGTTTTCGCCGGAGGTCGACGGATAGAGAAAAGCCCCGATTATGATGTAGACGACCGCAAGGAAAAGAAGATGCGACGGCATGGCGCGAAAATCGTCGAACCCCGCTGCGAGCGCGGCCCGGAGATCGGAAAAACCGATCTTTCGGACGCTGGGATAGACGTTGGTTTCGCCGTGCCCGGCGATGACATGAAAACTGTTCATGACCGCGGCTCCAATGACCAGATTTCCTTCAGGCGCCCTGCTTTGATGGGCTTTCACGGTTGGCGACGCCGCCATGAAGGCGCGCCTCCAACCCTGTCTAATGCTTCGCCGCCGGTTTTGTTCCAGCTCACGTAAAATCTGTCCTTAAATTCCTGCCGCCATAGCTCCCATCATCTTGACCTTTACTGGAAGCCGGCCGGATCGCGGTCCGAACACGTGAATTGGAATTGACGGCTTGCCGCTTAGGGCTAATCTCGCCGCAGGCGCAGGGCCGGACTGTCGGTCGAGCGGAAAAGCCCGGCTCACGCCAATCGGCTTGTCACAGTCGATCGATAAAATCCGCAAGGTAAAATCCGCAGACGATTTCTATCTTTTTGAAGCGGTGAAAGCGATCGGACGAAATAGTTCGAAGTCGCGCCGCAATTGGGAGAAAACGCATGTTCGACGCAAAGCAGCTTTTGGACCTGATCGCGGGCGGCAGGCTCGGAGCTGGCGGGGACGCCGCCGCGGCAAGCGTCAACGACACGATCGAGCGCGGCAAGGCTGCCGTCGGCGATGCGGCCGCAGCCGCAAAGGACGCCACCACCAACGCCGCCAATCAAACAGCGGCGACGCTGTCCAATGTGCTTGGACAGGCTCAGGAGCAGTTCAAGGGCACCCAGGCTGCCGACTATATCGGCAAGGCGAAGGAGCTCGTCGAGCAGAATCCGGTCGGCACTCTGGCGACCCTCGGCGGCCTCGCCGCGCTGTTGATCGGCACGCCGGGCGGCCGGGCGACGACCGGCGGCCTCGCCAGGGTCGGCGGCCTCGCGGCGATCGGGGGCCTCGCCTACAAGGCGTTCCGCAACTATCAGGACGGAAAACCGCTGACGCAGGGGGTTCCCGGCCTTGAGCAATTGACAGCGCCGCCGCAGGAGACGCCCTTCTCGGCCGACGCCCATACCAATGAAACTGCGTTGCTGCTGGTGCGCACGCTGGTTGCGACGGCCGCCGCCGACGGCAATGTCGACCAAGCTCAACGCGCGCAGATCATCGGCCAGATCAAGGGCGCTGGGGTCGATGAGGCGGCGGCTGAATTTCTCGATCATGAAATCGCAAATCCGGCGAGCGCGACGGACATCGCCGCCGCGGTCGGCTCGTCGAAAGAGCTGGCGCTGCAGGTTTATGCCGCCGCTCATATTGTCGCGCGCAGCCCGCAGGAGCTGGATTTTCTGAAGTCGCTTGCCGCCGCTCTGGCGCTTGATCCTGCGCTGGTCGCTCACATCGACGCGACGGCGGCGTCTCTAGCCGCGCACAGCTGACGCCAGCGGCGCCGCCGGGAACGGTTGAAGGCCCGGCGGCGTTTTGGCGCGGGACTTCCGGTGCGTCCGGGGTCGATTTGGAGATCTTAAAGAATGGCGCCTTCCAGCAAAGCGCTTCGCGCTGACGACACCAACATCACCGCGCTGCATACGCCGTCCGACCTCGGCGACAACGCAACCGCCGCGATCGCCGCCGAACTCAACAAACTGACGGCGGACGCCTTCGCCCTTTACGTCAAGACGAAGAATTTTCATTGGCACATGAGCGGGCCGCATTTCCGCGATTATCACCTCCTGCTCGATGAGCAGGGCGAGCAGATTTTCGCGGCGATCGATCCGCTTGCGGAGCGGGCGCGCAAGCTCGGCCGGGCGGCGATCCATTCGATTGGCGAGATCGGCAAGCTCTCCCGCATCAAGGACAATGACAGCGCCTTCGTATCGCCCGCTGATATGCTCGACGAACTCGTCGCCGACAACAAAGGCTTCACCGCCGCCCTTCGCGCCGCCCATGAGGTCGCCGATGATCACAAGGATTCGGCGACGACCAGCATTCTCGAAATCTACATCGATGAATCCGAACGCCGTACATGGTTCTTGTTTGAGGCGAGCCGGAACGCCGACGGCGGCGGGCATTGAGGCGGGAAGAATTTACCGTGGAGGGCCGGCATGTTGCCGGCCTTTTCTTTTTGCGTCCGATAAAGACAGAACGCGATTGAACATCCGGCAAACTGGCGTCCTGCATGCGCATCGGAATTGACCTTGGCGGCACGAAGATCGAGGTCTTGGCGCTCGACGACGTGGGTTCTGAACTGATCCGCAAACGTCGGCCGACGCCGACAGGCGACTATGCCGGGACGCTCGACGTCATTGCGGAGCTCGTGGCTTTCGTCGAGGCCAAGATCGGCCGCAAAGGCAGCGTCGGCGTCGCGGCGCCGGGCGCCATCTCCCCCGCAAGCGGCCTCGTCAAAAACGCCAACAGCACGGTTCTAAATGGCAAAGCGCTCGATCGTGATCTCGCGGCAAAGCTTGGGCGGCCCATCAAAATCGAGAATGACGCCAATTGTTTCGCGCTGTCGGAGGCCTCGGACGGCGCCGGGGCTGGAGCAAGCGTTGTTTTCGGCGTGATTCTCGGCACCGGCGTTGGCGGCGGCCTTGTCGTCGACGGCAGGCTGGTGTCGGGGCGCAACAGGATCGCTGGCGAGTGGGGCCATAATCCGCTGCCCTTCGCGCGCGACGATGAACGTCCGGGGCCGCTCTGCTATTGCGGCAAATCCGGTTGCATCGAGACCTTTTTGTCCGGCCCGGGATTCGCCCGCGATCATTTTGCCCGTACCGGCGCGGCCTTGACGGCTCGTGAAATCGCGGCTGCGGCGGCCGCGGGAGAGGCCGAAGCGGGACGTTCGCTCGCGCTCTATCGCGATCGTCTCGCGCGCGGCCTCGCCGGGCTCATCAATATCGTCGATCCGGATGTCATCGCCTTCGGCGGCGGCCTCTCCAACATCGATTCGCTTTATATCGGACTGCCGGAGTTGATGGGGCGCTATGCTTTTTCCGATCGCATCGCGACGGAGACGCGTCGCGCCGTCCATGGCGATTCGAGCGGCGTTCGCGGCGCCGCCTGGCTTTGGCCGATCGCGCCGTGCTGACCCGCGGCCGCGAGCGTAGGGCGACGCGGCCAGCGCTCATCGGTCGCATCGCCGTCAACCGCCTAGCGCTTTGATTGCGTCGAAGGCTTGCGCCATTTCCTGCTCGCTGACGTCGTTTATCTGCGCGCTGCGAAACACGTCACGGCCGTCGAGCCAAGCCCGTTCCGCGCTATGATCCTTGAGCGCGATCCTCAGTCCCTGGTTTAATTCGTAAACTCCCCATCCATAGCCTGTGTCGCGCAGCGCGGCCTGCAACGCGTTCTGGATCAGGCTTCTCGCGGTCAGATGGATTGAGGAGACCGGAATTTCGACGGGCAGGCCCGCGAGCGCATCGAGGCAGGCCGCTTCATTGAAAGAAACATGGCTGCGGCAGGCGAGCGGCCGGATCGCGTAGACGAGGCAGATATTTTCACCGACGAAGGGGCAGGGCGCGGCAAGCGCCATCCGCTTCAACTCGTCGATCTGGCGCGTCGCGCGCGTCGCCGCGGCGATCCTGCGGCCGAAGTCTTCGGCGGTTTTCCTGCGCTGCGATTTGATGGCCCGTGCGATCAGCAGAATTTCGGGGGCGGTCGCGACGACGCGGACAGCGCAACAGGTCGCACAGCCGCGCCGGCAGGCGAGCCCCGACACATCGCCGCAGCTTTGATCGAGCGCCGCAAAACAGTCTTCGAGCAGCCGATCGACGACCACCTCCCTGACGCGCGGCCGCGTCAGCCGTTCGCTGAAGCCGCGCCGAAGCGCTGTGAAGAATGCGACAGGGTTCGACGGATCGGGGGACGGCATTTCACTCCCGCAGCGGGGAATAACGACCCGCGCAAGCTATATATAATTTTATATTGATAAAGTCAAAATCGCACGGGCTTGCCCGGACTTCGGTTGCGCCGAAAGCCCTTAATCCCCGAAAATAAATTGGGTTCGTGGCGCGCTCGAAGGGCGCATCGGCGGCATCGCCCGGCCGGCGCTATTCGCTTTCCGACCGGAGCCGCCTCGATATCTCGATTTAATCAAAAAATTCAACCAGAAAGCGGATTTGGTGGAGCCAGACGGAATCGAACCGACGACCTCTTCAATGCCATTGAAGCGCTCTCCCAACTGAGCTATGGCCCCATCGCTTTCGTGCTTTCCGCGTCATCCGGTTGGGCTGGATGACGAACGCGGCGTCGCGCCGCGCCGCCGCATCTTTCGCGCGGCGGGAAGGGCCGCTGTATAGCCGCATCCCTAAAGGCGCACAAGCCGAAAGATCATGGCCCCAGGATCAGGGCTCCTCGTCGTCCTCCCGATCGCCGTCGATCAGATCGCCGACATCGTCGCCGTCTTCCTCTTCCTCGAGGAAAGGATCATCGGCGACTTCGATTTCGACGTCCTCGTCGACCGCGACGACGAGCTTGTCGGCGTCGGCTTCCGCGTCCGCCTCCTCCAGCGAGACAAGTTCCGCAGGGGCCGCTTCTTCATCGTCATCGGCGGCGGCGGCCCTTTGCGCCGCGCGCGAGAGCGGCGCGCCCTGGAAAACGGTTCCGCACTTCGGGCAGACAATCGGATTCTTATTCAAATCGAAAAAGCGCGTGCCGCAATTCTGGCATTGACGCTTGTTGCCGAGTTCTGGTTTGGCCACGGACTTACCTCTTGCAGGGAAGGGACTTCAAAAGGCCCCTCGCAACTTGTCGGTCCGGTTAGTGTTCGCGGGCGCGCATGTCAAATGGAAGTTGAGCTTGCCCTGCGGCCTTTGATGACAAGGCGTCCGGCGCCATGCTAACCAGCGCCGCAATGGCGGGCCTTTCTCGGGGGGCGCCGTCTCCGGGTTTGGGTTGCGGTGAAAGAGGATTTTATGGAGGTTGCGACAGGCCGGCTGACGGCGGAACGAAGCGGGCCGCTTGCCGGACGGATCAAGCCGCCGGGCGACAAATCCATCTCGCATCGCGCCCTGATTCTGGGTCTGCTCAGCGTCGGGACGACCGAGATTACCGGTCTGCTCGAAGGCGAGGATGTGATCGACACGGCGAAAGTCTGCCGCGCCCTGGGCGCGCGCGTCGAAAGACTGGCGCCGGGACGCTGGCGCGTGGAAGGCTGCGGCGTCGGCTCGCTGCTCCAGCCCGAAGGGACGCTCGACTTCGGCAATTCCGGCACCGGAATGCGCCTGATGATGGGCGTTGTCGCCGGTCATCCCATTACCGCGATGCTCGATGGCGATGCCTCGCTGCGCAAGCGGCCAATGCGGCGCGTGCTTGACCCGCTTATGATGATGGGGGCGCAAACCCTGTCACAGGCCGAAGGCGGGCGCTGCCCGATTGTCCTCAAGGGGACGGCCGAGCCGATCCCGATCGCCTATAAGTCCCCTGTCGCTTCGGCGCAGATCAAATCGGCGGTGCTGCTCGCCGGCCTCAATTCTCCGGGCGAGACCTCGGTGATCGAACCTGAGGCGAGCCGCGACCATACCGAGAAGATGCTGCGCTATTTTGGCGCGGCGATAAAGGTCGAGCCGTTCGGCGAGAGTGGGCGCAAGATCACCCTGCAGGGCAGGCCGGAGCTCAAGCCCGCGCCGGTCGCGGTCCCGGGCGATCCATCCTCGGCGGCTTTCGCGCTTGTCGCCGCGACGATCGTCGAAAACTCCGACATCATCATCGAATCGATGATGATGAATCCCCTGCGCACCGGCTTGCTGACGACGCTGCTCGAAATGGGGGCCGATATCGAGATCATCGACCGCCGCGAGGAAGGCGGCGAGGAGGTCGCCGATCTTCACGTCAGGGGCGCCGCGCTAAAAGGCGTCGATGTTCCGGCCGCCCGCGCGCCGAGCATGATCGATGAATATCCCATTCTCGCCGTCGCCGCCGCATTCGCGCGCGGACAGACGCGCATGCGGGGATTGAGCGAATTGCGGGTCAAGGAATCGGATCGCCTTGAAGCCGTGGCCGCCGGTCTTCGCGCCTGCGGCGTCAATCCACAGATCATCGGCGATGATCTCATCGTCGAAGGCCGCGAGGAGGTTTCCGGCGGCGGCCTTGTCGCCACCCATCTCGATCATCGCATCGCAATGAGCTTTCTCGTGCTCGGTCTCGCTACGCAAAAGCCCGTCGTCATCGACGACGTCGGCATGATTGCAACCAGCTTTCCGGATTTTCGGGCGCAGATGGAGAGCCTCGGAGCGCGTTTTTCATGATTATCGCCATCGACGGGCCGGCGGCGTCCGGCAAAGGCACCTTGGCGCGACGGCTCGCGACCCATTTCGGTCTGCCGCATCTCGACACCGGCCTGTTGTACAGGGCGACGGCGCGCGCGCTGCTCGATCACGGCCATGATCTTTCCGATCGCGCGGCGGCGGTTTCCGCCGCGCGGAGCCTCGCGCTGACGGATTTCGACGAGGCTGGGCTGCGCAGCCGCGACATGGCGGAGGCGGCCTCCGTCGTCGCCGCGATCCCGGAGGTGCGCGCCGCCCTTGTCGACATGCAGCGCCGTTTCGCCGGCCGTCAGGGCGGCGCCCTGCTTGACGGGCGCGATATCGGCACGGTCATCTGCCCCGACGCCGCTTGCAAGATCTTCGTCACTGCGAGCGACGAAGCGCGCGCGACGCGACGCGCGCTGGAATTGCGCGGACGCGGCGAAAAGGTCGATTACGGCGCCGTGCTTGAGGATATCCGCAAACGCGATCTGCGCGATTCCAGCCGCGCGGCGGCGCCCCTCAGGCCGGCCGCGGACGCCGTGGTGCTCGACACGACCAAGCTCGACGTCGAAGCAGCCTTCAAGGCGGCGCTCGTCATCGTCGAAAGCGCGCAAAACTCCCTCAGGGCCGGCCATCCGGCATATTGAGCCTTCAAAAATCCGCCCCTATTGCGGACCTTATTGCGCCAACTCGCGAGTGACGAGACCGCTTTTTGGCGAACTGTGTCCGCGGCGCCGTTTCGGCGCCGCAAAATTTGTTCTACACATTTGAGTTGATTGCGGAATTCGCCAGCCTCGCCCTGCGCCTCGCATGGACGTCAGCGCTGCCGCCGCAGGACCGGACCCTCATCAGCGGCTCCGGACGGGAAGATTGAGCGGATGATGCATTCGGCGTCGCCTCGAGCCTATGCCAAAGGCGCCGCACGCGGCTTTGCGGCCGGCGCGGCCATGAGTCTCGATGGCGTAGCGCAATATGACGATTTTCCGCCCGATTTCCCGACGACGGCGTTTGACGGCGCCGAGTTGAATTTTGCGGCGCGCGAGGATTTTGACGACGCCGGAGAGACCAGCGCGGGATCGGAAATTGCCGTCAGCGTGGATGACAGGCTGGTAGCTGGTCGATCGGGCGGCTTCTTTGAGAGGGGCGTGATCTTCGTGCTGGTCGCGTCGCTTGCGGCGCATGCCTGTCTGCTACTGGCTTTTCTCTGGGCAAGTCCCTGGGACAGACCGCCTGAGTCGTCAAAGGAAACGCCGATCGAAGTCGTCATAGAACAGCCAAAGCCCGACCCGGCGAAAGAAGCCGCTGTGAAGCAATCTGCGGACCGGCAGGCTGCAAGCAAGCAGGCCGAAGCCAAGGCCGCGGAAGAACAGGCGAGGCAGGCCGCGGCCAAGGCTGCCGAGCAGGCCAAGGCTGCGGAACAGGCCAAGGCGACGCAGGCGAAGCAACAGGCCGATCAAGCCGCAAAAGCGGCAGAGGCCGCTGAAGCCAAGGCCGCGCAGGACGCCGCTGCAGCGAGCGAGGCGAAAGCCGAGGCGGCGAAAGCGGCTCAGGCCAAGGCTGAGGCGACCAAGGCTGAGGCGGCTAAAGCTGAAGCAGCGAAGGCTGAAGCAGCCAAGGCTGAGGCGGCCAGGGCTGAAGCAGCGAAAGCCGAGGCGGCGAAGGCCGAAGAAGCCAAGGCTGCGCAAATGAAGGCGGCCGAGGCGAAAGCTGCCGAGGCCAAGGCCGCCGCAGCCAGGGCTGCGGAGGAAAAATCCGCTGCCGCGCAGGCTGCGGCCGAAAAGGCCGAACAGGCGAAAGCCGCAAAGGCGCAGGCGAGACAGGCCGAGCAGGCGAGCGCCGAGCAAAAACGCGCCGAACGGGCGGAAAAGAAAGCCGCGGCGGCGGCGGCCAAGAGCGCTGCAGCCCGAGAGGCGGCGGCCGCGAGCGCCAATCGCCAGAGCGCGCCGCTGCAATCAGCCGGGCTCGGCGCCTCGAAGAGCGGGCAGGGCGTGCAGCTGCCTTTCGACAACGGCCCGCCGATTTTCCGGGCCGTCGCCGTGCCTCTGCCGACCGAGAGCGGCGACGAGCCGATGAGCTATAAGGTCATTGTGTTCGGCCTGCTGGAGCGCGCCAAGCAATATCCGCCGGCGGCGCGCGAGCGCGGCGCGCGTGGCAGCGCAGTGGTCTCCTTCACGCTCGAGGAGTCGGGTGAACTCGCCAATGTGTCGTTGCTGCGCTCAAGCGGCGATTCGGACCTCGACATCGAGAGCCTCGCGCTGGTCGCAAGAGCCTCGCCCTTCCCGAGGCCCCCGGAGGGCGCGCAGCGCTCCTTCGCGGCTGAAATCACCTTCGATCTGCAGCAGGAGCCCTGAGCCTCTTTTGCAGGCGGGGCGTCCTCATGTCGCGTCTGCGATCGCGACGACGATACGGCCGCGGATTTTGCCGTCAATGAGGTCGCCTGCGGCTGCGATGACGTCCTTTAGGCCAATGGTTGTCGTCATCGCGTCGAGCTTCGCGACGTCAATTTCCCGCGCGAGCCGGCTCCACGCCTCGACGCGGTCGGCGATCGATCGGTATACCGAATTAATGCCGATGAGCGTGACGCCGCGCAGAATGAAGGGGGCGACGGACGCGGGAAAATCCATGCCCTGCGCGAGGCCGCAGGCGGCGACCACGCCATTTTCCTTCATCGCTGCGCAAACATTGGCGAGCGTATGGCTGCCGAGGCTGTCGACCGCGCCGGCCCAGCGCGCCTTGGCGAGCGGTTTGCCAGGCGCCGAGAGCGTGGCGCGATCAATGATTTCGTCAGCGCCGAGCGCGCGCAGATAGTCGGCCTCCTGCGGCCGGCCGGTCGAGGCGACGATGCGGTAGCCTAGACGGTCGAGGATCTGGATCGCAATGCCGCCGACGCCGCCGCCCGCTCCGGTCACAATGATCTCGCCGGCGCGGGGCGTAACGCCCTGTCGCTCAAGCGCCATGACGCACAGCATCGCGGTGTAGCCCGCTGTGCCGAGCGCCATCGCGCGGGCTGCGCTCAAACCCTCGGGGAGCCCAATCAGCCAATCGGCGCTGACGCGGGCGCGCCCTGCAAGCCCGCCCCAATGCGATTCGCCGACGCCGAAGCCGTTAAGCAGAACACAGTCGCCGGGTTTGAACCGCGCGTCGCGACTATCCTCGACGACGCCGGCGAAGTCGATGCCCGGCACAAGCGGAAACGATCGCACGATCGGGCCCCGTCCCGTGATCGCCAGCCCGTCCTTGTAGTTGAGAGTCGAATGGCTGACGCGCACTATCACATCGCCGTCCGGCAGCCGGCTTTCGTCGAGCCGCGTCAGGCTCGCCTTGCTGCGGTCTTCCTCCTGCTCGATCAGGATTGCATCAAACATCCTTCATCTTCCTTTCGCGCGGATGCGCCAGTCTCACCAGTATGGATGGATCGAGCGCGGAGCGCATTTTGAGAATTGATCGTGGTCAAAGCGAAATGCCACGCTGCAGCGCAAGACCACATGGGTTTCGATCCGGTCACGGTCAGACTTCGTTTCCCACGCGGGCTGCACCAGGAAACCTGCGATGAATTTGATGCAAGGACGCAGCGAAGCATCGCCCGGCTTGAAATCCGACGAAATCGGCGCCGAAGATATCTGGAAGGCGCCGACCGCCCAGCTGCTCGTCCGCCTGTCGACGACCCCGGCCGGCCTGAGTGCGGCGGAGGCTCAGGCGCGGCTCGCGGCCTTCGGTCCCAATAACGCCGCCGCCGTTAAGCGGTCCCCGCTTTGGCTGCAGTTTCTGTCGCGCTTCCGCAACCCGCTGGTCATCATCCTGCTCGCGGCGAGCGGATTGTCCGCGGCGACCGGCGACATCGTGAGCTTCGCCATCGTGGGAGCCATCGTCATGCTGAGCATGACGCTTGATTTTATCCAGGAGGTCCGCGCGCAGGATGCGGTCGAAGCGCTCCGCCGGTCAGTGGCGGTCAAAGCGAGCGTCCGGCGCGATGGCGCAATCCTCTGCGTTCCGATCGACACGGTGGTGCCCGGCGACGTCGTCGAATTGATCGCCGGAGATCTCGTTCCGGCGGATTCGCGACTGCTTGAAAGCCGCGATCTCTTCATCAATCAGGCGCTTCTGACGGGCGAGCCCTATCCGGCGGAGAAACAGGCGACCGAGACAGCCTCAGGCGCCGAGAATCCCGCCGGAGCCGTGAACGCCGTCTTCGCCGGGACCTCGGTCATCAGCGGCTCCGCCACGATCGTCATCTGCCGCACCGGGGCGCTGACGGCGCTTGGCCATCTCGCGACGAGCCTTGCCGAAAAGCCGCCAGCCACAGCTTTCACGGTCGGCATTGGCCGCTTCGGCATGCTGATCATGCGCCTGACGCTGCTGATGGTGGTCTTCGTTCTGGTCGTCAACATTTCGTTTCATCGTCCCTTGCTGGAATCGCTGCTGTTCGCGCTGGCGCTTGCCGTCGGTCTGACGCCCGAATTGCTGCCGATGATCGTGACGGTCACGCTGGCCCGCTCGGCGATGGCGTTGTCAAAGCGCAAGGTGATCGTCAAGCGCCTCTCCGCCATCCACGATCTTGGCGCCATGGACATGCTGTGCACCGACAAGACGGGCACGTTGACCGAGGCTTCGATCAAGCTCGTGCATGTGATCGACGGGCGCGGCGCGGAAAGCGCTTCCGCTTTCGCTTACGCCTTCATCAACAGCCGTTTCGAGACCGGCATGAAAAGCCCGCTCGATGAGGCGATCCTCGCCGCTCATCCTTTCGATATGGCGGGCTGGACCAAGATCGACGAAGTCCCCTTCGATTTCGAACGGCGGCGCGTCTCGGTGCTGGCCGCTCACGAGGGGAAGCGGCGTCTCATCGTCAAGGGCGCCCCCGAGGATCTGCTGCGCCTGTCCGTGCGCTATGAAGCTGCGAACGGCGAGGAGCAGGCCCTCGATCCCGAGACGCGCCGCGCATTCGAGGCCACGCTCGAGAAAATCGGCGCGCAGGGCTTCCGCGCGCTTGGCGTCGCGAGCCATGCCGTCGACGACGTCTGCCCGGCGGCCGCGATCGTCGATGAATGCAATCTTGTGTTCGCCGGCTTCGCCGTTTTCCTCGATCCGCCAAAGGCGAGCGCCGGCGCGACGATCCAGGCCATGGCGGATGCGGGCGTCGCGGTGAAGGTGCTGACCGGCGACAATGAAATTGTGAGCCGCCACGTCTTCAGCGAAATCGGCGTGCCGGTTACAGGCGTTCTGACCGGAGACGCGATGACGCATCTTTCGGACGAGGCGCTGCTCGGCCAGTTGCCGCAGATCAATTTGTTTTGCCGCGTCAACCCGCAGCAGAAGCTCCGCATCCTGCTGGCGCTGAAGCGGCTCGGCTATATCGTCGGCTTCATGGGCGACGGCATCAACGACGCGCCGGCGCTGCATGCCGCCGATGTCGGGATCTCGGTCGATGGCGCCGCCGACGTCGCGCGCGCAGCCGCCGATCTGATTTTGCTCGAACATGATCTGTCAGTCGTGCGCGAGGCGGTCGTCGGCGGCCGTCAAACAGTGCAGAACGTTTCGAAATACGTCCTGATGGCGTCGAGTTCGAACTTCGGCAATATGTTCAGCATGGCCGGCGCGTCCCTTTTCCTTCCGTTCCTGCCGATGCTGCCGATCCAGATCCTGCTCAACAATTTGCTCTATGACGTGTCCGAGATCGCGATCCCGTTCGACGGGGTGGATCCGGAGGCCATCGCCTTGCCGGTGAAATGGGATATCGGCTTTATCGAGCGTTTCATGCTGGTGTTCGGGCCGGTCAGCTCGATCTTCGATTTTCTCACCTTCTACGCGTTGATCGCGGTGTTCGGCGCTGGCGAATCGCTCTTTCAGACCGGCTGGTTCATGGAATCCCTGGCGACGCAGGTGCTGGTCGTGTTCGCCATCCGCACGCGGCGATTGTTCTTTCGGAGCCGGCCGAACGGCTTTCTCATTGCGATGGCGTTGGGCGTCGTCGCCGTGGCGATCGGACTGCCGCTGTCGCCCATAGGGCATTGGTTCGGCTTCGTCACGCCGCCGCCGTTGTTCTTCGCCTATCTGATCGGCGCGACGCTTGCCTATCTGGCGCTTGTTGAACTCGTTAAAGCAATGTTCTATCGCGCTGTGGGTGCGCCATCGCCGCGCCGCGCCAGACCACGATGATCCCCGATCAATTGATCCACGATCATGTCGGAGCGACGATCCGATGAATTGGCGTTCCGGCGGGCGCCACGCGGAACTTCCAAAGAAGCATGACGTTCGCGGGCAATGAATCGTCTGTGCAAGGTCTTCGCGCTGTCGCCGCAAGTTATATGATCTCGCCGGGCGGGCCGCATGCGCGCGGCAAGATACTTTGAAACGGAGCAAAATGATGAATAATCAGAGTTTTTCTGACGCCGCGAGCGATGTTGGCGAGAAGATTAATGGCGCGCTTGGAGACTTCGCGGACGACACGCTGCGGCAGGCGCATGGAACCGTGGACAAGGGTCTTGATCAAGTCGAGAAGGCGTATGGAACGGCTGTGAGCGAGGCCAGGAGCTTTACGTCGAACCAGCCGATGATGGCGTTGGCGGCGGCGATGGGCGTCGGCCTGATCCTGGGGTTCGCGCTAGCAAGACGCTAATTCCCAGCGTAGTCGCGGCGGCGCTGTTGTCTCGACGGCTCCGCTTGGCACAAAAGCCTTCAGCCTTTCGGGTGGATGCTCTAGCCGGGAAGTTCTGACAGCTCCTTGAGCAATCGGTCCCGCTTGGCAATTTGCGCCGCCAGGATCTCCTCGAACTGGTCGAGCATCTCTTTCGCTTGTATGGCGTTCTGGCGCTGGCGTTCGAATAAATGGACGATGTGCCGTTGATTAGCGACGAGCTCCTCGCTTTGCGCGAGCGCATCGAGCACCCCTGACAATCGATCCAATAATTCTGCCTTGTTCATCTCGCGGCCGTAGCATCTGCGGAGGAGGGCCGCCGCCGAATGGATCAAGACGCGACGAATTGCCCTAATTGCGCTAGCGCCGAACGCTACGTCAGCTTAAGGACGCTCAAAGGGAATGCCGGTTTCGATAAGGTAGTCGATGAAGCGACGGTCGACCAATTTAGCGACCGCCTTCTGGGATTTGGGCCCTTCGACAAGTTGCCGTTGTTCCGTCTCTTTCGCATCATGCGTGGGCAAACGCGCCTTCCAAGCGTCAAAGGCTTCCTCGACGCTTTGCTCGAGACGGGCCTCGAACCGAATCCATTGCACCGCTTCCTCCCAGCCCCGTCGACCTGACGGCAGAATTTGCCGCGGCGGCCGGCCAGGATGAAAAGTATGTGCGAGGCCTTTAAGGCAGTGGTCGGAGTGAGAGGATTCGAACCTCCGACCCCCTCGTCCCGAACGAGGTGCGCTACCAGGCTGCGCTACACTCCGACATGGCGTACGATTGACGCCGGCCGCTTTGGCTGAGGTCTTATAGCCACCTCATTTCCGGCGGGCAAGGGCGAAACCTTATTGCGCGCGCCGCGACCGCGGCTTTTCACGGAAAGGGGAGCGCGACAAAGCGCATTTCCCCCTGGCCGTTGGCGACGAGAAGCAGCGCCGACTTCTTTCCGTCGTCCTTCAGCTTCGCGACTTTCTTGGCGACATCGGCCGGCTCCTTCACCGGCTCCTGATTGATCTCCATGATCACGTCGCCGGGCTGGATGTGCTTTTCCGCGGCGCCCGACTCTGGCTCGACGTCGGTCACAATAACGCCGGCGGCGACGCTCTGCTTGATCGAATATTTCCGCCGCGCGCTCTCGCTAAGGCCCGAGAACGCCATGCCGAGCGCGCGCTCCACCGAGGCGTTCGCCGCCGGAGGCTTGTCGTCATCGCCGGGTTTGACGGTCAGCGCGGCCTTCTGTTTCTCATTGTCCTCGAGGCGGCCAAGCTTGATCGTCTTGGTGATCTCCTTGCCCTGCCGCAGCAGCACCACTTCGACATCCTTGCCGACCGGCGCGGAGGCGACGATCTTGGGCAGATCGTGGGATTCCTTGATCGGGACGCCGTCAAATTTCAAGATGACGTCGCCGGCCTCGATGCCGGCCGCCTTGGCCGGTCCCTTGTCGTCTGTTCCGGCGACCAGCGCGCCGCGCACCGCGCCAAGGTTGAGCGTTTCGGCGATCGTGTCGTCGACGTTCTGGATGCGCACGCCGAGCCAGCCGCGGCGCGTCTCGCCGAATTTCTGCAGCTGGTCGATGACCGGCGTCACGGTCGCCGCCGGCGTCGAGAAGCCGATGCCGATCGATCCGCCCGAGGGCGACAGAATCGCGGTGTTGATGCCGACGACCTCGCCGGCCATGTTGAACAGCGGACCGCCCGAATTGCCCTTGTTGATCGCAGCGTCGGTCTGGAAATAATTGTCATAGGGGCCGGAATCGATATTCCGCTTCAGGGCGGAGATGATCCCGGCGGTGACGGTGCCGCCAAGGCCGAACGGATTGCCGACGGCAATGACCCAGTCGCCGACGCGCATCTTGTCGCTGTCGCCGAATTTCACAGCCTTGAGCGGCTTGTCGGGCTTCACTTTCAGGACGGCGACGTCGACTTTCGAATCCTTGCCGAGGACTTCAGCCTTCAGTTTCTGCCCATCGGTAAAAATTACCGTGACGTCATTGGCGTCGGCGATGACGTGATTGTTGGTGATGATAATTCCCGACGGATCGACGACGAAGCCGGAGCCGAGCGAATTCGACTTGCGCTCGCGCGGCGCGCGGGGCGCGGGCTGATCGGGACCGCCTTGCCCTTGCTGGCGGCGGCGGAAAAACTCCTCGAACAGATCGTCAAAGGGTGTGCCGGGCTCTAGCTGCGGCGCGCCGCCCGGGCGCTTTTCGTCCATCGTCTGCGTCGCCGAGATGTTGACGACGGCGTCGCTTACGTCGGCGGCGAGGTCAGCGAGGGAATCCGGTCCCTTCGCGAAGGCTGGCTGCGGGCCGAGCACGGGCGCGATGGCCGCAGCTCCGAATATGAGAACGGCCGCCATGGCGAGCATGGAGCAGGCGCTGATATGCGGACCGGACCCGCCGGCGGCAAACGCCGTGGCGTCGCGCCTCGCAGTCTTGAACAGGCCCATGGGCGGTTTCTCCTTCGTGTGATGCAGCGCGCCTGTTCCGGGCGAAGCGGTCGTCCTGTCGACGAATATGCCCGGTATATCCGCGGTTTGACGCAATGGAGCGGAAAGGGGCGTCGAAATCCAGCAAAACTTCGTGAGGCAGGGAGCCCGACAGCCGTACCCAAGCCGCAAGATCAGCATATTGCAGGTTTGTCCTGCCTTTACGCTGAACTTGCGACGGGCGCCATGGCGCGGCGGACAAAGCATCGCGACCGCTCAAGCCGTCAAATGGTCGCCACACCCTGTAGAAAACGCTGCGGTGTTCTTCCAGCGCCAAAGATCAATTGCTTTTGAGATTTTGGACCGATCTGGTCCAAAATTGTTGGGGTTCAGGGGCTCGCGGCCGGCGCTGCCGCCGGCTCCTTGGCGAGAGGGGCGGGGGCCTCCGCCCGTGCGCCCGATGGAGAGCCGAAGAACCGGAAGAACTCCGATTTCGGGCTGATGACCATCCGCGTATCGCTCGATTGCAGCCCGTTCTCATAGGCCTGCATGGAGCGGAAGAAGGCGAAAAAGTCCGGGTCCTTGCCGAAGGATGCGGCGAAGATGCGGTTGCGTTCGGCGTCGCCCTCACCGCGCGTCTGGTCGGCCTGCCGCTGCGCCTCGCCCTTCAGCACGACGACGTTTCGGTCGGCGCCGGCGACGATCTTCTGCGCCTGCTCCGAGCCCTGCGCGCGGAACTCCGCCGCCTCCCGGGCGCGCTCGGTCTGCATCCGGCTGTAAACCCGCTCCGAAATCTGCCTTGGCAGATCGGCGCGGCGGATGCGGACGTCGACCGCGACGATGCCGAGCCGGGAGCCTTCGGCTTCGACCTGATCCCTGATCCGCGCCATCAGACTGGCGCGGTCGTCGCGCACGATCTGGGTAAGATTGGCTTCGCCGAGTACGCGGCGGACCGCCGAATTCAGAACGAAGCCGAGCTGGCTGTTGGCGCGCTCGATGGTGCCGACCGTCTGGTAGAATTTCAGCGGATCGACGATGCGGTAGCGCAGGAAGGAATCGACCTCGATGCGCGTATTGTCGGAGGCGAGAACCTCCTGCTTCGGCGCTTCAAGATCGAGGATGCGATTGTCGAGGTAAACGACGTTCTCGATGAACGGAATTTTGAAGTGCAGACCCGGCTTGGTCACGAGGCCGCGGCCGGCGACCGGCTCGCCAAAGCGCAGCACCAGAGCCTGCTGCGTCTGCTGCACGGTGAAGAGGGAGCCGGTCGCAAGGACGAGCAGGATGACGGCGGCGGCGATGATCGCGAGGGCGGAAACGCTTTTCATTTATGCGCTCCCTCGGTCGCCTTGCCTGTGAGCGCGCTCAGGGGCAAATAGGGGACGACGCCGGAGCGGTCCCCGTCCTGATCGACGATGACCTTATCCATGCCGCCAAACACGCGCTCCATGGTCTCGAGATACATGCGTTCGCGAGTCACCCCTGGCGCCTTTTTGTATTCATCGTAGATTTTGTCGAATCGCGCCGCCTGGCCGGTCGCCTCGGCGACGGTCTGCAGCCGGTAGCCTTCGGCTTCCTGAATGGTCGCCGCGGCCTTGCCGCGCGCCTCCGGCACCACGCGATTGGCGTAGGCTTCGGCCTCGTTGCGCATGCGGTTTTGATCCTGCTGCGCGGCGGTCACGTCGCGAAAGGCGGCAATGACCTGCTCCGGCGGATCGACCGACTGCAACTGCACCTGCAGGACGAGCACGCCGGCTTTATATTGGTTCAAAATCCGCTGCATGAGCTCCTGCACGGCGGGCTCGATGACTTTCCGCTCGGCGGTCAGAATGCGCTGGATCTGGCTGCGGCCGATGACTTCGCGCATCGCGCTCTCGGCGACGGCCTTCACCGTTTCCTTTTGGTTTGCGATGTTGAAGGCGTAATCCTCAGGCCGCACCGGATCGATCTGCCAGATCACGACGAATTTGACGTCGGCGATGTTTTCGTCGCCCGTCAGCATCAGGCTCTCCTCCGGGAGATCGACCGAGGTGCGCATGTCGGGCCGGTAGGTGAAGCCGACATTGATGGTGCTGCGCGTGGTGACGGGCAGCTTTTCGACTTCGCCGATCGGAAACGGCAGATTATAATTAAGGCCTGGCCCGGTCTTGCCGGTATATCGGCCGAAGATCTTGTTGAGGCCGACTTCACTCGGGGCAACCGTATAGAAGCCGGACAAGAGCCAGACGCCAATGCCGATCAGCGCCAAGGCGAGAATGCCGCGCCCGCCGGCAAAGCCGCCGCCGGAGCCGGGCATCCAGCTTTTGATCCGCTCCTGTCCGCGCCGCAGCAAATCCTCGAAATCCGGCTGCTGCGGGGAACTTGGTTTTTGTCCCCACGGTCCGCTGGGTTTCCAGGAACCGCCGCCACCGCCATCACTGATCCACGGCATGAAACCTCATTTGTGCATATTTCAAGACCGCCCTTTATAGGAGCGCGCCCGCGCCAGCACAAATCGGGACGGCGGCCGCCCGGCGCTGGAGCCGAGGCGAACGCCGCTTCATTACGTAAATTTAAGCTTCCGCTCGAAGCGGACGAAGGCGAATTTCGCTTCGTCGCCCGCTTGCGGCTCGGGGCGAAGCCGCTCCGTCTCGATCCAGTCGGTCCAATCGACGGCGGGAAACAAAGCGTCGCCCGGCGGCGAGGCCTCGACGAGCGTCAGATACATGCGCGCGACGCGGGGCAGCAGCGCGGCATAGAGTTCGCCGCCGCCGGCAAGAATGATCTCATCGGCGCCCATGGCCGCGGCGCGGGTTATGGCAAGGCTCAGCGCGTCTTCTGGGCTAAAAGCCAGATGCACCCCCGCGGGCGCGGCAAAACCTTTGTCGCGGGTCACGACGATCGTCTCACGCCCGGGCAAAGGGCGCCCGATCGAAACGAATGTCTTGCGCCCCATTAGAAGCGGCTTGCCCCAGGTCAGCGCGCGGAATCGCTTGAGGTCGCTCGGCAGCCGGAAAGGCAGGCGATCGCCGACGCCGATGACGCCATTTTCGCCGAGCGCCGCGACGAGGGCGAGAGCGGCGCTCATGGTTTTGGCATGCAGGCGCCGAGGCGCAAAAGCGCGTCCTCCTCGACGCGGCAGATGCGCCATTGATCCATGATTGTAGCGCCCATGGATTTGTAAAAACGGATCGACGGCTCGTTCCAGTCGAGCACGGACCATTCGAAACGGCCGAGATTTTCCGCGACGCAAAGCCGCGCGACATGAGCGAGAAGCGCCTTGCCGCAGCCTTTGCCGCGAAAGGCGGGACGCACGTAAAGATCTTCCAGCCAGACGCCATGGCGGCCGCGAAAGCTTGAAAAAGTGTAGAACCAGAGCGCGAAGCCGGCCGCTTCCCCATCCCATTCGGCGACGGCGGCGAAAACGCGCGGCGTGTCGTCAAATAGCGCAGCGAAGATGTCCTGCTCGCCGGCATGCATCTCGGCGGAGAGATGCTCATAGTCGGCGAGCTCGGCGACCAGGGAAAGAATCAGTGCACAGTCCTCCGCTCTCGCGGGGCGGATTCTTGCGCGTTCGTTCTCAGCAGTCATGAGGTCAGACGCTCCGTTTGGCGCGGGGGCCGAAGAAGATCGCAAGGCCCGCCCCGACGATGAGGCAGGAGCCGATGATCGTCCGCAGCGTCGGAATTTCCGCAAAAATCACGACGCTGAACAGGCTCGCCCAGAGGAGCGCCGTATAGCCGAAGGGGGCGATGACATTGGCGGGCGCCGCGGCAAAGGCGCGAATTATGCAAAAATGGCTGGCCACGCCGAGGACGCCAAGCAGCGTCATCAAAGCAAGATCGGCGGGCGCCGGCCGCACCGCGGAGAAGGGCAGGAACAGCGCGCAAAACGCGGTTCCGGCGATCGCCGTGTAAAACAGCGTCGTCAGCGGCGCGTCGGCCGTGCGCAAGAAACGCGTGGCGATCTGATAAAGCGCATTGGTCAGCGCGGCCATCAAAGGCAGAATCATCAGTGCCGAGACGTCGAACCCGGCGCCGACGACGATGATCCAGACGCCGGCGAGACCGATGAACACGCTGATCCAGCCTGTCAACGAGACTTTCTCGTGGAGAACGACGATCGAGAGCGCAGTCACGAGCACGGGCGCGACCCAGACCACCGCGGAAAAATCGAGGAACGGCATGATCTTCAAGGCCATCATGCCAAACAGCGTATTGGCGAGCAGAAAGCTCGATCGCGTGAGCTGAAGCACGGGCCGGCGCGACCGCAGCAAGCGCGGCGCGCGCAGGGCGAGAAAAGCGCCGACAAGCGCGAAATGGACGAAATAGCGCATGAAGGCAACTTCCGTCGCCGGATAGCGCGCGACGAGAATGCGCGCGGTCGAATCCTGGCAGACGAACAGAAGCGTCGTCAGCAGCATCCACAGGATGCCGGATGCTACCGAAGCGCCAGCGCCGGGAATGGGCGTTGAGTCGTGCCGATCGCTCTGCGTTGATGTTGAAAGCGTCATGGACCTCGTCCGCGGCGGAAGAAGCCGTCGCGGCAAGCCTATAGCTCATCGCATCGCCGGCGGAAAACGCCGCGTCCGCGTCAAACCGCGACAGGGGCCTTGATCGCCGGATGGGGATCGTAATTCTCGAGCCGGAGATCCTCGAAACGGACATCGAACAGCGATTTGACGTTTCCGTTGATGCGCAGCCTGGGCAGCGGCCGGGGATCGCGCGAAAGCTGCAGCTTGGCCTGGTCGATGTGATTGAGATAGAGATGCGCGTCGCCGAAAGTGTGCACGAAATCGCCCGGCTCCAGGCCGCAGACGGCGGCGACGAGCTCGGTCAGAAGCGCATAGCTGGCGATATTGAAGGGCGCGCCCAGGAAGGCGTCGCCCGAGCGCTGGTAGAGCTGCAGGTCGAGCCGCCGCGTTCCGGCGGAATCGTCCCGCACATTGAACTGGAACAGGCAATGGCAGGGCGCTAACGCCATCGCCGGCAGGTCCGCCGGATTCCAGGCCGACACGATGAGCCGGCGCGAAAAAGGATCGCGCTGGATCTGGTCGATCACATTGGCGATCTGATCGATCGTGCGACCGTCCGGCGCCTGCCAGGAGCGCCATTGCCGGCCGTACACTGGGCCGAGATCGCCGTTGTCGTTGGCCCATTCGTCCCAGATGCCGACGCCATTGTCCTTCAGATAGCCGATATTGGTATCGCCGCGCAGGAACCAGATCAGCTCATGCACGATCGATTTCCAGTGCAGCTTCTTCGTCGTCACCAGCGGAAAGCCGGCGCTGAGGTCGAAGCGCAGCTGATGGCCGAATACCGAAAGCGTGCCGGTGCCGGTGCGGTCGGGTTTACGGACGCCTTCGCGCAGGATCCTGTCGAGGAGATCGTGGTAGGCCTGCATGGTTCGATCCTTTGTCGCGGATTCGCCCGGCGGATAGGACGATCTAACCGGGGGCGCCGGGCGCATCAAGCGAGGCGGCAGGGGCGCCTTCGGTGCTTAGCGGGGAAAAGCCCGTCCTTTGCGGAAAACGCGCCATCCTCGCCGAAGGCTTTGTAAATCGGGCGTTTCGCTCTATATTCGATTTGCCGCCTCAAGCGGCTATGGCGATAAACGACGTCGAAATAAGCTCTTTGGACCCGGGGGCGGTACCCGGCGCCTCCACCCAAGCCCGTCTGCCTTGATTCTGCGGCGGGCTTCGGCGGGGGCGAAACAGGTTCGACAGGGAGTGTAAAGGACTGTCTTTTGCCCGGCATTGTACCACCGTTATCGGGCTATTCTTATAGTTGCCAATGACAACTATGCTCCGGTCGCCGTCGCCGCGTAATGCGGCGTTAGCACCGAAATCAAGTCCTTGGGGGTAGCACTTCAAGGCGGGGCTCGGAGGCGCCTGGCAACAGAAGCCTCCACTTTCCTTTTGTCCCGTTTTTGTTTAAGGCAGATGCTCACGTTTGCGTTCGTCACTGGAGCATGGCGCCGAAAAGCTGCACGCTTTTCGGAAGCGCTTCCTTTTTCTGACTCTCGGAATCGAGCAAATGCGCGAGTTTGAATCGATTCAATCCAAAATTTTCAGGATAAAAGATATCATGCCGGGGGTTCGATGGCCGCTGATCTGATCCGGTATGATATTCTTGTGCAGGAGGCGCTGCGCGGAGTCGTCCGCAAAGTGCTCGCCGATATGGCGCGCGAAGGACTGGTCGGCGAGCATCATTTCTACATCACCTTCCGCACCAGCGGGCGCGGCGTGCGGCTCTCCGCGCGTATGCGAGAACTCTATCCCGAGGAGATGACGATTATCCTGCAGCATCAATTCTGGGATCTGTCTGTGTCGGAGCACGCATTCGAAGTCGGGCTTTCGTTCAAGAACGTTCCCGAGATGCTGCTCGTGCCTTTTGACGCCATTACCCGATTCTCCGACCCCGCCGCAGGCTTCGATCTCGAGTTCAAGCTGGATGAGGCGGTAGAGACGAGCGCCAATGACGCCGGATCGCCCGTCGAGGGAGATGTTTCAACGGTTTCGCCGCCAGAGAAGGCGTCTCTGCAAAGCGCCAAGTCCGATGAAAAGGGCGTGAAAGATATGAACGTCAGCTCCCCAGCCGAAGACAAGATCGTTTCGATCGATAAATTCCGTAAGAAAACCTGATGCCCAATATCGTCAATCTGCGACTTTTCCGGAAGAGACGCGCGCGAGAGGTCGCCGCTGAGGCCTCAGAGCATGCGCGCGTCAGGGCAGGGCTCGCCAAGACGGTGCGGAGCGCCGCCGAAAGGCTGCGCGCCCAGGCGAAACTGCGGCTCGACGGGCATCTTCTTGAGCATCTTCCGGTCGAGCCGATCCGATCCGATGGCGTAGATTCGAGCACGGTGGTGTGCAGCCAATCGATCGGGGCCCAGGGGACGGTTTCGGCGGATGACGCCGCCGTGCGATGAGCGCCGCTCCGCTCGATGAGGGGCCGCACGATCTGCGCTCCAACGTCAAACATTCCTTGACCATCGCCGGGCATCGAACAAGCATTTCGCTCGAACGCGCTTTCTGGGAGCGTTTGAAGCGAATCGCCGCTGAACGCGGCTCCTCGCTTGCCGCCTGCGTCGCGGAGATCGACGCCGCGCGCGGCAACGCCAATCTGTCTTCCGCAATCCGCGTTTATATTCTTCAGTCGGCGCTTTCGCCCGAAGCGGGCGAATAATTGGGATTAGGCGCCGCCGCCTCTGCAGGCTTTGGCGCCGCAGATGCTTCGGCCGCCGCCTTGTCACGCTCGGCCTGCCGGCGGCGCTCGGACAGCAGCCGCTGATAGAAGAACGCCCGTTCGTGGATGTCGAATTCATAGGCCTCGATCCGCGCGATCTCGCGCTGGATCGCCCGGTTCGCCAACGCATTGGCTAGCGCGGCCGCGTCGATTTCGACCGAAGGAGCGCCAGAGAGTTCCTTGAGCGTCGCCACGATCTGCGGCGGCGCGCCGCTCCATCCCTTCGGCGGCGTCGGATCGACGAGCGTCAAGCGTTGCGTCAACAAAGCGCGACGCAGATCGAAGGCGGCGGTTAGCCCGGCCTGATCGGGTTGCGGCGGCTTTGAGGCAAGAGTCACCACGCCGGAGGCGATGGCGATGTCGAAAGCTCTGTCGCCCGCTTGTAAATTGCCGCCCCTCAATTCGCTCGCAAGCGCCGCCGCAATTTGCTTTGCGCCGAGCTCATGGCCATCCGCATCGAATTTGGCGATAATCCGGGGCAGGGCGCGGGGGTCGATGCGGGGGATGACAAGATCGGCGAGGGCGGCTTTGCCCGATCCCGCGAGAGCGCCAGCGAGCCCGTCCGCGCTCCTGCCGCTTCCGGCCGCCTCGATCGAGGCGTCGATGCGCCCGCGCGCTGAAGCGAGATCAAGCGCTACATTTTTCAGATCGAGCCGCATTGCGAGCGAGGCTTCGGCGCCTGATCGGCGCAGTTTGAGATCGCCGGACGCCTGCCCGCCGGCGAGATCGAGAGTGAAGTCTTCAAGGTCGAGACGGCCCTGCGACGTGACTAAGGTGGCTTTGAGATTTTTGCCAAGGCCGGCGCCGGGCGCGAGCGGCGCGCCGAGTGGAGCTTCCCGCGCCGTCAGCGCGATGCGTGCGGTCGGGAGATCAAAAGCCGGGGGCGCGAAAGCGAGGCTTGACCAGAGCGCGCCGCCCTTGGCGGGTTCGGGCGGTCCGAGCACGAGGGCAAATAGCGCCGCCGCGGGCAGCCTGTCCGCCGCGAGTTCGCCGCTGAGTCGCGGTTGCGCTTTGGCGTCATAGGCAAGCGAACCGGCAAAGGACGGCCCGGCGATATTGGCCTTGAGGCTCTCGAGTTTCGCCTCGCCCGCCGTCAGCATGAGATCGCCCGAGACGGCGGCCGGCGTCTTTGCGGCAAAATCCGGAAAAACGAGGCCTGCCGCCCGCAAAAAAGGCGCAGCGTCGGGCGCCGTGAAGGAAATGGCGCCTCTCGCGGAAGGGTCGAAAAGATCGGCTCCAATGCGCCCGTCGAAGCTCAGCCTCGCTGGTCCGAGCGCCGCCGAAATCACCGCGGCCTGCGTCGCCTCACGCGGCGCGCCGCGTGCCTTGAGCTCGATATGGGCGCGGCCGGGATTATCCGTCGCGGTGGCGGCAAGGCCGGCAAGACGCATGAGCGGAAGGCTGTCGCGGGCGTCAAGCACGGCAGAGAGACTGAGTTCCTCGCCCTTGTCCGGATCGCCGTCGATTGTCGCGTCGATTGTCGCGCCGCCGATGGAGCCTTTCGCGGTGAGCGTCTTCAAGCCGAAAGCCGATTGCCGCTGCGCCGCTTCAGCGAACAGCTTGAGATCGATCGGCGTCAGCGCGTCCGCGCGCGACAGCAGAGCGTTGGTCGCGGCCCCGGGAGCAATTTTCGCCAGGGCTGCCGTAATGCCAAATCCGCGCGGCGCGCTCAGCACGGCGTTGATACGCGCGCTCTGACTGGACAGCAGGCCGCTTGCTGCGGCTATTGCTCCGTCTGGTCCCTCGAAAGTCAATTGATCGAGCTCAATGCGATCGCCCGTCTTGTTGATCGACAGACCAAGCGCGCCGGGCGGAGCAAAGGCGCCGAAACGCACGGCGTCGGCCTCGAATGTCAGCGATCCGTCGAGGTCGCCCAGCGCGCGCGCCGGTGCGCCGCCGGCATTGTTGACGAGCGCAGCGAGATCAAGGGAGCGTGTGGAAAGATCGGCATCAATGCGCGCCGGCTTTGCGGCGAGCCTCGGCCAATAAGACAATTTACCCGAAAGATGCGCGCCATCGAGCGTAAGGTCGAGATCACGCAATTCAATCTTCTGCGATGTAACTCGTGTCGCAGCGCTGAGATCGATTGCAGAAAAAGGGATGTCGCCGAAACCCCCGTCCATCGGCCATGGCGCCGCCGCTTGCGCGCCAAAAGCCCGCCCGAACCAGGGCTTCAGCCAGCCCGCATCCTCGGCGGCGGCGCTGAATTTGCCGTCGAATTCAGGCGCCGCGCCGAAACGCGCCGCGCCATCGATGTAGAGGCGGGAGCTTTTCGGTCCGCGCGCCTCGAGGCGCAGCCAGGCGCCTGCAGTCGGGCCAGGCGCCTCAGGCTGCTTGCCAAACACAATGTCCGCGGCGATGTCGGCGAAGCCGGCGCCGCCCCAGGACAGGGCCTTTGCTTTGTAGCTCACGACGAGCGGGCAGGGGGGCGGCGAAAACGCCGTCAGCGCAGCCGCAGGCCGGCCGTCGAATAGAAGATCAAGGTCGATCTGCTCGGACGACAATGTCAGGCTCGCCCTCGGCGCGGCTGAAAAATCGAGTTCTGCCGCGCCCTTCCCCGTCGTCGTGCGGGGCTCCTCGCCGAGCGTCGCTTCGATCTCGTCGAAAGTCGCGCGTTGCGGCGTCAAGGTCAGCAGGCTGAGGATCCGCAAGGAGGGGTCTGCGCTTTGCAGCCGCAGCGCCCCGGCGAGCTTTTGCGCCTCTGACCTGAAAACCAGGCTCCCGTCGAAGGACAGTGCGCCGCGGGACCGCGCCTCCGCCGAAAGCTTCAGCTTCATCTCGCCGGCTTCCGCCGCGCCGGTCAGAAACTGAAAGGAAAACCGACCGTCCGCGAGAGGCGCCGAGCCATGGCCTTTGAAGGGGCCGTAAAGCGATCCGGCTTCCGCTTCAAGATCAAGGCCAGCGAGCTCAAAACGACGGTTTCGCGTTGGATCGTCGATGAGAAGCGAGCCACCCGTCGCCTTGATCCGCTGAAACCGCACGTTTCGGGCCAAAGGGCTGTCCTTTAGCGTGAGCGGCGGCGTTCCATCTGGGCCAAGTGTGACTTCGAGCCTTGGGTTCTCGATTGCCGCCTCGACGAATTCCACCTCGCCGCGCAGCAAGGGCGCAAAAGCGATTTCGAGCCGCATTTTGCGCGCGGAAGCGCGCCAGGAGGCGGGGCCGTCGGGGCCTTTGACGGATATATCCCCGACGACAAAATAGGGGGTCGGCAGCAGCTTCAGGTCGATTGGACCGGCAATTTCTGTCTGACGCCCGATCGCCGCGCTAAGCCTTGATTGGATCAAGCCGCGCTCCGCGCTCCAGTCGACGAGATAGGGGCCGACGAGCGCCGCGGTGAGGACAAGGATGACGCCTACGGCGAAGACGGTCAGGCTATCGCGCAAATCGGTCTCGTCGTTCGGGAACCGGATTGATCCTGTCCGATATAGGCAAAGACGGGCCGCGTCTCATCCAAATTCAGCGCATCGACCCGGGTCAAGAAAGCCAATGCGGGGGCTCCAGCCATCCTCGCCTCGACAGGGGAAGCCTCAGCCCCCACATTGGGAGGTAAGCAGGACTGCGGGCTTGGGCAGCGTCCCGCCTTATGCTCTTGAGGCGGCGCGATATAAGTTAACGCGACAAGCTGAAATGATTCGGGGCGCGCCGCGCGCCGCGCGAACGCCTCAACGCCTCGGAGCCGCAAAATTTGACCGATCCTTTTTCGCTCTCCGAAACCGATGCGCCAGCGCCGCAGCCCGGCGGCATCGCCGCGCGCGCTCGCGCGGCGGCGGGCGGACGGCGTTATCTCGACGGTCTGAACCCTGAGCAGCGCGCCGCCGTCGAGGCGATCGACGGGCCGGTTCTCGTGCTGGCCGGCGCCGGCACGGGCAAGACGCGCGTGCTGACGACGCGCATCGCCCATATTCTCGCCGAGGGCCGGGCGCGCGCGCGTGAAATTCTCGCCGTGACCTTCACCAACAAGGCGGCGCGGGAGATGCGCGAGCGCGTCGCCCTTCTGGCCGGCCCTGTCGGCGAAGGCATGCCCTGGCTCGGCACCTTCCACGCCATTTCGACCAAGATCCTGCGCCGCCACGCCGAACTCGTCGGGCTGAAGTCAAGCTTTACCATTCTCGACACGGACGATCAGATTCGTCTCATGAAGCAGGTGCTGAAAGCCGAAGACGTCGACGACAAGCGCTGGCCGGCGCGCGCGCTCGCCTATCAGATCGACGCCTGGAAAAATCGCGGCCTCGATCCAGCCCATGTTCCGGCCGGCGAGGCGGCCGCTTTCGCCAATGGCAAGGGCGGCCGGCTCTATGCGCTCTATCAGGAGCGTCTGAAAATTCTCAACGCCGCCGATTTCGGCGATCTGCTGCTCGAAACCCTGCGGCTCTTCAAGGAAAACCCCGACGTCCTGAAGCAGTATCAGGACCGCTTCAAATATATGCTCGTGGACGAATATCAGGATACCAATACCGTCCAGTATCTCTGGCTGCGGCTGCTGGCGCAGGGCCGGCACAACGTCTGCTGCGTCGGCGACGACGACCAGTCGATCTATGGCTGGCGCGGCGCCGAGGTCGACAATATTTTGCGGTTCGAGAGCGATTTTCCCGGCGCGAAGGTGATCCGGCTCGAACGCAATTACCGCTCGACCGGCCATATCCTCGCCGTCGCCGCGGGCCTCATCGCCCATAATCAGGGGCGGCTCGGCAAGACGCTGTTCACCGACGACGAAGCCGGGCTGATGCCGACCGTTTCCGGCGTGTGGGATTCGGAAGAAGAAGCGCGCGGCATCGGCGAGGAGATCGAGCAGCTGGCGCGGAAGGGTCACGCTTATGACGAGGTCGCGATCCTCGTGCGCGCCTCGTTCCAGATGCGCGAATTCGAGGAGCGCTTCATCACGCTCGGACTGCCCTATCGCGTCATCGGCGGTCCGCGCTTTTACGAGCGCGCCGAAATTCGCGACGCGCTCGCCTATCTGCGCTGCGTCGCCCAGCCCGCCGACGATCTCGCCTTCGAGCGCATCTACAACACGCCGCGGCGCGGCCTTGGCGAGAGCACGCTGCAACAGCTGCACGACTATGGCCGGCGGCAGCGTATCCCGCTGATGGAGGCGGCGCGCTTCATGATCGAGACCGACGAGATCAAGCCAAAGCAGCGCCAGGCCCTGCGCGATCTTCTGGCGAATTTTTCGCGCTGGGCTTCGCTCATCGGCGACAAGCCGCATGGCGAACTCACCGAAATGATTCTGGAGGAATCCGGCTACACCGACATGTGGCGCAAGGACCGCACCGCCGAGGCGGCGGGCCGGCTCGAAAACTTGAAAGAACTGATCCGCGCCATGGAGGAGTTTCCAGACCTTGGCGCCTTCCTCGAGCATATTTCGCTGGTGATGGAGGCTGAGAGCAAGGACGCGGGCCCCCGCGTCTCGATCATGACTCTACACGCGGCCAAGGGTCTGGAATTTGAAACTGTTTTTCTGCCCGGCTGGGAGGAAGGGCTGTTTCCGCACCAGCGCTCGCTCGATGAATCCGGCAGGGCGGGGCTCGAGGAGGAGCGCCGCCTCGCCTATGTCGGGATCACGCGCGCAAGGCGGCGCGCGAAAATCTATTTCGCCACCAACCGCCGCATCCATGGCCTGTGGCAAACGACGATCCCCTCGCGCTTTCTCGATGAGCTTCCGCCCAATCATGTTGAGGTTGTCGAGGCGGCGACGGGCGCGGCCTATGGCGGTTATGCGCAATCGCGCTTCGCCAATATGGACAGTTTCGGCTCTACCTATGGCACCCCCGGCTGGAAGCGCGCACAGCGCCGCACGGAAGAGACGCGCGCCGAGAGCGGCGCGGCAAGCAGCGGCGGTTTTGCGCGAAAAACGTCGCAGCGCGGGCCGATGCAGATCGAGGGCGAACTGATCGCAAAGTCCAGCGCGTCATCGGCCTTTGCCAAAGGCGCGCGCGTGTTCCACCAGAAATTCGGCTATGGCGCGGTCGCCGCGGTCGACGGCAACAAGCTGACGGTGGATTTCGACAAGGCTGGACGGAAGATGGTGCTGGAGAGCTTTGTCGAAGCGAAGGCGTGATGGGGAGAAAACGACGGCGCGATGAGCGCCGCCGTTCCCATTGATTCGAGGCCTAGTGTCCGCGGCGCCGGTCGACGTGCTTGTCGATCCAGTCGAGCACAACATCCGCGACGTCGAGGTTGTTCTTGTCGATCATCATCATATGGCTGTTGCCGCGGATGCCGATGTCAGGCAAATGAATGAAGGAGATGTCGCCGCCGGCCTGTTTGATCGCCTTCGCATAGGCCTGACAATTGTTGAAGCTATTGACCCAGCTTCCCACAAGATGATCGCCGTACATGACCAGCTGCGGAATGGTCGCGAGGATCTTGATCTGGGCCGGCGTTAACGGCAGCGTGCTCGGGTTTGTGGTGGTGCATGATCCGCCCGGCTCGATGGACACCATTCCCTTGATGTTGGCGGTGCTGACGAGCGCCGCGTTTTGCGGGAAGAACCCGGATTCCGAATGGCCGATGATCACGGCGCCGCCCGCCTTGATAGCGAGAGCGGAGAGGTTGTTATAAGTGGGATTTGGCGTAGGCGGAAAGTCGGGACCGAGGAAGCCATTAAGGTCCGGGATCATCTGCTTGTAGAACTCGCCCACATATTTGACCGGGAATTTTTCGTCCGGATAGGGAACGCCTACAGTCGCGCCAAAGCGGAATGATGTGTAGGCGTCCTCGTGGCCGATCGCGAGGATGAAAGGAATATCCTTGGCGGTTTTCCCATTGAGCCCGAGTTTGATCTCGTTCAGGATCGTCGGATCGAATCCGGAGCGTCCGCGCGAAACCTGATCCGGCAGAAAGACGGCATGCTTGTTGCGGACGAAATATTCATCCCAGCCCTGTCGGCCATCGGGCGTCTCCTGCCATGACTTTGCGCTGAGGCAACATCCGTGAATCATGATTACCGGAGTCTTCGACGGCCCGGACACTTTCGGATACATGTATTGAACATACATCTGATTGATTGTGATCGTGCCGGCGCCGGGCGCGGCTGAAGTGACCGCATCCGTCACGCGGTTTTCGCCGCCGACGAAAAAGCTTCCTTGCGACATGAGAACCAGCGGTTCGCGCCCATTGTAGAACTGCGCAGAAGCGCCAGAAGGGCAGGCAAAGCTGGACGCCATGAGCGACGCCGCGAAAGCGACGCCTTTGGTAAGACCGGCAGATTTGGACATTTTTCCCCCACAAGCGCGCGCGCTCCGACTTTGGCGAGCGGCTTCGTTATGAGGGCGGTGCAAGGTGGCGCCCCGCACGGTTCGTGTCAATGCGAGCGGAGGGGTGTTTGTCAGAGCGGCGTCAATTGCACGCAAACCGCTACGGCCTCGGCCCGAGGCCGCCGAAGGGCGCGCCCCGTGGCGGCTCCAGCGGCGGCGCTTCGGGCGCGGGCGCGCCTGCAGGGGTTCGCGGCTGCCTCGGATCGCGCAGCGCGCGCATCGCTGCAAGCTCGGCCCGATGCGCGAAGACGACGGCGACGCCGGCCTCGCAGGTCGACTGGAACGATGTCCCAGCCGCATCCGTGCGCTGAGAAAAACGCCGGGCGCAGGAGTCGCGCGCGGCGTGATAGGCCTTGAATGTCGGCTCATCGAGCGCGGGCACGAAGATCTTCTCGCATTTGTCCACCACGATCTGCGCGATTTTTGCGTCGCCATTGGTGTTCGACCGGCAGACATTCATGATTTCATAGGCCTGCGCGCAGCTTGGAGCGTCCTGCGTCGCCTGCCCGATCTGCGCCGGGTCGCGATCTTCGACCGGGCATTTGACAAGCGTCTGGCCGTGCGAAGGCGAGGCCGCAACGAGAAAAAACAGCCCGGCGAAGGGCGCGATCCTTGATATTGGCGTCATCATCTAGCCGAACAGTTTTGCGACGGCGGCGGATAAATCGTCCTCGATCGACGTCGGCGGCGCGGCAAGACGGTCCTCCTGCCCAGGACGATATTTGCCCGTTCGCACCAAAACGCCCTTGAGCCCGGCCGCCATGGCGCCGCCGACATCGGATTCGGCGTCGTCGCCGATCATTGCGACATCTTCCATATCGAGCCCCATGCTTTCTACCGCGAGCTTGAAGAAGGCGGGCGAGGGCTTGCCAAGCACCAGCGGTTTTTTGCCCGAGGCATATTCGAGCGCCGCGACGAAAGGCCCCGCGTCGAGGCTGAGGTCGCCGTCGGAGTCGAGAAAGTTCCGGTTGTTGGCGAGGGCAAAAAATTCGGCGCCATGCGCGAGCGCGCGGAAGGCGCCGTTCAGCGCCTGATACGAAAACGCCTCGCCGGCGTCGCCGACGACGACGGCTGTCGGTCCCTGTTGCGGCAGGCCTGAAAAATCTTCGCCAAGGTCGGGATGCACGATCAGCAGCGGCGCGAGGCCGCGCTCGGCGAGGAGATCGCAGGCGATGCGCGCGGGCGTAAAAATCTCGCTGTCTGCGATCTCGAGGGGCAGGCGGCGCAGATCCTCGAGGATGCGGCGGCGCGGGCGGCGTGTGGTGTTCGTCACGAATCGGACCGGAATATTGCGCTCGCGCAGGCGGCGCACCGCCTCGACCGATCCAGGGATGGGGTGGGCGCCAACGCAAATGACGCCGTCGATATCGAGAAGAACTCCAGCCGGAGGCGTGATGGCGGCGGGCTTGGCGTTTGGCGGCACATGCGCCTCTTCTGTTTGACGGATCGGGGTGTTCGGGTGGCAGGCGCGAAAATAATCGATTGCGGCGGAGCAGCAATTGCCCGTTCGCCCCCGCTCTTTTTATGGGATGGATGTTCAAATGGATATCGGGATAAGCTGCCCGCGCCGTATCCAGAACACGAAGGTTTCCCCGCCCGCCATGGCAGACGACGAAAAGCCGGAACAGATCGACCAGCTGCTGGCGACGCCTCAGCTCGCCGGGGCGCTCGACAGCGAGCATTTCAGGCGCTTTCTCGATCAGGCGCCGATCGCGCTCGTCGCTTCCGACATGCGCGGGCAGGAGCGCATTGTCTACGCCAATCCGGAGTTCGAGAAAATCTCCGGCCAGTCGCCAGGCGAACTCGAAGGCCAGCAGTGGAGCGCCCTGCACGGGCGCATGGTCGAATCGGACGTCGCCCTCGGCGAGGCCATCGTCGGCGGCAGCGATTATCTTGGCTGCTTTTCGATCGGGCCGCCGGGGGCCGAGCCGGCGATTATCGATATTTATGCAAATATCATTGAAGATGACGATGGCGCCGCCATATTTCGGCTCGCGTCCTTCGCTCCTAACCGCGCCGCGCTTGAGAGCGAGCGCGAGGCGCTTGCCAGCCAGCTGCGCGACAAGGACATGGCGCTGAAAGAAATTCAGCACCGCGTCCGCAATAATCTGCAGATGATCGCCGCCTTGATTCGCTACGAGGCGCGGATCGCTGGCGATAGCGCGGCGCGCGATCCTTTCGACAAGATCGCCGGCCGGATCGAGGCGCTGCAACTGCTTTACCGGTCCATGGCCGACGACGAGCTTGGACAGGAAGTCGACCTTGGCTCCTATCTCAGTCAAATCGCCTCGCATGTCATGCGGGCGCACGCGCGAGAAGGCATCACTCTCGACCTAAAGGTCGACGCCTATCCCGTCTCCGTCAATGTCGCCATGCCGACCGGCCTTGTCGTCAACGAACTCATGACCAACGCGCTGAAATACGCCTTTGCCAAGCGCGAGAGCGGCACCATATCGCTGCAATTTCACGTTGACGCTTCGGGTTGCCGTATCGAGATCGCCGATGACGGGCAAGGCCTGCCGGATGGCGTCGAATGGCCGAGGCCCGGCAAGCTCAGCGAATTGATCGTCCGCTCGCTCCGGCAAAACGCAGGGGCGCAGATGTTGGTCGAATCCAAGCCCGGCGAGGGGCTGCGGGTGATCATCATTTTTACGCGGCGCGCCGCTTCCGTCGAGGCCGACGCGTCTCAAGCGGCCGCCGACTGAAGCCCGCCTATTTTGTCTCCGACAGGCGGAGGATTTCGCGGCCGTCAGCGTCGCGCAGCGATAGCAGGCGGCGCTGTTCGTCGCGCGTCCATTGCCGCACGTCCTCCAGCGCCTTGAAGAATTTCCGCTCCTGGTCGCCGACGGGGCCGGGGCAGCCCATCTGCGACGACGCCAGAGGGCCGAAGGCGATCTCGGCTCCGGCGACTTTGGCGGCGCCGTGGAACCGGTTGCATCCGCTGGAGCCGGATGTCTCTCCGGACGGCAGGATGTCCAAGGTCGTCCGGACCCCGGCGATCACGCCGGCGCCTCTTATGTCCTCCGCCAGCCATGATCCGAACGGACTGTCCGCCGCCGCTCCGGCAAGACGGATTGCGCAGAGGAGAAAGGCGCAGGCGAAAGCCGCGGCCTTGAAGATAGAGCTGGAGGCCAAGCAGATTTTTCCGATTTCGCCAAAAGGAGGGGAATTTGATTCTAAAGCGCGGCGCCGGCGGTTCGCGCCTCACTTTAAATAATGCGGCTTTGCTTGTTTTTAGAGGTCGAGAGGCATAAGTTCCGCGCAGAAATCATGCGCCGTCAGGCTTGAAGCAGAGGTTCGCCGTGGGAAGTCTTTCGATCTGGCACTGGCTTATCGTTGGCGCGGTGGTATTGCTCGTTTTCGGAGGCAAGGGCAAAATCTCCGACATAATGGGCGATGTCGCCAAGGGCATCAAATCCTTCAAGAAGGGTCTTTCGGAGGATGAGGAGAAGGCCGAGGCCAAGCCTGCCGGCGAGCCGTCGCTGCGCAGCCTCGACCATCAGGCCGCCGGCGAGCCGCTCAAGACGCCGGACGCCCGCAAGGTCGGCTGAATCCTGGCCGCAAACATCCCGGCGGGGATGCTGACGTGAAGCAGCAGTCGGTTCCGGCGCAGGAGCGCCGCGCTTCGGCGCGGGAATTTAGGTGAGCAAACCTCCCGCATGTTCGATTTCGACGCCGGCAAACTCATCATCATCGCCATTGTGGCCCTGATCGTCATCGGCCCCAAGGATCTGCCGCGCGTCTTGCGCCAGCTCGGTCAGGCCGTTGGCAAGATGCGGCGCATGGCGGGCGAGTTTCAGGGCCAGTTCATGGAGGCGATGCGCGAAGCGGACGTCGCGGACGCCAGGGCGGAAGTTGAAAAGTTCGCCAAAAGCGCGCAGCTCGACGCGCCTTTCGACCCGCTTGCCGACATTCGCAATGAACTGAAAGGCGCAATCGATAAACAGGCCGCCGCCCCGGCGCTCGCCGGGCCGCGTGCAACCGATCTTGCCGCGCCCGAACCTGCGGCGATCGCCTCGGCGGCGGCCGAGTCCCTTGGCGTGCTGGGCGAAGCGGAGCCGGACAGCAATCTGCCGACGGGCGAGCTGCAGAGCGAGGCGGCCGGCGTTGCGCCGCCGCGCCCCGGCGAAGGGCTCGACGCCGAGATGCGGGCGCTTGCCGATGCGCTCAAGGCCGAGATCGCAGCCCCGGCGCCTGTGGCCGCGTCCGCGCAGCCTTTGCCTCACGATCCGGTCTCGTCCAGGGAGCCGGCGCCAAATGACCAAGCTTAAGGCTGGCTGCCCGGTCGCGCCCTCGCGGCGCGCTCGGCAAAGCTGTAAAAAATTCCGCCCGGGACTTCAGCGCCTATGACCGACGCCGACATCGAGGCGACGAAAGCTCCGCTTCTCGACCATTTGATTGAGCTGCGCTCGCGGCTGATAAAGGCGCTTGTCGCCTTCCTCGTCATGTTCATCATCGCCTTCGTCTTCGCCAAAGACATTTATAACGTGCTGCTTGAGCCCTATCAGCGCGTCGCGGGCGCCGAGGCGACGCTGATCTATACGGCTCCGCAGGAGTATTTTTTCACACAGATCAGGGTCGCGCTCTTCACGGCGGCGTTTTTGTCCTGCCCGATTGTGTTCTCCCAGCTCTACGCCTTTGTCGCGCCGGGGCTTTACAAGCACGAGCGCCGCGCCTTCGCCCCCTATCTTCTGGCGACGCCGATCTTTTTTGCTTTTGGCGCGATCATCGTCTTTTACATTGTGATGCCGAACCTGCTGCACTTCTTCATCGGGATGCAGCAGGCGAAGGAGCCGGGCAGGGCGCAGATCGAGCTTTTGCCGCGCGTCAGCGAATATCTCTCGCTGATCATGACCTTGATCTTCGCCTTTGGCGTCACCTTTCAGCTTCCGGTCGTCATCACCTTGCTTGGACAGGTCGGCATCGTCGATCAGGCCTTTTTGCGCGACAAGCGCCGCTACGCCATCGTGCTGGTCTTCGTCATATCGGCGATCCTGACGCCGCCGGATATTTTTTCGATGCTCGCGCTTGCCGCGCCTGCGCTGCTTCTCTACGAGCTTTCGATCCTGGCTGTGGGTCTCATCCAGAAGAAGCAGGTCGCGGAGCGAGAGGCCGGGCAGACGCCGGAGAGCTAGGGAAATCCTGCCTTCAAGGTGAAATAAGCTCGGGGAGCTCGGCTCGAACAAGGAAAGTTCAGAACCCGTTCGCCTCGTCTCCTGAACTTGCCGGAGGACGAGACGCGGTCTTTGCCCCGCTCCTCAGGAAGAGGAGCGGCGCCACAACGGAATTAATTTATGTACGATATCAAATGGATTCGCGATAATCCTGAGTTATTCGATCAGGGCCGCAAGCGGCGCGGGCTGGCGCCCTTGGCTGCGCAGTTGCTTGAGCTTGACGATATACGTCGCGCCGCCATCGGCAAATCGCAGAGTGCGCAGGAGCGCCGCAACGCCGCCTCCAAGGAAATCGGTCGGGCGATGGCCGCCAAGGACCAGGCGACCGCGGAGTCGCTCATGGCGGAGGTAGCCGCCTTGAAGCGCGACCTGCCAGAGCTCGAAGCCGCCGAACGCGCGGCTGGGGCGGCGCTCGACAAGGCGTTATCCGAAATTCCTAATCTGCCGCTTGAAGAAGTTCCTTTCGGCCGCGACGAGAACGACAATCGCGAGCATCATGTCTTTGGCGAGATGCCGCGCTTTTCGTTCGATCCGGCCGAGCATTACGAGCTTGGCGAGGCCTTGGGGCTGATGGATTTCGAGACGGCGGCAAAGCTGTCCGGGGCGCGCTTCGTGGTCAACAAGGGTCCGCTGGCGCGGCTGGAGCGGGCGCTTGCCGCCTTCATGCTTGATCTTCATACCGGCGAGCACGGCTATACCGAGGTCAATCCGCCGATTCTGGTGCGCGACGAGGCGATGTTCGGCACGGCGCAGCTGCCAAAGTTTTTGGACGATCAGTTTCTTGTGACGACGCAAGGCGAACTTGAGGAAGCACAGAAGACCGCTTTCGACGAAAGCGCAAAAGGCGAGACGCAGAACATCGCGCTCCGCGCGACTGAGGCGATGCGCGATCTGAGACGCTGGCTCATCCCCACCGCCGAGGTCCCGCTCACCAATCTCGTGCGCGAATCGATTCTCGACGAAAAGCTGCTGCCGCTTCGCTTTACCGCCTCGACCCCATGTTTTCGCGCCGAAGCCGGCTCGGCCGGGCGCGACACGCGGGGCATGATTCGCCAGCATCAGTTCACCAAGGTCGAACTTGTCTCGATCACAACGCCCGAACAGGCGCTCGCCGAGCATGAGCGCATGCTCGGCTGCGCCGAGGAGGTGCTGAAGCGCCTGAAGGTGCCTTATCGCGTCGTCACCCTCTGCACTGGCGACATGGGCTTCGCCTCACAGAAAACCTATGACATCGAGGTCTGGCTGCCGGGGCAGGACCGCTATCGCGAAATTTCCTCCGTCTCGGTCTGCGGCGATTTCCAGGCGCGGCGGATGAACGCCCGCTATCGGCCAGACGGGGCCAAGAACACGCGATTCGTCCATACGCTGAATGGTTCGGGCGTCGCCGTCGGGCGCGCCCTGGTGGCTGTTCTTGAGAATTACCAGACGGAGGATGGCTCTATTGTTGTCCCCGACGCGCTTGCGCCCTATATGGGCGGGATCACGCGGATCGAAAAACCGGCGCTGCAAAGACCAAACGCCGATTAGCCGGTGTCGCACCCATGATTTTCCTCGCATCAGGGGTTGACGGGCAAGTCTGTCCTCTCTAAGTTCCGCCCACCTCAGGCAGGCAGTAGGTTTTTGTGTTCGGGACGTCGCGTCCGGAACCTTTCGAAACCTAAACGCTGCCGGATCTAGCGACTGAAATGTCCAAAACGATCCATGGCTCGCGCCGTGGGTCTTTAGAAGCAAGACCGTGGTTTCGCCATGGTCCTCTGCGCGCACCCAGCGTCGAAGGCCGAAACCGGCTCTTGGCGCTGACTTTTTCGCGTTTTTGCGCGCCAGCCGGCGGGCGGGCCGGAAATTCAGGCGAATAGCGTGGCTCCTCGCGGGGCGGCGCCGTCCGCCCTCATTTGTTCGGGAAGACTTGAAGCATGCCGACGATCAGTCAGTTGATCCGCAAGCCGCGGCAGGAAAAAACCTACCGTGAAAAGGCCCGCCATCTCGGCGCGTCGCCGCAGAAGCGCGGCGTCTGCACGAGAGTCTATACGACGACCCCGAAGAAGCCGAACTCGGCTCTGCGTAAAGTCGCCAAGGTGCGTCTCACCAATGGCTTCGAGGTCATCGGCTATATCCCGGGCGAGGGCCATAATCTGCAGGAGCATTCGGTGGTGATGATCCGCGGCGGCCGCGTCAAGGATCTGCCCGGCGTGCGCTACCATATCCTGCGCGGCGTTCTCGACACCCAGGGCGTCAAGAACCGCAAGCAGCGCCGTTCGAAATATGGCGCGAAGCGGCCGAAGTAATTCGCCGCTTTGACGACGGCCGGCGAAGCAGCCGGCATGCTGAAATAGACGTTTATCGGAGCCTACGACATGTCTCGCCGCCACAGCGCCGAAAAGCGGGAAGTCATCCCCGACGCAAAATTCGGGGACGTCATTCTCACGAAGTTCATGAACTCGATCATGTATGACGGCAAGAAGTCGGTCGCCGAGGCGATCGTCTATGACGCCTTCGACATCATCGAGCAGAAGACCCGCGGCGAGCCGCTCGGCGTTTTCAAGCAGGCGCTCGAGAATGTCGCTCCGGCGATCGAAGTGCGCTCGCGCCGCGTCGGCGGCGCCACCTATCAGGTGCCGGTCGAGGTCCGCATGGAGCGCCGTCAGGCGCTGGCCATCCGCTGGATCATCACGGCCGCCCGCGGCCGCAACGACAAGACCATGGTCGACCGTTTGTCGGCCGAACTGATGGACGCCGCCAATAATCGCGGCAACGCCGTCAAGAAGCGCGAAGACACGCACCGGATGGCGGAAGCCAACCGCGCCTTCTCGCATTATCGCTGGTAAGAGAATTAGCCTTCTTCTGAAGGGAATGGACTATGCCGCGCAGTCATAACATCGAGGACTACCGTAACTTCGGCATCATGGCCCACATTGATGCGGGCAAGACGACGACGACGGAGCGTATCCTCTATTATTCCGGCAAGTCGCATAAGATTGGCGAAGTGCACGACGGCGCCGCCACCATGGATTGGATGGAGCAGGAGCAGGAGCGCGGCATCACGATCACCTCGGCTGCGACGACCACCTTCTGGAACGGCAAGCGGTTGAACATCATCGACACCCCCGGCCACGTCGACTTCACGATTGAAGTCGAGCGTTCGCTGCGCGTGCTCGACGGCGCCGTATGCGTCCTCGATGGCAACCAGGGCGTCGAGCCGCAGACCGAAACCGTATGGCGTCAGGCCGACAAATATCACGTTCCGCGTATCGTGTTCGTCAACAAGATGGACAAGATCGGCGCCGATTTCTATCGCTGCGTCGACGAAATCAAGACCAAGGTCGGCGGCCGCCCGGTCTGCATCCAGCTTCCGATCGGCTCCGAGTCCGATTTCAAGGGCATTATCGACCTCGTTAGGATGAAAGCGGTCGTCTGGCAGGACGAGGCGCTGGGCGCGAAATATAATGACGCCGAGATTCCGGCTGAGCTTCTGGCGAAGGCCGAGGAATACCGCCACATCCTGATCGAGACGGCGGTCGAGCTCGACGACGATGTGATGGCGGCTTATCTCGACGGCGTCGAGCCGGACGAAGAGACGCTGAAGCGCCTCATCCGCAAGGCCGTCCGCTACATCACGTTCATTCCGATCCTTTGCGGCTCCGCCTTCAAGAACAAAGGCGTGCAGCCTCTGCTCGACGCAGTTGTCGACTATCTGCCCTCGCCGATCGATCGCGAGGCGATCAAGGGCGTCGACGTCGACACGGGCGAGGAAGTGCTGCGCATGCCGCGCGACGAAGATCCCTTCTCCATGCTCGCCTTCAAGATCATGGACGATCCCTTCGTCGGCACGCTGACCTTCGCGCGCGTCTACTCCGGCCATGTCGAATCCGGCACGACCGTCATGAATTCGACCAAAGACAAGAAAGAGCGCATCGGCCGCATGTTGCTGATGCACGCCAACAACCGCGAAGACGTCAAGGAAGCCTATTCCGGCGACATTGTCGCGCTTGCCGGACTCAAGGACACCCGCACCGGCGACACGCTCTGCGACATGAACAAGCCGGTCATTCTGGAACGGATGGAGTTTCCGGAGCCCGTGATCGAGATCGCCATCGAGCCGAAGTCGAAGGCCGATCAGGAGAAGCTTGGTCTGGCGCTGGCCAAGCTCGCGGCCGAGGATCCGTCGTTCCGCGTCTCCACCGATCAGGAGTCCGGCCAGACCATCCTGAAGGGCATGGGCGAACTGCATCTCGACATCAAGGTCGATATTCTTCGCCGCACCTACAAGGTCGACGCCAATATCGGCGCGCCGCAGGTCGCCTATCGCGAGCGACTGACGAAGAAAGTACACATCGACTACACGCATAAGAAGCAGACCGGCGGCACCGGCCAGTTCGCTCGCGTCATCATCGACTTCGAGCCGAACGAAGCGGGCGCCGGAAACCTGTTTGAATCGAAGATCGTCGGCGGTTCGGTGCCGAAGGAATTCATTCCTGGCGTCGAAAAGGGCATCAACAGCGTCATGGGGTCCGGTATTCTCGCCGGCTTCCCGGTGGTTGACGTCAAGGCGACCTTGCTCGACGGCGGCTTCCACGACGTCGACTCTTCCGTGCTCGCCTTCGAAATTGCGTCTCGCGCCGCATTTCGTGAAGCGCTGCAGAAGGGCGGCTCGGTGTTGCTCGAGCCGATCATGAAAGTCGAAGTCACGACGCCCGAAGACTACACTGGTTCGGTCATGGGCGATCTGCTCGGCCGGCGCGGCCAGGTGCAGGGGCAGGACATGCGCGGCAATGCGGTCGTCATCAACGCGATGGTGCCGCTCGCCAACATGTTCGGCTACGTCAATCAGCTCCGGTCCTTCAGTCAGGGCCGGGCCAACTACACCATGCAATTCGATCACTATGAACAGGTCCCCGCGGGCGAAGCCGCGAAGGTCCAAGCGAAATACGCCTGAGCCGCGGTTGAAGCGCAAAGCGTTCTAGAGGAGCCACAAGATGGGCAAGGAAAAATTTCAGCGGAACAAGCCGCATTGCAACATCGGCACGATTGGTCATGTCGATCACGGCAAGACCTCGCTGACGGCTGCAATCACCAAGGTTCTCGCTGAAACCGGCGGGGCGACCTACACGGCCTATGATCAGATCGACAAGGCCCCGGAAGAGAAGGCCCGCGGCATTACGATCTCGACCGCTCACGTCGAATACGAAACCAAGAACCGCCATTACGCGCATGTCGACTGCCCCGGCCACGCCGACTATGTGAAGAACATGATCACCGGCGCCGCGCAGATGGACGGCGCGATCCTGGTCGTCTCGGCGGCCGACGGCCCGATGCCGCAGACCCGCGAGCACATTCTGCTCGCCCGTCAGGTCGGCGTGCCGGCGCTCGTCGTGTTCATGAACAAGGTGGACATGGTCGACGACGAGGAGCTGCTTGAGCTCGTCGAGCTCGAGGTCCGCGAGCTTCTGTCGAAATACGACTTCCCCGGCGACGATATTCCGATCACCAAGGGGTCGGCTCTTTGCGCCCTCGAAGGCAAGCAGCCCGCGATTGGCCACGACGCCGTGCTGGCGTTGATGGAAACCGTCGACGCTTACATTCCGCAGCCCGAGCGTCCGATCGATCTGCCATTCCTGATGCCGGTCGAAGACGTATTCTCGATCTCCGGCCGCGGCACGGTCGTCACCGGCCGCGTCGAACGCGGCATCGTCAAGGTTGGCGAGGAAATCGAGATCGTTGGCTTGAAGCCAACCGTCAAGACGGTCGTCACCGGCGTTGAAATGTTCCGCAAGCTGCTCGATCAGGGTCAGGCCGGCGATAACATCGGCGCCCTGCTGCGCGGCACGAAGCGCGAAGACGTCGAGCGCGGCCAGGTGCTTTGCAAGCCCGGCTCCGTGAAGCCGCACACCAAGTTCAAGGCTGAAGCCTACATCCTGACGAAGGATGAAGGTGGTCGCCATACGCCTTTCTTTACCAACTACCGGCCGCAGTTCTACTTCCGCACCACGGATGTGACCGGCGTCGTGACCCTGCCGGAAGGCACGGAAATGGTGATGCCCGGCGACAATGTGACGATGGATGTCGAGCTGATCGCCCCGATCGCGATGGAAGAGAAGCTGCGTTTCGCGATCCGCGAAGGCGGCCGAACCGTCGGCGCGGGCGTGGTCGCTTCGATCACCGAGTAACGCTTTACGCGATCGGCCGGGCTGTGCCCGGCCAGCCGAGGCCGGCGCGCCGCGCCGGCCTTTAGAAGGCGCAAGGACAGACGAAGCCGGCGAGACGGGTTCTCCGACGCAGGCCGACAGGGATTGCATAGATGAACGGCCAGAATATCCGCATTCGCCTCAAGGCGTTCGATCATCGGATTCTCGACACGTCGACGAAAGAGATCGTCTCGACGGCGAAGCGGACCGGCGCGCATGTTCGCGGTCCTATCCCGTTGCCGACGAAGATCGAGAAGTTCACCGTGAACCGCTCGCCCCACGTCGATAAAAAGTCGCGGGAGCAGTTCGAGATCAGGACGCATAAGCGCGTTCTCGACATCGTAGATCCGACGCCGCAAACCGTCGACGCTTTGATGAAGCTGGACCTCGCCGCCGGCGTGGATGTTGAGATCAAGCTCTAGGCCCAACTGGTCGGGTCGGCTGGTCAGGGAAAGACGAACCCTTGTCGCTTGCGGGCTACGCGCCCCGCGTCTGGGATTTTGAGGATTAAACCATGCGGTCAGGTGTCATCGCACAAAAGCTCGGCATGACGCGCGTCTTCAACGACGGCGGCGAGCATGTGCCGGTCACGGTCTTGAAGCTCGACGGATGTCAGGTCGTCGCGCATCGGACCAAGGAGCGGAACGGCTACACAGCTCTTCAGCTGGGTATCGGCCGCGCCAAGGTCAAGAACGTCTCGAAAGCCGAGCGCGGGCGCTTTGCAATCGCTGAAGTCGAGCCGAAGCTGAAGCTCGCCGAGTTTCGCGTCGAGGAGAGCGATCTCCTTCCAGTCGGGGCGGAGATCACCGCCGATCATTTCGTCGTCGGCCAGTTCGTCGACGTCACGGGAACGAGCATCGGCAAGGGCTTCGCTGGTCCGATGAAGCGCTGGAATTTCGGCGGCTTGCGCGCGACCCACGGCGTCTCGCTGTCGCATCGTTCGCATGGTTCGACGGGCGGGCGTCAGGATCCGGGCAAGACGTTCAAGAACAAGAAGATGGCCGGCCACATGGGCGCCGAGCGCGTGACCACGCTTAATCTCAAGGTGATCCAGCTCGACATCGAGCGCGGTCTGATCCTCGTCGAGGGCGCCGTCCCCGGCGTCGCCGGCGGATGGATTCAGGTTCGCGACGCGATCAAGCGGGCGCTGCCAAAAGATGCGCCACAGCCTGGCAAGTATCGTCTCGCCAACAGCGCCGAGGCGCCGGCCGAGGCTGACGCCGCATCGGATACGGGAGCGCAAGCGTGAAGATCGACATTACTTCCCTCGACGGCGACAACGCCGGGTCGATCGACCTCGACGATTCGATCTTCGGCCTTGAGCCGCGGCAGGATCTTATCGCCCGAATGGTGCGCTATCAGCTCGCCAAGCGGCGCGCCGGAACGCACAAGACCAAAGGCCGCGCGGAAATCGCCCGCACCGGCAAGAAGCTCTACAAGCAGAAGGGCACGGGTTCGGCCCGTCACGGCTCTGCGCGAGTGCCGCAGTTTCGCGGCGGCGGACGCGCTTTCGGTCCGGTCGTTCGCTCGCATGCGCATGATCTTCCGAAGAAAGTGCGCGCCCTCGCACTGAAGCATGCGCTTTCAGCCAAGGCTCAGGGCGGCGGGATCATCGTCTGGTCGGAGGCGAGCGCTTCCGACGCCAAGACGAAGGCGCTGAAGGCGAGCTTCGCCAAGGCCGGCCTGCTCAGCGCCCTCATCATCGACGGAGCCGAGGTTGAGCAGAATTTCGCGCTCGCCGCGCGCAATATTCCTCAGATCGACGTCCTGCCGGTGCAGGGCATCAATGTGTATGACATTCTTCGCCGCGAAAAGCTGGTCTTGACCAGAGCCGCGGTCGACGCTCTGGAGGCGCGCTTCAAATGAGCTCGAAACTGGCGCTCGACGCGCATCATTACGACGTGATTATCGCGCCGGTCATCACCGAAAAGGCGACGCTCGCAGCCGAGTCCAACCAGGTCGTCTTCAAGGTGCGCCGCACTGCGACGAAGCCGGAGATCAAGGCCGCGGTCGAACGCCTCTTCGAGGTCAAGGTCACCGGCGTCAATACGCTGATCCGCAAGGGCAAGCGTAAAGTGTTCAAGGGAACGCGCGGCGTTCAGTCGGATGTGAAGAAGGCGGTCGTGACCCTCGCCGAAGGTCACAAGATCGACGTCACGACCGGCCTTTAGAGTTCAGGACTTAAGGATAGACGCCTATGGCGCTGAAGACGTTCAACCCAGTCACGCCGAGCCTTCGCCAGCTCGTGATCGTCGACCGTAGCGACCTTTACAAGGGCAAGCCGCTCAAGCAGCTGACCGAAGGCAAGTCGTCGTCAGGCGGGCGCAACAATAATGGCCGCATCACCGTGCGTTTTCGCGGCGGCGGCCACAAGCAGACCTATCGCATCATCGATTTCAAACGCCGCAAGCTCGATGTTGCGGCGAAGGTGGAGCGGATCGAATATGATCCCAATCGCACCTCCTTCATCGCGCTGATCCGTTATGAGGATGGCGAGCAGTCCTACATCATCGCACCGCAGCGGCTGTCCGTTGGCGACGAGGTGGTGTCGTCGCAACAGGCCGACGTCAAGCCGGGCAATGCGATGCCGCTCGCCAGCATGCCGGTCGGCACGATCGTGCATAACATCGAGATGAAGATCGGCAAGGGCGGCGCCATGGTACGCTCGGCCGGAACCTTCGCTCAGGTGGTCGGCCGCGATCAGGGCTATGTCATCATTCGCCTCAACTCCGGTGAACAGCGCCTGATTCACGGGCAATGCTTCGCGACGGTCGGCGCGGTGTCGAACCCCGACCACATGAACGCCTCGATCGGCAAGGCCGGACGCAGCCGCTGGCTTGGCCGGCGTCCGCATAACCGCGGCGTCACCATGAACCCGGTCGATCATCCGCACGGCGGCGGCGAAGGCCGCACCTCGGGCGGACGTCATCCGGTGACCCCCTGGGGCAAGCCGACCAAGGGCAAGAAGACGCGCTCGAACAAGTCCACCACGAAATTCATCGTGACCTCGCGTCACAAAAGCAAGAAGAAGGGCTGACCATGGCTCGCTCGATCTGGAAGGGCCCGTTCGTCGACGGCTATCTGCTGAAGAAGGCGGATGCCTCGCGCGCCACTGGCCGCTCCGAAGTCATCAAGATCTGGAGCCGCCGCTCCACCATCCTGCCGCAGTTCGTCGGACTGACGTTCGGCGTCTACAACGGCCACAAGCATGTCCCGGTCAATGTGACCGAAGAGATGATTGGCCATAAGTTCGGCGAATTTTCTCCGACGCGGACCTTTCACGGTCATTCGGCGGACAAGAAAGCCAGGAGAGGCTAATCATGTCCAAAGAGAAGACCCCGCGCGCGCTCAAGGATAACGAGGCGAAGGCTGTCGCGCGGATGCTGCGCATCAGCCCGCAAAAGCTCAATCTGCTTGCGCAGCTCATTCGCGGCAAGAAGGTCGAGCGCGCTCTCGCCGAGCTCGAATTCTCGCGCAAGCGGGCGGCCTTCGACGTCCGCAAGACGCTGGAGTCGGCCATCGCCAACGCGGAAAACAATCACAGTCTCGAAGTCGACGATCTCGTCGTCGCCGAGGCTTTCGTCGGCAAGGCGCTGGTGATGAAGCGCTTCAGCCCGCGGGCGCGCGGCCGGTCTGGCAAGATCCAGAAGCCTTTTTCGCATTTGACGATCGTACTGCGCGAAGTCGTCGTAGCGGCGCAGGCCTGAGGAGAGAAGATGGGACAGAAAGTCAACCCGATCGGCCTTCGGCTCGGCATCAACCGCACCTGGGATTCGCGCTGGTTCGCCGGCAAGAACGAATACGGCAAGCTGTTGCACGAGGACATGGCGATCCGTGCGGCCTTGATGAAGACCTTGAAGCAGGCGGCTGTCTCCAAGATCATCATTGAGCGTCCGCACAAGAAGTGCCGCGTGACGATCCATTCGGCCCGTCCCGGCGTCGTGATCGGCAAGAAGGGCGCGGACATCGACAAGATCCGCAAGCTCGTCGCCAAGATGACGGACAGCGAAGTCCTCATCAACATCGTCGAGGTGCGCAAGCCCGAGATCGACGCGACGCTTGTCGCGGATTCGATCGCACAGCAGCTCGAGCGCCGCGTCGCTTTTAGGCGCGCCATGAAGCGCGCGGTTCAATCGGCCATGCGGCTTGGCGCGGAAGGCATCCGCATCAACTGCTCCGGCCGTCTCGGCGGCGCCGAGATCGCGCGTCTTGAGTGGTATCGCGAGGGCCGCGTGCCGCTGCATACGCTCCGCGCTGACGTCGATTACGGCACCGCGACGGCGCATACGGCCTATGGCGCCTGCGGGATCAAGGTCTGGATTTTCAAGGGTGAAATCCTTGAGCATGATCCGATGGCCCAGGACAAGAAAATGGCCGAGCAGGATCACGGCGGCGGCGGCGGCGATCGACGCAGGCGCGACCGCGACGCGGCTTGAGCTGCGCGAACATCTGAGAGTTTTTGACTATGCTGCAACCCAAGCGCACCAAATTCCGCAAGGCCTTCAAGGGCCGCATTCACGGCGCGGCCAAAGGCGGATTCGAATTGAGCTTCGGTCAGTTCGGACTGAAGGCGCTCGAGCCCGAGCGGATTACCGCGCGGCAGATCGAGGCGGCCCGCCGCGCCATGACGCGCCATATGAAGCGCGCCGGCCGTGTCTGGATCCGCATCTTCCCGGACGTGCCGGTGTCGAAGAAGCCGACCGAAGTGCGTATGGGTAAGGGCAAGGGCGCCCCGGAACTTTGGGCCGTCCGCGTCGCCCCGGGGCGCATCATGTTCGAGCTCGACGGCGTGCCGGTCGATCTCGCCCGTGAGGCGCTGCAGTTAGCCTCGGCGAAGCTGCCGATCAAGACGCGCTTCATTCAGCGCATTCAGGAATAGGAGGAGCGGCGATGAAGGGAACCCAGCGTTTGGCCGACCTCAAGGTCATGACCGGCGATCAGATCGAGCAGGAGATTTTGAACCTCAAGAAGGAGCAGTTCAATCTCCGCTTCCGGCGCGCCACAGGTCAGCTCGAGAATACCGCGCGCGTGCGCGTCGTGCGGCGCGATATCGCCCGTCTGAAGACGATCGCGGCGCAGCAGCGCGGCGCGGCCGCAAAATAGGCTTCCTTCCGGCTCTCGCCGGTCCGAAAAGAATAGGTTTGAAAGACTATGCCGAAGCGAATTCTCCAGGGCGTCGTCGTGAGCGACAAGCAGGAAAAGACCATCGTCGTGAAGGTCGAGCGCAGGTTCACGCATCCGCTTCTGAAGAAGACGGTGCGGCGCTCGAAGAACTATCACGCGCATGACGAGACGAAGGCCTTCAAGGTCGGCGATACGGTGTCGATCGAAGAGACGAAGCCGATGTCGAAGCTGAAGCGCTGGATCGTGCTGCCGGCGGCGCAAGCCCAGGGCTGAAGATTGCAGGAATGCTAAAGGGGGTTCGCCTCCTTCAGACGTAGTCCGGAGCGCAACGGGCGCCGCCGGAAACCGGTCTGACTAGAAAGGTATGAAACGATGATCCAGATGCAGACAAATCTCGACGTCGCGGATAATTCCGGCGCGCGCCGCGTGATGTGCATCAAGGTGCTCGGCGGCTCCAAGCGCAAATATGCCGGAGTTGGCGATATTATTGTCGTCTCCGTCAAGGAGGCGATTCCGCGCGGCCGCGTCAAGAAGGGCGATGTGATGAAGGCCGTGGTGGTTCGCACCGCCAAGGACATCAAGCGCGCCGACGGTTCGGTGATCCGCTTCGATTCCAACGCGGCGGTGCTGATCAATAACCAGGCCGAGCCGATCGGCACGCGCATCTTTGGACCAGTGCCGCGCGAACTCCGCGCGCGCAACCAGATGAAGATCATCTCGCTCGCGCCGGAGGTGCTGTGATGGCGGCGAAGATCAAGAAGGGCGACAAGGTCGTCGTACTGGTCGGACGCGACAAGGGCCGGTCGGGCGAAGTGCTGCAGGTCATTCCGAAGGAAGACCGCGCCCTCGTTCGCGGCGTCAATCTTGTCAAGCGCCACCAGCGGCAGACTGCGCAGCAGGAAGCCGGCATCGTCTCCAAGGAGGCGGCTATTCAATTGTCGAACCTCGCGGTCGCTGATCCGAAGGACGGCAAGCCGACGCGCGTCGGTTTCAAGGTTCTCGAAGACGGCCGCAAGGTTCGCTTCGCGAAGCGTTCCGGAGACGTGATAGATGGCTGATTCCAAAGCAGGGAAGGGCGGCAAGGGAGCCGCTTCCAAGGGCGGCAAGGACGCCAAGACGCCGGCCAAGGGCGCGAAGTCGGCCGTCAAGGCGACCGCCAAGGCTGAAGGCGGCGGCGGGCGCGAGCGCGCGGCGGGTCCGACGGCCTCGGCGTCCGATCTCGCCCTGCCGGCCGATTACGCGCCGCGTCTCAAGAAGCACTATGAAGAGGTCGTGCGGTCGCAGCTGATCGAGCAGTTTGGCTATAAGAACCCGCTCGAAGTGCCGACGATCGAGAAGATCGTCCTCAACATGGGCGTCGGCGAGGCGGTCAACGACACCAAGAAGGTGACGCTGGCCGCAGCTGATCTCGGACTGATCGCGGGTCAGAAGCCGGTGATCACGCACGCCCGCAAGGCGATCGCGACCTTCAAGGTGCGGGAGAACATGCCGATCGGCGCCAAGGTCACCTTGCGCAAGACAAGGATGTACGAGTTTCTCGATCGTCTCGTGACGATCGCGCTGCCGCGCATTCGCGACTTCCGCGGGCTGAACCCGAAAAGCTTCGATGGACGCGGCAATTACGCCATGGGCATCAAGGAGCACATTATCTTCCCCGAGATCAACTATGATCAGGTGGAGAACGTCGTCGGGATGGACATCATCGTGTGCACCACGGCGAAGACCGACGAAGAGGCGCGCGCTCTGTTGCGCGCATTCAACTTCCCGTTCCGGCAGTGAAACGGATACGTTTCAGACGCGGCGACCAGGGGTAGAGGTTTATGGCGAAGAAAAGCTCGATTGAGAAGAACAAGCACAGGCAGAAGCTGGTGAAGCAATATGCCGCGCGGCGCGCCCGGTTCAAGGCGATCGCCGACGACAAGAGCCTCAATGTTGAGGAGCGTTTCGAGGCGCGCCTCAAGCTTGCCGAACTGCCGCGCAATTCGTCGGCCGTCCGCGTGCGCAATCGTTGCGAGGTCAGCGGCCGTCCGCGCGCTTTCACGCGCAAGATGAAGATGTCGCGCATCGCGTTACGGGAGCTGGGGTCGCAGGGCCTCATTCCCGGCCTCGTCAAGTCGAGCTGGTAGGAGCGGGATCATGGCTGTCAACGATCCATTGGGCGATATGCTCACCCGTATCCGTAACGCGCAGATGCGCCGCAAGGGCAAGGTGCAGACGCCGGGCTCGCGGCTGCGCGCCCATGTTCTCGACGTGCTGCAGTCGGAAGGCTATATTCGCGGCTATTCGACGACCGAATATGGCAATGGCCGCACCGAGTTCGAAGTCGAGCTCAAATATTTCGACGGTCTGCCGGTGATCCGCGAGATTCAGCGCGTTTCGAAACCGGGCCGGCGCGTCTATGCCGCCGTCGACGCCATGCCGCGTGTGGCGAACGGCCTTGGCATCACGATCGTCTCGACGCCGAAGGGCGTCATGGCGGATCACGCTGCGCGCGAAGCCAATGTTGGCGGCGAAGTTCTCTGCAGGGTCTTCTGACCGAAAGAAACGAGGAAGTTTCAATTATGTCTCGTATCGGAAAGAAGCCGGTCGCGATTCCCTCCGGGGTGACGGCCAACATCAATGGGCAGCTGATCTCGGTGAAGGGCGGCAAGGGGCAGCTCTCTTTCGCTGCACCGGAAGACGTCACCGTCGTTCTCGGCGACGGCGGCATTGAGGTGTCGCCGCGCAATGAGACGAAGCGCGCGCGCGCCATGTGGGGCATGACGCGCTCCATGGTGAATAATCTCGTCGTCGGCGTGTCAAAGGGCTTCGAGCGCAAGCTCGAGATCACCGGCGTCGGCTACAAGGCCGCGGTGTCCGGCAAGAATCTCCAGCTCTCGCTGGGCTTCAGCCATGACGTCAGTTTTCCCATTCCGGACGGCATTTCGATCGTCGCGGCGAAGCCGACCGAGGTCGCGATCTCAGGGATCGACAAGCGTCAGGTGGGACAGATCGCATCTGAAATCCGCGCGCTGCGCCCGCCCGAACCCTATAAGGGCAAGGGCGTCAAATACGCTGGCGAATTCATCTTCCGCAAGGAAGGCAAGAAGAAGTAATTTGAAGGATAGAGGAGCCAGCTATGGCGCAGGACAATAAGGCGACAGACCGTCGGCGGGCGCGCGTTAGGCGCACCTTGCGCGCGCGCGCCTATGGCAAGCCAAGGCTTTCGGTGTTCCGCTCGTCGAAGCAGATCTATTGCCAGATCATCGATGACGAGGCCGGCCTGACTCTGGCCGCCGCCTCATCGCTCGAAAAGAGCGCTCGCGAAAGCCTGAAAACGGGCGCGGATGTCGAAGCGGCGCGGGCGATCGGCAAGCTGATCGCCGAGCGGGCGACCGCCGCCGGCGTCACCGACGTCGTATTCGATCGTGGGTCGTATCTTTACCATGGCCGCGTCAAGGCGCTGGCCGAAGGCGCCCGCGAAGGCGGCCTCAATTTCTAAAGCCGGAGCGCCAGCGGGCGAGCCAGTCTCCGCCGCCGGCGAGGCGCAACGGACAACCGACGTGAAGATGGAACAAACAGATGGCGCGTGAGGGTGAAGGCGGCCGCGGCCGCGACCGCGAGGAGCGCGACAGCGAATTCATGGACCGCCTGGTCCATATCAATCGCGTCGCCAAAGTGGTGAAGGGCGGCCGCAGGTTCGGTTTCGCCGCGCTCGTCGTCGTCGGCGACCAGAAGGGCCGCGTCGGCTTCGGCCATGGCAAGGCTCGCGAGGTGCCGGAAGCGATCCGCAAGGCGACCGAGTCGGCCAAGCGTTCGCTGATCCGCGTGCCGCTGCGCGAGGGACGCACCCTGCATCATGACGTCAATGGACGCCATGGCGCGGGACGCGTTGTTTTGCGCGCCGCCCCGGCCGGCACCGGCATCATCGCCGGCGGTCCGATGCGCGCGATTTTCGAGACGCTCGGCATGCATGACGTCGTCGCCAAGTCGCAGGGGTCGTCGAACCCTTACAACATGGTGCGGGCGACGTTCGACGCGCTTGGCCGACAGGATTCGCCGCGCGCCGTCGCTGCGCGGCGTAACCTTAAAGTGTCCGTTCTGCAGGGTCGCCGTCCGGGCGGCGAGGCAGAAGCCGTGAGCGAAGCTTAAGGAACCTATGATGACCGCCAAAACCTTGCCCAAGGTGATCGTCGAGCAGATCCGGAGCCCGATCGGGCGTCCGTCTGACCAGCGTGCGACTCTTAAGGGGCTGAAGCTCAACAAGATCCGCCGCCGTGCCGCGCTTGAAGATACGCCCGCCGTACGCGGCATGATCGCCAAGGTCGCGCATCTCGTGCGCGTCGTCGAAAACGACTGAAGCCGCGGCCATCGAGGATATAGCTATGAAACTCAATGAAATTCAGGACAATCCCGGCTCGTCGAAGTCGCGCATGCGCGTCGGCCGCGGCATTGGCTCGGGCAAGGGCAAGACCTGTGGCCGCGGCGTCAAAGGTCAGAAGGCGCGCACCGGCGTCGCTATCAAGGGCTTTGAGGGCGGCCAGATGCCGCTGCACCGGCGTTTGCCGAAGCGCGGCTTCTACAATCCCTTCGGGCTTGACTATAATGAGATCAATCTCGGGCGCCTCCAGGAGGCGGTTGACGCCGGCCGGATTGACGCTGCTGTGGTCGTCACCAATGAGTCGCTGATCGCCTCCGGCCTCATCTCGAAGCCGCGGGACGGCGTCAAGATTCTTGGCGTCGGCGAACTCAAGGCGAAGCTGTCCTTCCAGGTCGCCGCAGCGTCGAAAAGCGCCGTCGCCGCCATTGAGGCGTCAGGCGGCTCGATTGAACTCCTGAAGCGGACACCCGAGGCGCCGACAGCGTCTGCCGAGGCGTAATTCGCCGCGAGACGCGAAGACTCGCGCGCCTGCGCCGCCGTCATTCATCCAGGACGGCGAACCGTAGGGGAGGGCTTTTGATCGTCTCCGGCCTGACCTATAAGGGGTTCGGCGCGCCCGTTCCATGCGGAGTGCGTCGGACCTGAAGCTGGCGAACGATCGCTTGCAACCCTACATTGGCGGGCGCGGTCACCCTCCTTCGCGCGTCAGGCACGCGCCGCGCGGCGGACGCCATTGGCGGGCGCTTCTGCCGCCAGCTGATGCGGAGGTCCAAAGACGGCATTCCGGCGTAAGGCGCCCGAGGAGACGAGATGGTATCGGCTGCGGAACAGCTTGCGGCAAACGTCAATTGGAGCGCCTTCGGTAAGGCCGAAGAGCTCAAGAAGCGCATTTGGTTCACACTCGGCGCGCTGATCGTGTTTCGGCTGGGCACGTATATTCCGCTTCCCGGCATCGACCCAGCCGCGTTCGAGGCGAATTTCACCAATCACAAGCAGGGCGTTCTCGAACTCTTCAACATGTTCGCGGGCGGCGCCGTGCAGCGCATGGCGATCTTTGCGCTCAATATCATGCCCTATATCTCGGCCTCGATTATCATCCAGCTGCTGACGTCGGTCATTCCGACGCTTGAGGCGCTGAAGAAAGAGGGCGAATCCGGCCGAAAGGTCATCAATCAATACACCCGTTATCTGACGGTCGTTCTGGCGGCGTTCCAGGCCTATGGCATCGCTGTCGGGCTTGAGAGCCAGCAGGGCGTTGTCACCGATCCCGGCTGGTTCTTTCGCCTGTCGACGGTTCTGACGCTGCTTGGCGGCACGATGTTCCTGATGTGGCTTGGCGAGCAGATCACATCACGCGGCATCGGCAACGGCTCCTCGCTGATCATTTTCGCCGGCATCGTCGCAGCCTTCCCCTCGGCGATCATCAATACGCTGGAGCTCGGGCGACAGGGCGCGATTTCGACTGGCCTGATCATCGGCGTTCTCGTGATGTCTGTCGGCGTGATCGCCTTTATCGTGTTCATGGAGCGGGCGCAGAGGCGGCTCCTGATCACCTATCCAAAGCGGCAGCAGGGCAACAAGGTTTATGAAGGTCAGACCTCCTTCCTGCCGCTGAAGCTGAATACGGCTGGCGTCATTCCGCCGATCTTCGCCTCTTCATTGCTGCTGCTGCCGACGACGATCGCCAATTTCTCGCAGAATCAGAGCGGAGTCGTCGCCCTGTTCTCAAGCTATCTCGCCCATGGCCGCCCGCTCTACATGGTCGCCTATGTCGGCCTGATCGTCTTCTTCGCGTTCTTTTACACGGCGATCGTCTTCAATCCGGTGGAGACGGCCGACAATCTGAAGAAGCACGGCGGCTTCATTCCCGGGATAAGGCCCGGCGAGCGCACCGCGCAATATATTGACACCATATTGATGCGGATCACCGTGATCGGCGCCGCCTATCTCGCCGTGATTTGTCTATTGCCCGAAATGCTTATTTCCTACGCCGCGCTTCCGTTCTACTTTGGCGGCACATCGCTTCTTATTGTTGTGAGCGTCACCATGGACACGGTGGCGCAGGTGCTCGGGCACCTCCAGGCGCACCAATATGAAGGGCTCGTCAAAAAAGCAAAATTGCGGGGGAGACGAAAATGAGGCTAGTTTTTCTGGGTCCGCCTGGGGCCGGAAAGGGGACGCAATCGACGCGCCTCCAGCAGAAGTTCAACATCCCGCAATTATCGACCGGAGACATGCTGCGCGCCGCCGTGAAGGCGGGCACTCCGGTCGGCCTGAAGGCCAAGGCGATCATGGACGCCGGCGGTCTTGTTCCCGATGAAGTCGTCGTCGGCATCATCGCCGATCGTATCGACGAGCCGGACGCCAAGGAGGGGTTCATCCTCGATGGCTTTCCACGGACGGTGAAACAGGCTGAAGCGCTCGCCGATATCCTCATCAAGAAGAATATGAAGCTTGACGCGGTGATCGAGCTCAAAGTCGATGACAAGCCGCTTCTCGCCCGCATCGAGAACCGGGCGCAGGAATGCCTCGCCAGAGGCGAAACGATTCGAGCTGACGACAATCCCGAAGCCTTCAAGAAACGGCTTGAATCCTACCATGCGCAAACGGCGCCGGTATCGGCTTTCTATGCGGGCAAGGGCGCGCTCAAGGCCGTGGATGGCATGGCCCCAATCGACGACGTCTCCGCTGCCATCGAAAAGGCGCTCGCTTCCTGAGCGATTTTAGGCTGGCTTTCCAAGCGCTGATCGACAAAAGCGTCGATCAGCCGCCGCAAAAAACCTCAATCAAATGTAATACATGAGGCGCGCGTCGTCGCTTTGGGTCAGCGCGCGCATTTCGGCCAGAGTGCGGTTGTCGAGCACCTCCGCTATCGCATTGCGCGCCTCGAGCATGATCAGTCGAACGCCGCACCGCTTCTCGTCCGTGCAATCGTCGCATCGCCGGTACGACGTGGCGCTGGCGCATTGGATCGGCGCCAAAGGGCCATCGAGCACGCGAACGATGTGGCCGACCTTGATCTGATGCGCCGGACGGGCCAGCGTATAGCCGCCACCTTTGCCTTTCTTCGAATTGACGAAGCCGGCGTTGCGCAATTCGCCGAGGATCGTGTCGAGAAACTTCTTCGGGATTTGATTCGCCGTCGCAATGTCCGTTACCAAGGTCGCTTCGCCGGGAAGATAGCCGGCAAGATGGACCATGGCCTTCAAACCATATTTGCCTTTTTTGGTGAGCATCAAATCCCCATGCGCGCGTTTTTGGACAGGATCGCGCTCGCGTCACGTTTTTTGAGCACATCTGATTCTGAACACGCCCGATCAAGAATCATGAAAATCATCGATTCCAAGAATTTAGCGCATAATTCCAGCTTGGAGACACTGCAACTTTTCAGCCTCATGCGCCACGCACATAGGCGCCCTTTCGTCAAATGTCCACTATTTTTGTAGGCTTTAGCACACAATTGCTGCGGCCTCGCTTGAATCGAGCAGAATTATTCGATCGGCGTCAGCTTGGGCCGATAGCCGGGGAAATGGCCTCGCCGCTTTGGACTTGTTTTGACGGCGGGGAAATGACAAAAGACTCGCGATTCGATAGGCTCGAACTTACGCCATAGTCCATTTCCATATAGGGCGCGCCGTTGTGTTGTCGGCAGGCGCGAAGCGGCTGGCTGCAGTCAGGGGGCGTATCAGGACCTCCCGACAACTTTCCCGAGGACGAAGCACAAGCCCATGCAGACCCATGAAAATGTCGCCAGCTTCCGAAAGGTCGTGCTGGGGTCCAATCGGAAATTCGGAATGACCTTCGCGGCGATCTTCGCGGTCTTCTCCTTTTTGCCTCTCATTCATGGCCACTCGCCGCGCTGGATACTGCTGATCGTTGCCGTCCTGTTCGCAGCGGTCGCGATGGTCGCGCCAGAGCGGCTCGATCCGCTTAATCGCGCTTGGTTCAAGCTCGGTCTGCTTTTGAATCGCATCGTGAACCCGCTTGTAATGGGTTTGATGTTTTTCGGCGCGGTGACGCCGCTTGGCTGGATCATGCGCAAACGGGGCGCTGACCTGCTCAGCCTCGAACTCAAACCCGACGCCGCCACCTATTGGATCGACCGCGAACCCGGCTCCGGTCAGGGCGGCATGACCAAGCAATTCTGAGGAGCAGCCATGTCGATCATTGCAGAACTTTTCGAATTTCTCGGAGCCAGAAAGAAGTTCTGGCTGCTGCCGCTGCTGGCTCTCTTTTTGATCTTCGGCGGGTTGTTCGTGCTGAGCCAGGGCTCTGCCGTCGCTCCCTTCATCTACACGTTGTTCTGACGCGATGCTCGTTCTCGGCGTTTCGGCCTTCTACCACGACAGCGCGGCCGCACTGATTCGCGACGGCGAGATTCTCGCCGCCGCGCAGGAGGAGCGCTTCACCCGCAAGAAGCACGATCCGGATTTTCCGGCCAACGCAATTCGCTATTGCCTTAGCGAAGCGAAAGCGTCGGCTGGTGCTGTCGATCGCATCGTCTTTTATGAAAAGCCTTTCCTGAAATTCGAGCGGCTTGTTGAAACCTATCTGGCTTTTGCGCCGAACGGCTTCGCCTCGTTCCGCAAAGCGATGCCGCTGTGGATTGGCGAAAAGCTGTTTCAGCGCGATCTTCTGATTCGCGCCCTGAAGGAGATCGACCCCGCCCTCGGCGACAAGGCGAAGCTTCGGTTCAGCGAACATCATTTTTCGCATGCGGCCTCGGCCTATTTTCCGTCGCCGTTCCGCGACGCGACTGTGCTGACGATGGACGGCGTCGGCGAATGGGCGACGACTTCGGCGGCGGTCGGCGAAGGCGAATCCTTGAAAATCACCAAGGAAATCCACTTTCCCCATTCGCTCGGCCTGCTTTACTCCGCCTTCACCTATTATACCGGCTTCAAGGTCAACTCCGGCGAATACAAGGTCATGGGGCTTGCGCCCTATGGCGAGCCGCGGTTCGCCAAGGAGATTTTCGAGCATCTCGTCGACGTCAAGGATGACGGCTCGTTCCGGCTGAACCAGGATTACTTCGGCTATTCGACCGGCCTCACCATGACCAACGGCCGGTTCGACGACCTCTTCGGGGGGCCGGCGCGCAGCGCCGCCGATCCGCTCGATCAGCGCCATATGGATCTCGCCGCCTCGGTGCAGGCGGCGACCGAGGAAATCGTACTGCGGTTGACGCGCGCGCTCGCTGCGGAGGCCGGGGCTTCGCGCAATCTCTGCCTTGCCGGCGGCGTCGCGCTGAATTGCGTCGCCAATGGGAAGATTTTGCGCGACGGTCGTTTCGATAATATTTTTGTGCAACCTGCGGCCGGCGACGCCGGCGGCGCGCTCGGCGCCGCGCTCGCCGTGTATTTCGATGAAAAGCCGGCTGGCGCACAAAAGAGCGTGAAAAAGCCGGACGCCATGCAGGGCGCCTATCTCGGCCCGAGCTATGAGCAGGCCGACATCGAAGCGCGGCTGACCGCGGCAGGAGCGGTGTTTTCCGTTGTCGACGATGACCATCTCATCGAGAAGACCGCCGCCGCGCTTGCCGCCGGACAGGCGGTCGGCTGGCATCAGGGACGGATGGAGTTCGGGCCGCGCGCTCTGGGCAATCGCTCGATCCTTGGCGATCCGCGTTCGCCGACGATGCAGAAGGCGCTCAATCTCAAGGTTAAATATCGCGAGAGTTTCCGGCCCTTCGCGCCGTCCGTACTGCGCGAGGACGTGGCGGACTGGTTCGAACTCGACGTCGATTCGCCCTATATGCTGCTCGTCGCTCCGGTGAAGTCAGAACGCTGCCGCAAGATGTCGGATGCGGAGGAGGCGCTGTTTGGCATCGACAAGTTGAATATACAGCGGTCCGACATTCCGGCGGTCACGCATGTCGACTATTCCGCCCGCGTCCAGACGGTGCATGAAGAAACCAATCCGCGCTATCACGCGCTGATCAGCCGCTTCAAGGCGTTAACCGGCTGTCCTGTGCTGATCAATACGAGTTTCAATGTCCGCGGCGAGCCGATCGTCAATACGCCGGAAGACGCGTTCCGTTGCTTCATGGGCAGCGAGATCGAGTTTCTGGCGGTCGGCAATTGCATCCTCGCCAAGGACCAACAGAACCCTGCGTTGAAACTCGATTACAAGAACGCCTTCGAACTTGACTGACAGAGAGCCGCTTTCACGAGTCATGAACTCGCGAAAGCGCTTCCCGTCGCAAGGCGCTCAATTCGCTTTCGGCACCAGAACGCCCGGCAGATTTTGCTCGATATAGGCCTTTAGCGCCTCCATCCGCAGGCGATGGGCGAGGGCGGTTGGGTGTCCGTCGCCTTTGATAATCAAAGGCTGCCCTTCGGCCAGCTCCTTCTCGAGCGAAGCGTCGATAACCATGGCGCCGCCCTGCTTCAAGCGTTCGATGATCGTCGCATCGGTGAAGCCGGTCTGGGCGAGATATCCATGCCCGTTCAGATAGGGGACGATCGTCGGCGCGTGATATTTCGTCTTGGCGAGATCGACCGCCGCGAGAATGATCGCGATATAGCCCTCGACATCCTTTGCTGTGATGGTGCTACGGTAAGGCTGTAGCGCAAAGCGGTAGAGCGCGCTGCTTTCCATGAACTGTCGCAACTTCAGCGCGTCCCCTTCATAGCATTGCCCCTTGTCGACAAGCTTCCCGCTTTCGATCTCGTAGCGCGGCCCGTCGATGACCCACGACGCCTTGCAGGACGTCCGCTCGGCGTGCCAGGGCGACGTCAGGAAGACGAAAACGCCGGGATCGGGACCGATGACCTGATCGAACAGCCCAGCCTGCATCTCGCGCAGGAAATGCTGCGGGCCATAGCCGGTAAACCCGAGATTGAGCACACGCTGTTTGCGCTGGATGAGATCGGCGAATTGCTGCGGCATGGTGTCGGCGTCATTGACGCCGAGGCCGAAAGTGAAGGAATCGCCGACGAAGACGATGGTCGGATTGGCGTCTCCCGATTGAGTTTTACGCAGGAGATTGGCGTCGATCGTGTAATCGGCGCTGTAGATGACGGCCCCGGTCTTTGGGTCGATGCGTTCTGAATGATACACGCCGAGGCGCTGCGGCGCCCATCCAAGGATTGGCCTGCGGCCGTTCCAGCCATCGGTCGTGATCACGATTTGCTTGGGTTCAAGGAAGGTGGCGGCCGCTTCCATCACGCTTAACCCCAACGCCACTGAAGCCAGCACGATTGCGCAATTGCGTGCAAAGCCGCGCAGCAGGGAGGCGACGATCGCAAACAGCGGAAACAGAAGCGAGTAGCTGACCAGGCGGAACAGCGCCGGCGAATGGCTCGCCTCTACATGCAGGATCAGCGCAATCAGCGCAGGAACCGCGGCAAGGCGCAGGGCGATAGAGATGAAGCGCGGCGTCAGCAAGCCGAAACGCAGTCTATGCGCCCAATTGGACGAGGGATCGATCTTGTTCAGGGTGAAACACTCCTGTTGGCCCTGAGGCGATGCGCGTTCCGGTCTTGAGGATCAAGGCGGCGCCGGAGCGCCACGGTCCAAGACGGAACATGCGCAGGCCGAAGGTCCTCGCCGCTTAACGGTGTTCCGTCAAGGGCGCTCGAGATTGCTTGAATCCGCCGGGCGGCGTTTTTCTACCGCTGGCGAATGATTTTTGGCCCAACGAACCTGCTCTAGTCCCAAAGGGCTGTGCCTGTTCGTTCGCGCCGGGCGACAGGCAGACGAGCCGCAAAGCGCAGCTCTAATCCACATTTGACAGAAGAACGCCGGCCATATTTTTCTCGAGATAGGCCTTGATCATCTCGGCGCGGCGGACATTGGCGAAGGGCGTCGGATGGCCGTCGCCCTTGATCGTAATCACTTGCCCCGCGGCCGCCTCGGCCTTGAGCGAGGCGTCAAGGACAATCGCCCCGGCGGCGGTAAGACGCGCCATGATCGCCTCATTGGTAAAGCCCGAAGCCGCCAGATAGTCGGACGGAACGCGCAAATAGGGAATCAGGGTGGCGACTCCGTATTTTTGCTTCGCCATAATGACGGCTGCCTCGAGAATCCGGACATAGAGCTCGACATCGTCACGGCTGACCATGTGGCGATATGGCTCGGTCAGAGTGCGATAGGCGACGGAATTCTGCAGCCATTCACGAAGCCAAAGCTTGCCGCCTTCGTCACATTGGCCGGTGAAGACGACATGACCGTTTTCGACCTTGTACAAGGGCGCATGCGCCGTCCAATAAGCCTTGCAGGCGGTTCGCTCAGCGTGCCACGGGGCGGTCAGGAAAATGAACAGTTTTGGATCCGGACCGATAAGCTCATCGAAGCGAGAGGTCTCCATCTCGCGCAGGAACTGCTGCGGTCCATAGCCGGTAAAGCCAAGGTTCAGGACGCGTTGCTTCTGATTCAGCGAATTAGCGAACACCTGGGGCAGCGTTTCATTGTCCTGAATGCCGTCGCCAAACGTATAGGAATCGCCGAAGAACACGATGGCCGGCCCATTTGTGGCAGAGTCCGTTTTACGCAAGAGATTGGAATCGATCGTATAATCGGCTTTGTAGATCAGCGCGTTGGTTTTCGGGGCGCGCATCTCGGCATGATAGACTCCCGGCTTGTCGGGGCCCCAGCCCATAGTCGGCTGACGCACCGACCAGCCCCGCGTGATGTCTAGACCGCCGCCTTGCTGCATGGCGATCGCCACGCCCTCCGCGAGGGTCAGGCCGACGCCAAGGGCGGTCAGGGCGATCGCGACATCCCGCCCGCGCCCTTTCAGGGCGAACGCCAGATTTGCCAGCAGCAGGCTGGCGCCAAGAAAGGTCCACACGCGGAACTGCGTCACGGGATGCTTGATTTCCAGCCAGATGATGAGCCCGATTAGCCCGGTTGCTATCGCGAGCTGAGGAAGGAGAGACGTTTTCCGCGTCATCGACACCGAACTTGCCAGAATGAAATAATCGAAAGGAGCCGTCGATAGATGTTCGACGATGAAGTGTCTAGGCTGCGGCTGACAGCCGCGTGGTCACGTTTTATTTCAAAACGCGGCAGCGTTCCCGCGTTGACTGCAAAGGCGGGGCAGGGAGGAGGCGAGGGTTGCTGGTAACGGACCTTCAGACGGCGCAGGCCGCGCTCGGAGATTTGATCGAGGCCGCCGGCCATATCGCGGCGTTCACGGGCGCCGGCATCTCGACGGAATGCGGGGTGCCTGATTTTCGCTCCAAAGATTCGCCCTGGCGGCGCCTGAGGCCGATCGAGTTCGACCTCTTTCTGTCGGACGTCCTGATGCGCGAGGAAGCCTGGCGGAGAAAATTCGCGCTCGACGATCTTTATGCCCATGCCGCGCCCGGCCGCGGCCATTACGCCCTCGCCGGTCTCGTCGCCAGCGGCAAGGCCGGCAGCATCATCACGCAGAACATCGACAATCTTCACCAGGCTTCGGGCGTGCCTGCCGAGCGCATTATCGAATTGCATGGCAATGGCTCTTACGCGAGTTGTCTGTCCTGCGGTGCGCGTTACGAACTGCTCCCGATTCGGCGCGCTTTCGAGGCGAGCGGCGCCGCGCCCGTTTGCGCCGCATGCGGCGGCGTCGTCAAATCGGCGACGATCTCCTTCGGTCAGCAAATGCCCAAGGAGGCGCTGGCGCGGGCTTACAAGGCGAGCGTCGCCTGCGACCTGTTTCTCGCCATTGGCTCGTCGCTTGTGGTCTATCCCGCCGCCGCCTTCCCGCTGCTCGCTCGCGAACGCGATGCGCGGCTCGTCATCATCAATGGCGAGGAGACGCCGCTCGACGCCGAAGCCGACCTCGTCCTGCGGGGCGACATCGGTGACATTTTTCAGCCCTTCGCCGCATAGGGCGCGGCAGGTCCGCGGTCCGTCCACACATTCCTGCGGGAGGCGGCTGTCGCTTTGCCCAAGCGATGATATCCTTTGCGCCCGATCGCCGCGTCGGAACCGATTCTTAAAGCCCTAAGGCGGCATTCCGAAACAGGTGCTTCTTGGACGAAAAGCCGCTTGTTCGCCGCGAGGCCGTGATCGAAAGCGGCCCGTTAAAGCCAGAAAGCCTCGTCGAGATCAGCGGCGAGATCAAATGGTTCGACGTCATCAAGGGCTATGGCTTCATCACGCCCGACGGCGGCGGACCCGATGTGCTCTTGCACGTCACGATTTTGCGGCGCGACGGCTATGAGGCTGCCCACGAGGGAGCGCGAATCGTTTGCGAAGCCACGCAGCGGGCGAAAGGGCTTCAAGTCCTGAAAATCAATTCGATGGACGCGCCGCCGACGCGCCCTTGCGAAGGTCGGCCGCGAACCCATGTCCATGTCGCTCCGAGCAGCGGCTTCGAGATCGTCGTCGTGAAATGGTTCAACCGCATGAAGGGATTTGGCTTTCTGACGCGGGGCGATGGCACCGAGGATATTTTCATCCATATCGAGACCTTGCGGCACTATGGCATCGGCGAATTGCGCCCGGGCGAAAGCCTGCTGGTTCGTTTCGGCGACGGGCCGAAAGGTCTGATGGCGGCGGAAGTGCGCACGCTCAACGCCGCCGCGCCTTTGACGCATTAGATCGCGATGATATTGAAGCGCTCCAGATGATGACCGTGATCCGCTTCTGGGGTTTAGAGCGCAAGGTGGCGCTCTAGGCTGAAAGGTTTGAGCGCGACGCGATCTGCTGCCCGAGTTTGCCGATGCGGTTTTTCAGGATTTCCTCACGGCGCGCGCCAGCGCGCTTGGCGACCGCGTCATTTCTGCTGGCTGTGATTTTTATGTTGGGGCAGCCGTTTGCCGCGCTGCGCGCTGTCGCTGATAGCGCGGGCGCAAAGCTCGAACCGCTCGAGATTGTCACGCCGACCGGGCCGCACGCCTTCCTCGTTGAGGTGATGCGCACCGAGGTCGGGCGCGAGCGCGGGCTGATGTATCGCCGCTCGATGCCTCAGGACCGCGGCATGCTGTTCGACTTTGGCGTCGAGCAGCCGATCCAGATGTGGATGAAAAACACCTATCTGCCGCTCGACATGATTTTTATTTCGCGGAGCGGCAAGGTCGTCGGCGTCGCGGAGAACGCCGAACCCCTTTCCGAGACGATCATTCCCTCCAGGGCTCCGGCCTATGGCGTGCTCGAACTGAATGCCGGCGCCGCGGCCCGCATCGGGCTGAAAATCGGCGATAGCGTCCGGCATTCGATGTTCTCGCGATAAACGAGATCAGCGTCCACTGTCGCGGACGGTGATCCTGGCGATGTTCGAAACGAAGCGGCCGCCTGCCTTGTCTCCTGGCGCGACGAGCTTTGCAATGCCGCCGTCTCCAAGCGGCGCGCCATCCTGGGAATAGGCCAAAATGATCTGATTACCGCCGAAGTATGGATTGATTTCTCCGGCGCTGAAAACGGACACATAGCCGTCGCTGCCGTACACCGTCACAGTTTTACGTAAAATGTCATTCTTGACGGCGGAGTCGACGACGATTCCTGCTTTTTGCAGCACGTCCCAAAGCAAGGCTCCGGTGAAGGAATGGGTCGTCACGGCTCCCCCGGCGAAATAAGTGACGTCTGCGCTTGCGGCGGGAAAGGTCTTCAGCTTGGCCAAGTTCACAACGAGGCGCTGCGTCACCTCTCCACCGATAACGAAGGACGCGGCCGACGACGCGGTCTGCGCCCTGACCGCGACAGGCGAAACGAGCAGCCCTCCGACGAGCGCCAATGCGGTAAAAATCGATTTCATTCGGAAGTCCCCTCAGATCACTGCACAGGCGCACTGTTTCTCGCCTGTTAGCCGTATATTAAAATATATAACTGTGGGTCAATCCGTTGTTTGGCGCAGGTTGACGCTCGACCAAAACCGTCGCCGCGGCGAGGAGGTTGGCAAGCTTTATTGGGGCGGCGCCGCTTGAGGATGATCTTGTTCGGATCGCCGCTGCATGATAGCGAAAGCTCTCTCGCGGCGGCACGTTCAAATCGGGGTATAGCGCAGTCTGGTAGCGCGGAAGTTTTGGGAACTTCAGGTCGCAGGTTCGAATCCTGCTGCCCCGACCAGCGAACGTGAGCATTTGCGCAAAGCCCGTGGACTGTATCTTATACACATCT
>NZ_PDZR01000018.1 GCF_002891535.1 Methylocella silvestris | reverse complement strand
GCGCGGCGCTCCGGGCGCCGCCGGATCAGCTGACGGGTCGAAGGCGTCGCCGCGCCGCGCCGTGCGCGACGGCGGAGATCCGGCCGCTGGCCCCCCCGATGGGGTCGCCGGGGACCCCGCCGCCGCCGAGCGATTGTCGCCGCTGAGGTAATCGTCGATGGCGTCCGTGCGCTTTTGCGGCTTGACGGCGGCCGCCGGAGCGCCGCGCCCGCTATCCTGAAAGCGGAAATCGACGTCTTCCTGAAATTTTCGCAGCTGATCCTCAAGCTTGCGGTTCTGGAACTGCAATTGCTCGATTTGGCCATTGAGTTGGCGCAGCTGCGCCTCCAACCGGTCGACCCGGACGAGCAGCGAGGAGGGGTCGGCGTCCTGCTGGCCGTAGGGATCGCCGCCGACGTCGGACGGCGGCGCACGATAGTTTTGCGCGAGCAACTCGCCGGCGGGCGCCTCCCCCGCGCAGATGAGAGAGGCAAGACAGATAAGCGCCGCGGCGCCGGCGCTTGCGAAAGGCCTTGAAAGCCTCATGATGCGAGTTCCCACAAAAATGGCGTGATTTATTCTAAAATAACGCTTCTGCTGTAGACCGGTGGTTTATCGAGAATTGGACCGCGAGACCCCAAGGCCGCGGCCGCAGAGGCCCGACGATCACTGCGATCAAACCGAATCCGTGTAAATGCGGACAAGATGATGAATGCAAGGCGTCGCCGGGTTTTGGCTGATTTAAACGATCACGGCTGCGTGTCATATCCGGGAAATACGCTGCCCGCCGGGCGAAATGGCGACAGTTTTGCGCCATGTTCGCGCAACGGGGCCGGGGCGACGGCATGATGCCGGAAAGTCGCAGACGGGCGAAAGCTTCAGGGATTGCTCATTAATGTCTCGTAAACATTTTGGAACCGACGGAATCCGCGGCCAGGCCAATTCCGTCATCACGCCCGAACTCGCGATGAAGGTCGCGCAGGCGACAGGGGTGCTGTTTCAACGCGGCGAACATCGCCATCGCGCGGTCATCGGCAAGGACACGCGGCTGTCGAGCTACATGATCGAATATGCAATGGTCGCGGGCTTTGCCTCGGTCGGCGTCGATGCGCTGCTGCTCGGGCCGATGCCGACCCCGGCGGTCGCCATGCTGACCCATTCGATGCGCGCCGATGTCGGCGTGATGATTTCGGCATCGCATAATTCTTTTGAAGACAATGGCATAAAGCTGTTTGGGCCCGACGGCTTCAAGCTTTCGGATGAGGTCGAGACGAAGATCGAGACGATGCTCGAGGCCGGTTTCGCGCTAAAGCTGTCGAAGCCGGCCGACCTCGGCCGCGCCATGCGCGTCGAGGGCGACCGCGCCCGCTATATCGAATTCGCCAAGCGCACGCTGACGCGCAGCCTGTCGCTCGAGGGCCTTCGCATCGTCGTCGATTGCGCCAATGGCGCGGCCTATAAGGTCGCCCCCGAGGCGCTCTGGGAGCTTGGCGCCGAAGTGTTCTCGATCGGCGTCGAGCCAGACGGCTTCAACATCAATCGCGGCGTCGGCTCGACCTCGCCGCAGGCCCTCGTGAAGAAAGTGCGCGAAATGCGCGCCGATATTGGCATCGCGCTCGATGGCGACGCCGACCGCGTGCTGATCGTCGACGAAACCGGCAAGATCGTCGACGGCGACCAGCTCATGGCGGTTATCGCCGCGAGCTGGAAGGAGGACGGACGGCTCTCCCGGCCGGGCGTCGTCGCGACCGTGATGTCGAACCTCGGCTTAGAGCGCTATCTCGAAAGCATTGGTCTGACGCTGGCGCGGACCGCGGTCGGCGACCGCTACGTGCTCGAACATATGCGCAGCGAGGGCTACAATCTCGGCGGCGAGCAATCTGGCCATATCATTCTTTCGGATTTCTGCACGACCGGCGACGGCCTTGTCGCCGCGCTGCAGCTTCTCGCCGTCGTCAAGCGGCTCGAAAAGCCGGTCAGTCAGGTCTGCCGCCGTTTCGAGCCCTCGCCTCAGGTCTTGAAAAGCGTTCGCGTCGCGGCGGGCAAGCCCCTCGAGGATGCGAGCGTCGCCCGCGCGATCGACCTTGCGCGCAAGAAGCTTGCGGCGTCGGGGCGTCTCGTCATTCGCGCGTCCGGCACCGAGCCGGTGATCCGGGTGATGGGGGAGGGCGACGACCTCGACCTCGTCGAGGCCGTCGTCAATGAATTATGCGACATCGTCGCGCGTTCGGCGCGGGCGGCTTGAGCCGCCGGCGCCGATTATTCGAGGCGGCCTCTGAAGCCCAGAGGAAGCAATCCGGTCAGCGCTTGAACTCAGCCTGACAGGCGCGGGTAAGATGAAACATATTGCGCTCCAGACAATGCTGGATCCGCAGATGGTCCGGGATAACGGCGCGGCAAAACTTGAACGCATCGTCGTGGCAGGGATTGCGCGCTGAAGCCGGCGCGGCTGCAAGGGTCACAAGCGCAAGCGCGGCGGCGGCAAGGCTAAGTTTCAAATTCATGGCGTTTCTCCAATCCTCAATTTTCTTCGTCGCCTGAGGGCTTTTATCTGCGCTTCTTCTTCGCGGGAGCGATGATCGAGCGGCAAGCCGGACTGAGATAGGCCTTGTAGGTCACGAGGCAGGTATGAATCTTCGCGTGGTCGGGAATATAGGGCGCGCAGAGGCGGAGCGCGTCGCCCTGACAGTCAGCGGCTTCCTGCGCCTGGCTCAGGGCCTGGCCGGGCGTCGTCGCCGACATCGCCGCGCAAAATGCGGTCGCGGCGGCAAGCGTCCATCTTACGGTCTTGCGCATTCTCTCGTCCCCCCTCCGACCTTCGGGCCCCCTCGGGCCCGTTTCGGGCCTCTCCCGTTCGCGTCGATAATCGATTGCAGGAGCGACCGCAATAGCCACGCCTTCGATGATGCACAAAACGGCGGCGGGACGAAATTCCGGCGACTGCGCGGGATCAGGCGCGGGGCTTTCTCACAGCTTCGGCGACATTGACGGGCTTTGGCAGCAGGCCGAGCTTGAGGAATGTGTCGGCGATCAACTGCTGGTCAGCGACGACTTTTTCGGTCAGGGGGGCGACGCCGAAATTCTGCCGCTTCAGCGCGACGGTCAGGGCCGGGGCCGGAATGCCGGTGAGAGGGGCAAGCGTTTCGGCCGCCGCTGTCGTGTCCTTTTCCACCCAGCGGTTGGTCTCGTCGATCGCGCCGATCAGCGCCTCGATGATCGCCGGATTCGCGTCGGCGAATTTCCGCGAGCCGAGATAAAATTGATAATTCGGCACGATCCCTTCCGCGGTTGTCAGCGGCCGGGCGCCGATGGAAACTTCGGCGGCGGCGAAGAAGGGATCCCAGATCGCCCAAGCGTCGATCGCGCCTCGCTCAAAGGCGGCTCTTGCGTCCGCCGGCGGCAGGAAGGCGGTTTTGATCTCGGAGTAGGCGATCCCGTGTTTCTCGAGAGCCTTGACCAGCAGGAAATGCACATTCGACCCCTTGTTGAGGCCGACTGTCTTGCCCCGCAGCTCTTCCACTGATTTGAGCGCGCTGTTGTTTGGAATGATGATTGCCTCGCCGCCCGGCGAGGCTGGCTCGTTGGCGAGATAGAGCAGATTGTCGCTCGCGGCCTGAGCGAAGATCGGCGGCGCCTCGCCGGTCTGGCCAATGTCGATCGCCCCCGCGTTGAGCGCCTCAAGCATCTGCGGACCGGCGGCGAATTCGGACCATTTCACGGCAACGCCGAGAGGCTCCAGCTTCTTTTCGAGAATGCCCTTTCCCTTCAACAGCACCAGCGTTCCATATTTCTGGTAGCCGACCCGCACAACAGAGTTGGCGGCGAGACTGGCGCGGGCATTCATGGATAGAGCAAGGCCAGCGGCTCCAGCAAGGGCCGCACGTCGGCTGATATGCGTCATATAACACCTGTGATGTTGTTTGTGGAATTGGCGACGCCGCAAGCTAAAGTTGGCTTAGGCGCCAAACAGCTGATCGAGAATGCGCGCCTCGATGGCCGCGCTTTCGGGCGAGCCGCGGCGCCGCGGCCGGGGCAGCGGGGCCGGAAGATCGAGCGCGACCTTGCCGGAGTCGACAAGAACGATGCGGTCGGCGAGCGCGGATGCTTCGGCGACGTCATGCGTGACGAGCACGGCGGTAAATCCCTGTTCGAGCCAGATGCGCTCGATGAGCCTTTGCATGTCGATGCGGGTCAGCGCATCGAGCGCGCCAAGCGGCTCGTCGAGCAACAGCAGCTGCGGCCGGCTGACGAGCGCTCTTGCGAGCGCAACGCGCTGCTTCTGTCCGCCCGACAGAACGGAGGGCCATTCGCCGGCGCGGTCCGCGAGTCCGACCGCTTTGAGCGCGCTCAAAGCCCGCTCGCGCCCCTCGGCCTTGTTCACCCTCGCGGGCAGCCCAACCTCGACATTGGCAAGGACCCGCCGCCATGGCAGCAGCCGCGGCTCCTGGAACATCATGCGCGTCACCGGCTCCGCGCCGCCAATGGCGACGGCGCCTTCCGACGGCGCGTCGAGACCGGCGAGCTGACGCAGCAGCGTGCTCTTGCCGCAGCCGCTCTCGCCAACGACGGCAAGAAATTGGCCCGCCGGAATGTCAAGGTCGAGACCGTCGAGGACAGGCGTCTGTCCGAAGCGCCGCGTGACGCCGATAAAGCGGGCGGGGACGCCTCTTGCCTCCGCGAGGGGCGTCGGCGCCGAGTCGAAGGCTCGCCTTTGAGGTGCGATGGCAAGGCTCATGCGTCTAGCTCCGCGCCGGTTGAAAATTGGGATGCCAGCTGAGGCAGACGCCCTCAAGCAGCCGCGTCAGAACATCGGCCAATTTGCCGAGCAGGGCATAGATGAGGATCGCCAGCATGACGACGTCGACCTGCAAAAACTCGCGCCCCTGCATCGCCATATGGCCGAGCCCTGATTGCGCCGCGATGGTTTCGGCGACGATCAGCGTCAGCCACATGACGCCAAGCGCAAAGCGCAGGCCAACGAAGATCGACGGCAAGGCGCCGGGAAGGATAACGCGCACAAACAATGTGACGGGCGTCATGCCATAGGCGCGGCCCATTTCGATCAGGTGGGGATCGACGGTCCGGACGCCATGCAGCGTGTTGATGTAGATCGGGAAGAAGACGCCAAGCGCGACGAGAAAGAGTTTGGCTTCCTCATCGATGCCGAACCACAGGATGACAAGCGGGATCAACGCCAGATGTGGCACGTTGCGGATCATCTGCAGTGTTGTGTCGGTGTAGCGATGGCTGAGTTCGGATACGCCGTTGGCGATGCCGAAGACGAAGCCGATCGCCCCCCCGACGATCAGGCCGGCAAGCGCCCGCGCCGCGCTGACCGCCATATTCTGGAAGAGGTCGCCAGAGCGCGCCGCCTGCCAGCCCGCGAGCGCGATGGCCGAAGGGGCGGGAAGCACATTGCCGTGGATGACGCCGGCCCGGGACAAGGCTTCCCATGCCAGGATGAGAAGGAGAGGAAGAATCCAGCCAGCGAGGCGCCGCTCGATGCCGGCCATGCGCCGAGGTGCGCTCTGTGTTTGCGGGGGCCTCGCTGCGACCGGCGCATCAGGCGTGGCGCTGGCGCCAGGTCGACGCGCCGCGTCCGTGGCGAACGCCGCCGCTTGCGCGGCGTCTAATGTTTGCTGCTGCATGAACCCTCGGGAGCCCCTCGCGCGATTGGCCCTGCGCGAATTGCGATGGCGCTCAGGGATGCCACAGCGGAAACGGTATGTCTAGTTATTCTATAGAGTATTATCCTATGCCTGTGAAAATGTCCGTCCTCGCAATAGGCCACGACGTTGGCCCATGTTTCAGGGGGACGCCGGGATCGCCGCGGGCGTCTTGCGCCGATCTGGCTGACACGCCTGCTGCTCGGCCAATCGTTCGGCCACATGTGTCGCGATGCGGACAGCGTAATTGGTGACGTCGGGCAATCCCATCAGCTCGCCGAACGTGCCGCGGGCAAGCGGACCTGCGACGAAGAGATCGCTCGCCGGCTGATCGCCCGCGCCGATCACGCGACCGTTCAGATCGACATCGATCCCGAGCCGGAGCGGATCCGGCCGCGCCAGCCCCGCCGCCTGCATCGCCTGAAGCAGGAGGTTGTCGGTAAAGACGCCGCCATGCGCCGGACCGGTGGCGAGAATGACGGCGTCGAAGGCGAGCGTTTCCGTTTCGCCTTTGCTTTTGCCGCCACGGCTTCGCAGCATGACCTGCATGGTTTCGCCTCTGCGTTCGGCGCGGCGCAGGGATGCGGTCTTGAGCGTCAGGCTTCCGTCAGCAATCTTCCGGTCGAGCGTCGCCTCGATCTGCGGCGCGATGCGGAATCGATGCACGTCCCAGAACGGCCGGATCAGCCGCAAGAGCCGCGCCCGCTCGGGCAGGGGCAAGGCGCGCCAGATCGCAGTGCCCTGAAGGCGGACCTGATCGAGCGCGCCATGCCAGCTTTTGCCCTGGGCCGCGCCCTCGGCCACGGCCTTACGCACGCGGCGCACCAGCTCGCGCACGGTGCGCGCGGGACGGGCGGCAAAATCGCCATAGGGCTCGACGGCGGCGGGGGGATGGCCGCGCGATCTGAGGCCGCGCCGCGACACCGCGGTAATGGGGCCGCGATGGCCAAATCGATCGAGCGAGGCGACGATATCGGCCATAGTCAGCCCGCTGCCGACGATCAGCACGCGGGCCTCGGCGCCGATTCCCTCAAGAGCGCCGGGCGCCCAGGGATTTTCGATGAAGTGCGAATGGCCGGCGAAGGCGTCGGCCAGCATTGCGGGCGGGCTCGGCGGGGGATGGCAGACGGCGAGAACGACGATCTTCGCAAAAATGGTCCGGCCGTCCGAACAGGCGATGGCGTAGCCTTGCGGCGTCTCCTCGACCTGCTCCGCGGTCGCGACGACATGAGCGATCTTGTCGCCAAAGGCGCGAAGCTGTTCGCCCATATATTGGCCGAAGACGGCGCGGGCAGGAAAATTGCGTCCGTCCGGCAGCCGCGCCGTGGGATCTTCGTCAAGCCGGCCGGAGGCCGTGAGCCAGTCATTGAAATCATTTGGCTCTTCGGGACTGATCGACATGCGCGCGGCCGGCACATTGATGCGCCAGCTCGGATCTTCCGCGCCATAGGCAAGGCCGCGGCCGAGATTGGCGCGCGGCTCGATGATGACGACGCGCTCGAGATCCGGGCGCAGCCGAAGCAAATGAAAGGCGACCGTCGCGCCGGAAAACCCGCCGCCTATGATCGCAACGGGCGTGGGTGCGGATTGAGCGCTCAAGATTGCGAGACGGCCCGTGCGGCCGGCCGATAGTCGTTTGCGATGGTTTCGCCGAAAGGACCCGTGTTCACCGAGAGCTCCGCTTTCCGGACGCCATGGTTGAGCCGCAGCCGGGGCAGCACAAGCTCGGCGACGCGATAGGCTTCCTCAAGATGCGGATAACCCGAAAGGATAAAGGTGTCGATTCCGAGATCGGCATATTCCTGGATGCGTGCGGCGACCGTCGCGCCGTCGCCGACGAGAGCGGTTCCGGCGCCGCCGCGTACGAGGCCGACGCCCGCCCAAAGATTTGGGCTGACTTCGAGCCTGTCGCGCCGCCCGCCATGGAGCGCCGCCATGCGCGCCTGACCGACCGAGTCGAGGCGCGAAAATACTTTCTGCGCCGCGGCGATGGTGTCGTCGCTGAGATGGCTGATGAGTTTGTCGGCGGCGGCCCATGCGGCCTCGGTCGTCTCGCGCGCGATGACATGCAGGCGGATACCGAAGCTGATGTTGCGTCCGCGGGCGGCTGCAGCGGCGCGAACCACTTTAAGCTTCGCGGCGACGGCTTCCGGAGGCTCGCCCCAGGTCAGATATTTGTCGACATGCTCGGCGGCGACATCATTGGCGGCGGCCGAAGAGCCGCCGAAAAAGAACGGCGGCGGCGCCTGCCGGGGCGTGAACAGAAGATGTCCGTCCTCCAGCTTGATGTGTTTGCCGGAAAAATTGACGCGTTCGCCCGCGAGCAGCGCGCGGTAGACGGTGAGGAACTCGCGCGTCACCTCATAGCGCTCGTCATGGTTCAGAAAGATTCCGTCGCCGGCGTTCTCGGCCGGATCGCCGCCGGTGACGACATTGATGAGCAGGCGCCCTTCGGAAATCCGGTCGAGCGTCGCGGTCATGCGCGCCGCGAGCGTGGGGGAGGAAAGGCCCGGCCGCACCGCGACGAGGAAACGAAGTTGCTTCGTCAGCGGCGCGAGCGCCGAGGCGACGACCCAGGAATCCTCGCAGCTTCGGCCGGTCGGCAGCAGCACTCCAAAATAGCCGAGGCTGTCAGCCGCCTGCGCGACCTGACTCAGATAGGCGAAATTGGTGTCGCGTCCGCCTTGCGTCGTGCCGAGATAGCGGCCGTCGCCATGGGTCGGTATGAACCAGAGAACGTTAAGGCCGTTTTGGGCGTCGCCCGAAGGCGTGGCGTTGGTCATGGGATGGTCCTTGTTTCAAGAAGAGAAATTCATTCGGCCGCGATGGCATGCGGCGGGGCGCGCCACGAATGGCCAAGGATACGGAGCGCCTCGCGCTTCAATTCGTCGAATTCGGGCGAAATGCGGTCGCGCGGACGCGGCAGCGCGATCGGCAGCACGGCTGCAATTCGTCCCGGACGCGACTGCATGACGACGACGCGGTCCGCGAGGACGAGGGCTTCCTCGATGTCATGGGTGACGAGCAGCAGCGTCGGCCGCAACTCGTCCCATAGGCTGAGGAGATGATCTTGCAGATCGGCGCGGGTGAAGGCGTCGAGCGCGGAAAAAGGCTCGTCCAGCAGAAGCGCGCGCGGCTGCGGCGCCAGCGCGCGGGCCAGGGCGACACGTTGGGCCTGTCCGCCGGAGAGCTGGCGCGGCCAGCGCCGGGCGTGATCGGCAAGGCCGACGCGCTGGAGCGCCGCCGCCACGCGCGCGCCCTGCTGCGGCTTCGAGGCGCCGGAGAGGCCGAAGCCGACGTTTTGCGCGACGGTCAGCCAGGGAAACAGCCGCGGCTCCTGAAACACCACGCCGACGGCGGGATGCGGCGCGCTGATGGGCTCATGATCGATCAGCACGCGGCCGGAGCTCGGCCGGTCGAGCCCGGCGACGAGGCGGAGCAGCGTGCTCTTGCCGCAGCCGGAGCCGCCGATGACGGCGACGATCTCAGCGGCATCGATGTCGAGGCTGACATTGGAGAGGGCGTGCGCCCCGCCGGGATAGATTTTTGAGACCGACTGGATGGTCAGCATGGCCCGCTAGCCTCCCTCGCCGGACGTTTGTCCGAGCGTGTCCTGCCAGCGCAGGAAGGGGGCAGACGCTGCGACCAGCAGCGCGTCGGTCGCTTTGCCGAGTACGGCGAAGGTGAAAATGGCGCCGATGATCTGCGCCGGCTTGCCGAGCTGTTGGCCGTCAACGAGGAGATAGCCGAGTCCTTCGGAGGCGCCCATGAATTCGGCGGCGACGACGAACATCCAGCCGAGCCCGAGACCGGAACGCAGCGCGACGACATAATGCGGCAGCACCGCAGGAAACAGGATGCGGCGAGCGAGAGCGACGCCTTCGAGGCGAAAGCTGCGACCGGCTTCGATGATCTTGCGATCGACGGCGAGGATCGCGCCGAAAATTCCAAGATAGACCGGAAAGGCGACCCCGACCGCGATCAGCGCGATTTTGGAGGCCTCCAAAATGCCGAACCACAAAATGAACAGAGGAACCCAGGCAATCGAGGGAATGGCGCGCAGACCCTGCAACGTGGGGTCGATCAGAGCGCGCCCCAGCGCGGAGGCGCCGGCAAGAACGCCGAGCGCGGTGCCAGCGACAACGCCGAGCGCGAAACCGGCGCCGACGCGCAGCAGCGTCGTACGGATATGCAGCCAGAGATCGCCGCTCACTGCGAGTTGCGCGAGGTTGGCGGCGACGACGCTTGGCGTCGGCATCAGGCGGCCCTGCGCCCAGCCGAGCCGCACGGCGATCTCCCAGACGAGCAGCGCGCCGAGCGGAAGGGCGAGGCCGAGCAGGGCGAGCCGCAGCGACGCCCCGCCCCGTCGCCGAGGCCGCGCCGCGGGCTCGACTGAGGCGAGGCTATCGATCGCGCTCACCGCGTCCGCCCGGATCAATTGCTGACGGTCAGAAACGCGGGATCGATCAAGGCGTCGACGCTTTGTTTGACGTTGGCGTCTTTGGCGATGACGCCGGCCTGCTGCAAGGCGTCGCCCGCCGCGACAAGGGTCTCCTTCTGCGCCGCGCCGATCGGGCCGAAGGTCAGCTCGGTGCGGCTCAGCTGACGTTCGATCACCGCCGGCGGCAACTTGGTCGCGCCCTCCAGCAAGACGGCGAGCTCCTTCGGGTGGGCCAGCGACCATTTGCGCGCCGTCTCATAGGCGGCGAGCACGCGCCGGACGATGTCGGGATTTTCCGCCGCGAAACCCTCGCGCGTGTTGAGGACGCCCCAGCTGTTGGCGGCGGGATTGCGATAGAACAGCACAGCGCCGTCGTCGATCTCGGCGGAGGCCATGATCGGGTCGAGGCCGGCCCAGGCGTCGACGTCGCCGCGGGTCAGCGCGAGACGGCCGTCGGCATGCTGCAGCAGGACGAGACGCAGATCCTTCTCGGTCAGTCCGTTGGCGGCGAGGGCGCGGATGAGGAAAATATGCGGGTCGGTGCCGCGGGTGACGGCGACGGACTTGCCCTTGAGATCGGCGACCGAGGCGATCCCAGTTTCCTTGCGGGTGACGAGGGCGGTCCATTCGGGCCGGGAATAGACATAAACGGCTTTGATCGGATTGCCGTTGATGCGCGCGATCAGCGCGGCGGCGCCGGCCGTCGAGCCGAAGTCGAGCGATCCGGCGTTCAGAAATTCGAGCGCCTTGTTGGAGCCGGCGGACTGGACCCAGCGGATGGCGACGCCATCCTTGGCGAATTCATCCTCGAGGATTTTCTTATCCTTCAGAATGATCGATACGGGATTATAGGTCGCCCAGTCGATGCGGATTTCGCTTGGGGCGGCTTTTGCGCCGAGCGCGGCCGCCGTCGTCAGGGCGAAGGCGAGGGAGGCTAGAATATGCCGGAAGCGGAGGGACATTGCGGCCTCGTCTGGATCGGGAGTTTATAGTTCATAAAGCCGATAGAGTTAATGTCAATATGCTCCAGAGGGAAAATGACAGCCGCCGCCCCAAGGCGTAGGATACAATTGCTTTTTCTGGCTGGGGACTGCCGCATGGCGCTGCAATCGAAGCTTTTCAGCGGCGATCCCCTGCTTGAATCGGCCGCGATGCGCGATCAGGCGCATATCACGCCGGGCGCGCGCGGACCTCATATCGGCAAGATTCAGCAGGCGCTGGCGCTGGTCGACGGCGCGGCGATCGACCAGGACCAGTCATATGGCCCAGCGACAGCGTCGGCAGTCCTCGCCTATAAGAAGAAGCGCGGCATCATCAATTTCAGCTACCAGACCCAGCCGGACGACATCGTCGGCAAAATGACCATCGCCTCGCTCGACGCCGAACTGTTGGAGCGCGAGCGCATCCCGACCGGGCCGCTTATCGTTCGTCCTGTTCATCCGGGCGCGCGTCCGCCGAACGTCGCCGACAGCGCCTTGTTTCGCGCGCCCGCCGGCAATCGGCTGGCGGTGGGAGGGCCGACCGTTGGCGCCACCGCCAGTCTCGATCTCAATCTCACGGGATTTCAGAAAATCCGGGTGCCGCCGCGCTTCACCGCGACGGTCGAAATCCTGAACGGCGCCGGCGGGCGCGTTGTCGGGCGCAATTCGATCCCGCCGAGCGACACCAATGCAAAAATCAGCTGGGCCTTCGATCCCGATGACAAATTGCTTCCGGTGATCCGGCTGAATCCGGAGCCGATCGGGCCGGCGACAGCGATGACCGACGCCGGTTTCGTCCGGATTACGAAAAGCCCGTTTCAGCTGAAAATCGATTCCTACAAGCCCGGCGACGGCCTGTTCGACTTCTCCGCTGAAAACGGACTGTCCAATCTGCATGTCGAAGTGCGCGCGCCGAAGATGACTGGCCCTTCCGGGCCCGCGCCGATCACAGTCAACCCGCGCGGGAAGAATGGGCTGATTTCCGGCAATGGCGATCCCGGCGTGCCGGGCGGGGTCAGCGGCGGCAGGCCGATGAAAATCGTCGGCAGCCGGCGCAAGATCAATCTTGGCGGCGAACATGAGACGCCGGGATTTGAAGACTACACGGCCTCGCTTGGCTTTTCGGCCTGTCCCGATTTTCCGGACCGCAACCACCGGGCGTTCAGGCCCTGGACCGAGGATCGTGATCCGTCGGTGTTTGTGTCCGATGGCGAGGCAAGCGACATCTGCATCCGCAACACGCCAGTCACCGATGAGATTTTAGCGGTCATCAAACGCATCAAGGCCTCGCCCTGCCGCCTGACTTTTTCTGGACGGCCCGACGCGTTCACCACGCTCAAAGGGGCGTTTTCAGGCGAGGCGTCGATCGCCGATGAAATCATCGACGAGGCTATTGTCCTCGACTTTCCCTGATCGGGCGACAGCTGCGGTAGGCCGCAAAAAATTCAACCTATTTTTTCGGCCTCGGAGCTGTTGACAGGAGCGGTGTCGAGGGCCTGGCCTTTTCGATAGGCGGTTTTCCTGTAGACATCGCCTTCTTTAAAGATCCTGGTCGTCCATCCGGATTTCCAGACGATCACCGCGGCGTCGCCCTCGCGCGTCCAGGGACCGCTCATGTCCTCGTCGAGCGTCGCCCGGGCCGTTCCATCCGCGCCGAGCGTGATCTCGAATTCCTCGCCGACGCTGTCCTTGACCTTCCAGACGCCTTCGAGTTCGCTGGCGCCGCCTGCCGCCGGTTTTTTGCTCATGCCGCCCATTGTCTCCGCCCGCTCTTTGATTTCGATTGAGTGTGCATCCGAACAATTGACCGCCGCAAACGAAAACTTTCGCCGGCTTTGCGCGGCGCGATCGAGGATAGAAGATGACCGACGAAGACAATCGGCTACGGCGCGCGGTGCGGCTTGTCGCGCTGCTCAATCTCAGCTTCTTCGGCGTCGAGTTCGCCGTGGCGCTGGCCATCGGCTCGGTGTCCCTGATTGCCGACAGCGCTGATTTTCTCGAGGACGCCGCAATCAATTTTCTGATCTTTGCGGCGCTCGGCTGGAGCGCGGCGCAGCGCGCCCGCGTCGGCATGGCGCTCGCCGCGATCCTGCTCGCGCCGGCGCTCGCCTTTCTGTGGATGCTTTGGCAAAAATTCGGCGCGCCTGTTCCGCCGAACGCCGGGGCGCTGACGCTGACCGGCATGGGCGCTTTCGCCGTCAATCTGCTCTGCGCTTTCATCCTGGCGCGGTTCCGTCATCACAGCGGCAGCCTGACCAAGGCCGCGTTTCTGTCGGCGCGCAATGACGTGCTCGCCAATGTCGCGATCATCGCCGCCGGTTTTGCGACCCTCTACGCGCCTTCGGTCTGGCCGGACATCCTCGTCGGGCTTGGCGTCGCCTTGATGAATCTCGACGCCGCGCGCTCGGTCTGGACCGCCGCGCGCAGCGAACATCGCCTCGCCAGAGCGGAAGCCTGAAAATCGCCAGCAGCAGATCTGGTTTATATGACGTTGATCCGGCAAAAAAAGCGATCCGGATATGCGGGAGGCGAAGGCCCCGTATGGCCTTCCTGGCTTGCCTCGCATTGGTGGACCGCCATATTTGATCCGCATCGGCGGCAGGGGGCAGGCTTTTGCAGCCCTCGGTCGAGGGGGTAGAAGATCGCTGCGCCTGTCCGCTTTAAGGAGAACAAGCATGAGCGTAATCACCGCCGCCGCTTCTGGCGACTTCACCATTGGCGACATCAAGATCCATCGCTTGGGCTTTGGCGCGATGCGCATCGTCGGCAAGGGGGTGTGGGGCGGACCGGCCGACCGCGGCGAAAGCCTTGCCGTTCTGCGCAAGCTTCCCGAGCTCGGCGTCAATTTCATCGACACGGCCGATAGCTACGGGCCCTTCATCAGCGAGGAGTTGATCGCCGAGGCGCTCTATCCTTATGACGGATTGTTGATCGCAACCAAGGGCGGTCTGACGCGGCACGGCCCTGACATATGGGCGCCGCTGGGGCGCCCCGAATATCTGCGCCAATGCGTGTTGATGAGCTTGCGCCGCCTGAAAATCGATCGCATCGATCTCTGGCAGCTGCACCGCGTCGATCCGAAGGTGCCGCGCGAGGAGCAATTCGGCGTCATCGCCGACATGCAGAAAGAGGGGCTGATCCGACACGCGGGCCTCAGCCAGGTTTCAATCGACGACGTCAAGGCCGCCGGCAAGTTCTTCAACGTCGTCTCGGTGCAGAATCTTTACAATCTCGTCGACCGCACGAGCGAGGACGTGCTCGATTATTGTGCGACAGCAGGCGTCGGCTTCATCCCCTGGTTTCCGCTCGCGGCTGGAAGACTGGCGCGGCCGGGAACTTTGCTCGACGCCATCGCCAGGAAGAAAGGCGCGACGACAAGTCAGGTCGCCCTGGCTTGGACGTTGCGGCGCAGCCCGGTAATGCTGCCGATCCCCGGCACAGGAAGCGTGGGCCACCTCGAGGAAAACGTCGCCGCCGCGGCGATCGAGTTAAGCGACGAGGAGTTTGCCGGTCTCGACAAGGCGGGCCGCGACGCGGCCTAGCGCGCCTGCCTCTAATACTTCACAGCGTGCCCCGCCCCTGACCGGGGGTGGGTCGCCTTTCCCATGCGGGCGTGCTAGCTGACGGGTTCGCCCTTTTCATGCCGCCTGCCCGAAATGCTCTGAAGCGCATGTCGCCGCCAACCCGCCAAAGCCAAAAAGAAAACGTCCATGAGTGAATTTTTCCGCGAAGTCGACGAGGACTACCGCCGCGAGCGCCTCGCCAATATCTGGACGAAATATCAGGTGTGGTTCATCGGCGCCGCGGTTTTGCTTGTCGCCGCGACGGCCGGCTGGCGCATCTATCAGCATTTTCATCTGCAGGCGGCCGAGGCGGCCGGCGCGCGCTATGAGGCGGCGCTGCGGCTGTCGCAGGACGGGAAATCCGCTGAAGCCGAAGCTGGATTCAAGGAGATCGCCGCCTCGGGGCCGAAGGGCTATGCGACGCTGGCCCGTCTTCGCGGCGTCGATGAGATCGCTGGCCGCGATCCTGCGGCGGCGATCGCGGCCTATGACGCGCTCGGGGCCGATCCGTCCTTCGATCAATCCTTCAGGGAGGCGGCGCAGACCCGCGCGGCGATGCTGCGCGTCGATCGCGACGATCCGAAGGCGTTCGAGGAAAAATATGGCGCGCTGGCGCAACCCTCCTTTACCTATCACGACACCATGCGCGAATTGCTCGCCATGGCCGCGTTCAAGCGCGATGATTTCGAGGCGGCCGGGCGCTGGCTCGATATGATCGTCGGCGATCCGCGCGCGCCGGGGCCGCTGCGCCAGCGCGCCGAGGCCTTCCTTGGCCTCGTTCAGGCCGGCAAGCTTGCGCCGGCGCCCGCCGCTGAGTCTCTGCCTGCTGCTGCGCCGGCGCTCGAAGCGCCGGTTTCGCCCGAAGCTCCAGCGGCGGCCTCTGCCGCGCCGGACGAACCTGCCGCGCCCGCGGCGCAAAATCCCGTCGCTGAAGCGCCGCCGGCCGCCGCAGCAGGGTCCGACGAAAATTCCGCCAGCAAAAGCGCCGCGCCGCCGCCGGAGCCGGAGAAGAGCGGCGTAGAGCCTGACGCCGCGTCGCCCGCCGCCGCGCCGGGCGCGCCGACGCAACCGAACTGATGTTCACGATCGCCATAATCGGGCGCCCCAACGTCGGCAAATCGACTTTGTTCAACCGTCTCGTCGGCAAGCGCTTGGCGCTCGTTGACGATCGTCCGGGCGTCACCCGCGACCGGCGCGAGGGGGAGGCCCGGCTTGGCGATCTCGTGTTCAAGATTATCGACACGGCCGGGCTCGAGGAGGGAGCGGCGGCTTCGCTCTCCGGACGCATGCGCGCGCAGACGGAACGGGCGATCGAATCTGCCGACGCTGTCTTTTTCCTGTTCGACGCGCGTCTGGGTCTCACCCCCGACGACCGCTTTTTTGCAAATCTGGTGCGGCGCGCGGACAAGCCGCTGATCCTCATCGCCAACAAGGCGGAAGGGCGAGTTGGCGAAGCCGGCGCGCGGGAAGGTTATGACCTCGGCCTTGGCGATCCGGTGCCCCTGTCAGCCGAGCATGGCGACGGAATGTCGGATCTTTACAGCGCCATCCGCGAGGCGCTGCCGGAGCAGACCGAACTGCCGGCCGAGGAGGAGGAAGGCGAAACGCGGCTCATTCTCGGCGACGATGAAGACGGCTCCGAGCTCGATCCGACCAAGCCGCTGCGCATCGCTATCATCGGGCGCCCGAACGCCGGCAAATCGACGCTGCTCAACACCATCATCGGCCAGGACAGGCTTTTGACCGGACCCGAGCCGGGGCTGACGCGCGACACCATCGGGATCGACTTCGAATGGGGCGGCCGCAAGATCAAAATGTTCGACACCGCGGGCCTGCGCCGCCGCGCTAAGGTGGAAGATAAGCTCGAAAAGCTCGCCGGCCATGACGCGGTCCGCGCGGCGAAATTCGCCGAAGTCGCGGTTCTGCTGCTCGACGCCACGATACCCTTTGAGAAGCAGGACCTGACGCTGGCCGATCTCGTCGAGCGCGAGGGCAGGGCGCTGGTGATCGGCGTCAACAAATGGGATCTGATCGAACATCGTGGCGCAAAGCTCTCTGAGCTGCGCGAAGAGGCGATCCGCCTTCTGCCGCAGGTAAAGGGCGCCCCTGTCGTGCCGCTGTCAGGCGCCACCGGCGACGGCGTCGGCAAGCTGATGGAGGCGATCTTCCGCGTTCATGAGGTCTGGAACAAGCGCATCTCGACGGCGCGGCTGAACCGTTGGCTCGCTGGCGCGCTGGAGCAGAGCCCGCCGCCCGCCGTCTCGGGCCGGCGTATCAAAATCCGCTACATGACGCAGCTGCGCGCAAGGCCGCCCTATTTTCTCCTGTTCGGCAATCAGCTCGACGCTTTGCCGGCGAGCTATGAGCGCTATCTCGTCAACGGCCTGCGGCAGGCCTTCGATCTGCCCGGCGTGCCGATCCGCATCTCGAAGAAAACGAGCGATAATCCGTATGCCGACCGCAAAGCGCGCCAGAGATAGGCGGCTGCCGGTTGCGCGAGACATGGGTCAGAACCGATCCGCCCCTTGAGCCAAGCTTGCCGGCGATCGAAGCGATGGCGCGGCGGCTCTGCCCCGGCGCCGCTGTCTGCCGGGCGCAGGAAATTCCCGGCGGTCTGATCAACGCCAATTTCAGGCTCGACCTTGCCGGCGATCCCAATCGGGATCGACTGCTGTTGCGCTACTGGCGGCGCGGGCGCGCGGACGCCGACAAGGAAATCGCGCTGCTGCGTTTCCTCAAAGGGCGGGTTCCTGTTCCCGCCGTTCTTGCGACGGGCGCGGCGGATTCTGAATTCGGACTGCCTTACGCGCTCTTGGAGTGGATCGACGCGGAGAGTCTGCACAGCGCCTCAGCCGGGTTGGCTGCGGCGGGTCTGCACGAACTTGGCCTCGCCGCCGGCGGGACGCTTGCCGCCATTCATGGCGTGCGGTTTCCGCAGCAGGGTTTCTTCGGCGCCGATCTCGCTCCGGAAGACGGATATGAGGCGAGCGTCGACGGACAGCTCGCTTGGCTGAATGCGACGCTCGGCCGCGATCAGGCGCGCGAGCGGGTCGGCGGCGCGCTGGCGGGCGCCCTCAGCGCATTCGTCCGGCGCAATGGGGAGGCGCTGTCGCAGGAATGGGCGCGTCGGCCGACACTCAGCCATGGCGATTTCGATCCGACAAATATCATGGTCAGGCCGATGGCAGGCGGGTTTGCAGTCGCTGCCGTACTCGACTGGGAGTTCGCCTTCGCCGGCGGGCCTGCCTATGATTTCGGCCATATGCTGCGCCCGCCGCTGGGCGATCAGGCGGCGTTCATTGGCGGTCTCTGCGCCGGCTATCGTGCGGCGGGAGGCGGTCTGCCCGAAGATTGGCGCGAGGCGGCGCGCCTCGCGGATCTTTTGTCCTGGGTCGATTTTATCTCGCAGCCCTTTTGCGGAGAGAAAGCCGCCGTCTCGGCCCGGCAGATGATGGCGCGGCTGATGGCGCCATAATATTTGCCAAGCTGCGCGCATCAACATATCTGCCCTATCGTGGCTCTTCCCCCGGCGACTGCGCCGTAAAATGGATCTGGCAAGATGCTGACGACCTTCTCGCGGATCATTCGTCTCGTCCTGCTGCGCCTTGCCGAGGCGCTCGTCATTTTTTACGTCGTGCTCGATTCGATTTTTACGCCGCTTTTCCGCCCGCTGCTGCGCTGGGCGGCTGGGCTACGCCTCCTGCGGCAGCTGCAGGATCTTGTCGTCGAGCTGCCGCCCTATGCGATTTTGGCGGCGCTCGCTATTCCCTTCGGCCTCGCCGAGCCGGCAAAAATTTATGCGCTGGTGCTTTTCGCGGGCGGCCGTTGGCTGACTGGCGTCATCGTGATGGCGCTCGCCTATCTTGTCAGCCTCGTCCTCGTCGAGCGCATTTATGACGCCGGCCGGGACAAGCTGCGCACGATCGGCTGGTTCGCCCAGCTGATGGATTGGTTGGTCGGGCTCCGCGATTCGCTGCTCGCCTGGGCCCGCGCCACCAAAGCCTATGCTCTCGCCGTGCAAATGCGCCGGCGCGGCGTGGCGATGTTTGGACGCCTGCGCGCGCAGTTCAGGTTGCGCTAGCTGCCGGGTCGCCGCTCGTTTTCTGCGCCGCGCTTGCGGCGCTTGCAGGCTCACCCTATCTTGCCGCCAATGGATCGCCGCTCCGCAAACAATGATTTCGCCTCCCGCCGCGGGCGAGGCGACACGCCTCCGTTCGAGGGCGGCGACGAGGCCGCTTTCGACCCCTTTGCTCCGGCGCGGCCGCCAAAGCGGCGCTTTCGCGCCGTGCCGATGCGGATCATCCTGCCCAATCTCGTGACGCTGCTTGCCTTGTGCATGGGTCTGACGGCGATTCGCTTTGCAATCGAGGCGCAGTTCGAGGTGGCGGTGGTCTTCGTCATTATCGCCGCCGTGCTCGACGGCCTTGACGGGCGGATCGCCCGCGCGCTGCGTGGCGCGACAAGATTCGGCGCGGAGCTCGACTCGCTCGCCGATTTCGTCGATTTCGGCGTCGCCCCGGCGCTGATTCTCTATTTCTGGGGTCTGAACGAATTCAAGAGCCTTGGCTGGTTCGCGGCGCTGGTCTTCGCGATCGCCGCAGCGTTGCGCCTCGCCCGCTTCAACGTCATGGCCGACGAGCCGGACAGGCCGGCCTGGCACGCGCATTTTTTCACGGGCATGCCGGCGCCGGCGGGAGCGATCGTCGGCCTTTTGCCGATCTACCTCAGCCTGTCGATCCTCGACGCCCCTCATGGGCGGCTGATGGTTCTGATCTATATTGTTTATGTGATCGCTGTCGCTCTGTTGATGGCAAGCCGGATTCCCCATTTCTCCGGCAAGAAGATCGGCCGCATTCCGCGCGAATATGTCATCGTCGTTATGTTCGGCGCGGTCGCTTGCCTGCTTCTTCTGGCGACCTTCCCGATGGAGATGCTGATTTTCCTGTCAATCGCCTATCTTGCCTCGATTCCTTTTGCGATTCGCAAGTTCAAGGCGCATGAAGTCGACGACGCGGCAAAATTGAAGGCTCTCGGCGCGGCGCCAGACAAGTGACGCCCGCACAGCGAAGGCGAAGGCGGCAGTTCACAAATGCGCGGTTCTCGATTAGGGTCCGCGCCAATTGTCAGCCGGATTGATCCGTCTTTCTTGAGCTTGGTCTGATCTCGGTCGCGCGGATGCTCTGCGCGGCCGCGCACCCGTTGGGGTCGCCGCCTCCTGCGGCCGGCGAAACGGTGTCGGACGCTGCAAATATAAGGAAACAAATGTCGAAGGAAGAATTGCTTGAATTTCCGGGAGTTGTGGTCGAACTGCTACCCAATGCGACGTTTCGTGTGCAACTCGAAAACGAGCATGAGATCATTGCGCATACGGCCGGCAAGATGCGCAAGAACCGCATCCGCGTTTTGACCGGGGATAAGGTTCTCGTCGAAATGACGCCCTATGATCTCAGCAAAGGCCGCATCACATACCGCTTCAAGTGAGGCGCGGAAGTGATTGTCATTTTTGACGGAAAGACTGTTTAAGGATCGCCGCAATGACGAAGCCGGAGATCCCGGAGGAGTTTACGCGGCCAAAGCTCGTTCTGGCTTCAGCTTCGCCGCGCCGGCTTGAATTGTTGCAGCAGATCGGCCTCGAACCCGATGCGCTGCTGCCTTGCGATCTCGACGAAACCCCCGGCAAGACCGAACTTCCACGCACGCTCGCCTCGCGCCTCGGCCGCGAAAAAGCGCGCGCCGCCGCCCGCATCGCGTTGAGCCGCCCGGAACTCGCCGATGCCTATGTAATCGGCGCCGACACGGTGGTCAGCGTCGGGCGCCGCATTCTGCCCAAATGCGAATTATCAAGCGAAGCCGAGCAATGCTTGCAGCTTCTCTCCGGCCGCGCGCATCGGGTTCATACCGGCGTCTGTCTGATCGTCCCCGGCGGGCGCGAGCGTCACAAGCTGATCGAGACGAGGGTCCGCTTCAAGCGGCTGTCGTCGAGCGAGATCGAAACCTATCTCGAGAGCGGCGAATGGCGCGGCAAGGCGGGCGGCTACGCCATCCAGGGTTTGGCCGGGGCGTTTGTCATCAAGCTCATCGGCTCCTATTCTTCCGTGGTCGGCCTGCCGCTTTACGAGACCATGTCGCTGCTCGTCGGTGAGGGTTTTCCGGCCATGACCTCGTGGCTGAATCGGGTTTAGAGGACTGCGTATGGCGGAGCCGGAAGCAAATCCCGAAGCCGCAGCGGACGCCGCCGTCCTGCCCAAGCGGGCGTGCCCGATCTGCGGCAAGCCCGCGGTCGCGGCGATGCGTCCCTTCTGCTCGAAGCGCTGCGCCGACGTCGATCTGCATCGTTGGCTCGGCGGCGTCTACGCCATCCCGGCGAGCGAGACCGAGGAGTCCGCAAAAGGCGCGGCCGCCGAGGACGAATGAAACTTGCACGCGTTCGGCCGCCGCCGCGGCCTGACGCGGCGCGATAAAGCCGGGCTCCATGTTCTTTCCAGTCTCCAAGATTTTCTGGCTTGTCGCCGAGCCTTTGACCTTTTTGATCCTGCTGACCGTGGTCGGCGTCGTCCTGATGTTCACACGTTTCGGGCGCGCGGGACGGGCGCTGGCGGCGATGGGCGCCTTCGCGATGGCGCTCCTGTTCCTGACGCCGGTTGGCGTCGCCTTGCTGCTGCCGATAGAGGACCGCTTCCCGCCGCCCCCAGCCGATTTGCCGGCTCCGACTGGAATTATCGTGCTTGGCGGCGCGCTGAACCAGAGCCGCAGCGTCGCGAGGGGGCAGGCGATTTTCGGCGGGGACGGCGAACGGCTGATCGCCGGGATCGACCTCGCCAAACGCTACCCCTCCGCGCGCCTTGTCTTTACCGGGGGCTCCGGCAATCTCGTCGAACAGACCATCGTCGAGTCGACCGGGGTCAAAAAATTCTGGGTCGATATGGGAGTTCCTCCCGACCGCATGGAATTTGAATCGCACTCGCGCAATACTTGGGAGAATGCGCTTTTCACGCGCGACCTGCTGCGGCCGAAGCCCGGCGAAACATGGCTGCTCGTCACCTCGGCGTGGCATATGCCGCGCTCGATGGGGATTTTCCGGCGGCTTGGCTTCGATGTGATCGCCTATCCCGTCGCCTATCGCACCTCCGGCGATTCCTCCGACTGGAGTTTTTTGCGTCCGGCGTTCGAGCGCGTCCCGCTGGTCGTTCTCGCTTTTCGCGAATGGATCGGGCTCCTCGCCTATCGCCTGACCGGCAGGACTGACCAGCTCTTTCCGGCGCCCTGAAACCGGGTCGGACGCTAGACGTCCTCCCGCGTCAGCGAGCGCCGCGCGGCGGAGAAAAACTGCCGGCGCATGACGATGATGAAAATCCCTGTCGTTGTCGCCATCAGCACATAGGGGCTGACGAACCAGCCGATATAGGCGAAGGCGAAATAGAAGCTGCGCAGGCCCTTGGCGAAATGCAGCCCTGCGTCGATGGTCATGAATCCCGCCCGCTTCTGCGCGACTTCTCTGGCGCGGGCGTCGGGTTCTTCGGGGCCCGGCGTTGCGCCAAGCAGAATCGCCGCATAGATGAACAGGCGGTAGGCCCAGGCGAATTTGAAGAAGGAATAGCCGAAAATCAGGGCGAGCCCCAAGACTTTCAACTCCCAGGTCGCCCTGGTGACGACAAGCCCGAGCGGGAGATCGCCAACCACTTTCAGAACATCGTCAGCAGCGCGCATCGAGGCCGCCGCGCCGCCGAGCAGCAGGAGTGAGGTGGAGGCGAAGAAAGCGGCGCCATTCTGCAGGCTCGACATGATGCTGGCGTCGGCGATGCGCGTATCGCGGGAGGCCATCGCCCGCATCCACGCCATGCGATGCTGGTTCATCAGCACGGACAGGCTGGTCTGATCGCCAAAGCCGCGTTCATTGACGAAACGGTAGAGAATCCAGACGCCGATAAAGAAGACGACGCCGGCGATGTCTGCGGCGGAAAGGCCGGGCATTGATCCCCCGAGGAAGTTGGGCCGGTCGAGCGCCTTGTTGCCTGCGCCTGTTGCAGGCGAAACAGTCTAGCGCTGTTTCATGATCGGATGTTGAATAGACGCCGCCTTTTGGAAAGATCCCGCCCAAGTGACCTACACGCTGCTCATCGCCAACAAGAGCTACTCGTCCTGGTCGTTCCGGCCATGGATTTTGCTGCGCCATTTTGGCGTGGCCTTCGATGAGATCATCGTTCCGCTCAGCCGGCCCGACACGAAGGAGCAGATTCTGCGCTTCTCGCCGGCGGGGAAATGCCCCGCGCTGCGCGATGGCGACCTCCTGATCTGGGATTCGCTGGCGATCATTGAATATGTCGCCGAAGGCCATCCCGATCTGCCGATCTGGCCGCGCGGAAGGGAGGCGCGGGCGCAGGCGCGCTCGCTTTCGGCCGAGATGCACTCGGGCTTCATGGGCGTCAGGTCGCATCTGCCGATGAATTTTCGCCGCAAGGTCGGCGAGCGGGGGCTGACGGAGGAGGCGAGGGGGGACGTCGCGCGCATCGAAGCAGCCTTCGCTGCGGCGCGCGAGAAATTTGGCGCGGGCGGCCCGTTTCTGTTCGGCGCCTTTTCCGCCGCTGACGCGATGTTCGCGCCGGTCGTCAGCCGGCTGCACAGCTACGCGGTCCCTGTAACGCCGCAGACCCGCGCCTATATGGATGCGGTGATGGCGCTGCCGGCGTGGCGCGACTGGAGCGAGGGCGCGTTGGCGGAGCCCTGGCCCATCGAGAAATACGACCGGCTTTGATCGAGCGGCGGCAAGATCAAACGCCGGGCTGGAAATGCGAGGACGCTGTGCAAGGGCCAAAGGATGGACGAGATCTCGTCGGATCCGACCGGAATTCGAAAACCGAGATCGACGCGTTCCTCTCGGCGGCGGAAAAGCGCCCGGTCGTCGCGACGGGACGCGGCAGACTGATCTTTGCGCTCGACGCGACGATGAGCCGGCAGCCGACCTGGGATCTGGCGCAGCATCTGCAAGCGCATTTGTTCGAGACGGCCGCCGCCCATGGCGGGCTTGAAGTCCAGCTCGTCTTTTATCGCGGCTTTGATGAATGCAAGGCCTCGCGCTTCTTGAGCGGGGGCAAGGCGCTCGCCGCAGCCATGACCCGCATTTCCGTCGCCGCCGGCCATACGCAGATCGGCAAGGTGCTGCGGCATGTCCTCGAAGAAGCGGGCAATGCGCCGGTCCGCGCGCTGGTGTTCATCGGCGATGCGATGGAGGAGCGGGCGGATGATCTCGCCGACCTTGCGGGGCGGCTCGGGCTCATGGGCGTCAAGGCCTTTGTCTTTCAGGAGGGCGCCGATCGCGTCGCCGAGCGGACGTTCCGGCAGATCGCCTTGCTGACGGGCGGCGCCTATGCGACATTTGACGCAGGCGCGGCGCAGCGTCTGGCGGCGCTCCTCTCGGCAGCCGCGGCCTATGCCGCGGGCGGCCGGCAAGCGCTGGAGCTCGAGGCTGCGGACAAGGGCGCTGCGGCGATGCTGCTCCTCAGTCAGATGAGCTAGCCTCGAAACGATCGGTCTGGGCGCCAGATGTCGCGCCCCAAGGTTGAGATCATGCCCCATCGACGAGAATTTACCGGCCTGGCTGGCCCCACGCCACGGCGGCCATTCGGGAATTCAAGGGCGCGATGATCTATCTTATCTTTGCCTTTCTGATGCTTTGGCTTTCGCTGGCCGGGCTTCGCGCATTCGCCAATGCCAATCCGGCGACGCTCGCCCGCGTGATCAGCCGCGGCGGCGGAATAGCGCTTCTTGTCTTCGCCGCCTTTCTCATGGCGCGCGGCGCCGTCTCCATTGCCCTCGGCTTCGGCGGTCTCGGCCTTTGGCTCTTGAAAGGCGGGCGGGGCTCGCTGCTTTCGCTGTTTGGCTGGCCGTCGGCGGCGCGGCAGAGCGGCGCATCCGCGCGCGTCTCCTGCGTCAGATCGGCGATGATCGAGATGCAGCTCGACCACGCGACGGGAAAAATGCGCGGCGTGATCCTGGCGGGAGCGGATGAGGGACGCCAGCTAGACTCGCTGACGCGTCCGCAGTGTGAAGTCCTCTACGAGCTTTGCCGTCGAGACGATCCGGAGGGCGCCCGCCTTCTGGAAGCATATCTCGATCGCCGGTTTGCCGGCTGGAGTCACGCAGGACAGGCTCAAGGCGACTCGCGGAGCGGCGAGTCGGGACGTCGCGCCGGGGCCATGACCCAGGATGAAGCGTATGAAGTCCTGGGACTTGCCAAAGGCGCGTCGCGTGAGGAAGTTGTTCGGTCGCACCGCTCGCTCATGAAAAAGCTTCATCCAGATCATGGCGGGACGACGGATCTGGCGGCGCGGGTTAATGAAGCTAAAGAAGTCCTGATGCGGCGTCATCCGTAGCATCCAGAGGTTTGCGCCAGCCTTCGCAAAAGCGCGTTGCAATCACGCGCAAAGATTGCCGGAAAACGGTTAGTTTTTCGTTGCGAAGCAGGACAACCCGCTCTGCTTCAGCGTCCTGCAGGCGTTTTCGGCGCTTTTTTCTTCAAGGCCTGCAAAACGCGCCCGGTAGAGGGTTTCCGACCCCTTCTGCACCTTCTCGGTGAAGGGCTGCGCCGAGCCAAGCGTCCTGCCGCAGCTGATCCGGGCCTTGGCGAGAAGCGCATTCGCCTTGGCGACGTCATCCGTTGCGCCGATCTGGATCATCCAGCCACGCGCCGCCGCCGGGGGGCGTCGTTCGGCGCTTTTGCCCTCGGCCTCCTTTATCTTTTCAGCTGGCGCCGCCACACGGAGAGCCTCGATGCTCGTGGCCTCCTGCCGGTCCGCCGTCCTTTCGGTCTTGCGGAGCTTTGCCGGCGCAGGCCCGGCGATCCAGCGCATCGTCGAGGGCGTCGCGGTTGGGGGCGCAAAAAAAGCCGCGTTGACGGTCGAGCCGTCGAGAGAGGCGGTCTTGACGGCGGCGGGCCGCGCCGCGCCGGATTCGGCGGAACCTGCGGCGGCGGCCGCGGCCGGCGTCCTCGCGGCGCCGGAGACGAAAGCCGGCCTTGGCCTGTCGAGCGGAACGTCGGCGGAAATGGAGGCGACGCGGATCGGGTCGATCGCTTGCGGCGCCTGCGGCGCGATAGCCCGCAGCGTGATCTTCTGGGCCGGAGCTTGAACGGCGGGCTGCGTCGCGACATAGGCGAGGGCCGCTTTCGGCGGCGGCGCGATCTCGCGCTGGGGGGCGGGCGTCACGATCGGGGCGGCTGCTTCCGGGGCGGCCTGCTGCTGCGCCATAACGCGCGAGGGCAAATCCGCCGGGGGCGCGCGCTCGATCGGCCGTTGCGGCAGATCGCGCAGCACGGAGGCGGTGCGGACGGTCGCGCCATTGCCAATCTGGTCCTCAATCAGATCAGCCATGATCCGGTCGCGGGAGGGCGCGCTGACGCCGCCCATCACCACCGCGACAATATAATGGCCCTCGCGCTTGACGGAGGTCAGGAGATTGAAGCCCGAAGCGTTGGTGTAGCCGGTCTTGATCCCATCCATTCCTTCGACGCGGTCCATCAGCCGATTGTGGTTGCGGATCGTCGCGCCGGCGAAATAGAACGCCCGGGTCGAGAAATAGCGATAATAGCGCGGGAAGCGCTCCTGCACTGCGCGGCCAAGGATGGAGAGATCCCGCGCCGTCGTGATCTGGGCGTCGGCGGGAAGGCCCGAGGCGTTGACGTATCTCGTATTGCGCATGCCAAGTTCGCGCGCCTTGCGGGTCATGAGCTCGGCGAAACGATCTTCATCGCCGCCGACCGCCTCGGCGACGGCGACCGCAATGTCGTTGGCCGAACGCGTGACGATGGCCTTGATGGCGTCATCGACCGAGATCGTCCGGCCGGGCCGAAGCCCGAGCTTGGTCGGCTTCTGCGCAGCGGCGCGGACAGAGATCGGGATCTCGCTGTCGAGGCGAAGCCGCCCCTGTTCGAGTTGCTCAAACAGAAGGTAAAGCGTCATGACCTTGGTGATCGAAGCCGGATGGCGCGGCTCGTCCTCATTGCGGCCGTAAAGCGACTCGCCGCTGTTGCCGTCGACGACGATGGCCGCAAAGTTACGGCTCGGCGCGAAGGGGCGCGCCCGCATGTAGCGGACCGAATGGGCGTGGTGCGCTCTCGCGTAATGGCCGGGGAAATGTTTTCCCGCGTGATGGCCATGCGACCTTTGCCGCGCCTCTGCCGGTCCGGCGAAGAAGCTGACCGCAGCGACGCCGATGGCCACGACCAGCGCCAGGCCTGAAAACGCTTCGGCTTTGCTGCGGCGAACGGTCGCACCTATGTCGAGCATTGAGCGGCGTCCTTGTTAACAAACGATCCATACGCCGCGCGACGCTAAATCTCCCTCGGTTACCGCCGGGTTAAGGGACATTTTCCGAAATTCATTTTGTTGCACTGCACAATAATACAGTGCAGCGCACTTGACGCTTATTGTGCGGTGCGGTATGAACTAATTGTGAGCGCGAAAGCTCATGTCACCGCCGCCTCGATTGAGCGAGTCGGCAACGCTCTAAGGGGAAGACAATGGCGAATACGATCGAAGATTTCCAGAAGTTTGGCAAAGCCCAGTTCGAGACGGCGACGGCTTCCTCGCAGGGCGTTGTAAAGGCGCTTCAGGCGATCGCCCAGGAAACTTCGGATTTTTCCAAGAAGTCGCTCGAAAATGGTTCGGCTTTCCTTGAAAAGCTGCTCGGCGTGAAGTCTTTCGAGTCCGCGATCCAGCTGCAGTCGGAATTCGCCAAGAGCGCCTATGCCGATTTTGTCGCGGAATCGACCAAGCTCGGCGAGCTTTATTCCGCCCTGGCCAAGGAAGCCTTCAAGCCGGTCGAACTCGCAGTCGCCAAGGTTCAGGCCGCCAAGGACTGACTTCCTGAGGCAGATGGTTTCTGGTTGGCCGGACTTTCGGGTCCGGCTCGACCGGCGCGCTGACAACGTTTCGCGCAAGTCTCGGATGTTAGCTCAGGACATCGGGGTGGCTCCAGCGCTTCCGACCGGTTGAATGCTCTCTGCCGATCGAAAATCGGTTTAGTATCAAGGCGCTTGTCCCTGTCTTTATCCATCAGATTGAATTTTAGCCGATCGATTGGCTGCGGATCCAGGATGGATTGACATGCATGCCTTGCGTGCGTTTCGCGCAGAACTCGCTTTCCTTATGAGCCCGGCTTTACGCCGGGCTTTTTTATTGTCTGGCTTCGGGCTGAGGCGTCTGCTTTTCGGGCGCCGCGTCGCCGGTCGTCGCCGTCGCACTGCGGCGCAATTTTTGCTAAATCGGTCCTTCATGGACCGAAGTGAACTTAAATTTCGTCTGTGTGTTCGCACCATCGGTGAAAACGCCGCGACCAATTCGCTCTTGCCGGAACTGACTGCGCGTTGTTCACTGGAGCTTCGTGGTCGGCGTACCTAAATGACATATATGCAATGAGGGATGGGGAGAGTTAGTGGCGCGCGCAACTGGTCAACGGTCGGTTCTTGTCGGGACGCAAGCCCGGACGCTCGAGCGCGTCGCGGGCTATGGCTATGCTCGGCCGCATCCCGGCCGGCTGCAGCGCCAAGTCGAGAACCGTAATCGGTCGGACGAAATCCGCGCGCGCTTTGCGCCTTTGGGCGCAGGCAAGGACGACAAGGAAAAAAAGGGGGGAGACGGCGGCGCCGGTCAGGGAACCGCCGTTATTACACGCACCAAGACGCAGACCCGCCGGCCGAGCATGTACCGTGTCCTGCTTTTGAATGACGACTATACGCCCATGGAGTTCGTCGTCGCCGTATTGAAGAAATATTTCAACAAGGGGCCGGAAGAAGCCACCCGCATCATGCTTCATGTCCACCAGCATGGGGTCGGAGAATGCGGCGTCTTCACCTATGAAGTCGCCGAGACCAAAGTGACGCAGGTCATGGATTACGCGCGCAAGCACCAGCACCCCCTGCAGTGCATCATGGAAAAGAAATGAGAGGTTGGAGCCAATGCCGTCCTTCTCCCGCAATCTCGAACAGTCGCTCCACCGCGCGCTCGCAGTAGCCAACGAGCGCCACCATGAATATGCGACGCTCGAGCATCTGCTGCTCAGCCTCACCGACGACACCGATGCGTCGTCGGTGCTTCGGGCCTGTTCGGTTGATCTCGATCAGCTGAAAAAGAACCTGCGCGACTATATCGAGCAGGAGCTTGATAATCTTGTCGGCGACGGCCGCGAGGACGCCAAGCCGACCGCCGGATTTCAGCGCGTTATCCAGCGCGCCGTGATTCACGTGCAATCGTCCGGGCGCGAGGAAGTCACCGGCGCCAATGTCCTCGTCGCCATTTTCGCCGAGCGGGAGAGCCATGCGGCCTATTTCCTGCAAGAGCAGGACATGACCCGCTATGATGCTGTGAACTACATCAGCCATGGCATCGCCAAGCGTCCCGGTCTGTCCGATCCCTCCAAGACGCCGCGCGGCGCGGAGGACGATCCCGAGTCGCGCGAGGCCAAGGAGGGCAAGGACACGGGCGAGTCAAAGAAGAAGGAAGGCGCGCTCGACGCTTATTGCGTCAACCTCAACAAGAAAGCGCGCGACGGACGCATCGATCCGCTGATCGGCCGCGAGGCTGAGGTGCAGCGTACGATCCAGGTCCTTTGCCGTCGCCACAAGAACAATCCCTTGCTCGTCGGCGATCCCGGCGTTGGCAAGACGGCGATCGCCGAGGGTCTCGCGCGTAAAATCGTCAAGAGCGAGGTTCCGGAGGTTCTGGCCGAGGCGACCGTGTTCGCCCTCGACATGGGAACGCTGCTGGCCGGCACCCGCTACAGAGGCGATTTCGAGGAGCGCCTTAAGCAGGTGATGAAGGAAATCGAGAACCACAAGAACGCGATTCTGTTCATCGACGAAATCCATACGGTGATCGGCGCCGGGGCGACGTCCGGCGGAGCCATGGACGCCTCGAATCTCCTAAAGCCGGCGCTGGCCCAGGGCACGCTCCGTTGCATCGGCTCGACCACGTACAAGGAATATCGCCAGTACTTCGAGAAGGACCGCGCGCTGGTGCGGCGGTTCCAGAAGATCGACGTCAACGAGCCGACTGTTCCCGACGCAATCGAGATCATGAAGGGCCTCAAGCCCTATTTCGAGGAATTCCACAAGGTCCGCTACACCAATGAGGCGATCAGGGCCGCGGTCGAGCTTTCGGCGCGCTACATCCATGATCGCAAATTGCCAGACAAGGCGATCGACGTGATCGACGAGACGGGCGCCAGCCAGATGCTGTTGCCGGAGAACAAGCGCAAGAAGACGATCGGCATCAAGGAGGTCGAGGCGACCATCGCGACGATGGCGCGGATACCGCCTAAAACCGTGTCGAAGGACGACGCCGAGGTTCTCGAACATCTGACGACGACGCTCGAGCGGGTGGTCTATGGCCAGAACTCCGCGATCGGCGCCTTGACCTCCGCCATCAAGCTGGCCCGCGCCGGGCTGCGCGACGGCGAGAAGCCGATCGGCAGCTATCTGTTCTCGGGACCGACCGGCGTCGGCAAGACCGAAGTCGCGCGCCAACTCGCCGTTGCCCTCGGCGTCGAACTGGTCCGCTTCGACATGTCGGAATATATGGAGCGCCACACCGTATCGCGGCTGATCGGCGCGCCTCCCGGCTATGTCGGCTTCGACCAGGGCGGGTTGCTAACCGATTCGATCGACCAGCATCCGCATTGCGTGCTGCTGCTCGATGAAATCGAAAAGGCGCATCCGGACCTCTACAATATCCTGTTGCAGGTCATGGATCACGGCAAGCTGACGGACCACAGCGGCAAGCAGGTCGATTTCCGCAACGTCATCTTGATCATGACGACCAATGCGGGCGCGTCCGACATGCAGCGGGAATCCTTCGGCTTTACCGCGGGCAAGCGCAAAGGCGAGGATGTCGAGGCGATCAACCGGATGTTTGCGCCGGAGTTCCGCAACCGTCTCGACGCGGTGGTCACCTTCGGCCATCTGCCGCATGAAGTCATCGTCAAGGTCGTCGACAAGTTCATCATGCAGCTCGAGGCGCAGCTCGCCGACCGCAACGTGACGATCGAACTCGCCGACGAGGCGCGCGCGTGGCTGGTCGAGCATGGTTATGACGATCGGATGGGCGCAAGGCCGATGGCGCGGGTCATCCAGCAGACGATCAAGACGCCGCTGGCCGATGAGGTGCTGTTCGGACGCCTCAAGAACGGCGGCACGGTGCGGGTCGTGATCACCGAGGAAGATGGCGAGAAGAAACTCGGCTTCGTGTTCCCCGAAGGTCCGGTGCTGCCGCGCCCCGAGCGCGACATCGTCGAGGCTGGCAAGAAACGCGTCAGGTCCGAGCCTGAGGTGCGCCGCGCCAAATCCCGCAAGATGAAGGGCGGCGAAGAGGAAGAAGACGAGGACGTCGGCGACGACGAGGCCGAGCCCTTCGCCGATGAGTCCGAAACGAAGCACTGAGGCGGATTTCGCAAGCCGCCGCCTGTGCCGATCTGAAAAAGAGGAAGGCGATTCAAGATTGAATCGCTTTTCGCCTGCCGAATTCTTCCCGAAAAAAAGCCGCGACATCGTCGCGGCTTTTTATTTGAACCATCGCAGCGTTGGGCGCCAGAACGGGCTAGGGCTCTATCTCGCCTGCGCCAGCAGCGAGCGCCGCGACGATCTTGTCGCGGATCGGAATGAGCGTCTCCGGCTTGACCATTTCGCCGCTGTGCTTGCGTAATTCCACGTGGCTCCAGCGCGGCACGATATGAACATGGAGATGGAACACGGTCTGGCCGCCGGCCGGTTCATTATATTGCAGGATCGTCAGGCCCTCGGCGCCAAGAGCCGCCTTCACCGCGCGGGCGATTTTTTGCACCCGCAGCGCAAGAGCTGAGAGCGCCGCAGGATCGGCGTCGAGCAAGTTGCGCGAGGGGCTCTTGGGCACGACCAGCACATGCCCGTCCGCCTGGGGCATGACATCCATGAAGGCGAGAACATGAGCGTCCTCAAAAACCTTCAGGCAAGGGATCTCGCCGCGCAGGATTTTCGCGAAAATATTGCTGTCGTCATAGGGCGGCGACGCCATTGGCTGAGCTCCGTTTCGTGTTTTGATGCAGGTTTCCGGAAAGAGCGATAGAGCGCCTGCCCGCGCCGTCAAGCCTTTCGCCAGCTCGGATCCCGGCGGGTCAAAAACTCTCAGCCTCATCGGTTCGCTTGAACGGCGTCAAACCGGAATATTCCTCGAGCGCCAGATCGGAATGAATCCGCTCGCGGCGCAGATATTCGCCGATCGCCTGCGCGAAACGGGGATCGGCGATTTCATGGGCGGAATAGGTCGGAACCGGGCCGTAGCCGCGCGCGAGCTTGTGCTCTCCCTGCGCGCCGGCCTCAACGCGGGCGAGGCCGCGTTCGATTGCAAATTCGATCGCCTGATAATAGCAGACCTCGAAATGGAGAAACGGCCGCTCCTCGATCGCCCCCCAGTTGCGGCCGTAGAGCGCGTCATCGCCGATGAAATTGATCGCGCCGGCGATATAGCGTCCGGCCCGCTTCGCCATCACGAGGAGGATGCGGTCGGCCATCGTCGCGCCGACCATGGAGAAGAAGGAGCGCGTCAGATAGGGCGCCCCCCATTTGCGCGCGCCGGTGTCGGTATAGAATTCGAAGAAGGCGTCCCAATGCGCCTCTGAAATCGCGGAGCCGGTCAGGCGCTCGATTTCGACGCCGCCGATGAGAGCGTCGCGCCGCTCGCGACGGATCATCTTGCGTTTGCGCGAGGCGAGGTCGTCGAGAAAACCGGCAAAATCCGCATAGCCCTTGTTGATGAAATGAAACTGCTGTCCCGTGCGCAGGAGAAATCCCGACGCGCCGAGCTCTGTCCATTCGTCCTTGGTCGGAAAGGTGACGTGAATGGACGAGGCGTTCGCCTTGGCGCGCCAGGCGCGCAGTCCCGCGATCAAAATCTGACGCGCGGCGGCGCCGTGGCCGGGCGCCGTCAAGAGCCGCGAGCCCGTGGCCGGGGTAAAGGGCACGGCGACCTGGACCTTCGGATAATAGTCAAGGCCAGCGCGGCGGTAGGCGTCCGCCCAGCCGAAATCGAACACATATTCGCCCATCGAATGGGTCTTTATGTAGGTCGGCGCCGCTGCGGCGAGCCGCCCGTTCTTGTCTTTCACGAGCACATGGGAGCTGCCCCATCCTGCGGCCGGGCAAACCGATCTGGAGGCTTCCAGCGCTTGCAGAAACGCATGCGTCAGGAAGGGACTGAATCGTTCGCGCGTTCGGCCGGCGTCCACGGCCGCGACATGTTCGAGGTCGAGGTCGGTCGCCGCAGCGCCGCCCTGCTGCGGATTGGCGCAAGCGTCCCATTCCGCCGCGTCGATCGTCGCCATGGAGGTGGCGATCTCAATTTTATAAGGCTCTGGCATCGGCGGGCGGTCTTCCTCCGGCTCGGACTACGCTGCATCGCCACAGAGGAGACACCGCGGCTGTCGGCAAGGTCAAGGCGCTCGCCCTTTGGCGAGGCGATCGCGATGGGTCTCGATGATCGCTTCAGCCGCCTCAAGCCCGGTAAAATAGGCGCCATGCGCGGTCGAGAAACTATGCTTCGAGCAGGCTTCGCCGGCAAAGAACAGCCGTCCATCGACGGGGGCGGCGAGCCTTTGCCGCTGATCGGAATGGCCGGGCGAGGCGTAGGAATAGGAGCCGCGTGAAAAAGGATCGCTCGCCCACGCGGTTTCGCTGACGAGGCCGAGCCCGGCCGCGACTTTGGCGCCAAACAGGCGCGACAGCTCGCCGCGGGCGAATTCAAAAAATGCGCCGCGGCCGCCTGCCTCGAGTTCACGGGCGAGAGCGCCGCCAAAATAGCCCTCGATCAGCGGCCGGCCGAATGGACGCAGCTCGTAATTGCCCGTTCGTGTCCGGGTTCGATCGCCAAAAAAATGGCCCCCCGCAGGCAGGTCGGCCGTGCCGATTGTCATGACAAGCTTGTCGGCGACCCCGAGCGGAAGGCCCGCAGCGGCATCCGTCTTTTCCGGCAGGGCAGGGCGAAAGGCGATGGCCTCCGATGCGATCAGCGAAGCCGGCAGGGTCACAAGCGCGGCCTTTGTGGTGAGCCGTCCCTGCGTCGTCTCGATGATGATGTCTGGTCCGCCATGATCGATCAGCGTGACGGCGCAGCCGAGCCTGATCGGCAGCTCCGCGCCGAACGCCGCGACGGCGGCGCCATAGCCTTCGACAATGCGCCAGTTGTGGCCGCTGTCGGCATAGCGGCCCCAGTCGGCGACAGAGACGCGTTCAAGCTCTGCGCCATTGATATAGGTGCTGATCGCGTCGATCATCGGATTGAAGCGGCCGTCCGGCTCGAGAAGCCTGTCGGCGGCAAAGTCGCCGCTGCCGACGTCGGCCGTCTCGAGACGGGCGAAAAAGGCCTCGGAAGCCGTGGCGGCGGCGGCCCGATCGAGGCCGGAAAAAGCGGCGTCGAAACTTTGCCGGCCCCAATCGGGTTCGGCTTGGTCAATCGTCAAGCCGAGCCCGGCGGCGATTTTTGTCCAGGGATTGCGATCGGCCGAATGCAGCCAGCCGCAGCCAAAATCGAGCGCGAAACCTTGTTCGATTTGTGTGTGCGCGCGGCCGCCGATGCGTGCGCGCGTCTCAAGGATGGTAAAGGACAGGCCGTCGCGCTGGAGACGCTTGCCGGCAGACAGTCCGGCCGCGCCAGCGCCGATGATCACGGCGTCGAAATCGGCGGGCGTTTGAACCATTGACGGATCCTTTTCTGGCGACGCGTTTCACACAGAACGGCCGCGATATTGCAGAGGACTAAAATATGGGCGCCGTAAGGCGAAACGGCCTCCGCGTTTGCCGCGATCTTCCGAAAAGAGGAAACCAAGTGACCAGCATCTGGAGCACGAAATCGATCGCGAGCCTGAAGGCCGAGGCCCATGAAGCCGAATTCGGAACGGAGACGCCCAATCTGCATCGCACGCTGTCTCTCGCCAGCCTCGTCTCGCTCGGCATCGGCTGCATCATCGGCGCCGGCATCTTCGTCCTGACGGGCCACGCGGCCGCTGCTTATGCCGGGCCTGCGATCAGCCTCTCCTTTGTCCTCGCGGGCCTCGTTTGCGCGCTCGCCGGCCTTTGCTACGCGGAAATGGCCTCGACCGTTCCCGTCGCCGGCAGCGCCTACACTTACGCCTATGCGACGCTTGGCGAATTCATTGCCTGGATCATCGGCTGGGACCTTCTGCTCGAATACGCCTTCGGCGCGACGACGGTCGCCATCGGCTGGTCCGGCTATGTCGTCAGTTTCCTGCGGGATCTTCATATCGTCATCCCGGCCGGCTTCACCGGCGCGCCCTTCGCGTTCGATCCGGCGAGCGGCGCCTGGACCCACACGGGCGCCTTCGTCAACGCGCCCGCGGTCGCGATCGTTCTGGCGCTGACCGCGCTGCTTGTGGTCGGCGTCAATGAATCGGCGAAGGTGAATAACATCATCGTCGCGATCAAGCTGACGATCATTGTGATCTTTATCCTTGCCGGTCTGTCGTCGGTCTCGACGGCAAATTGGGTGACGAGCGGCAATCCGGCGGGCGCCTTCATCCCGCCGAACGCCGGTCCCGGCGAATATGGGTGGAGCGGCATCCTGCGCGGCGCCGCTGTTGTGTTCTTCGCCTATATCGGCTTCGACGCCGTCTCGACAGCGGCGCAGGAAGCCAAGAATCCGCAACGCGACATGCCGCTCGGCATTCTTGGATCGCTCGTCATTTGCACCGTGCTCTATGTGCTGGTCAGCATCGTCATTACCGGCATCGTTCCCTATGACCGCCTCAGCGTTCCCGATCCGATCGCGCTCGGCGTCGATGTCATTGGGCTTGGCTGGCTTTCGACCGTCGTGAAACTCGGCGCGGTCCTTGGCCTTAGCTCCGTCGTGCTCGTGCTTCTGCTCGGCCAGTCGCGCGTCCTTTATTCCATCGCGCGCGACGGGCTGCTGCCGCCGATCGCGGCCAGGGTGCATCCGCGTTTTCGCACGCCCTATCTGACGACGATCGGCACGGGCCTGATCGTCGCGGTCATGGCCGGCGTGCTGCCGATTGGCCTCGTCGGCGAGCTTGTCAGCATCGGCACTTTGTTCGCCTTCGCGATCGTCTGCGCCGGCGTGCTTTTCCTGCGATACACGCATCCGCAGATTCACCGGCCGTTTCGGGCGCCGCTGATCGCGATCGTTGCGCCGCTTGGCGCCGCCTCCGCGGTGGTTCTGATGCTCGGCCTTCCGCGCGATACGTGGATACGCTTCGCGATCTGGCTCGCGCTCGGCCTCGTCCTCTATTTCACCTATGGACGCAAGCACAGCCGGCTCGCGCAAAGCTCGGACTGATTGTCAGGCGAGATCGGTCTCGATATTGCGCAAGCGGTCAAGCACGCCCTGCAGAATATAGGCGGCGGCCATCTTGTCGACGACCTCGGCGCGCTTCAGACGCGAGACGTCCTGATCGATGAGCTGGCGCGTGACGGCCGCCGTCGACAGGCGTTCGTCCCAATAAACGAAGGGTTTTGAAACGAGCGCGCTGAGGCTGCGCACGAAGGCGCGCGTCGCCTGTACGCGCGGGCCCTGCGATCCGTCCATGTTGAGCGGCAGGCCGATGATCAGCGCGCCGGCGTCGAATTTCTCGGCGAGTTGAATCAGCCTCGCGGCGTCCTTGCTGAATTTGATCCGCTGGATGGTCTCAAGCGGCGTCGCGATGCGGCGCTCGACGTCGGACAGGGCGAGACCGATCGTCTTCGAGCCGAGATCGATCCCGATCAGGCGCTGCTTCACACTGAGGCGCGTCCGCAGATCGGCGACTTCAAGAATTTCCGCAGCCATTGGCCTCGACCCGCATTTCCTTCAGGCTCTCATCGTTGCTACAAACCCGGCGCGAGCACGATGGAGGTTTACATGAAACTGGCATGGCTGGGACATTCGGCGTTCCGCGTCGAGATCGACGGCGCTGTCATCCTGATCGACCCCTTTCTCAGCGGCAATCCGAAATTCACCGGCAGCGTCGAAGAGGCTTCGATCGGGACAACCCATATCGTCCTGACCCACGGCCATGACGATCACATCGGCGACGCAGCTTCTATAGCTAAGGCGACTGGCGCGCAGATCGTGTCCAATTTCGAAGTCTGCATGCATCTCAATGGCAAGGGCGCTGAAAACATCAATCCGGGCAACACCGGCGGCTCGATCGACTGCGGCGCCTTTGTCGTCAGCCTGACGCAAGCGCTTCATTCCTCGGGGACGACGGAGAACGGACAATCCATCTATCTTGGCAATCCGAATGGAGTCGTCATTGCGCCAAAGGACGGGCCGACGCTCTATCATATGGGCGACACCGACATATTCTCGGACATGGCGCTGATTGCGGAAATCTACAATCCTCAGATTGGGATCGTTCCCATCGGCGACCGCTTCACCATGGGCGCGAAGACGGCGGCGCTTGCGGTCAAGCGTTACTTCAAATTCGACGCCGTGGTTCCCTGCCACTACGGCACCTTCGCTTTGCTTGATCAAAGCCCCGACGCTTTTATCGCGGCGCTTGCCGGCTCTGGCGTCAAGGTGGATGCGCCTGCGATCGGCGGCCATTTGATCTATTGAGGCGCAGCCAAAACACCGCCTTTTATCGCTCCAGGCGCCGGCGCAGCCAGGCCAGAATTTTTTCGGCGGCGACGTCGCGCCAAACGGTGTCGATCATCAGCGCGTGCGGCGCGCCTTCGAGCAACTCCAGCTCGGCCTTCCAGAACTCGGCGGTCTCGTGAAACGCCGTGCGCGGCAAAAACACGTCGGCGCCGCCGCCAACGACATAGATCGGCGGCGAGTCCTGATTGGGCCGCGGCATCGCCGGCGGCGCGAAGAGATCCGCGCTGGCGAGCGGCGACTCGCGCTGAAGCAGCTTCATGATCGCATTGGCGTCGGCGCCGGATTGCTTTGAAACGAGCGCCCGGCTGATCACCGCGGGCGAGGCCATGGCGGGTCCAAGACTCTGCAGCAGGGCGAGCTGGAACAGGACGTCGGGCGCGAACATCGTCATATGCAGGGCCGAGGAGCGAATGCCCGACGGCGGCGCCGAAGCCAGCGCCACCAGCGCCTTCGCCTTGCCGCCCTGAGCCACATAATGCTGTGCGGCGAGACCGCCCATCGAATGGCCGATGAGGATGGGTTCGCCGGAGATCCCCGCCGCGGCCGTGAAGACGTCTTTGACGTAGTCGTTGAAGGTCGCCCGCGAGAGATCGCCGTCGCTGCCGCCGTGGCCGCGAAGCGAAACAGCGTAGGTTGGATAGCCGCGTGCGGCGAAATAGCCCATGAAATGCTCGGCCCAGATTCCGGCGGCGCAATAGGCTCCGTGGACGAACAGGATCGGCGGCCGTGCGGAGGCGCTATCAGGCAGGCTGCTTAAAATCTCTTGTTTCAAAAGGAGTTTCCTGATTTCTGACGACCCGATTATAGCCGCTCATTGTGACGGTGCAAAAGCCTTGCCCGCGCTGTCTCGAAAGGCGGGACCCCGCTCTATTTGATCGGAGCGCTCGCGCGGTGCTATAGGCTGCCTCTTCTTAAAATCAGGTCAGGGAAGATCACATGTCCGTCGATCAGGCGACAGTGCGACGTATCGCCCATCTTGCGCGGATCAAGGTCAGCGACGACGACGTGCCGCATCTGCAGGAAGAGCTGAATGCGATTTTGCGCTTCGTCGAGGAACTGGCGAGCGTCGATGTCGAGGGAGTCGAGGCGATGACATCCGTCATGCCGATGCCGATGAAGAAGCGGCAGGACATCGTCACCGACGGCGAAATCGCCGACGTCATTCTGGCCAATGCGCCGGAGCGCGAGGACCATTTTTTCAAGGTGCCGAAAGTCGTCGAATAGGCGATCGGTCCATATCGATCTTTGATTTTGACAAGTCAGAACGGACGCGACTTTGACAACGCTCACCGACCTTACCCTCGCCGAAGCGCGCGACGCTCTGTTGAGAAAAGATTTTTCCGCTGTCGAGCTGGCCAAGGCGCAGCTCGCCGAAATCGAACAGGCGCGCGCGCTCAACGCCTTCATCACCGAAACGCCCGCAAAAGCGTTGGCGATGGCCGAAGCGTCGGACGCGCGCATCGCGCGGGGCGAGGCCGGTCCGCTTGAGGGCGTGCCGCTCGGCGTCAAGGATCTCTATTGCACGGAGGGCGTCGCGACGACCGCCGCGAGCCATATTCTCGAAGGGTTCAAGCCGGCCTATGAGTCGACCGTCAGCGCCAATTTATGGCGCGACGGCGCGGTGATGCTCGGCAAGCTCAACCTCGATGAATTCGCGATGGGCTCTTCGAATGAGACGTCCTATTTCGGTCCCGTTGTCTCGCCCTGGCGGCGCCAGGGATCGGATACGAAGATCGTCCCCGGCGGCTCGTCGGGCGGTTCGGCCGCCGCGGTCGCCGCGCGGCTCTGCTTCGGCGCCACGGCGACGGACACTGGGGGCTCGATCCGCCAGCCTGCGGCCTTCACCGGCACGGTTGGAATCAAACCGACCTACGGGCGTTGCTCGCGCTGGGGCATCGTCGCCTTTGCTTCTTCGCTCGATCAGGCGGGCCCCATCGCCCGCACGGTGCGCGACGCGGCAATCCTGATGCGTTCGATGGCCGGGCATGATCCGAAGGACACGACGTCGGTCGACGCGCCCGTTCCGGACTATGAGGCGGCGCTCTCGCGCGGCGTCAAAGGCATGAAGATCGGCATTCCGAAAGAATACCGGATCCAGGGCGTTCCGGCCGAAATCGATGCGCTGTGGGAACAGGGCGTCGCATGGCTGAAGGACGCCGGCGCCACCATCGTCGATATTTCGCTGCCGCATACGCGCTACGCCTTGCCCGCCTATTACATCGTCGCGCCGGCCGAAGCCTCCTCCAATCTCGCGCGCTACGACGGCGTTCGCTACGGGCTGCGCGTTCCGGGCAAGGACATCGTCGGCATGTATGAAGAAACGCGCGCGGCGGGCTTTGGCAAAGAGGTGCGGCGCCGGATCATGATCGGGGCCTATGTGCTCTCGGCCGGCTATTACGACGCCTATTATGTCCGGGCGCAAAAAATCCGCACGCTGATCAAGCAGGATTTCGATCGCGCCTATGCCGATGGCGTTGATGCGATCCTGACGCCGGCGACGCCGTCCGCAGCCTTCGGCTTTGGCGAAAAAGGATCGGGCGATCCGGTCGAAATGTATTTGAACGACGTGTTTACCGTGACGGTGAACATGGCCGGTTTACCTGGCCTTGCGGTGCCTGCTGGAACGTCCTCTGAAGGGCTGCCGCTGGGCCTGCAGCTGATCGGGCGCCCGTTCGACGAGGAGACCTTGTTCGCGCTCGCGAGCGTCATCGAGAAGGCGGCGCCGAAGATCGCGCCGCCGCCGAAATGGTGGGCCCCACCCGTCGGCTTCGCCGACACCCTCCCCTGATAGGGGAGGGATAAGTGGCTAATGAAATTGCGTGGCGCCTGCGCAAGACGATGACGCCGCAGGAGGTGAAACTTTGGGTCCGCCTCAGGGCGTTGAAAGAAGCCGGCCTGCATTTTCGAAGGCAGGTTCCGAGGGAAGGCTTTATCGTCGATTTCGCATGCCTCAAGTCGAAGCTTGTTATCGAGATTGATGGCGCGCAGCATGGCGACCAAGATCATTTGCGACGCGACGCCGAGCGTGATGCGCAACTTGCCGCGGTGGGATTTCTCGTTCTCCGGTTCTGGAACAGCGACGTGAATGAAGATCTGGATGCGGTGGCGGCGACGATCTATCAGAGTGCAATTGAACGCCGGGTGATCCCTCCCCGGTACTGGGAGGGTGTCAGCGTAGCTGACGGGTGGGGCGACGCCGAACACGGACAGAAAGCAACAGCATGACCACGCAGGCGAAACCTTCCAAACTCATCAAGGGCGCGACCGGCGATTTCGAAATCGTCATCGGCATGGAGATCCACGCCCAGGTGACCTCGCGCTCGAAACTGTTCTCCGGCGCCTCAACCGAATTCGGCGGCGAGCCCAACGCCCATGTCTCGCTGGTCGACGCCGCCATGCCCGGCATGCTGCCGGTCATCAATCAGGAATGCGTGGCGCAGGCGGTGCGCACTGGCCTTGGCCTTGAAGCGCAGATCAATCTGCGCTCGGTGTTCGACCGCAAGAATTACTTCTATCCCGATCTGCCGCAGGGCTATCAGATCTCGCAGTACAAGAGCCCGATCGTCGGCGAGGGAATCGTCGCCGTCGACGTCTCGCCGACCGAACAGATCAAGGTCGGCATCGAGCGCCTGCATCTCGAACAGGACGCCGGCAAATCGCTGCATGATCAGTCCGCGACGGAGTCGCTTGTCGATCTCAATCGCTCCGGCGTCGCGCTGATGGAGATCGTGTCGAAGCCCGACATGCGCTCCTCCGATGAGGCGCGCGCCTATGTGACCAAGCTGCGCACGATCCTGCGCTATATCGGCTCCTGCGACGGCAATATGGAGCAGGGCTCCTTGCGCGCCGACGTCAATGTGTCCGTGCGCCGCCCGGGCGAACCGCTCGGCACGCGCTGCGAGATCAAGAACGTCAATTCGATCCGCTTCATCGGCCAGGCGATCGAGGTCGAGGCCCGCCGCCAGATCGGCGTCATCGAGGATGGCGGCGTGGTGCAGCAGGAGACGCGTCTGTTCGATCCTGGCCGCGGCGAAACGCGCTCGATGCGCTCCAAGGAAGAAGCGCATGACTATCGCTATTTTCCCGATCCAGATCTGCTGCCGCTCGAATTCGATCAGGCCTATGTCGATGCGCTGAAGGCCGGATTGCCGGAGCTGCCCGACGCCAAGAAAGAGCGTTTCATCACCGAATATGGTCTGCCCGCCTACGACGCCGGCGTGCTCGTCGCCGACAAGGAGACGGCCGATTATTATGAGGCCGCCGTTCGCCATGGCGGAGCGACGCGCGATCCAAAACTCGTCGCCAACTGGCTGACCGGCGATGTTGCGGCCTACGCAAATTCTGTCGGCTTGTCGGTTGCGCAGACGCATATCAAGCCGGGCCAGATCGCCTCGCTTGTCGATCTCATCGCTGATGCAACCATATCGGGCAAGATCGCCAAGGACGTGCTTGCGATCCTCATTGGCGATGAGAAAGACGCGGATCCAAAAGACATCGTCGCGGCGCGTGGGTTGCAGCAGGTGACCGACACGGGCGCAATCGCGGCCGCGGTCGACGCCATCATCAAAGCTAATCCCGACAAGGTTGCGCAGGCGCAGGCCAAGCCCTCGATGCTCGGGTGGTTCGTCGGCCAGGTGATGAAGCAGACCGGCGGCAAGGCCAATCCGCAAGCCGTCAATGATGAGCTGAAAGCGAAGCTCGGCATCTGAAAATCGCAACGCGAGAGCGGTCGTCCGGCGCGTTTGCAGCGTCGAATTTTGCCGCAAGGCCTGCGCGAAAAATCGCGAGGCTTCGACATGCGTGCGAATCAGCTGGCGCTGATTCGTCGCGTCGCCGCCGTCGCGCAAGCATTGCGCACGACGCCGGCGCGAATTTTTTTCTATATGCACGAATTTTTTTTTGCCGCTACGGAGCGAAATTCGCGAGCAAGATCGAGGCTTCGCGTTGCCTCTGGGCGCATCCGTGCGCGTGGTTTCTTGACCTTCGAAAATCTCAGTTGAGGCCGTCGCTCGCGGCCCGATCCTGACGCCGATGCGATCGCTCGTCGCGAGCGGCCAAAATTGAAAACTTCTCGCTGAAGGCAATAGACCTCGGGAAAACAACGGGCTTTGAAAATCGGAAAGTCCAGAGAAGCCTTTGTCGCGCTTTTTTGTTTCGATCGCGCCGCGATCTGCGGCGCTCGCCGGCGCGCTTGCGCGAGGGCGCCGGCGGATTGAATGATGATCGTTTCGAAGGACGATCTTTGACGCGGCGAAGGATGTTCGACCGTCGAAGGAGGGCATGTCCGTGCGCCGCCGCGAGACGGCGAACAGTTTGCGGCTCTTGCGCGCATTAACAACAGCGCTACCCTGTCAAAGCCTCGAGTCGGCGCTGAACCGACTGACGACTTATCGGAGGGGAGTTCAAGCATGGTGAAGGCAACGACAAAGAAGACGCCAGCGAAAAAGACGCCGGCGAAAAAGACCGCGGCAAAACCTGCCGTGACAAAAACAACCGCAGCGAAGAAAACCGCCGCGCCGAAAGCGGCCGCTAAAAAAACTGTGGCTGTAAAGGCCGCGGCGAAGAAAACCGCTGCGCCGAAAGCTGTCGCGACGAAGGCCAGCGTGAAAGCGGCGCCCGCCAAGAAAGCGGCGACGAAAACCACAACGGCGAAGAAGACGACCGCCAAGACGGCTGCGGTGAAGACGACGAGCAAGGCCGCTGCCAAGACTGCGCCGGCCAAGTCTGCGCCAGTCAAGTCTGCGCCGGCCAAGTCTGCTGCGCCGGCCAAGTCTGCTGCGGCGAAGTCTGCTCCAGCCAAGACGCCAGCGGTCAAGAAGGCTGCCGTCAAAAAGACCGCCGCCAAGAAAGTTGTCCGCAAAGCCGCCGCAAAGAAGTCGAAGGCGAGCGCGGCCGCGCCGACGCCGGAGTCGGTCTGACAACAACTGTCGCCAGGTTCCCAGTGGAGACAGCCCGCGACGCCGGCTTCCTCGCAATGATTGCGTGAGGCTGCGTTGTCTGGCCGTCTCCATCGCCTGTGTTTCCGATCAAGGGCGCGGCTGGCGTCTAGGATTCTTTGGCGTTTGAGAGCGTCGAAGGCATCAAACGGATGAAGCTCGCGGTCGAGGATTGCCGGCGCGCATCAATGGCCTGCGTCAGCTAAATTCAGACGGCCTCACGTCGTCGCTTCGTCTGAAAATTTAAATCCGCGGCGCGATCGCTGAGCCTTCCACGACTCGCAAATTTTTGGCGCTTATTGCCGCAAGCATTCTTCAGCGAAATCGCGCCAGATTTTGTCGCGCGCCGCTCCTTCCATTTTCATTTTCCGCCACTCCAATCCGCAGGCGTGCATGCGCTCGCGCGGCGCCGGGGGCAACGGTCTGAATCCGAATGGGCTGTCGGCGCTTTTTGCCGCTGGCGACTCGACTTGCGGCCCAGGCGGAGGCGAAGGGACTGGAGCGGCGGCGGGAGCGCCCCCGAGATCCGCCGGCCGTTGCGGCGGGAGCGGAATGCTTGCGCCGGGCCGCATCCTGGGGGCAACTTCCTGTGCGGGGGCCGGATTGATCGCGACGTGAAAAAGCGAGGCGGCAATCAGAAGCGTTGCGGCGGCGCGCAGCTTCGCCGGCCTCGCCAGCGGTCGCGGGCTTGAGATCTCAGCGGAGAAACGCGTGCGCTGGTGCCGGCTCATGCTTTCGTCGCAGGTGTTGGGGGCAAGCGGCAGGACGGGCGGCAGGGCGACGCCGTCAGGGCGCATGGATCATGCGGGAAGACTACGGCGGGGATCAATGCTGCGCCGGTAATTTCTGTATGAGGGCGATATTTTCCTGCGAACCGCCGGCTCCCCCGTGCGGCAAGCGCGTTGCGCCGAGCAAATATGATGAAATCGCGTCGTCGCCATGCGCGGGCGACCCGAACCGGGGCTGAAGCTTAACCGGTAAAGCAACGGCGCCCGGAATTCGCGCCGGTTTGCCGGACCGCGGGCGCCGCCTGTCGTGCGTCTGACCCGAGGCTGTCATTCATGTCTGCTGCGTTCCGCCGCTCGTCTCCGAGGCCGGACAAAGGAAATTTGGCGGAGACGGAGGGATTCGAACCCTCGATAGGGCTTTACAACCCTATAACGGTTTAGCAAACCGCCGCCTTCAGCCTCTCGGCCACATCTCCGCGCCGCGCGGACCGCCCTTGCGGGGTGCGCCCGTTCGAGGTCGGACATATGCCCGACCCTTCGATGGAAGGCAAGGCCCGCCGTTAATGACATTTTGAGGCCGCCGAAGCCTCCCGAAAGTTGCCTCAAAGCAACACTCTCTCAGGTAACGCCGCGGCGCCTGCGAAAGATGTTTTCCGTCGGGCGGGTCGCGGCTAATGTCTGGCTGCGAGCGAGAGGGGGGCCAACCCGATCGTCGAATCGGGTCGAACATTGGCGGCAAGAGCCGAAAGGCGCTCCAAAAGTTCGGTCCGAAATAGAGCAGGATACCGCAAGTTTGGCGCAGTTTGTCTGGAAAGCGGCGTCGCCGCATTCGGGCGCCAGGGCGGTCCTGATCGGGTCTTTATTCGGAGGTTTGAGATGAAAATGTTTAAGGGGCTGCTCCTGGGTTCCGCCGCCGCCCTGGTGAGCGTCGCCGGCGCCAAAGCCGCCGATCTGCCGACCAGACAAGCCGCGCCGATTGAATATGTGCGCATCTGCGACACCTATGGATCGGGCTTCTTCTATATTCCCGGAACCGACACCTGCCTCAAGGTTGGCGGATTGGTTTTGGGCGAAATTCGCTCCTATAACGCGGGCTATAGCGTCAGCCCGATCGGCGCGACCGGCCAGGCCACGGGCCTTGGGACGGCGGCCGTCGTTAACCGCGCCGCCGGCGGCGTTTCGTCGCAAGGCTATGTTCCGACCTCCGGGCAATATACAAACGCCCGCACGCGCGACTCCTACGGCTGGGTCACGCTCGGCCGTATCGAACTCGATGCGCGCACCGGAACGCCCTGGGGCACGCTGCGCTCCTTCATTCGCGTCGATTCCTTTGTCGGCACGGGTCAGGGCAATACCGGCAGCCTGCAGTCGCAATCGAGCTACAACAGCGGCACCAATCCTTATAACAACACCGCGAACTCCGCCGTCCGCGAGACGACCACCGTCAACAAGGCGTTCATCCAGTTCGCCGGCCTAACCGCGGGCCGCGCCCAGTCGATGTTCGACTTCTACGCCAACGCCTATAACTACCAGAACATCAGCGGCTCGAACGCGACGACCCAGCTCGTCGCCTATACCTATTCGTTCGGCGGCGGCTTCTCGGCCACTCTGTCGGCCGAAGACGTTTCGGCGCGCCAGGCGGCTGTCGGCAGCACGATCTCTTCCTCCAGCCCGACCTCCGCGACGACCACCGCACTCAACGTTGTCAACGGCCTGACCGGGACGGGCTCCTATGTCGGCCAGCCGGCCGGCATGCGCCTGCCCGACTTTGTCGGCAATCTCCGCGTCGACCAGCCTTGGGGCGCTGCTCAGCTCTCGGTCGCCGGCCATCAGGTCAATTCTAGCCTTTACAACTCCGGGACGGTTTCGACCACCAGCGGCGGGGCTGTCTACAACACCATTCCCGCGGCGACCGACACGACCTATGGCTGGGCCATTCAGGGCGGCGTTCAGCTGAACGCGGATTATCTGTCGCCGGGCGACAAGCTCTGGCTGCAGGCCGCCTATGAAAAGGGCGCGGTCAGCTATGTTTGGGGCAACAACCTCGCTTCCAGCTATGGCGCGGTCAACGGCAATCGCTTCTACGGCTCCGGCTTCACGCCGTCCGACACGAGCGCGGGCTGGAATTCGAATATTTATGACTGCGTGTTCACCCTGAGCGGCTCCTGCGAGCAGCAGTCCGGCTGGTCGATCGTCGGCGCGTACAAGCATTACTGGCTGCCGTCTCTTGCCTCCGCCATCTATGGATCCTATACGCAGATCAACTATTCCAACAACGCTCTCGCCGGTTTCGGCGGCGCGATCGGCGCATCCAACCTAAAGGGAACACGCGTCGGCACCAACCTCGTGTGGACCCCGGTGAAGGGCTTCGATATCGGCGCCGAGTTCATGTATGTCAACTCGACGCAGACGCGCCCGGTTGGCCTTGCTCCGGACGCTGTCCTGACCTCGGTGGGGCTCCCGGCGTACCGTGGCAGCACCAACGAATATGAAGGCCGCCTGCGCGTGCAGCGCGCCTTCTGATCGCCTGGCGATTTCGCAAACCCATCGAAGGAAAGGCCCGGCTCTCCTGCCGGGCCTTTTGCTTTTCTGATTAAAGGGCCTGCTTTGCCCGGCCGGACGAAAGCGCTGAACGGCGCGAAAGCCCGGAAAGAGGCGATCAAACCGGCTTGCGCGGCCCGCCTGGCGCGATCATCCCGAGACGGAAGCCCTTTCATACCAAGCCAAAGCTCTCGCCTTTTCCTCTTTGACGAACAGCGGCGGGATCGCCGCGATCGTCCGGTTCGCGCTGGCGACCGGGCAGGCGGGTCAAATCACTTTGCCCGGATTGAGAATTCCATGCGGGTCCAGCGTCGCTTTCAAGGCGCGCATCAGCTCGAGCGCGACGGGGTCTTTTACGCTGGGTAAGAGATCGCGTTTCAATTGGCCGATACCATGCTCGGCGGAGATCGAGCCGCCGTAGCGCGCGACGATTCCATGCACGATGGCGTTGATCTCGTCCCAGCGATCGAGGAAGGCCGCTCGATCGGCGCCGATCGGCTGAGAGACATTGCAGTGGATGTTGCCGTCGCCAAGATGACCGAAGGCGACGAGCCGAGCGCCCGGTGCGGCGGCGGCGAGCGCCGCTTCGACCTCAGTGAGAAACCGCGCGATATCGGCGACCGGGACGCTGACGTCATGTTTGATCGATCCGCCCTCATGGCGCTGCGCGTCGGACAGTTCGTCACGCAGGCGCCAGAACGTCTTGCGCTGGTCGAGCGACGCCGCAACCGCGGCGTCGCAGATGAGGCCGCGATCGGCCGCGTGCTCCAGCAGCTGCAGGAGACGCTCGTCGAGCCCGTCAGGACTTTGCGAGCTGAGTTCGAGCAAAGCATACCAGGGCGCGGCGTGCGGGAGGGGATCGCGCGTCCGCGCGCAGTGGGCGAGGACGAATTCAAGGCCGATGCGCGGCGTGAGCTCGAAAGCGGTGATCTGGCCGCCGCATTTCTCGCGGGCGAGATCCAGCAGAGCCAAAGCCGCGGCGGGCGAGGGCAGGGCGATGAACGCGGTCGCCACCGCCGCGGGCCTTGGAAACAGCTTCAGGACCGCCGCGGTTATGATTCCGAGCGTGCCCTCCGAGCCGATGAAGAGATCTTTCAGATCATAGCCGGTGTTGTCTTTCTTGAGCTTCGAGAGACCGCGATAGATGCGTCCGTCCGCGAGCACAGCTTCGACGCCGAGGGTCAGGTCGCGCGCATTGCCATAGGCGATGACGCTTGTTCCGCCGGCGTTGGCGGCCAGATTGCCGCCGATGGTGCAGGAGCCTTCGGAGGCAAGCGACAGCGGGAAAAGCCGGCCCGCGCGCTCGGCCTCGGCCTGGGCGGCGGCGAGGATCATTCCCGCTTCCACGGTCATGGCGTTGGAGGCAAGATCGATTCCGCGCAGGGCGCGCATGCGCTCGAGCGAGATCACGATCGCCCGGCCGGACGCGTCCGGGGTCTGGCCGCCGACGAGGCCGGTGTTGCCCCCCTGCGGCACGACAGGCGTTCGCGTCTCGTTGCAAAGTGTGAGGACGGCGGCGACCTCTTCCGTCGAACCCGGGCGCAGCACGCATAGCGCGCGGCCATGATAGAGGCCGCGCGGTTCGACGAGATAGGGCGCCATGTCATCGGCGTTGGCCAGAATGTGGCGGGCGCCTAGCATTGTCCCGAATCGATCGAGAAGCGCAGATCCTTGCGCCGGTTCATCGGGAGAAAATCCGGTCATTCGTTCAGCCTTTGGGTCATGCAGCGGGCGATGGCGCCGGCCGGCCTCCACGGTCACGCCGGTTCTTCGCCTTGACCGATGCAAAAGCTTGATTTCCACAGAGGCTTCAAGCTAGGAATGCGGCCTGCGTAGGAGTGTAGCTCAATTTGGTTAGAGCACCGGTCTCCAAAACCGGGGGTTGGGGGTTCGAGTCCCTCCTCTCCTGCCAGTGGGATCCGCCCTTTCGCCGCCACTTCCACATTCGGCTGCTGGTTTTTGTGGTGGGCGTTCAACAGGCCGGTTCCGCATGGCGGTCCGCACTGTGCACGTCGGCGGCGAGACGGATAAATCCTCGACGCAGGCTCTTGACTATCGAACTTAAACTGCGAGCGCGCTGGTCTCAGCGGCGGCAAGGAAGGCGTTTACCCTTCTGCAAGAGCCGCTGGTGGTTGAAAAACCTATCGGTGGTCGCTTGTAAACTATAATATTGCAAATCGTAGAGACGCAAAAAAGCGCGAATGTTGCGAACGGAAGCGCCTGCGGAATCCTTACCGAATACGCCTAAGGGGCCATGACACAGAGACCGCTTCGTTGAAGACGAACACGCGCCGAGGTCCGCGCGGCTGGCCGCTGCTCGGCGTTCTTCCAGACTTGCGGCGCAATGTGTTGAAAACCGTGCGCGAGGCATGCGCCTATGGGGACCTCGTTGAACTAAAGAGCCCATTGTTTTCGCTGCTCCTCTTGAACAGCGCCGATAACGTCGCACGCGTGCTCCAGACCAACAGCGCCAATTACGGACGAACGCGTTTTCACGCTATGTTGAAGCCTGTGCTGGGCCACGGGCTTCTGACCTCCGAGGGCGAGCTTTGGCGCGTGCAGCGCAGCATCATCCAGCCGGCTTTTCTCTACGCCCGGCTTCGCGCTTACGCGATCTTCGAGGAAAAGGCGCTGGCCCGGCTCTGCCAGCGCTGGGAGGCAGCCGCTCGGCTTCAGACGCCGGTGGATGTGGCGGCGGAAATGAGCGCATTGTCGATCGAGGTCATCGTCGGCGCGCTGTTTGGAGATTCGACCGCCGGCGCAACGCTCGACGTCCGGCGCGACATCAACCTGTTGCAGGACCAGATCGCCGGCCGCTTCTGGAGCATCGTTCCCGCAAAACTTGCCGAACTTCTTCCAACCTCCGGCAATCTCGCCTATCAGGGCGCGCGGCAACGTCTCGATAGGCTGATCTATGACCTGATCGAGTCGCATCGGCGAACGTCCGTGCCTGGCGCGATCTTATCGCTGATGCTCGATTATCGCGATCCCGCAACCGGCAAGGGAATCGACGAGCGGCAGATCCGTGACGAGGTGATGACGCTCTTTCTCGCCGGCCACGAGACGACCGCCACAGCATTGACATGGCTGTGGCTCCTGCTCGCGCAAAACCCGGAAAGCCGGGCGCGTGTTGAGGGGGAAGCCGATGCGGCGCAAGGGCGCGCCGCCAATCTGCCAGAGCAGAATTTTATCAAGCGCGCGGCCCAGGAAGCGCTGCGCCTCTATCCGCCGATCTGGAGCTTTAGCCGCCACGCCATAGCCGACGATATGCTGGGCGATCATTTTGTCGGCAAGGATTCAAACCTCATGGTTTGCCCCTACACGCTGCATCGCCATCGCGATTATTGGACCGATCCGGAGCGTTTCGACCCGGATCGCTTCCTGCCGGCGCGGTCTGTGCGGCGGCCTCGTTTCGCCTATGTGCCCTTTGGCGGCGGCCCCCGCGTTTGCGTCGGCGGGCTCTTCGCGCTGGCGGAGCTGGCGAATGCGGTGACGGCGATCGCCGCCCGTTTCAGGCTTGAGCCCCTGTCGGCCGACGTCCAACCCGAGGCGCTGGTGACGCTGCGGCCGAAGGGCGGCCTGATGATGAGCCTCAGCGAACGTTGATCGCCATTTCGGCTTAAGAGCAGACCGCCTTGCCGCATTTGCGGACGGCGGCGATCTTGCTTTGCAGATCCGGATAGCCGACCGCGCCAACGACGACCTCATCGCCAATCACGTAACTTGGCGTTCCTGTGATGTTGAGTTTCTTTGCAAGCTCCATCGATTGCTCGATCGCCGCGGTGACTTCAGGGCTCGCGGCGTCTTTGGCCAGTTTGTCGAGATCCGCGCCAGCATCCTTGGCGGCGCCGACGGCCTCACCCTTGCCGACGGTCGCGCGCGTCGCCAGCAGCTTTTGGTGGAACTCCCAGAGTTTCTGACCCTTGAGCTGGATCGAGGCGGCGTTCGCAACCTTGGCGGCGTCGACCGATTCCTGGCGAAGGATCGGCAGGTCGCGCAGGACCACGCGCAGATCGGGATTGTCCTTCATCAGCCTGGCGAGATCGCCGAGCGCGCGTTTGCAATAGCCGCAATTGTAATCGAAAAATTCGACCAGCGTGACGGCGCCTTGCGGATTGCCGATGACGGCCTGGCTGGCGTCATTGTGGAGCGGGTTGTCCTTGTCGGAAAGCACTTGCTCGCGGATTTTGCTCTCTTCGAGCTTTTCCTTTGCCTCGAGCGCGGCTGCGACGTCGCGCAGGATCTCCGGATTGCTCACCAAATAGGATTTTATGATCGATTCGATTTCCGCCTTCTGCGGAGCCGAAAATTCATCCGCGCGCAGTGGCGACCGCGAAAATGCGGCGAGGGCGGTGACGATGACCGCGGCGCGGCCGAAAAGCGCGAGGCTTCGCTGAAACATGCAGGCGGCTCCTGAAGCGCGACGGCCCTAGCTCGAACCAGATCGCGTGATGACCAATGACAAGTTGCGGCGGGCGCCGCGCGGTTTCCAGTCGCAGGAAGGAGAGCGGCGCAAAGATGGCGCCGCTCCGGAGGCGGGGCGTCAGACCTTTCAAGTCGGATGTCCGACGCCTCCCGATCTCCTACTTGAATTCGCCGAGGCGCGCCATGCCGCACGCGCTTGCAGGCGCGTCGGCCGATGACGCTTATCGGCCGAGCGTGGCTTTGGCGCGTTGCCACCAGCCGGATCGTTTCGGCCGATCCGACTCCGGCGGGTTGGATGCGGGCGCGGGTTCCTGTTGCTCCGAGCTGACCGGGGAGGCGGCAGCTTCCGCTTCGGCTGGCGTCATTGCGGCTGTCTCCGTCGGCTCCGAGCCTGACGGGGCAGCCGGCTCGAAAGGCAGCGTCGGCTCGGACAGGGCGGAGGGTTCTGCGGCGGCTTCCTGCAGGTCGAGAGTCGCTGCTTCCGCCTCGCTCGCGGGCGCGGGCAATTCGGATGCCGCGCGACGCGGCGCGCGGGCGCGTGGCGTTCTGCGCGAGCGCCGGGCTGGCTGCGCGGCGTCTGCTTCGTGTTCGCCGCTTTCGCCGCCGCCTGGGGCGGCGTCAACCGAGGCGAGTTCCTGCGCGGGCTCCGCGTTCTCGGCCTCTTCCGGCGCGGCCTCGCGCGAACGGGCGCGGCGCGGGCGACGCGCAGGCTTGGCGGGAGCCGCTTCCTGTTCCGGCGGCGTCTGTGAGACCTCGCCTGATTCATCCGCCTCTATCGCTGGCTCCGCCTCCGCGGTCACTTCGGAAGGCGAATATTCGGCATTTTCAAAAGCCTCGGCCATGACGTCGACGCTGGGCATGGCGCCCGGCAGACCGCCATATTGAGCGATGACGGCAAGCGCGTCGTCCGACGGCTGCGGCGCATTGGCCGCGATGCCGGAACCTTCACGATCGCCGCGTCCGCGCCGACGCCGGCGACGGCGCTTGCGCCTGTTCTCGGCGTCGCCTTCACTCTCGCCGTCCGCGCGCACATTGGCGTCGCCCGACTCCTGATCCTCGTCGCCATCCTCGGCAGAGCCTTCGGCAACCTCATCATCTGGCGTAAAGCCGGACGTCGTGTCTTCGGGGAAGTCGCGCGCCGCGATCAGCGCGGGCTCGCGCGCCGCGGGTTCGATCGGCTCATGCCCGCCAGAGGCAGGCTCGCCGCGCTCCATGGCGTGATAGACCGAGCCGATCAGGCTGTCGTCCACATCAATGCTGACGGCGACGCCGAAGCGGCGCTCAAGCTCGCGCAGGTGCGCGCGTTTTTCGTTGAGAATATACAACGCGACCGCCGACCGCGTGCGGATGATCAGATCGTGGCTGGCGCTCTTGAGCAGCGCGTCCTCGGCGACGCGAAGCACATGCAGCGCGATCGAGGCGGTCGAGCGAAGGATGCCAGAACCCGAACAATGCGGGCAGAGTTCGGTGGAGCCTTCGAGCACGCCGGTGCGGATGCGCTGGCGGGACATTTCAAGAAGGCCGAAATGCGAGATGCGGCCGACCTGGATGCGCGCGCGATCGTTTTTCAGCGCGTCCTTCAACCGGCGCTCGACGGCGCGATTGTTGCGGCCTTCCTCCATGTCGATGAAGTCGACGACGATCAGCCCGGCGAGATCGCGCAGGCGGAGCTGCCGCGCCACTTCATCGGCGGCCTCGAGGTTGGTGCGAAGGGCGGTGTCCTCGATATTGTGCTCGCGGGTCGAACGTCCCGAATTGACGTCGATCGCAACGAGCGCCTCGGTCTGGTTGATGACGATATAGCCGCCCGATTTCAGCGTGACCTGATTGAGGAACATGGCGTCGAGCTGCGTCTCGACGTCGGATTTCGAGAAGATCGGCTGGGCGTCGCGATAAGGCTGAACGCTATTCACATGGCTCGGCATGAGGAGCCGCATGAAATCACGCGCCTCGCGATAACCTTTGTCGCCGGCGACGACGATATCGTCGATGTCCTTATTGAAGAGATCGCGAATGGCGCGCTTGATCAGCGAGCCTTCCTCATAGACGAGGGTCGGGGCGGAGGATTTCAGCGTCGTCTCCCGCACCGTCTCCCACATGCGCAGGAGATATTCGAAGTCGCGCTTGACTTCGGGCTTGGTGCGGCTGGCGCCGGCGGTGCGCAGGATCACCCCCATGCCTTCCGGCACTTCGAGTTCCTGGGCGATGGATTTCAGCCGCTGGCGGTCGGTCGAATCGGTGATCTTGCGGGAGATGCCGCCGCCGCGCGCCGTATTGGGCATAAGGACGGAATAGCGGCCGGCGAGCGAAAGATAGGTCGTCAGCGCCGCGCCCTTGTTGCCGCGCTCTTCCTTGACGACCTGCACCAGAAGCACCTGGCGGCGCTTGATGACTTCCTGGATTTTATATTGCCGGCGATAGCGCTGGGGCCGGACCGGAACTTCCTCCATGGCGTCGCCGCCGAGCTGCTCGACTTGCTCTTCCTCATCCTCGGCGTCCTCATCGGACTCTGGCGAATGGCGCGCCTCGACGACAGAGCCCTGGCTGGACATGGCCTCATCGGCCTCGTCAGGAGACACGCTGGCGGCTTCTGCATAGGGCGCAGCCGCGCCGGTCTCAAAAAGCAGAGCCGGCTGCTCTTCATAGACGGCCGATTCATCAGCGTCCTGTCGCGCATCCTCGCCGGACGGCGAAAACGCTTCCTCGCCTGACCGATAGGCGTCGGGCGCGGCGGCGAAGGCGGCGGCTGGCCGCTCATCTTCGAAATCGCGTTCGGCGCTTTCCGAGACGGCTTCAAAAGGCGCCAAAGCTTCGCCGGCCGCATCGTCGGCGCGGCGGTCCGCCTCGATCTCGAAACGCTCTCTGGCCGGATCCTCGCCGTGTTCTTCGTTCCGGTTCAGGCTTCCGGCGTCATCCTGCGGGGCGTCGAAACGCTGCGTCTCCTCGGACGCCGCCTCATAGGGTTCGGACAGCGTCTCGGCGTCGCCGGAGCGCTTTTCGGCGCGCTTGCCATTGCGATCGCCGTTACGGTCGCCGCCGTTGCGGTCGCCGCGGCGATGACGGCGGCTGCGCCGCGGGCTTGCCTCTTCGTCATCGGCCTCGCGCTGCTGCGCGCGCGCCTCTTCCTCGATCAGCGCCTGCCGGTCGACGACAGGTATCTGATAATAATCCGGATGGATTTCCGAAAAGGCGAGAAAACCGTGCCGGTTGCCGCCGTAATCGATGAAGGCGGCCTGCAGCGAGGGCTCGACCCGCGTGACCTTGGCAAGATAGATATTTCCGCGAAGCTGCTTCTTGCTTGCGGATTCGAAGTCAAATTCCTCGACGCGGTTGCCGCGAAGGACGACGACGCGGGTCTCCTCCGGGTGGGAGGCGTCGATGAGCATTTTGTTGGCCATGGGGGACTCGTTTGAGCGCAACGCGCGCGCGCCCACGGCCCACGGTCTCAATCTTCAAGGAAGATGCCGGGGATTTGTGCGGACGGCGCGCGGGCGCCTCAGATAGGGGATGGATGGGAAAGTGCGGAAGGGAACACAGCGGCCTCTGCGCCGCCGAAGGATTAAAAAGCTTCGACCGGCAGGAACCTGAAGATTGAAGATCCGAAGATCCGAGGCGGCCGGGGCGACGCAGCATAAGAACCCGAGCCGGATATCGCGCGCCGAAGCGAAGCGGGTTTCTGCGCGCCTCGTCGTCTCCGGTGGTCTGACTGACGGTCGCTGAATGACGCGTCGCGGCTAAGTCCATATGCCTCGTAACCTGATTGAGGCGGCTTTTGAATAGCCGCCCGTCGATCCTTTCCTGGCGGGTCCGTTGGCGTCCGGGTCGAGCCATTTATTGATGCCGAGGCGCCAGGAACGCGCGCGGCCAAAAATGGCGCGGTTGAAAACCGATCACGACTGCGACGCTTTCAAACGTCGTGGCAATGCGAACGCCGTGGCGAGATCCGCAAAGGCTAGCGAATCTTGAGGACCACGAAAGAATGAACTTTCATATCGGGTTCCGTTGGCCTTTGGCAAGGTATTTTGGGCAGCTGTGTCCCCGCTGCGATAGGCGGCGCCCATGGATTGGGCGCAAGATGACGATGAATGCACGGAGAGGCTGGCTTCGCGCCACTTTGTCGATCATGCGTCATAGAGCGTTAACCTTGCGCGTCTATCGCGTAGGCTTCCGGGATTAGCAGGGCTCGCAGACGTCGCGAAGAAGGGCAGCCACGCTGAAACTACGGTCGTTACCGCGCCAAAGCTGCACGAGCTTAAGCGCCGTGACCGCGTTGAAGGGTTCGAGGGCATGAACGCCCGAGAAGGTCAGGAAGCGGATGGTTTTTGATTTCGCCGCTGGATCAGTCGTAGCGTGGATCGCGTTTCTGCGGACAGCCCTCCTCTTACTGGTGTTGGCCGCGGCGCCCGTTTTTGCGCCCGGCTTACGCGCCGAAGAGGCGGGCCCGCCCGCCACGACCCAAAGCGTGGAGCCGGAGGCGACGCAGCCCGCTCTCGAAGATGAAGGCGGCGCCGCGCGCCTGACGATGGAGTTAACCGGCGCAGTCGATCCTTCGGCCTTTGTCATGGCGGCCTTCGTCCTCGCCGATCCCGACCGCGTCATCGTCGACGCCCCGCAGCTGCGTTTCATGATCGATCCCGAAATCGGCAGGGCAGCAGCGGCTGAGCCGCCACAAACGGTCCGGCGTCAACGCCATCGCCATGCCAGGAAATCGACGCCCCCGGCGGGGCTCATCAAGCCCGGCGGACTGATTGGCTCGTTCCGCTTCGGCCGCCTGGATAAGCAGCGCTCGCGCATTGTCATCGACCTCAACGCGCCGGTCCGGATCGTCCGGGCCGTCTGCGAGACGGGTGAGGACGGCAAGCCCCGCCTCGTCATCGAGCTGGCGCGGACCGAGAGGGCGCGCTTCGTGGCGGCGGCGCAAAATGCGCGCCTCGCTTTGGCGAGGCCGGCCGAGGGCCGGATCGAGCGCAAGATCGAGGCCGCCGGCGGCAAGCCGGTCGTCATGATTGACCCGGGCCACGGCGGCATCGACCGCGGCGCGACGGTCAACGGGCTGATCGAAAAAGATCTCGTGCTCGATTTCGCCAAGGCGTTGGCGGCAAAACTCGAGGAGGAGGGGCGCTACCAGCCGGTATTGACGCGCGACGACGACGTTTTCATTGCGCTCGGCGAGCGAGTCAGGATGGCGCAGGACCGCAAGGTCGCGCTTTTCGTGTCGATTCACGCCGACACGCTGGCCGAATCGGCCGACGTCTCGGGCGCGACGGTCTATACCGTCTCGGATCGCGCCTCCGACTCCGAGGCGGCGCGCTACGCCGAAAAGGAAAACCAGGCTGACGCGGCGGCCGGCTTCGAGCGCGCGGAAGACGCCTCTGACGTCTCCGACATTCTATTCGATCTGACCCGTCGCGAGACCCGCGCCTATAGCCATGTCTTCGCGCGCACGCTTCTTAATTACTGGAAGCTCGCCGGCCGGTTAAACAAGAATCCGCAGCGCGCCGCTGGCTTCCGCGTCCTGAAGGCGCCCGACGTTCCCTCGGTGCTGCTGGAGCTCGGCTATCTGTCGAGCGCGAAGGATGACGCGGCGCTGTCCTCGCCGCAATGGCGGGAGAAGGCTGTCGGACGCATGTCGGAGGCGATCGCGGCCTTTTTTGCCGACCGCGGCGAAGCGTCCGGCGTTCCGGCCAATGCAACGGAAGACCCCGCGCCGGTCGGCTCGCTGGCCGCAGCGCCTCCGTCCTCGCCCGCCGCCATCGGTGGCGAAAGCGCGACCGGCCCGGCGCCCGGCGCGGCGCGGAGATAAGATCAGGCCGCGGCGCGACGCTTTATTTCATAGACGCCGCGTGTTTCGCGACCTGTTATGTGACTTGCGGGCGACGCCGCCGAACAGAACCGCGGGCTCCCGAATGGATCTGGCGCCCCGAAGCCCGACAAACTATTAACACAAAAGCGCCGCAGGGATGAGCCAAGGGTAACCAACGCGCTGCGGCGGGCTCGATGCCGCATCCTGCGCCCTGCGCAGGGAAATCGAATCATATCCGGGCCGCAAGGTCCGTTTGTTTGTTTAATTGATGAAAAGGCCTCTTCGCATGCGGCTTATGGCCCGTTTCCTCGGCTTCATTTTCGCGACCGCCGCTATTTTATTTGTCGTGGCAGCCGCCGGATTGGGCCTCGTCATCTGGAATTACGAAAAGGACCTGCCGGATTACACCCAGCTCACCAATTACGAGCCGAAGGTGATGACGCGCGTGCATGCCGGCGACGGATCGCTCCTCGCCGAATATGCGCGTGAGCGCCGGCTCTATCTGCCAAGTTCAGCCATTCCGCCCCTGGTGAAGGACGCCTTCATCTCGGCGGAAGACAAGAATTTCTACCATCATGCCGGCGTCGACCCTGAGGGCATCCTGCGCGCGACGCTTGTCCTGCTGCAGGGCGACAAGCATGTTCAGGGCGCCTCGACCATCACCCAGCAGGTGGCCAAGAATTTTCTTTTGACCAATGAGCGTTCGTTTGAGCGCAAGATCAAGGAAGCGCTGCTCGCCTTCCGCATCGAGGGCGCCTATTCCAAGGAAAAGATCCTCGAACTCTATCTGAACGAGATCTATCTCGGCCTTGGCAATTATGGCGTCGCCGCCGCCGCGCTGAATTATTTCGGCAAATCGGTCAATGAGCTGACGATCGCGCAGGCGGCCTATCTCGCCGCGCTGCCAAAAGCTCCGAACAATTACCATCCCTTCCTGAAGCGCGAGCGGGCGCTGGAGCGGCGCAACTGGGTGATCGACCGCATGGTCGAGAATGGCTATGTCTCGCGCGCCGACGCCGAGAAGGCCAAGCGCGAGCCGCTCGGCGTCAACCCGCGCGTGCTGTCGCCAAACTCCTTCGCCGCCGGCTTCTTCGCCGAGGAAGTCCGCCGCGAGCTCAACGACCGCTACGGCGAGAAGAAGCTTTATGAGGGCGGCCTCTCGGTTCGCACCACGCTCGATCCCAAGATGCAGCTGATGGCGCGGCGGGCGCTCGTTGACGGCCTCGTGCGCTACGACGAGGCGCATGGTTTCCGCGGACCGATGCGCCATATCGACATCAGCCAGGATTGGGGCGTCCCGCTTGCCGACGTGCCGACGCTCGGCGATGTCGGCGCCTGGCGGCTCGCCGTAATCGTCGACGCCAATGAGGGCGGCGCCCGCATTGGCCTGCAGCCGAAGCGCGAAAAGAGCGGCGAGGTCGAGCGCGAGCGCGAACTCGGCTGGCTGACCAACGCCGCCGGACTGAAATGGACCCGCGGCGCCGGCTCGCGCTCGTCTCTGACGCCGGGCGATGTCGTCTATGTCGAGGCGATCGACGGCAAGGCCGGCCAGTTCCGCCTGCGCCAGATGCCCGAAGTGAGCGGCGCCATTATCGCCATGGACCCGTATACGGGCCGTGTCTTCGCCATGGTCGGCGGCTTCTCCTTCGACCAGTCGGAGTTCAACCGCGCAACACAGGCGCTGCGCCAGCCGGGCTCGTCGTTCAAGCCCTTCGTCTATGCGACGGCGCTCGACAACGGCTATACGCCGTCCTCGATCGTGCTCGACGCGCCGATCGAGATCGATCAGGGGCCGGGACTTGGCGTCTGGCGGCCGGACAATTTCGAAGGCAAATCGTCAGGGCCGCACACGCTGCGCTATGGCGTCGAACATTCCATCAACCAGATGACGGTGCGTCTCGCGCGCGACGTCGGCATGCCGCTGATCGCGGAATACGCCAAGCGTTTTGGCATCTATGACGATCTGCCGCCCTATCTTTCGATGTCGCTTGGCTCTGGCGAGACGACGCTCTTGCGCATGACCACGGCCTATTCGATGCTCGCCAATGGCGGCAAGAGGATCAAGCCGACGCTGATCGACCGTATCCAGGACCGCTGGGGCCACACCCTCTATCGTCACGACGAACGCGTCTGCGAGGGTTGCGACGCGCCAAAATGGGAGAATCAGCCGGAGCCGAAACTGGTCGACAAGCGCGAGCAGGTGCTGGATCCCCTGACCGCCTATCAGATCACCTCCATCATGGAGGGCGTGATCCAGCGCGGCACCGGACAATCGATCAAGGCCGTCGGCAAGCACCTTGCCGGCAAGACCGGCACCACCAATGAGGCCAAGGATTTGTGGTTTGTCGGCTTTTCGCCGGATCTGGCGGTCGGCGTCTTCATGGGTTATGACCAGCCGCGCTCGCTCGGCGATTCCGCGCAGGCGGCGCAATATACGGCGCCAATTTTCCGCGACTTCATGACCATGGCGCTGAAGGACAAGCCGGACGTGCCGTTCCGCGTGCCACCGGGCATCAAGCTGATTTCAGTCGACGCCCGCTCGGGCATGCGCTCGAACGGCTCCGGCTCGATCTTAGAGGCCTTCAAGCCCGGCACCGCGCCGCCGGATTCATATGCCGCAAGCGAATCCTCGCCGCGCGCGCAGGCGGTCAATCCCGACGCCGACCGCATGGTCGGAACCGGGACGGGCGGGCTGTACTAGAGCATTTTCCGCAAAAGTTGCAGACTTTTGCGATAAGAAAATGCGTTGAAACAGAAAGATAGAGCCTGTTCACGATTCCATGAATTGTGAGAAGGCTCTAGCCGCGGCGGGAAACGGTTTCCCCAGGCGCGCCGCCACGGCTCCGGTTGGTTGCCCGCACGATCGCGCCTTGAACCTTTCCTTCGAAGGGCGCCTTATTGGGGCGCCTCGCCACATTTTGGCCTTTCGAATTGACCGTCCGTCATGATGTTGTAGCTGACGTCGGTGGTCCACACGCCGCCCCGTTTCGTCACCGTGTAGTTGGCGAAGTTGATCTTCTCCTTCTCCCATGAACTTCCCGAGTTCCAGGGACTCCAGCCGCCGGTTCTTGGATCGTAGACACGGTAGGCTGGCACATACAGTTTGACGACGTATCGCGCTTCAATGCCGTTCTGCTGATCGGCAGCGGTGAGTTGCTGCGGGCCTTCGTCAAGACCGATGTTATATTGGCCGTTGTCTTTCTTGTAGAGCAGGAAATCATAGTACCCGACAACAGGCGCCCCTGAGGGAGTCAAAGCCGGCGCGAAGTTGTTGTCCGGCGCGCGCCTTGGGACGACCCGAGCCATAAGATGTTTTGCGCCTTGCGCATCGATGCATTGAGCCCATGTGCGATTTTGCAGGGCGTCGACCTCGGCGAGCGCTTCTCGCTCGACAGGGTCGAGCTCGCGCGCCGCCGCGCCCGCCGGCAGCAATGGCAAGGCCGCAGTGAATAAAGCAAGAAATTTGATCATTGTTTCCTCCCCAGACTAAAAATGATTCAGTTAAAGCGTTGAGAAAATCGTTGTTTCGGCTAAGCGGCGCCCAACACAAAAACGGGGCGCAGGCGAATGGAATCTCAAACGGTCGTCTTAGTCCAAAGGCGCGCAGGACGCGTTGGCGACGCCATTGGCGCTGTCATCCGCCATTGAGCGCGCGCAGCAATAGGCTGACGATCCTTTTTGCAGATAGATCTTTCGCCGGCTGCTATCGAACGCCTTGATTTCATATCCCTGCGCCAGCACGCTTCGCAGCGTCTGAACGGGCTGGGCATGGGACGCGGGGGCAAACAGTAAGATCGTGGTTGCAACGATCGTTCTTCGCATCAAACCCTCCTTCGGCATGTTGACTGGCGGCGCGTCCTTTTTCAGGCCAGTTACTCTACAGGGCGCTGTTTCTTCGCAGGCCGCTCCGATTTTGCCGGCTACTCAGTCGCAGGGAATATCGACCCTGTCGCGGCGCATTGTGTTGAGATCGACGACTCCTTGCCAATGGTTGATCATCTCGCCGATCGCCGACATGAACGAGCGCCATGCGTTGTCTTGCGCCAGCATTCCGGGCCCCCTTAAATTTTCATTGTAGGGCCGCTCGGCGCCCTTTGTGTAGAACAGGACGTTCGATCCAACGCGGCGAAAACCGAACTGGCGCGCGCCGCTCACCGGATGCGTCCCCATCTCGGGGCTGGTGACTGTCTGCAGCACGAAATGATCCGGCTGGAGCTCCACCAATTGGACCGTGCCCGGATCGCCGGGGATTTCGATATCGATGAGTTCGCCCAGTTTGAGCGGGCCCTTCTGGCGCCGAACGAACCGCGTCACGCGATCAAACATCGCTCCTGCCGGCCCGTAACCGTCAACCGTCGCGTTGGTGGTCGAGCCCAATTGTTGCAGCAGGCTTTCGGGCGTCAGCCCGGCGGGCATTTGCGTGACGGTTATGGTGTATTCGTCGAACGCCATGTCGCGCCCGCTGCCCAGTTTGTTCGATTGGAATCGCGCGCCGGCCTTTTTCAGGGCCTGCTGCAATTGCGGGTTGCCAAGCCATGGCTCCTGATAGAGGCGGGCGTGCTCGGCGGACGGCGCCCGGCACGGCGGCTTCGCCGGCCGCTCGGGCGCAGTTGGGGGACCATCGCGGCGGGATCCTTGGGCCGGGGAGGGCGGATTGTTCGCGCCATTGCTGGCGATCAGGTCCTGATATCCGGGCCGCGGCCAGCAAATCGCGTTATTGCCGCAGACACCGCATCTGATCCAGATTCGGCCCTGTGTCTGGCGGTAGAGATCCTGCATTTGCGGGACCGGCAGGACGATCCCGGCGCTATCGTAGGCTTCGTCATAGCAGCGGCGATCTGTCCCGCCGCATTCGGCGTCGCGCTGCCGGCAAAAAGGGCTTTTGCCGACGCCCGGTTGGTTCGTCGTGGTCGGGCCGCCGCTGTTCGAGTGAAACTCGTCGCCCTGGACGGGAGCGGGGACATTTTGCTCGATTTGGCCGCCAAGCGGCGTTTGCGCATAAGTCTCGTTTGACGCCGCCAAGGACGCCGCCAGCAGGAACACTGCGGCAATTGTCCCCCAGCAATGTTGATTGCAAGGATTTTTCATAGGGCGGCGTCAGCCAAGCAGGCGTTTGTCGGCTTCAGGTTCGGCTCAAGGCCGGCATTGAACGCCGCAACGTGCTCTTGAGCGGAACGTCACGACGGTCTTGCGGAAATTGTTGAGGACGCAGAGCGCGTCGGATTGCCGGGTTGTCGAGCTTTCGGCAGGTAGATCGCGCAGGACGGCGCAGATCTTCGGGCCCGTTCCGGAAATTGGCAGCTGTGCGTTGATGCGGGCGCCATTGCCGGCGGCGATCGGAGGTGATTGCAGACTGACTGTCGGCGTCGTCGGCCGGCTCTTGCCCGCGCCGGCGCAGACCGCGGCGGCGACGGCCGGCGTTATCGCCTGGCGGCATGTCGAGGCCAGCGCATCGCGCGCATTGACATGCGATTGCGAGATCGCCGCCCGCCGCGCCGCGGCGGGATCGCAGTTCGAGCGGGTCGACCGGCGCATCCGGCTCTGGTTAAGGGTGGATTGCGGAACCTCGACGCAGGCGGTGATCTGCGACAATTGCGCCAGGGCCTCGCCTGCCCATGTCAGGCCTATCGTCATGAAGGTGAGCGCGCCTAGAATCGCAACGGGCGTCATGTGATCCTCCCAAGCTTTTCTTACGTTGTCCGATCATTGTCTGTGTTCGATCTTTAGGCAAGAACGATCGCCGGCGCGACCGCGCGTGCGTTTCGGCCGCCATTTACATCCCCGGTCGGCGACCCTATGTTCGCGGCGGCTCCCGCCCATGCGCCGGGCCAATCCCGCAGACGCTCGAAGAAAGCCCAAGACATATGCGCGCCGAAGCCGAAGCCTTGGTCGAATCCATCAAGCAATCCATGGGATTGCTGAGGAGGCATCTTTGACGTCGCGACCGCGGAACGCCGTCTCGCCGAACTGAACGCCAAGGTCGAGGATCCAAACCTCTGGAACGACGCCGACGCGGCGCAAAAGATCATGCGCGAGCGGACCGACCTCGAGGATCGGCTTGGCTCGCTCGCCCGTTTCGACAGCGAGCTCGACGACGCCGTGACGCTTGTCGAACTTGCCGAGGCGGAAGAGGATGCGGCGACCGAAAAGGAAGCTATCGGGCAGCTGAAGGACCTGAAGCTCGAAGCTGAACGGCGACAGATCGAGGCGCTGCTGTCGGGCGAGGTCGACGGCAACGACACCTATATCGAGGTGCATTCCGGCGCCGGCGGCACCGAGAGCTGCGACTGGGCGCGCATGTTGTTTCGCATGTATGCGCGCTGGGCCGAGCGCCACAAATTCAAGGTCGAGGTGATCGAGGAGACGGCCGGCGACGAGGCCGGCCTCAAATCCGGCACGCTGCTGGTCAAGGGCCATAATGCGCATGGCTGGGCGAAAACCGAGTCCGGCGTGCATCGGCTGGTGCGCATCTCGCCATTCGATTCCAACGCGCGGCGCCACACCAGCTTCGCCTCGGTCTGGGTCTATCCGGTGATCGACGACAAGATCGACATCGACGTGAAGGAAAGCGACTGCCGCATCGACACCTATCGCTCGTCGGGGGCCGGCGGACAGCACATCAATACGACCGATTCGGCGGTGCGCATCACGCATATCCCGTCTGGCATCGTCGTCGCGTGCCAGGGCGAGCGGTCGCAGCACAAGAATCGGGCGACCGCCTGGAACATGCTGCGGGCGCGGCTCTATGAGCGGGAAATCGAAAGGCGTGAGGCTGAAGCCAGCGCCACGGAGGCGTCAAAGACCGAGATCGGCTGGGGCCATCAGATTCGCTCCTATGTGCTGCAGCCCTACCAGCTCGTGAAGGATCTGCGCACAGGCTCGACCTCGGGCACGCCGGACGATGTGCTCGATGGCGATCTTGACCCGTTCATGGAGGCGGCCCTCGCGCAAAGACTGTCGGGAGGCGCGCCGCTCGCGGTGGAGGACGTTGATTAAAGCAAACCTGTCAAGGGCGGTCGGGCCCCGGCGCCAGGGCGCGATGCGTCGCCGCACTCCTCAACCGTCAAATCCAGGGCTGCGCGCATGACCCCCGCAAGACAACCGATCTTCAATGTGCCGGCGGTGGTGCTCGCCCTTGTGGCGATCCTCGTGGCCATTGAGGCCGTCTGCGACCTGCTTCCGCCGCTGGCCCATTTCAAGATCATCGCGGCCTTCGCTTTTGTGCCGGGCCGTTTCACTTTTGCCTTCGACCCGGATCTCGTCAATGCGGCGTTCAACGTGAGCGCAGCGACGAGCGAGAGCGCCGCGGAACTCGCGACCTTTTTTCTCGGCGACGGCAAGCCCTTGTGGTGGACGCCGCTGACCTATGCTTTTCTGCATGGGGGCTGGGCGCATGTCGGCATGAACAGCCTTTGGCTGGTCGCCTTCGGATCGGCCGCCGCGCGCCGGTTTGGAACGCGGCGGTTCCTCCTTTTTTGTGCAGTCTGCGCCATCGCTGGCGCGCTTGCGCATTTCCTGACCCATATGGCCGATCTGCAGCCGGTCGTTGGCGCTTCAGCGGTGGTTTCAGGCGCGATGGCGGCGGTGGTGCGTTTTGCCTTCCAGCCGGGGGCGCCGCTCGGCGCCGCGCTGATGTTCGCCGAGCGCCCGGCCGGCGCCTATCGTCTGCCGGCCCTGCCGTTGCGGGAAATCGTCTCGAACCGCAACGCCATCACCTTCGTCGCGCTGTGGTTTCTCGCCAATTTCCTGTTCGGCGTGTTTCCAGCGACGATCGGCCTGACCGACGTCTCCGTCGCCTGGGAGGCGCATGTCGGCGGATTTTTGGCTGGACTGCTGGCGTTCAAATGGTTTGACCCGCCAACTGCGTTAGCGGGGCAGGGAACGGGCCCGGCGGAAGGCTCAGCGCCGGTATAGCAATCTCACTGGCGCTTACCCCAGCAGCTTTCGGGAGCGCTTCTTCGCCTCGCGCCGAAAGCGCGCGACGATCTCGAGATGCGGCGAATGACGGAACTGATCAACCGGCAGAACGCGCTCCAGCTCATAGCCGCCGGCGGAAAGAATCGCGGCGTCGCGGGCAAAGCTCTGCGGATTGCATGAAACCGCGACAACCACCGGCGCGCGCGATGTCGCGATGGCGCGCGCCTGCTCCGGCGCTCCGGCCCGCGGCGGATCGAACACAATGCCGTCAAAGGATGAGAGATCGTCGCTCGAAAGAGGGCGGCGAAACAGATCGCGCGTCTCGACGCTGACCGGGCGCAATCGCGCCTCTCCCGCAGCTCTCGCCAGCGCGGCCAGCGCCGCGCCTTCGGAATCGACGGCGTGGACTGCGGCGAATTCCGCAAGCCGCAATGAAAATGTTCCGACGCCGGCGAACAGATCCGCGACGCGGCGCGCGCCCGAAAGGGCCTGCGTCACCTCGGCGGCGAGCGCTTCCTCGCCGGCTTGCGTCGCTTGCAGGAAGGCGCCCGGCGGCGGCGCGACCATCGCCTGGCCCATGCGGATCAGCGGCGCCCGGTTCAGCGCGACGATCGCGCCATGATTGGCGAGCCGGGCGAGATCGTGGCGCAGCGCGAAGCCGACAAGCTGGCGCGCCTGCTCGTCGCTCAAGGGGCCATGGCCCCTGATGTCGACGTCGAGGCCGGAGGCCGTCGCGGTCAGAAGAATGTCGAGGGGCTTGCCGGAAGCGGCGAGAAGACGGCCAAGGCCGCGGGCGATCTGCGGCGCCTCGAAAAGCGAAGGGGCGAGAACGGGGCATTCGGCGATATCGACGATCCGATGCGAGCGCGCCTCCATGAAGCCGACATTGGCGGCGCCATCGGCCGACATGCGCGCATGAAAAGTCGCCCGCCGCCGGCCTTCGCCATGGGCGTCGAGCAAAGGCGCGGGAACCGCGCCGAGGCCGGCCTGCCGCAACGCCTCGACCAGAAGCCCGCGCTTCCAATCGGCATAGGCGTCCGGCCGCAGCGCCTGGATGGCGCAACCGCCGCAGGAGCCGTAATAGCGGCAGAAGGGCGCGATGCGGTCGGGGCTGGCCGTCTCGATTTCAACGAGCTTGCCGCGCCCGCCGTCGACTTCGGCGATAATCATCTCAAAGGGCAGCGCATAGGGCACGGCGATCAATCCGTGCGGCCCCTGCGCCAATCCTTCGCCGCGGCCGCCGAGGCGGTCGATGCGCAGCCGTTGATGCAGGCTGATCACCGCCGGGCGCCGATCAGAAACTCCCGATTTCCGTCGCCGCCCTCAATCGGCGAGGGAATCAGCCCGTCGATCCGCCAGCCCAGCGAAGCAATCAGCCGCCTAATGCGCGCGCAAACCTCGGCGTGGACGGCGGGGTCGCGCACGAGCCCCTTGGTTACATGAAAGCGGCCGGCCTCGAATTGCGGCTTGATCAGCGTGACGAGCTTTGCTCCCTCCACGGCCAGCGCCGTGATCGGCGGCAGCACGAGGGCGAGCGAAATAAAGCTGACGTCGACTGTGATGAATTGCGGCGCGGCCGGGAGCGAGGCCGTGGCCAGGCTGCGCGCATCCGTGTTCTCGAGTGAAATGACCCGTGGATCGGCCGCGATCGAGGGATGCAATTGTCCGTGTCCGACATCGACCGCAACGAGGCTCAGCGCCCCGCGCGAAAGAAGCACATCGGCAAAGCCGCCCGTTGAGGCGCCTATATCGAGGCAGGCAAGGCCACATGGATCGAAACCGAAGGCGTCAAGGGCGGCGGCGAGCTTGACGCCGCCACGCGAAACCCACGGATAGGGCGCCTCAGCCTCGATTTCCGCTTCAGCGGCGAGAGTCTGCGAGGGTTTTGTGACCGTCTTGCCGTCGATCCGCACGAGACCGGCGGCAATCGCTTCCTGTGCTTTGGCGCGGCTCTCGAACAGGCCGCGCGCAACGAGTGCGACATCGGCGCGGCGGCTCTTTGCGCCATCTTCGGATTCGCCGTCGGGATCTTCTGGTCGTCGCATGAAGGTTTTTGGCTCGGACGATGGGCCTCATCAATCGGTGAACAAACCCGCGCGGCAAACAAGCGCGGCGCGCTGGCGCATTCGTTCAGGCAATTTTCACGTCGAGCGCCTTGCGCCCGAGCACCGAAAGCGCCTTGGCGACGATCGCCTTCGCGTCGAGACCCGCCTGCGCGTAGAGCTTTTCCGGCTTGTCGTGGTCGAGAAACAGGTCGGGCAGCACCATCGAGCGGAATTTCAGGGCGCGCGCGCCAAGGCCGTCGAGAGCGCCCGAGTCTGTGAGCATTTGCGCGACGAAGGAGCCGAAGCCTCCGACGGAGCCTTCCTCGATGGTGATCAGCGCCTCATGGGAGGAGGCGAGCCGCAAGATCATCTCTTCGTCGAGCGGCTTGGCGAAGCGAGCGTCGGCGACCGTCGTTGAAACCCCAAGCCCGGCGAGTTCGTCGGCCGCCTTCATGACTTCGCCAAGGCGCGCGCCGAAAGAGAGGATGGCGACCTGCTTGCCCTCGCGCATGATGCGGCCGCGGCCGATCTCGAGCGGGACGCCTTCGATTGGCATGTCGATGCCGACGCCTTCGCCGCGCGGATAGCGCAGCGCGATCGGGCCATCGTCATAGGCCGCGGCGGTGGCGACCATATGCACGAGTTCGGATTCGTCGGCCGCCGCCATCACCACCATGTTCGGCAAGATGCCGAGGAAGGAGATGTCGAACGAGCCCGCATGCGTCGCGCCGTCGGCGCCGACAAGACCGGCGCGGTCGATCGCAAAGCGCACGGGGAGGTTCTGGATTGCGACGTCATGCACGACCTGATCGTAGCCGCGCTGCAGGAAGGTCGAATAAATCGTGCAGAACGGCTTGAATCCTTCGGTCGCGAGGCCGGCGGCGAAGGTCACGGCATGCTGCTCGGCGATGCCGACGTCGAAGGTGCGCTCGGGAAAGGTCTTTTGAAAAATGTCGAGGCCTGTGCCGCTCGGCATGGCGGCGGTGATTGCGACGATCTTGTCATCCTTCGCCGCTTCCTTGACGAGGGATTCGGCAAAGACGCTGGTATAGACCGGCGCGTTCGGTTTCGGCTTCACTTGCTTGCCGGTGACGACGTCGAACATATTGACGGCGTGATATTTGTCATGCGTCGCCTCGGCCGGCGCGTAGCCTTTGCCCTTTTGCGTCACGACATGGACGAGGATCGGTCCGGTCTCCTTAAAATCGCGGACGTTCTTTAGGACCGGCAGCATCTGGTCGAGGTTGTGGCCGTCGATCGGGCCGACATAATAGATGCCGAGCTCTTCGAACAGCGTGCCGCCCGCCCAGAAATTGCGGGCGAATTCCTCAGTCTTGCGCGCCCTGTCATAGACGAAGCGCGGCAGCAGGCGGCCAAGCTGCTTGGCCGCCTCGCGCACGGAGCGATAGGCGTCGCCGGACACGAGGCGGGCGAGATAGGAGGACAGCGCCCCGGCCGGCGGGGCGATCGACATGTCGTTGTCGTTCAAGATGATGATCAGGCGCGAATGCATGGCGCCGGCGTTGTTCATGGCCTCATAGGCCATGCCGGCTGACATGGCGCCGTCGCCGATCACGGCGATGACGTTGCCGGGGCGCCCGGACAGCGTATTGGCGACGGCCATGCCGAGGCCGGCCGAAATCGACGTCGAGGAATGCGCCGCGCCGAAAGGGTCATATTCGCTCTCGGAGCGCCGTGTGAAGCCGGACAGGCCTCCCCCGCGGCGCAACGTCCGGATGCGGTCCCTGCGGCCGGTGATGATCTTGTGCGGATAGGCCTGATGGCCGACGTCCCAGATCAGCCGATCGTCCGGCGTGTTGAAGACGTAATGCAGCGCCACCGTCAGTTCGACGACGCCGAGGCCCGCGCCGAGGTGGCCGCCCGTCACCGACACCGCGCTGATCGTTTCTTCGCGCAGTTGCCGCGCGACCTCCGCGAGATCTGACTCCGGCAGCCGCCGCAAATCGGCCGGCGTGTGGATCTTGTCGAGCAGGGGGGTCGAGGAAGTCGTCACGCACGCCTCATTCGTTTTAAACGCGAAGTCATCAATCCCAAGGCCGAATTTCGCCCGCGTCGGGCTGAACTCGTAGCCAACCCCTTAAAGAAAAGGGGAATTTGGTTCAAGGCGGCGCATATCCCGCAATTTTGATCTTGCCTCCCCCTCAAAAGATGAATAACCAAATTTTTCGGCGCCGCAATGCGAAGACCGCGTCGCCATCATTTGGTCAAGGAGCGCGGCCTTTCGGTCACAGCGTCGTCATGCGAAATGCAACGCCGTGTCGCCAATGGTTCCGCCCGCCGGCGCGGCGCTCGCCTGCTTCATCCCGAAAGGAGTTACGAGGTCAGGATCACGCGTGCTGCCCTCCCGGGAACGCGGCTTTCGCAGAGAACCAATATGGTCAAATGGGTCTATACGTTTGGCGACGGCCGCGCCGAAGGTTCGAGCGACATGCACGAGCTTTTGGGCGGCAAGGGCGCAAATCTTGCCGAAATGGCCAATCTCGGCCTGCCGGTGCCGCCGGGCTTCACCATCACGACCGAAGTTTGCGCTTTTTTCTATGAAAACGAGAAGCGCTTTCCGCCGCAGCTCGTTGATGCGGTCGAGGCCTCGCTCGCCCATGTCGGCGAACTGACCGGAAAATCTTTCGGCGACGAGCACGAGCCGCTGCTGGTCTCGGTGCGCTCGGGCGGGCGGGCATCGATGCCCGGCATGATGGATACCGTCCTCAATCTCGGCCTCAACGACGTCACCGTCGAGGCGCTGGCGCGGAGTTCCGGCGACGAACGCTTCGCCTATGATTCCTACCGCCGCTTCATCCAGATGTATTCCAATGTCGTGCTAGGCGTCGGCCATCATGAATTCGAGGACGAGCTTGAATTCTACAAGGAAACGAAAGGCGTCTCCTACGACACGGAGCTCGACGCAAAGGATTGGCGCAAGCTGATCGCCTCCTTCAAGGAAAAGATCGTGGAGGCTGTCGGCGCTCCTTTTCCCCAGGACCCGCACGAGCAGCTCTGGGGGGCGATCGGCGCCGTCTTCGGCTCCTGGGAAAATCCGCGCGCGATTACTTACCGGCGCATTCACAATATTCCCTCGACCTGGGGCACGGCGGTCAACGTGCAGGCGATGGTGTTCGGCAATATGGGGCCGACTTCTGCGACCGGCGTCGCCTTTACGCGCAATCCCTCCACGGGCGAAAAGGCGCTTTACGGCGAATTTCTCGCCAATGCGCAGGGTGAGGACGTCGTCGCCGGGATCAGGACGCCGCAGGCCATCTCGGAGGCGGCGCGGATCGCCGCCGGCTCCGACAAGCCCTCGATGGAAACGTCGATGCCGGAGGCCTTCGCGGAATTCGTCCGCGTCACGGAGCTGCTCGAACGCCATTACCGCGACATGCAGGATCTCGAATTCACCATCGAGAACGGCAAGCTCTGGATGCTGCAGACGCGAAGCGGCAAGCGCACCAGCCCCGCCGCCTTGCGCATCGCCGTCGAAATGACGCAGGAGGGGCTGATCGGCAAGGAGGAAGCGGTGGCGCGGATCGATCCCGCCTCGCTCGACCAGCTGCTTCATCCGGCGATCAATTCGAGCGCCGAGCGCAATGTGATCGCAACCGGGCTGCCGGCCTCGCCCGGAGCCGCCACCGGCGAGATTGTCTTCACCGCCGAGGCGGCCGAGCAGCTGAAGGCGATCGGCCGCAAGACCATCCTCGTGCGCATCGAGACGAGCCCGGACGACATTCACGGCATGCACGCGGCCGAGGGCATATTGACGACGCGCGGCGGCATGACGTCTCATGCGGCGGTGGTCGCGCGCGGCATGGGCAAGCCGTGCGTTTCGGGCGCAGCCTCGATCCGCGTCGACTATGCGCAGGGGATCCTGACGGCCGGCGGCGCGGTGTTCCACAAGGGCGACGTGCTGACGATCGACGGCGGCGCCGGGCAGGTGATCAAGGGCGCGATCAAGATGAGCCGGCCCGAGCTCAGCGGCGAATTCGCCACCCTGATGAAATGGGCCGACGACATTCGCCGCATGGAAGTGCGCGCCAACGCCGAAACCCCTCAGGACGCGCGCGTCGCGCTGAAATTTGGCGCTGAGGGCGTTGGCCTCTGTCGCACTGAGCATATGTTCTTCGACGCCGAACGTCTCGCCGCCGTGCGCGAGATGATCCTCGCCGACAACAAGGCGGGGAGGCAGGCTGCGCTGGCGAAGCTTCTGCCGATGCAGCGCGGCGATTTCGTTGAATTGTTCGGCATCATGGCCGGCCTGCCGATAACGATCCGCCTGTTCGATCCGCCGCTTCACGAATTCCTGCCGCATTCGCCGGCCGAAATCGCGGATGTCGCCAAGGCGCTCGGCCTCCCGGTTCATAAAATCACGGCCCGCCTCGACGAGCTGAAGGAGGTCAATCCGATGCTCGGCTTTCGCGGCAGCCGGCTCGCGATCGCCTTTCCCGAAATCGCAGCGATGCAGGCGCGGGCGATTTTCGAGGCCGCCGTCGAGGTCAGACAGCGCACGGGCGCGCTTGTGCGTCCGGAGATCATGGCGCCGCTGATTATCGCCAAGGCCGAATTTGACGCTGTCAAAGCTTGCGTCGACGCGACTGCGGTCACCGTTTTTGCTGAATCCGGCGTGTCGATTCCCTATACGGTCGGCGCCATGATCGAGACGCCGCGCGCGAGCCTGCGCGCCGGCGAGATCGCGGCGACCGCAGAGTTCTTTTCGTTCGGCACCAATGATCTGACGCAGACCTGCATGGCGCTGTCGCGCGATGACGCGGGGGCCTTTCTTGGCCTTTATGTTGGGGCGGGCCTGCTCCCGGGCGACCCGTTCATCACCATCGATGCGGACGGCGTCGGCGAACTCGTCGCCATCGGCGCCGAGCGTAGCCGCGCCGCCCGCGCCGACATCAAGCTCGGTATTTGCGGCGAGCACGGCGGCGATCCGGCCTCGATCGCGTTTTGCGAGCGCCTGGGGCTTGACTACGTGTCATGCTCGCCATTCCGCGTGCCGATCGCGCGGCTAGCCGCCGCGCAGGCGACGCTGGCTTGCCGCCAAAAAACTAAGCGCGGTCCGGCGTCAGGAGAAGCGTAGGATAAAACAATGGTTGTAGTATAGACCTCGCGCAGGACGTTTAGCGAACAAGTTCGATAGAATAGAACTTTTTATAAAAGCTTTCGCTCAATGAAGAAAATAAACGCATTGCTGACGATCAGGGACTGGTGCGTCGTGACGGCGATCACCGCGCTCTATTGCGCCTTTGTTGTTGTCGGGCATCTCAAAATGGGTCAGCTTGCGGAGGCGCCCACCTATGATGACGTCGGCTATTATGCCGACGCGGCGTCGCGGCTTTTAAAACTCTACGAAGACGGGTTCCCCGGGCTGCTGCGCAAATCCATCGCGCTGCCGCCGCACGCCCCCTATTCCACCTTCGCGACCATGACTGGCTTTGCGATCTTTGGCATGCATCCCTGGGCCGTCGCCGCGGTTCAGTCGTTGTGGATTTTCGTGATCCTGGCGGCTTTGCGCGCCGCGCTGGTTGAACAGCCGCTTTATGTCTTTCTCAGCGCGGCGGCGGCTGTTCTCGCCTGGCCGCTGCTGGGGCTGCTTTTGATCTCCGCACGGCCCGACAGCGTTTGCGCGCTGCTGACGGTGGCGGGCTGTCTCTATATCGTCTGTTCGCCCTGGGCCGGATCCGGCCGCAAACGGATGTGGATCGCCGGAGCCTTTGCCGGCGCGGCCCTTTTGGCGAAGCCGAGCCTCAGTCCTGTCACCTTGGCGCTGTTTGCTTCCGCCGCGCTTCTGGCGTCGGCAACGGATTCCATCGAGCGCCGCGGGGACGTCGACCTTCGGCGCCGGCTCTTGCGCACGAACCTTGGCTTTTTGCTGATCGCCGCATTGCTCGCAGCGCCTTACTATATTTTTGGGCTGTCGCAGACGATCGCCTACATCCATCTCAATATGCTTGGCGCCGACGCGGCGCTGTGGCGTCTGCGCATCCCGCTGCTCGACCATGCCTGCTATTATCTCTGGGGGCCGGGCGGACAGGCGACGATGGGCGCCTTCCTGCCGCTGACAGCGCTATTCCTCGCGCTCGCCGGCGCGCTGCAGCGGAACTGGCTTTACGCCAACCGTTTCAGGGCAGGGGCGGTCGCGATCTGGGCATTGCTGGCCTATGCGGCGGTTTCGATCCCCGCGCATAAGAACGCCTGGCTCGGCATCATCGTCAGTTGGACGGTCCTGTTCTTTTTCGTCGCGGCGCTCTGTGGCGTCTTTCGGGCGGTGGCACAGATGCGGTTCGCCCCCTTCTACAGGGTCGCGCTGAGCGTTTGTCTCGTCGTCGTCGCCGCAACGATCGTCGAGCTTCCGGTCTATGATCCGATCTGGGGACACAAAGGAGGTGAGCCGCTCAGCGTCTCGGCCCGGCGCTCCGCGCTGATCGACGACCTCGCCGAGACGATGCTTTCGCCGCCGGTGCGGGTGCCGGCGGTCTATTTTCCGTCCTCCTCCAAATTCCTGAACAGCGATGTTTTGCAATTCGCCTTGAACCAAAGAAACGTCCCAAGCATCGTCGCCTCCGATCCGAAGACCTCGGGCGATCTTGCCGCCCATCTGGCCGCAATCGACAGAGCGACCGACGTCGTCCTTTTTGAAAGAGAGGATCCGGATATTTACGGCTGGATGCCCAGCGCGGCGCTGCTCCCGGCCATCAAGCAAAGGCTGCTCGACCATCCGGATTTCGAACTGAGGAAAACCTTCGATACTGCGGACGGCGAGCACCATGTCTTTCTGTTTCAGCGCCCGCCCGCCTTCTCCGATTTCAGCGCCTTCCATGGGTTCTTGTCGATCGAGGGGCGGTGGCCGCCGCGCGGCGACGAACGGGGCCGCTGGGCGCTTGGCGAAGCGGCAAGTCTTGAGCTGAAATCACCCGGTAAACAGCAATGGGCGGCTATTTCCATCCGCGCGCTGAGCCTTATCGCCGATCAAACGGTCAGCTTCAGCATCGACGGAAAGCCGATCGGCTCGTGCAGCCTGCCGGAGGTTAATCAATTCAAGGATTGCATGATTGAGATGCCCGGAGCCGTTCTGCCGCCGAGAATCGATTTGGCGTTTTTGCGGCCAGGTCCGGAAAACCCTTGGGACGGCAGGCGCCGCTCGGTCTGGTTCAGCGCAATTTCGATCAAAAGAAACCCTTGAACGCAGCCCGGCCATAGAGCGCGTTTTGAGCCCGGGCGGACGCAAACCTTTTCGCTTTTGTGCTTGCTCAGACCTGCTATTGCTGTCGAACGCACTGGCAGATTGTGGCTGCGCATGAAATTTCGATTATCGGGTATCAGAAAAAGGCTCTGGCCCGGCAAAACCCGCGACGACCAGCCATGGACCGACGACGATTGGCCGATAGAGGATAGTTTCGAGACGGTTCGCGGCGCCTTTAATCTGGTGTTTGAAACAGCCGGCGTCCGCATCTTCACGGCCTCGCTTATCGACGCCAGCCATTTGTGGACGCCTCTCCTTGGCGAGAAGGACGTCGTCATTTTCTCCGACCCCTGGACGTCCCGGCTGGAAATAGCGCGGGCCGCGCAAGGCGCCGCGCGCTTTCCCGAAAATCTTTATTTCCTTTGCAACGACTCGCAGAGCTTTTACTTGCGAAGGCGCATCTTGCGTAATGCGTCGCTGGTCAATCAAAACTGCTTTCTCGACGAAAACCTATTCTTCGTCGACGATAGCGCCGAAAAAATCTACGATGCGCTTTACAATGCGCGCCGCTCGAAGTCGAAACGTCATTATCTCGCCAGCGAGATCGCCGAAGCCATGCGGCTCGCCCTGATTTATCCGCATCACGACGATGGCTGGTATGATCTCGACGAAGATCAGCTTCCAAAACATGTCTACAGCAACAAATCGAACCTCAAAATCGGCGAGGTCGCGCAGATCATCAATCAGGCGAGCGTCGGGCTTGTCCTGTCCGAGGCCGAGGGCGCCTGTTTCGCTTCGAGCGAATATCTGCTGTGCGGCGTCCCCGTCGTCTCGACGCCGTCGACGGGTGGCAGATCGTTCTGGTACGATGATGAAAACGCGATGATCGTCGACGCCGATCCGCATGCCGTCTTCGGCGGGGTGAGCGCGCTGATCAAGGCGCCCCGCGATCCGCACAGGATCCGCGCCGCCCATATCGCGCTGATGCTGCGCCAGCGCAAAACCTTTCTCGACGAGGTGCTGGCGCCGATCGCGGCGCGGTTCGGCCTTCAGGACTGGAATTATGAGTCCGCTTTTCACGCCTGTGATTTTTTGAAGGAATTCGGCTTCAAAAAGAACTGCTGGCGCAATCTCGATGAAATCCGGGAGACCCTTTCGGTCTAACCGGCGCAACCGGGGATCGCGAATGGCCTGCCATCTTTCCTTGTAAAGACCTGCAATTCGCGGCAAAAGATTGCATTCATGCCGGCGTTGCTGCGCCGCAACAAAAGGCCGATGACGTATGCATTTCAATATTGTCACGACCGTCTTCAATGGCGAGCGCTTCTTCAATGAAACGCTGCTGAGCGTCGTCTCGCAGGCCGGCGATTTTTCGATCCGCTACCATGTCCAGGACGCCGGCTCGACAGACGGCACGCTGAAGCTGCTGGAAGGATGGCGCAAACGCTTCGACGAGGGATTTCCGATCAGCTGCCGCGGGATCGAATTCACTTACGCCAGCGAGCCGGACTCCGGCCTTTATGACGGGGTCAACAAGGGTTTCGCGCATTGCGGCCCGGCCGACGTCATGACCTGGATCAACGCCGACGACCGCTTCGAGCAGGGCGCTTTCGGCACGGTTGCGACCATTTTACGCAATTTCCCTGACATTGACTGGCTGACCGGGCGCCCGACCACCATCACGGAAAGCGGCGAGTTTCTTTATATGGCGCCGGTGAGGGCGTATCCGCGCAAAGCTATCGAAGCCGGCATCTTCGAAGGGCGCTTCGCCATGCCCTTTATCCAGCAGGAGGGCTCGTTCTGGCGCCCCCGCCTGTGGGACAAGGTCGGCGGGCTTGACGCCGGCTTTCGACTCGCCGGCGATTTCGACCTCTGGCGCCGCTTTGCGCGGGAGACGGATCTCGTCAGCGTTGACGCCATCTTCGGCTGCTTCAGGCTGCGCGACGGCCAGCTTTCGGCCGACAGAAAAAGCTATTACGCCGAAGTCGACGCCTCGCTGTCTCCGGCGGAAGTCAAGGCGCGCGCGAAAGCGTCCTTCATGTACAAAGTGCGCGGCTACAAATATCCGGTGATGACGCGCCACCAAGGCGGACCTTGGGTGCTCGAATGCTGGCCGATGTCGGTTTTGCCCTTCCTTGGCGGACGCGGCTTCAAGCTCGAACATTGGCGCTTGCAGGCGACGGGCTACCTCGGCCTCGCCGACTGAGATCGGCCGCCGGAGCGGGCGGGCGGCTTATTTTTTATCCCCAGTCGCAACATTCCTCGGCGCTTTAAAGCTTCACCCTTGCCGGGGAGCATTTCAAAGGCCCATAAAGGACAGCCTCGCTGCGCCGCTTTCGCGCTGGCAAGCCTGTATCGGGCAGAGGTCGAATATATTGAGACGAGTTCGTTAAATTCATCCCGGATATTGCAGCATGCGTCACTGGATTACGAACAAATCCCGGATCCTTGACACTATAAGCAAGCGTTTCAGCAAGTGTCCAGTCACGTGGGAGTGTCGGATCTCGGAGCCTCATCATGATTTTGTGATGGGTGGATTTAATCTCGTTTTTCAAATACGCGATGTGCGGATTTTCGTCGCAACTTTGATCGACGCGACGCATTTATGGGTGCCGTTGCTCGGACCAAAAGACGTGGTCATGTTTTATGATCCGTGGACAATCCGCCCGCATATTCCGCAAGCCGTGCACGCCGCCGCGCCGCATCCCGAAAATATCTATTTTCTTTGCAGTGACTGGCAGACCTATTATTTGCGCAAGCGATGCGTTCGGAACACGTTGCTGGTTAGCCACAATTGTTTTATCGATGAAACTGTCTATACAATAAAAGAAGGCGTCGAAAAGGAATATGACGCTGTATATAATGGTCGGAGATCGCGGACAAAACGGCATTATCTGGCGAAAGAAGTCGGCGAAAATTTAAAACTGTCTTTGATCTATCCTCATCATGACCTTCAACTTTACGATGTGCCGGAAAAAGAGCTGCCAAGGCACGTCTATCACAACAAGATCAATCTCGGGCCGGATCAGGTCTGCCATGTGCTCAACCAAAGCCGCGTCGGTCTGATCTTGTCAGACGTCGAGGGCGCCTGTTTTTCATCCAGCGAATATCTCCTGTGCGGCCTTCCCGTCGTCTCCACCCCTTCGCAGGGCGGCCGGTCTCTCTGGTATAATGATGAGAATTCGCTGATCGTCGATCCCGATCCGCGGGCGGTTCTCGAGGGGGTTCAGCGTGTGCTCGCCGCCGGGCGCGATCCGCGCCGCATTCGCGACGCTCATCTCGAAGAGATGCGCGCCCAGCGCCAAACGCTGATCGACCGGGTGCTGGCTCCGGTCGCTGAACGTTTCGGCCTTGGCGATTGGGATTATGTCGCCGCGTTCAATCGATGCAATCTTGCCGACGAGTTCGCGTTCAAGAAGCCGAATTGCTGGTTCGATCTCGAAGGCGTCCGCCGTCAGCTGCGTGGTTGATTTTGCCGGACGCAGGGTCTAGCTCGTGGCTGCGCGGCGTCCGCTAATGGCTGACACTCGCCAGATTGCATTTTCCGGGAGGCGGCTTTCCCCGCGCGACGGTCTGATTTTAAAGAATGGATTGCGCGATGCGCTTCAATATCGTCACGTCCGTCTTCAACGGAGAGGCGTTTTTAAACGAGACAATTCTGAGCGTCGCGTCGCAGGCCGGCGATTTTTCTATCCGCTATCATATCCAAGACGCAGGATCGACGGATTCAACCCTGAAATTACTTGAAGGCTGGCAGAAGCGCTTCGAGCAAGGCTTCCCCCTCGTCTGCTCGGGGCTCGACTTCACCTTCTCCAGCGAACGCGACAACGGCATTTACGATGGCCTGAACAAGGGCTTTGCGCAGTGCGGCGCGGCCGACGCGATGACTTGGATCAACGCCGACGACCGCTTTGAGCCCGGCGCCTTCTCGACCGTCGCAACGATTTTCAGGTCAGACCCGGATGTGGAGTGGCTGTCCGGACGCCAGACGGTTCTCGCTGAATCGGGCGAAAACCTCTATATGTCGCCACTGATCCCATTGCCGCGAAAGGCTGTCGCCGCGGGCATTTTCGACGGCCGAAGCGTCGTAAGCTTCATCCAGCAGGAGGGCACATTCTGGCGCCCGAGGCTTTGGGAGAAGGTCGGCGGCCTCAACGCCAGCTTCCGTCTCGCCGGCGATTTCGACCTCTGGCGCCGCTTCGCAAGGGAAGCGCCTCTCGTCAGCGTCGACGCCATCCTCGGCTGTTTCAGAACCCGCAGCGGACAGCTGTCGGCAGACCGCGCATCCTACTATGCCGAGCTCGACGCTTCGATGACCGAGGCCGACCGGATCGCCCGCAAGAAGGCGGCTCGCCTCTACAAATTAAAGGGCTACACCTATCCTGTGATGGTGCGCCACTATGGCGGTCCATGGGTCTGCGAATGCTGGCCGATGTCGGTCATGACCTTCCTCGGCGGGCGCGGCTTCAAGCTCGAGCATTGGCGCTTGCAGGTGGCGCGCCTCCTCGGATTGGCGGATTGAGGCGGATCTAACCGACCGAGGCGAGCTGCTCGGGAGCGGTCGATTTCCGTGGCAGCTGAAGCAGCCGCGCGATCAGCGCCGGGTCGTTCAACAGCGCCATGCGCTCCTTGGGCGTCAGCCAGGCGATTGCTGCATCCATCGTCTCGGCATTTTCCAGCTTGGCGTTTGCGAGCGCCCATTCGGCCGAAATATCTCCGGCCTGGCGCTTTTGCGCCGGCAGCCAGGCGAGATGAAGCGCCCAGAATTTCGGATCGTCGGGAAAGGCGGCTTCCGCTTCAAAATCCTGCGGCGCGTCAGGGCCGAATTGGCGCGCGAGTTCATTGGCGCGCGCGACGATGGGGGGCTTTGACTGTTCTTCCGGCGTCAGCAGAAGGCCGGCGCGGCGAAAAGCCATGCCGACATTCAGGAGCCCGGTCGACCAGGAGATCAGAATCGCCAGAATGAGGCCGATGATGGTCGGCGACATCCAGGCGACGAGCGAGGGCGCGATCATGAAGCCGGCGATCAGCGTGACGACGCCCATCGCGACATGCGAGCGGTGGCGCCGCACGATCGCCCCGAAGGCGATCGAGCCGTCGTCGCGCCGCTGCGGATCCCAGCCCGTGTCGAAGCCAAAGGCGAAATGCATCACATGGCCGGCCTGGATCAGCATCATGATGGGGGCGAGCAGCGCCGACATGATGATCTCGAACAGGGCGGACAGAATAAGCCGGATCGCGCCGCCGCAGCCGCGCCGCGTGCGCCCCTGAAATAGCGCCAGCAGCAGCCCGAACAGTTTCGGCGTCAACAGGATCGCCATGGTCAGCGCGAACAGATTGAGCGAGCGTTCGGCGTCAAAGCGCGGCCAGGTCGGAAACAGCGTGAATTCACGCGAAAAATATTCCGGGCGGATGTAGCTCGCCTGAATGACGAGAATGATTCCGACGAAGAGCTGCAGCATCCACAGCGGCGACGAGACATAGGCCATGATGCCGGTGATGAAATGTTGCCGCGAGGCCATTTTGAAGCCCCGCGCCGGCAGTACGCGCAAATGCTGCAGATTGCCCTGGCACCAGCGCCGGTCGCGGGCGGACAGGTCGATGAGAGAGGGCGGGCTCTCCTCGAAACTGCCGCCGAGGGTCGGCAGCATATAGACGCCATAGCCGGCGCGCAGGATCAGCGCCGCCTCGACGAAATCATGGCTGAGGATGTGGCCGCCAAAGGGAGGACGCCCGCCCAAACCGGGCAGGCCGCAGTGGGCGGCGAAGGCGCGCGTTCGAATGATTGCGTTATGGCCCCAGTAATTGCCCTCGCGCCCCATCCAGACCGAAACGCCGGCGGCGATCACCGGGCCATAAATACGGGCGGCGAATTGCTGCACGCGGGCGAACAGCGTGTTGCGGTTGATGATGAGCGGCAGCGTCTGGATGATGCCGGCGTCGGGATCGCTCTCCATCGCGGCGGCGAGCGTGACGATGGCCGGCCCGGTCATCAGGCTGTCGGCGTCGAGGACCACCATATGCGGATAGCGCCCGCCCCAGCGCGTGACGAAATCCTCGATGTTGCCGGCCTTGCGATTGAGGTTTTTCGGCCGGTGGCGGTAATAGACCCGCGCCGCGCCGCCGATGCGCTGGCGAAGGTCGATGAAGGCGCGCTCCTCGGCGAGAAAAATCTCCGCATTCGTCGTATCCGAAAGGAAGAACCAGTCGAAGGATTGCGCAAGCCCGGAGGCGGCGACGTCCTCGATCATTGCCTCGAGCGCCGCAAAAATCCGCGCCGGCGCTTCATTGTAGATCGGCATCACGATCGCCGTGCGCTCGTGCAGCACGGCGGGGAGCGCCGGCGCGCGCGGGGCGAAAAACATGAGCCAGAGCAGGCCCGCGAGCCCGCTCGAAAAGGCGAGCGCGATCCACGAAAAATTGGCGACGAACAGGATCAGAAGCGCCCATTCGAGCAAAGTGACGCCGCCGACCGCGACGACTTCATACATTTCATAGGCGCCGTAACAGGTGAGCGCCAGGCCGCCGCCGAAGACGAACAGCCGCGCGAACATGACGCCAAGCCAGGGATGGCGCAGAACATTCTTGCGCCGGGATGAAGAGTCAAAGCGCGACAGACTCTGCGTTGGCATGTCGAGCGGCGATTCCGCTGGCATCGCCGAAAAAACGCCGACGCTCTCGCCGCCGGCGTCCCGCGGCTGCGGACGCCGCAGCGCCGGATCAGTTTCCGTCACGCCGTCCATCGATAGATCCATGTCTCGCTGATTGGCTTGCCCTGAGACTCCAGAACAAGCCGCAATTCGGAATAGGCCTCATTGCCGGGATCGAGTTCGAACAGAACCCGAAATGTCGCGCTCTCCTTCGAAAGCAACGTTCGAAGCAAAAAAAAGGATCCCGGCGCGACGTTCAATTTCGGAGCGATGTCGCTGGCGTCCTTGATCTGACCGAGCGCGCCTCCTGAAAATTCGACGAGAAAACGGCGCCGCTTGGCGCTCGCGCCGCGTCCGGAACGCGAGAGCGCAACGGTTGCGAGCGGCGGCCGCTCTGGCGGCACTCTGCACCAGAATTGACGATAGGCGAAGGAAATTTCGGCCCCGACATTCAGAGGCTGCTTTGGCCGCCAATAGGCGATGATATTGTCATTGACCTCGGATTCGGACGGAATTTCGATCAGTTGGACGGCCCCTGCGGCCCAATCGCCGATCGGCTCGATCCACAGCGATGGCCGATTTTCCCAGTGCTGGTCATCGTCCTGAAAATGATCGAAATTGCGGTCGCGCTGGAGAAAGCCGAAGCCGCGCGGATTGTCGTCGATAAAACTCGAGATTTGCAGCGTCGCCGGATTGGAGACCGGGCGCCATAGCCATTCGCCGCGGCCGGTCAGGATCTGCAGCCCGTCGATCTCGCCGATCTGCGGCCGCAAATCGTCGAGGCGGGTCTTGTCGATCGCGCCGGTGACATGGGTCGCGCTCATTGTCGCGATGCCGAAATTCTCGAGCGCGGCTCTGGCGAACAGCGTGCATTCGGTGTCGATGATTGTCGCGTCGCCGGGCCGCAGCGTGAACCGGTAGGCGCCGGTGACGCTTTCCGAATCGATAATGGCGTAGACGGTGAGGGCGTTGCCGGCGAGCGTCGGGCGCTCGATCCAGACCGCGCGGATCGCCGGGAATTCCTCGCCGGCGGGATCGGCCGTCTTGATCGATAGAGCGCGGGCCATGGCGCCTGGCTCCTGGCCGTGGCCGACGGCGCGAAAGAAGCTGGCTCCCTGGAAGGTGGCGAGCTCGAAGAAGCCGCCATGCTCCAGCGGGGCGAGGACGCGAAAGCCGGAAAAGCCGATATCGCCGAGATTGACGGGCGCCGGCTTGCCGAAATCGAACAGAGCGGCTTCATAGATGACGCGCCGCGCCGCGCCGTCGGCGACGATGTTGATCTGCATCGGCGGCGAGAAGGCAAAGCCCCGATGCAGCGGCTCCAGCGCGAAGCCTACATTGTCCTTCGCCCATAGCGCCCCGCCCGGGCGAAGATGGATCGCAACATATTGGTCGTAGGTCAGTCCTTTGAAGGCGTCCGGCAGATCGGCGGCGAGAGCCTTGTAGGGCTGTTTGGCGAGCGATCGCGCCATCTCCGTAACCATCGCCGGATTGAATGGCGTCGGCTCGGCAAGGGGGAACCCGGGAGCCGGCTCCGGCGCGGCGCCGGCAGGGGGGGCAGGGGAAGCTTGCGGATTGGCCGCCTCATCGGCGCGGGCCGCAGCGGGTCCTGCGACGAGCCCGATCGCGAATTGCAAAACCTCCCGGCGATCGACCATGAATCCGTCTGTCCAGCGCTGAACCGCGCCCAAATAAAGCGTTGCCTCTAGAAATTGAGCTTTATAACGCATATTGGGGCGCCGATAAGATGCGGTCGGCGCATTTGAAGGGGTTTTTTGTGCGCCGCACCCTTTACAGTTAAAACGCTCGAACGCTTTGGCCGCTCGGCCGTTTTTGTGCGTCCAGTCCGGAGTTTCATGCTTCATGCCAGCCAATTCCAGCCGGAGCCTCAAGGCGCCGGCCTATCCGAGCCGCACCTGCCTCGCTATCGTTCTGGCCGCCGGCAATGGCAAGCGGATGCGCTCGCGTCTTCCCAAGGCGATGCACAAGATCGCCGGCCGCTCCATGCTCGGCCATGTGCTGAATTCCGTCGCCAAGGCCGGGGCCGATAAGATTGTCGTGGTCGTGGGGCCGGACCAGGAGGCGCTCGAGGCCGAGGCGAGGCTGATCGTTCCTGATGTCGAATGCGTCATCCAGGCGGAACGGCGCGGCACCGCCCATGCGGTGCTCGCCGCCCGCGAGGCGATCGCCGCCGGCTATGACGACATCATCGTCGCCTTCGCCGACACGCCGCTTGTGCAGCCGGAGACTTTTTCGAAGATGCGCATCGCCCTTGCCGCCGGCGAGACCGCGGTCGTCTGCCTCGGCTTCGAGGCGAAAGACCCAACAGGCTACGGCCGGCTCATCATGAAGGACGGCGTGCTTGAAAGCATCCGCGAGGACCGCGACGCCAATCCCGACGAGCGCAAGCTTTCGACCTGCAACGCCGGGCTCATGGGGATCAGCGGGCGCCATGCGCTTGATCTGCTCGGCGCCATCGGCTGCGAAAACAGCCAGCGTGAATATTACCTGACCGATATCGTCGCCATCGCGCGGATGCAGAAACTTGCCTCCTGTGCGCTGATCGTCCAGCAGGACGAGGTGATGGGCGTGAACGACCGCGCTCAGCTCGCTCTCGCCGAGGCTCTGATGCAGGCGCGGCTGCGCACGCAAGCGATGAGCCTTGGCGCGACGCTGGTCGATCCGGCGAGCGTAACGCTCGCCTATGACACGACGCTTGGCGAGGACGTCACCATCGAGCCGCACGTCGTGTTCGGCCCTGGCGTCGAGGTCAAAATGGGCGCCTTGATCCGGTCGTTCTCGCATCTGGAGGGGGCGAGCATCGGCGAGAATGCGACCGTCGGGCCGTTCGCGCGGCTGCGGCCCGGCGCGCGCCTGATGCAAGACGTCCACATCGGCAATTTCGTCGAGGTGAAGGCTTCCGAGGTCGGCGCTGGCGCTAAGATTAATCACCTGAGCTATATTGGCGACGCCAGCGTCGGCGCGAAAAGCAATGTCGGAGCCGGGACCATCACCTGCAATTACGACGGCTTCGCCAAATATCGCACGGAGATCGGGGAGGGCGCCTTTATTGGCTCGCATTCCTCGCTGGTCGCGCCGGTCGCGATCGGCGCCGGCGCCTATGTCGCGACGGGGTCCGTCGTGACGCGGGACGTGCTGCCTGATTCGCTCGTCGTCGCACGGGCGCGGCAGACCGAAAAGCCCGGCTGGGCCGCAGGATTTCGGCAGAAGAAGCGAAAATCCTGACCGCCTTTCAATTACCCCTGGATTGAGTCAGCCAAGAGCTGGTTCGAAAAGCCCGATTTTACCAAAAGCCGATTTACGGCGGGGACGCCGCCGGCAAGGAGTTTTTCATGTGCGGCATCGTCGGCGCTCTGGGGCGGGGTCCCGTGCAAAACCTCATCGTCGAGGCCTTGAGGCGGCTCGAATATCGCGGCTATGATTCGGCTGGAATCGCCTGCCTCGAAGACGGGCGGCTGACGCGGCGGCGCGCCAGCGGCAAATTGCGCAACCTCGAGGAGCGTCTCGCCAAGGAGCCGCTTGGCGGCTCGACGGGCATCGGCCACACGCGCTGGGCGACGCATGGCAAGGCGACCGAAAACAATGCGCATCCCCATGCGACGGATAGAGTCGCCGTCGTGCATAATGGCATCATCGAGAATTTCCGTGAGCTGCGCGAGGAGCTGTGCGCGAAAGGGCGTCACTTCGCCTCGCAGACGGATTCCGAAGTCATCGCCCATCTCGTGACGCAGAGCCTCGACGAAGGGCTTTCTCCCATTGAGGCGGTCGCCGCGAGCCTGCCGCGGCTCAAGGGGGCCTTTGCATTCGCCATGATCTTTGCGGGCGAAGAGAACCTCCTGATCGGGGCGAGCCAGGGCGCCCCGCTCGCCGTCGGCTTCGGCGAAGACGATCGCGCCGGCGAAATGTTCCTTGGCTCCGACGCTCTGGCGCTCGCGCCCTTCACGCAGCAGGTCGCTTATCTCGAAGACGGCGACATGGTCGTGCTGACGCATGAGGCGGCCTCCTTCCGGGACGCCGGCGGGCTGCCGGTCGAGCGCCGACGCATCCGCACGCAGGCCTCGGCCTTCCTGATCGACAAGGGCAACCATCGCCATTTCATGGCGAAGGAAATTCACGAGCAGCCGGAAGTCGTCGGCCGCACCCTCAGCCATTACCTCGACATGTCGGCTGGACATGTGGCGCTGCCCTTCGAACTGCCGGTCGACCCGGCGAGCCTGTCGCGGCTGACGATCTGCGGCTGCGGCACGGCCTATTTCTCGGCGCTTATGGCCAAATATTGGTTTGAGCGCTTCGCGCGCCTGCCGGTCGACGTCGAAATTGCTTCGGAATTCCGTTATCGCGATCCGCCGCTCGATCCCGCCGGCCTGACCATTGTGGTCTCGCAGTCGGGCGAGACGGCGGATACGCTCGCCGCGCTGCGCTGCGCCAAGGGCAAGGGCCAGAAAATTCTTGCGATCGTCAATGTCGCGAGTTCGACGATGGCGCGCGAGGCGGACGTCGTCGCGCCGACGTTGGCCGGCCCCGAGATCGGCGTCGCCTCGACCAAGGCCTTCACCTGCCAGCTGGCCGTCTTCGCGGCGCTGGCTCTTGCCTTCGGGCGCGCGCGCGGCGTGCTCGACGCCAAGGAAGAAGTCCGACTCGTCGGCGAACTCATGGCCGTCCCGGGGCTGATGGCGCAGGCGCTGAAATGCGAAAGCGCGATAGAGGGGCTCGCGCGCGAAATCGGCAAAGTGCGCGACGTGCTTTATCTTGGTCGAGGCGCCGCCTATCCGCTGGCGCTCGAAGGCGCGTTAAAGCTCAAGGAAATTTCCTATATCCACGCCGAGGGCTATGCGGCCGGCGAATTGAAGCATGGACCGATTGCGCTGATCGACGGCGACATGCCCGTGATCGTCATCGCGCCGAAAGACGCCGTGCTCGAAAAGACGATCTCGAACATGCAGGAAGTCGCTGCGCGCGGCGGCAGGCTGATTTTGATCGGCGATGAAAATCTGGCCCGCGATTTCGCAGGCGAGGCGGAGGCGTCAATCGTCATGCCGGAATTTCCAGCCGATTTCGCCGGAATGGTCTATGCGATCCCGATCCAGCTCATCGCCTATCATACCGCGGTGGTGATGGGAAAAGACGCCGACCAGCCGCGTAATCTCGCCAAAAGCGTCACGGTGGAGTAGCGGGGCGCCTTATCCCGGGCTCCGCCAAGGCGTGTCGCTGAGGATCATGCCGCGATAGTCGGAGGGAACGGTGCGGGGCGTATCGCGCAGCGAGATCATCAGCTCCCGCACCCTTTGCAGCCCCGACACAAAATCCTCCCCCGGCTGGCCGAGCGCGGCCACCTTTTTCAGCCTTCCGTGGCGCTTGGGCAGGGCGACTTGCTCCTCCGGGTCTTCGGCGGCGAGGATTTCGAGCAGACGCGCATCCGTATAGCCGAGCAGCCTGCCGATAAAGTAGCAGCGGTCCGCCTCGCTTTTGATGTCGTCGGCCGCGCCGCCGTTCAGCCGTCGCGCGTGATAGGCGAGGCGGTAGTCGAGCGTTCTTGCCGCAAACGACATCTGGTCATAGGCGGCGACGAACTCGGTGAAAAAATAAGTGAGACTTGCGACTGGAGAATCCTCGCTCCACACCATGGGCAAGGCGTTTTTGATCTTCTGATACATTCGCCTTGCCGCGAGCGGCGCGCAATCGACCGCCTTGTCGTCGAGGATCGGCGAGAGCACGCGGCTCTGCGCCTGTTGGTGCTCCGCCTCGAAGCGCTGCGCCGCAGTTTCGCTGTTGGTCAGAAAGACGGGCTTGGCGGGAAATTCCGCGTAGAGCCCATTGGCGAGCGCGATAGCGTCGCGATGCATTTTGGCGTTCTCGTCCGAGCGGCGCCGGCGTTCCTGCCAGCTTTCTTGCAGCAGCCAGACGATGACGCCAATGATGAGGGCGGTCACGCTGCCGACCCATAAATTCGAGGCGAGACCCGGCCAGAAGTTAGCCCAGAAGGGATCTTTGAAGTCAGGCCAGAAGCTCTCCCAGAACGGATCCTTGAAGGCGGCCGTTGGCGGATATTTGGTCATCCAATAAGCCAACGCGGTTATGCCCACGTCGAAGACGACGGCGAGGACAATGAAGATGATGATCTGGGCGAGCAGCGGCATGGCGGGGCACGGCGCGGTTACAGAACCGCTGAATCCATGATCCGCTTCGGCGGCGGGCGCCAGAGTTTTTCGCTTCGCCGCGCCTACAAAAGCCGCTGCATGGCCAGAGCCTCGACCTCAAAGCCCATCTTTTGGTAGAAGCCGCGAGCGCTCTCATTGCCGGCGCGGACAAACAACCCGATTGAGACCGCGTCCGACGTTTTGAGCCAGTCCATCACATGCTGCATCAATCGCGTCGCGACGCCCTGCCGGCGATGGGTTGCCGCCACTGCGATAGCCATGACACAGGCCCTTTGTCGCGGCTCGGCGCCCTGATAGGCCGGCTCGTCGAACAGTTCGATTGCGGCCATTCCAATCACGACATCATCGAGGTCGGCGACAAAGATTTCCGATCTTTCGATGTCGCGCAGCAAATCATTGTCGGAGGGCTCGCCGCGTTCGCCCCGCTCGGCGCGATGCAGCTTGCGCAGCAGCTCCAGCAAGGCGATCTGGTCGCGCGGCGCGGCCTCCCGGATCCAGAGGGCGTTTTGCGCTTTGACGTCGTTTAAAATCGCTGAAACTCCCGTTCGAGCCGGTCGAGAAATCTTGCGCCCCGCTCCCGCGTCATGGCGTCCATGCTGTGCAAGGTTAACGACCGGAACGAGGCTTTCGGGCAAATCCAGGGTTTGACCCCGCGCGCGATGTCCCGCCGCGCCGGATCGCCGGCGATGAGGCTTGTGACCCACCAGGGCGAGCCGGTCGAACTCACGGCCCAGAGCGCGTCGATATGGGTGAGCAGCGGCGTCAGGCCGCGTTCCTTTTGATAGGCGAAGGCGACGCCCGGCGCGAGCGCCCGGTCGAAAAAGCCCTTGAGAATGGCGGGGGCGCCGAACCACCATTGCGGGAAGATGAACACAAGCTTTTGCGCCGCCTGGAGCCGGCGTCCATAGGGCGTGCAATCGGCGGCGTCGAAGCCTGGCGCGAAATACGCCCGGCGCTCGGCGGCGGTAAGGCGCGGGTCGAAATCTTCGGCGTAAAGATCGAGAAGATCGATCTCCATTCCGCGCTGCTCCAGCGTTGCCTGGACCCGCGCCGCCGCCGCATGGGCGAAGCTGTCGGCAAGCGGGTGGGCGAGAACGATCAGGGCGCGCATGAGGAGGCCGCGCGGGAGGAGGGCGGCCAGCCGGCGCGACCGGCCTTGCGCCGTCCTGGCGCCACGCCTATCAAATTCGGGACATCGCGCCTGGACCGGAATCTCATGATCGCTCCCGTGACCTCGTTCTATGCCGGGCTTCTTGCGCTTCTGTTTATCTATCTGTCCTATCGGGTGATTGCCAGACGCTACGCCGCAAGGGTTTCAATCGGCGCCGGCGGCGACCCGGCGCTCGAGCGCGCCGCGCGCGTGCAGGCCAATTGCGCTGAATACGCCCCGATGGCGCTTCTGCTCATGCTGCTCGCCGAGACGTCGCACCTTCCTTTCTGGGCAATGCACCTTGCAGGCCTGACCTTGCTGATTGGCCGCTCGCTGCATGCTTATGGCGTCTCGCAACAAAAAGAGAATTTCCGCTTCCGCAGCGCCGGCATGACAATGACTTTTCTTGTTCTGGCGGCGCTGGCGCTTTTTCTGATCGTCAGGGCGCTGGTCTACGCTCTCTAGTGGCTGAAATTAATCGCTTGGCCTGCTCTTGATGTCGCCTGGGGTGGATTTCGGCCACGCTGCTTCCGGGCCTTTATCCTCGAAAGCGGATGTTCAACAGATGGCGCACGGAGAGCCCAAGGTGTCGAATCCGAAATACGCTGCCTTTGAGGCCGCCGGTCCGTACTTCAATCTGGTTCGAGGGGCGTTAGGCGACCTTGTCGATGGCGAGCATTTCTTCGACGTCCTCGCTGACGGCGTCGTCTACGAGGTTCTCTACGACTTCCCTGGTTGGCCCCGCATTATCCAGGGGCGTGCTGATCTGATGGCTCACTTCAAGGGCTATACCGACAACATTGAGCTTCAATCTGCCGATAAGCTGATTACCCATAAGGCGGAGGACGGCCGTGTCGTCGTCATCGAATACGAGGTCCACGGGACCGTCCTTGCCACGGGCGTGAGATACAACAATCGGTTTTGCTCAATCATCAAGATCGAAAACCGGAAAATCGGGCGCTGGAGAGATTACATGGACTCTCTCGCGGCCTGGAACGCGTTGACGGCGCATGCTCGCTAGGTCCTGTTGACAAATAAGATTCCCAGTCCCGGCTTTCGGTGATTCAACGTTGCTTTCTCAGGGAGGCGGCTTTGATTCGGGACATGATGAGCGACGAGGAGTGGGCGTTCTTCGAGCCGTTTGT
>NZ_PDZR01000017.1 GCF_002891535.1 Methylocella silvestris | reverse complement strand
ACCTTTGGGGCAGGGGGATGAGTTGCAAAATCGACGCAGCCGCCAGATTTCGCATGGGAGCGGGCGCCGCCGCCAGCGGCTTGGCTGATCGTCAACACATTTGCGCTATAAGCCGAGATGAGAGATCGGCAAAGCCCGAGGGGTCGATGCGTATTGCGTTTATCGCGCTGCTTTGTGCGGCGCTTGCGGCCTGCGGGCGGCCGCAGGGGGTGCTGGAGCCGATTGGCGCGACAGTTCCCGGGGCGTCGCTGGTCAATATGCTTGTTGCGACGACAAGGGCTCCGGCGAAAAATCCGGCGATCCTGTTTACCGGAGAGCGCGAGAGCAAGGTTTCGCTCGCCGATATCACCGTCTCCATTCCGCCGGCAGACCGCCGCGAGGTGGGACAGGTGCAGTGGCCGGCGAGCCTGCCGCCCAATCCGCTGACCGATTTCGCCGCGGTGCGCGTCGCTGCGCTCCCCGGCGTCGCCGCTGCGCGCTCCTGGCTGAAGCAGAACCTGCCGCGCGACCGGCGCGTGCTGGTTTTTGTGCATGGCTTCAATGTGCGGTTCGAGGAAGCCGTTTTTTCGCTCGCGCAGATCGCGCATGATTCCGGCGCCGAGGCCGCGCCAGTGCTGTTCACCTGGCCCTCACGCGGCAATCTGTTCCAATATATCTACGACCGCGAAAGCACCAACGCCTCGCGCGACGCGCTGGAGGAAACGCTGCGCCAGATTGCGAGCGACCCGTCGGTCGGCGAGGTCACCGTCATGGCCCATTCGATGGGCTCCTGGCTGGTGATGGAATCGTTGCGCCAGATGTCGATCCGCAACGGCCGCATCCTGCCGAAGATCAGGAACGTCATCCTCGCCGCGCCAGATCTCGACGTCGACGTTTTCGCCGCGCAATGGGCCGAGATCGGCAAGCCGCGTCCGCGCCTCACCGTGTTCAGCTCGCGCGACGACACCGCTTTGCAGGCTTCGCGCCGGCTGTCCGGCAACGTCAACCGGCTGGGCCTGATCGATCCGCTTGCCGAGCCTTACAAGTCGAAGCTCGAAAGCGCGGGAGTCGATGTGATCGACCTGACCGATCTTTCGCGTCCCGGCTCGCTCAACCATTCCAAATTTGCCGAGAATCCGGAGATCGTGCAGCTTCTTGGCAAGCGGCTGATCGCTGGCCAGAGCCTTGGCGGCGAGACCAGCCTTGGCGAGCGCGTCGGCGGTTTCGCCATGGGCGTCGGCCAGACGGTTGGCGGCGTCGCGGGCGTCGCCGTCAGCGCGCCGCTGGCCATTGTCGATCCAAATTCACGCCGGACATTCGACGATCAGCTGAAGAATCTGGGCGATGTGGCCAATGAGACGGTGGAGTCGGCGCGTCCGAATTAGATGCGCTCAGGCCGAGTGACGGCGGTCATTCGGCGCAGCTCTTGTCGCCAGCGCCGAAAAGCCACGCTGGCGCAATATGCAATTTGTCGGCGATCTTCTGCAATGTTTCGCGCGAGCCGCGCCGCCGCCCCGCTTCGAGATCGCTCAGATAGCCTTGCCCGAGGTCGGTTAAAATCGCCAGGTCGATCTGCGTCATGCCGCGCCATTTGCGCAGCGCCTTTAACAGGCTCTCGCCGCGCAACAGAGCGGCGGACACTTCGGGCGGCAGACGGGCGTCGCGCCCCGCTGCGAGATCGGCCTTGCGGGAATCGTAAATCGCGGCGTCGGCTTCATCTTCCGCGGCTTCGGCTACGGCGGCGACGAGCGCGTCATATTCGGCGCGCGGCAGAACGACGAGTTCTTCGCCACTCGGCGTCTTGATGATTTGTGGGCCGGTCATGTCAATTCCTCCGGTAGCTCGTCGTCTCGCGCTTGCCGATGTAGAGAGCGAGGATCGTGATTTGATCCTCGTCAAAAATTACCCGATAGCGTCCAATGCGAAGTCTGAAACCGTCGCGGCCTTTAAGCTGCTTGACGTCGCCGCGTCCATCGATCGCATAGGCGCTCAAGCCGGCGATGATCGCCTCACGCGCCAGCGGTTCAATCGCGTCGAGATCCTTGGCGGCTTGGTGCGTGAAGACGATCGTTTTCACAGCGATAATATCGCTGCAGGGCGGCAATATTTCAAGCGATATATCGCGATCTTTTGATGGCGGTCAGAATCTAAAACCCCTTCGCCAGCAAGACGCCGAAAAGGATCGCCAGCGTCGCCAGCGACAGGGTTGCGGCAGGCCATTGCCGGATGGCGAGGTCGGCGCGCTCCATCAAGGAGCCAATTGGAAGGAGCGCGCGAAAACCAGCTTCTTCGGCGTCGACGATGTCGCCGGCGGGCGGCGCCGGCAGACGGTCGCCCCAGCGCCGCAGCGCGAGGAAAAAGAGCGCGCCCAGCACGACCGGCCAGAGTCCCTCAATGAGGACCGGCGGACTCAGCGCATAAGACAGATATTCGCCGAGGACCGGAAAAATCAGCCAGGGAACGACCAGCGCCGCGAGCGCCGCAGCGAGCCAGGGAGCCGCCAGTCCTGCCGGCGCTCTTGCGTTCGGGTCGGTTGCGGCGCAGGCCTCAACACGCGCCACGAAATACAGCATCAGCATGGTCGTGCCGGACGCCGAAAGATTCGCGAGCGCGCCGACAATATAGCTGCCGAGCATGTCCTTGACGGCGAGCTTGGCCAGCGCGCCGCCGGTCAGCGGCAGTCCGCCGAGGCTCAGCGCGAGCAGGAGCGCGGGCCAGATCACGAGCCGCAGCCGTTTCGGGCCGGTGACGGCCGCTACCCCGACCGCTAGAAACAGGGCGCCCTTTATGAGGAGATGATTGGCGCCATAAAAGGCGGCGTCGATCAAGACGCCGCGGTCGTCGGCGGAGAGCCCCATCCCCAGAACCGTGGCGATGACGCCCATCTGGCTGATGCTCGAATAAGCCAGGATCGTCTTGGGGTTCCTCTGCGTGACGCCGAGGGCGACGCCATAGAAGGCGGAAAACAGCCCGGCGGCGGTCAGCGCCTCGCTAAGTCCCGGCAGGGCGGCGTCATAGGGCAGGAAACGGATGATCCCGATCACGCCGGCCTTGACGGCGGCGCCGCTCAGGACGGAGGCGGCGGCAATCGGCGCCGCTGTATAGGAGAGCGGCAAAAAGCCGTGCATCGGCACGAGCGCGATCTTCATGCAAAATCCCGCCATGGTCAGGGCGAGCGCCGGCGCTGCGAAGGGCGATTGCGGCAGCGCCGCCATCACATCCGTGATCAGGGGACTGCCGTTCGGCTCGCCCGCCGCGAGCAGCACGAAGCCGAACAGCAACACCGTTTCGCCGAGCAAAGTGAAGGCGAGATAGACGGCGCCCGCCCGCGCGGCGGCGGCGTCGCCGTCATGAGTGATCAAGGCGAAAGCCGGCAGGCTGACGAGGGCGAAGACGAGATAGAAGGTCAGAAGATCGGCGGCGATAAAGACGCCAAGGCTGCCGGAGAGCGTCAGCAGCCAGCCGATCGCAAAGCGAAGCGCATGCGGCCTGTCCCGCATGTCGGCGGCGGCATAAAATCCGGCGATCGTCCAAAGTAGCGCGGCGACGCCGAGCAACACGGCGCCCGGCGCGTCGAGCGCAAGGACAAGGCGCAACGCCGGCGCCGCGAAGGAGGCTGGCCCGCTGAAGGGCGCCGACAGCGCGGCGAGGAGGCCGGGAAGCGGCGCCAGCGGCAGCAGCGCCAGCGCATGGCGGCGCGCGGCCGGGAAGAGGCAGGCGCAAGCGAGGAGGAGAGGGCTCGCCACCGCTGCCGCAAGAAGAATGGACGAAATGTCGGTCATGGCCCCACCACTGGCAGACGGCCGATCTCAATGAGACTGAAGAAACTCTGCGGCGCGAAGCCGAGCAAAAGCGCGACGAGAGTCAGCGCCAGCGCGATCGCCTCCCGGCTTCGCGCCGGAGCGGAATTCAGCGCCGCCGGCTCGCCGGAAAGGGCGGGCGCGAGGATGCGGTAGACATAGCCGCCGGCTAGCAGGCCGCCGGCCAGAATGACGGCGACCCAAACCCATTGTCCGGCCTCGGCCGAGGCCGTCAGCAGCAGCCATTTGGCCGCAAAGCCGCCGCTCGGCGGAAGGCCCATCAGCGACAAGCCGCCAATGCCGAGCGCGAAGACGGTCATCGGCATGGCGCGCCCGAGGCCGCCGAGATCCTTGATGCGATCATGGCCGAGCGATTGCGCGGCCAGTCCCGCCGCCATGAACATGCCCGCCTTGGCGAAGGCGTGCGAGAGGGTCTGCATGACGCCGCCGATCCAGGCGTCCATGCTCCACGCGCCGCCGCCGAGCGCAAGCGGGAACATCAGGAACAGATAGCCGATCTGCGCCACGGTCGAATAGGCGATCAGCAGCTTCAGCCTCTGCTGGCGCAGGGCGAGCACGCTGCCGACGAGGATCGCCGCTGATCCCAGCGCGGCCAGCAGCGCCATCGCCGTTTCGGACGGCAGTTTGGGAAGAACGTCGAACCACAGCCGCACGAGGAGAAAGAAGGGCGCCTTGACCACCAGCGCCGAGAGCACGGCGCTGCCGGCGGCGGGCGCGTTGGCGTGGGCGGGGGGCAGCCAGAGGTAAAGCGGGAAGAGCGCGGTTTTGGCGAGAAGCCCGGCCGTCATCAACCCGGCCGCGGCGTAGACCGCGGGCTCAGGCTTTACGCGTGCGGCGAGCAGCAGGATGTCGAGCGTGCCATAGGCCCCGTAGATGAGGCCGACGCCGAGGAGATAGAAGACCGAGCCGAACAGAGCAAAGAGGAGGTAGCGCAACGCGGCGACAAGCGTTTCCGGCCGCCCGTCGAGGCAGACGATGGGCACGGCGGCGAAGGTCAGAAGTTCGAGGGCGACAAAGAGATTGAAGAGATCGCCGCTGAGAAAGACGATGTTCAGCGCCGCGAACAGCCCCTGGATCAAGGTCCAGAAAGTGAAGGGCGCGCGCGCTTCCGGCTCGCCCTTGGGTGTCGCGAAACCGGACCTTGCGAAAAAACAGGCGGCGGAAATGATCGCAGCCGTGGTCAGCAGCATGATCGCGGAAAAGCCGTCGGCGCGCAGAGCGATGCCGAGCGGAGGCGCAAAGCCGCCGACGATGTAGACGACCGGCGCGCCGCTCGCCAACACGTTTGTCGCGATCGCCAGCGCGATCAGCACGCCGACCGGAGCTAGCGTGAGGGCGATCCATTCGGCGCGGCGTCCGCCAAGCGCCAGCGACGCGGTCAATCCGGCGACCGGCAGGAGGATCGCAAGGATCAGCAGGACGCCGCCTGTGGTTGTCGCAAAGCCCGGCATGGTCCCTCAGTCGCCCGGCGTCTGCGCGGCGCCGGGCGTGTCCGGCCTGAGGCTGGCGCGGCCGGTCTCACTCACCAGCCGAAGCAAAATGGCGATGGCGAGCGCGCTCGCCGCAAAAGCCACGACGATGCCGGTGATGACCATCGCCTGCGGCACGGGATCGGCGGGAAAGCCCGCTGCCGCGCCACGGCGGGCGATGATGCCGAAGACGAGAAAGACGCCGCTGCCGAGAATGTTGAAGGCGAGGATCTTTCGCAGCGGTCGGGGATCGGCGATGAGCCCGTAAAGGCCAAGGCCGACGAGGATCGCGCCGGTGAGGCCGGAAAGGGTCGCGGCTGTAATCATAGCGGCGCCCGCCGCGGCGGCCCGGCGACCAGCATCGGCAAGGTCACGGCGATCGAAAGTGTCATGAAGGCCTCGATAATGAGGATCAGCGGTTTGGCAAATGCTTGCGGCAGCGCGAAGAACGCGCCGGACGTCACAGCGCCCGACGCGCCGGCGATGAGGAACACGGCGGGTCCGGCGACCAGCGCCGCGCGCAGCCAGGGCGCGCCGACCGGCGGCGCCTCTGACAGCCGCGCCATCATGACGATCATCCACATGGCGGCGAGAATCGCGCCGCCCTGAAAGGCGCCGCCCGGCTCGTCCGCGCCGACCCAGACCATATGGACGCCGACGACGACGCCGATGGGGGCGACAAGCTGCGCCAGGAAGGTGAGGGCGCCGACCGGGCGCGCCGCGCGCGGAGCGATCGGCGCGCCGCCCCAATAGCGGTCTGGCGCCAGCGACCAGACTCCGATGATCGCCAGCAAAAGCACGACTTTCTCAAGCAGCGTGTCGAAGGAGCGAAAGGCGATCAGAACCGCTGTGATCGGATTGCCGACGCCCGTCGCAGCGAGATTTTTAGCCGCCAGCGGGGCAAGGCTGGGTCCAGGCTCGGGCAGGCTCAAAATGACCGCCCCGAGCGCGATCGCGGCGAGGGCAGAGAGCGCCGCCGCCATCAGACGCAACGGCAGCGTCGGGCGTTCGTCCTCCGCCGTCTGCGCCTGGCGCAGGCGCGCCGCAGCGCTGATCAGGAGCACGCCGGTGACGCCGCCGCCGATTGCGGCCTCGGTCATCGCGACGTCGACGGCGAAGAGGCGCGCCCAGACGATCGACAGCAGAAGGCCGTAGGCGACATAGCCGACGATGGCGGCGAAGGCCTCGCGCGCGGCGATCGTCCAGCCGGCGATGGCGAGAACGAGCAAAGCAAGTCCGAGGTCGACGGCGCCGAGCGCGTTCATGCGGCGGGGCTTCCGCCAGCTGATTTTGCGCCGATCTGTTCCTTGCGCCGGATCGCGCGGGCGATGAGCTGAGCGCTGGTTGCGCCAGCGAGCTGGACGAGCGCCCAGATCGCGACGAGCTTCAAGGCGCCGAACACGCCGTCGCTGCGCGCGATGAGGCCGAGCACGATAAAGCCGAGGCCGAGATTGTCGACCTTGGTCAGCGCATGCAGCCGGCACAGCGGGTCGGGGAAACGCAGAAGGCCGACTGTGCCGGCGAGAAAGAAAAAGCCGCCGACGCTGATCGCGGCGATGCTGAAAAGATCGAGCGCGCCGCTCATTTCGACGCGGCTTCCGGCGCGTCGTCGCGCTCAGGCGGCGCGCCGCTGTTGACGAAAGCGACGGAGGCGAAGGCGGCGAGCAGAGCGAGGCCGAGCGCGACGTCTTCAAGGCCGCGCGCCCCTGTCGCCGCCGCGACGATGAGAAGCGCCGCGACGCCGCCTGTGCCGAGAAGCTGCGCGGCCATCAGGCGGTCGGCGTCGCCCGGCCCTCTGAGCACGCGCGCGAGGCCGACGGCGACTGTGAACAGAATCAAGCCGGCGGCGGCGAGGAGAAACTCAGTCATAACCGAGCGCCCGCATGAACAGGGATTCCTCGGCGGCAAGATCGGCCGAGACGGGCCGGCTGACGTCGAGACAATGGACAAGCAGCGCGTCGCCCGCGTCGGTCCCGGTCGGCAGGGTTCCGGGGAGCAGGCTGCTGAACGCGCAAAAGGCGCTCCGGCCGCCGCCCGGCGCGATTCGCAACGGATAGGCGATGAAGCCGGGGTTCAGCGGCAGCCTCGGGTCGAAAGCGCGCCAGGCCACCTCGAGGCCGGAGATGACGGATTGGCGCGCAAAACGCGCGGTCAGCGCCAGAAGCGAAAGCGGACGAATCTTCGCGCGTCCTGGCGGCATGAGGCGCAGGCTGACGAAGCTTGCCGCTACGGCCGTCGCAAGTCCGACCGGAAGGCCTAGAAGATCGTTGCCCCCGATCATGAGCCAGAACGCGAAAAAGGCGGCGGCGCGGACGGCGGCGGCGCCGAAACGAACCGCGCCGGCGGCGCTCCGAGAATCGGGGCTGGATTCGATCATGAAAGGCTGAAGCCCCCAAGCCTGCAACAACGCAGCGAACTTAGCAGCTTCCGTCGTGAGCTCAATGGTTCGCGACAAAGGAGCCCCCCGCTGGAAAGAGGAAGGCGGCGCATGAGGGCCGGATATCCCGCCGCGGCGCTCTTGTTGCGGCGGCGGCGAAATATCCAAAAGAAGACATGATCGGGCGCCAACAGTCGCATGGGATGTCGCGCCGGGGGTCGACAGAATGGGTCTGGCGCCGCAAGCCAAGGTTCAGCGATGTTTTTGGCGATGCTTTTGGCGTCTTGCGCTCTGCGCCTTTGCCGGTTCGAACGGCCTTGGCGCCGCCTTGGCGCAGACGGCGACCTCGGACGCGCGGAGCGACGCGCAGGATGCGCGCATCGACGCCGTTCTCGCAACGCCGGGCGAGACCGCGCTTTCATCTGACGCCAATCTCTTCGCCACAGCGCCGGGCCTTGAGCAGCAGGTCAGGGCGCCGCGATTTACGTTCAACCTGCTCACGCCCGTCTTTTTCAACTCCAATGCCCAGGCCTCGGCTGACGGAGGAACGCGATCCGTCGAGATCAGTCCGCTCGGACAATTGTCATGGGCGGCGCCCGCGCCAGACCTGCCGATTCGCTTTTCGGCGAATCTGCGCGTCGAGTCGGAAAGACTGACGGGCGTCCCGGAAGCCGATCGCGACTTTCTTGCTGGCGGATTTCGAGCGCAATATGTCGACGCCAATGCCGATCATAGTTTTTCGCCCTATTTGGCCTATGCGCCGCGGGTCGATTTCCAGCCGCTGTTTTCGCAGGAAATCGCGACCCGTCATGACGTCAATGTAGGCTTCAATACACGCATCAACTTCGGCGCAGATTTCCAACGTCTTTCGCCCAACGGCGCGTCTGGGGATGCGGTTTGGGCGCTTGGCCTCACCGCTTTTATGCAGCGGCGGTTCCGGGAGCCGGCGCCGGCCTCCGCCGCGATCTTTCTCATTCCCTCAATGAGTTATATCATTTCGGAGCAATGGAGTTTCAGCTTCGGCGTGCAATTCATCGGCCGGCAATTCGACGATATAAACGGATTTACGCGCCGGGACTTCAATGTCGAGCCGATTGCGACGCTCGGATTTGCGCTGCCGTCCTATTTGCTCGGCGACAATGAGACCGCGCGTTGGTTCGGACGCCCGCGGCTCGACTTTCAGGCGAGCCTTGAGCGAAACGCGTCGAATTTATCGACGGCGAGCTTCACGCAGGTGACAGCGGGCGTCACGCTGCAGACCGGTTGGCGCTTCTAGCTGGGAGGGAGCGGCTGCGATCAGCTCGAGCCGCCGGTCGAGCAGACGATTTTTTCATATTCGTCCGCGACGGGGCCGATGGCGGACTGCGCGAGCTGGGACTGACCGAAAAGACCGCAGCTGATCGCGCTCTGCACATTCGGGCCGCGAGAGGCGCTAATGGCGTTCATGGGGGAGCAATCCTCAACCGGCGTCGACATGGAGCAGACAAGAATAAGTATCTTGGTCATCAGTGCTGTTCCTGACTTTGCGGACGCCGACCTCCCGATCATTTCTCTGTTACAAGCAAGTCATATGCCAAGTTTCGCGCCGCGCGGCGCGACGAGTCTACCGTCAGTCAAGGCCGGAAAAGCGCCATCATCACCAAGCCCAGCAGCGCCAGCGCTGCAATGGTCCCGTTGTCGTCGGCGAGGGCTTTGCGGAGTTGTTTCATCAGCTTCGATCCGGCGCTGCGCTCCGGCGAGGGAGCCGAGATGGCCCGCTCGCCTTGGCGTCAATGAGATTGCGCCCGTATCATTAATGGCGCGTTACCGCGCCCGGAGTGACACGTCGCACTCTTCAGACTCGAAGCGTAGCTGCCCGCGAAAGGGGCAACAACCCCCATAAGGATATTCTCAGTAAGTGTGTCTATGATGACGGTGGCGGTGATGATAGTGGCGGTTGTTCGATTGCGGGATGCCGAGCACGCCCTTGACGCCGCCCATCGCGCCGCCAACGCCGGCGCCCACCGCGCCGCCGACGACCCCACCGACAGGTCCTGCGGCGCGATGTCCGGTTGCGGCTCCCTCCTCGGCGCCGCGAACGATGCCCTGGGCTTCGGCCTGGAACGTGAAGCCGGCGAGCGCGACAAGCGTCGCAGCGGCAAGAAATCTGCAGTTCATGACGGGGTCTCCTTTTTGAGCAAATGACTCTTGTTCGGCGCAAATGGTTTAGAAGCGCACCCGTTCCGTTGATGCGAACGCCGCGCGTTTTTTGCGCAAGGCCGCCCGCGCGTCCTGCGCTCAGACTAAGACTAAGATGTGTAATAAGGCTGTCACGTCGCGCGCTTTATAGTCCGCGCGGCCGAGGCTTACGCGCGAACGTCGATTCGATGTTCGTTCGGGGGAGAAAATCATGTACGCGAGCGATGTGATGGTGCGCGACGTCGTCACCGTCGGACCCGACGACGAGATTGCCGCCGCGGTGCGGCTGCTCGTCGATCATGACGTCAGCGCTTTGCCCGTGGTCGACGCCGATGGACGAGTCGTCGGCATCTTGAGCGAGGCCGATCTCTTGTTCCGCGAGGAAGACGGAACAGCACAGCCTCATTCCTGGTGGGTCGAGGCGCTGACGCCGGCGAGCATTCTGGCCCAGCAATTCGCCAAGGAGCACGGCCGCAAGGTCTCCGAGGTCATGTCAAGCGAGGTCATCTCGGCGCCCGCGGACGCTTCCCTGGCCGATATCGCACATCTCCTTGAGAAGCGCCGCATCAAGCGCGTTCCCATCATCACGGACGGCAAGCTCGTCGGCATCGTCAGCCGCTCGAACATCATGCAGGCGCTGGCTTCCAGCGAGGCGTCGCGCAAAACGCAGGCCGCCCACGATAGCGACCGCGACCTGCGCGACGCGATTCTGGACAAGCTCGCCGAACAGACCTGGACCGGCTTTGGCGAGCGCAACATCCTTGTCTCGGACGGCGTCGTCCACATCTGGGGCCTTGTCAATTCTCCTGAGGAGCGCAAGGCGCTGCTCGCCTTGGCGGAGAGCGTGCCGGGAGCCGAAAAGATCGCCGACGAGATGATCGCCTCCTACTAGGCGCTCCTCTTGGAGCGGGTCGAAACGCGTCGGGACTCCCGGATCCTTGCCGGGCTTTGCGATTTAGCGATAGACTGCCGCCCAGCATTCACGGGGCCAGAGCTTGCCGGGCGCGCAAAAGCGGCCGCAGGAGCGCTATCTGGCGTTCTCCTGACCGAAGCAGGCCATGTCGATCGCCTCCCATCACGCAGAGACGCCCGCCGCTGACGCTTCCCGCCTGCTGATCCGTCTGGGCCTTGCGATTCTCATGGTCGGGCTGCCCATCCTGACCGTCGCCTTGCGCGGCGCGATCTATGTGCTGATGCCGATCGGCGCCATCGTCGTTCTGATTGGCGCGGCGATCGGCGCGCCTGATCACGGTCCGCGCCATCTGCGCACGGCTTTGGCCTCTCCCGGCGGCCTCGCCGCCCTGTTCCTGACCCTCTGGGCCGCCATGTCGATGCTCTGGACGCCGTTTCCGGGCGAGGCGGGGCAGCGTTTCGCCCAGATTGTCGGCACCACCCTTCTTGTCGCGCTGGTCGCCGCCTATCTGCCGGCGCGCACGCGCCCGCTCGATCTTTATCTTCTGCCGGTCGGCGTCGCCCTGGGCGCGCTCGCGGTGCTCGTCTTCGCGTTCCGGGCGCATCTGCCCTTCGGCCGCGCGCAGCCCTTCGACAATCAGCTGTTCGAACGCTCGATGATCACGCTTATCGTGCTGGTCTGGCCGGCGCTCGGCGCGCTGTGCCTGCGCGAGCGCTGGATCTATGCGGCGATCCTTGCAGTGCTCGCGGCTGGCGTCGCGCTGGCCGGCTTCGCGCAGGCGGGCCTTGCGGCGATGGGCGCGGCCGCCTTTGTGTTCGCCATGGCGATGTCGCAGCCGGTCCGGCTCGCGCATCGGCTGGGTCTCGCCGTCGCCGCGCTGATTCTCTTCGCCCCCGTGCTGGCGCTTGGGCTTGGCGCGCTGATCGGCATGACCCTGCAGCATCCCAACGCCGCGGCGCAGTCGATCCTCGTCTGGCGCGATATCATCCTCGCCGAATGGCCGCGCCTCGTCACCGGCCACGGATTCGACGCCGCCAATCGCACGGCGGCGCTTGGCTATCTGCCCGAGCAGACGCCGGGAAGCCTGCTCTTCATCATCTGGTACGATCTTGGAATTATTGGCGCCGCGGGCTTCGCCTTCCTGACGGCGCAGATCTTCCTGCTCACGGCCAAAATCCCGGCCGCCGTCGCGCCGTCGGTGCTGGCCGGCCTCACTGCGATTTTCGTCATGGCGGCGCTGGGCGCCGCGGCGGCGCAGATCTGGTGGATCACGCTGATCGACTGCGCCGTGATCGCTTATATCGTCCTGATCAAGGGGATCTATCGCTCGCAGCGGCCGGCCGCTCCCGGCGCGCAAGAGGCGACCGATCTTGACGGCGCGGACTTCGACGACGACATCGCCGCCGCTTCCGCGCGTGAGGCGTGATCGGATGCGACGTTCTGGCGCAGGCGATGTTTTTGCAACGGCCCTGAGCGCAGCGCGCAAATCACGCCAAAGGGGTATTGCGGGCGCAAGGCAAGCAGCCGTAACATTGGCGCATGATCGAGGGCGTCATCAGCATCAGAAATGCGCGTGAGGGCGACGCCAAGGGCATCGCGGCGGTCCACGACGCCGCGTGGCGGGACGCCTATCGGGGCATCATCCCCGGCCGCGAACTGGAACGCATGATCGCCCGGCGCGGCCCGCGCTGGTGGCATTCGGCGATTGTCCGTGGCTCCCGTCTGCTCGTGCTCGATTTCGACGAAACGATCGGCGGCTACGCCAGCTACGGCCGCAATCGCGTGCCCTCGCTGCGCTATGGCGGCGAAGTGTTCGAACTTTACGTCGCGCCGGAATTTCAGGGGCTCGGTTTCGGCAAGCGGCTGTTTGAGATGGCGCGCAAGGATCTCTCCGAGCACGGCTATCCGTCCTTCCTCGTCTGGGCTCTCGCCGACAATGAACGCGCCGTGGATTTTTATAAGCGGCTCGGCGGCCTCAACGTGCGCCAGGCCAATGAGCGCTTCGGCTCCGAGATCAGGGCCCGCCACGCCTTCGCCTTCGGCTGAACGCTTCCAGTTGGCGCCGCCTTACTTCTTCCAGGTAATGCCAAGGTTGGACTTGCCGGTTAGAGCGCATTGCCGCATAACCCGGCTCAAATCGAACTCAGTCGGCGCCTCATTCATGGGCTTGCCGCGTGACCGCCCAGAAATCGCCGCGCCGGAACCGATCCATTGATGGGCCGCCTTTGGCGAGGCGCGCCGGCCGCGGAATATGATTTTAGTGTTCGCGAGAGAGCGACGCCTCGCGACACCAGAAGTTCGGGGCAATGGCGCGATTCTGCGCATCATTGCTTCCAAGAATCGCAAGCGACAAAGGAGACGACCATGCGCCTCGACGCAATTTCGATCGGCAAGAATCCGCCCCACGAAGTCAATGTCGTGATCGAGGTCCCGATCGGCGGCGAGCCGATCAAATATGAGCTCGACAAGGCTTCGGGCGCGCTCGTCGTCGATCGTTTCCTCTATACCTCGATGCGCTATCCGGGAAATTACGGCTTCATTCCCCATACGCTGTCGGAAGACGGCGACCCTTGCGATGTGATCGTCGCCAACACCCGCGCGATCGTGCCCGGCGCGATCATGAGCTGCAAGGTCGTGGGCGTGCTCATCATGCGCGACGAAGCGGGCCAGGATGAAAAGATCGTCGCCGTCCCGTCCGAAAAGCTGACGAAGCGCTACTCCAAGGTCGAGAATTATACCGATCTGCCGGAAATCACCCTGCATCAGATCGAGCACTTCTTCGCCCATTACAAGGATCTCGAACCCAACAAATGGGTGAAGATCGAGGGCTGGGCGGATGCCGAAAGAGCCCGTCAGATCATCGTCGAATCGATCGATCGGGCCAAGGCTGAGGTCAAGGGCTGAGCGGAGCGGCAGGCGCGGGGACGCCTGCCGCTCAAGCAATCTGAAGAAGCCCGCATCCGGCTTGGGACGGTCCGCTGATCAGCTCTTGCGCGTCAGCAGAAATACCCCCTGCTCGCCGAGCAGATTCCAGATCCAGCGGCCGCGATAGGCGAGGGGCTTGCCGAACTGGTCGAGCGCGACGCCATGTTCAATGCGCGCGCCGACGGCCTGCGCGAGATCGATGAAATCCTGGATCGTGCAAAAATGAATGTTCGGCGTCTCATACCAGGGCGTCGGCAACTGGCGCGTCAGCGGCATGTGGCCGCCGAAAGCGACCTGCGCCCTTATCCGCCAATGGCCGAAATTCGGGAAGGACACGATGGCGCGCCGGCCGATCCGCAGCATGTGCTCGATCACCACACGCGGGCGTCGCGTCGCCTGCAGCGTTTGCGACAGGATCACATAGTCGAAGGAATCGTCCGGATATTCGGCAAGATCGGTGTCGGCGTCGCCCTGGATCACCGATAGCCCGTGCGCGACGCAATAATTGACGCCGCGCTGGGACAATTCGATCCCCCGCGCGTCCACCCCTTTTTCGTCGGCAAGCAGGCGCAGCAGCGCGCCGTCGCCGCAGCCGACGTCGAGCACGCGGCTGTTCGGCTCGACCATGGCGGCGACAAGGAGAAGGTCGACGCGGCTCGTCGTCTCCGGTGCGGGCGCGGGCGCCGGCGCCGCGCCCTCGCGGGCGATGCTCAAGGCGCGGCCGGCGGCAAGCCGCGGGCCTTGGCGGCCGAATCGAGAAAGCCCTGCGAGGTCGCGATGAACTCGGGCAGATCGAGCAGGAATGCGTCATGGCCGCGATCGGTCTCGATGTCGACGAAGGAGACCGAGGCGCCGCCGGCGTTGAGGGCATGCACGATGGCGCGTGAGGCGGACGTCGGATAAAGCCAGTCGGAATTGAACGAGACGACGCAAAAACGCGTCTTGACGCCCTGGAAGGCTCTGGCGAGCGAGCCGTCATAATCGGCGGCAAGGTCGAAATAGTCGCAGGCCCGCGTGACGTAGAGATAGGAGTTCGGGTCGAACCGGTCGACGAAGCTCGAGCCCTGATAGCGCAGATAATTCTCGATCTGGAATTCGGCGTCGAACGAGAAGGTCGGCGCGTCGCGATCCTGCAGCTTGCGGCCGAATTTGCTCTGCAGCGCCTCGTCGGACAGATAGGTGATATGCGCCGCCATGCGGGCGACGGCGAGGCCCTTGGTCGGGATGACGCCTTCCTCGAGATAGCGGCCCTTGCGCCAGTCGGGATCGGCCATTACCGCCTGCCGGCCGACCTCGTGAAAGGCGATGTTCTGCGAGGAATGCTTTGCCGCCGTGGCGATGGGCATGGCCGAGAACACGCGCTCCGGGTAGCTCGCCACCCATTGCAGCACCTGCATGCCGCCCATCGAGCCGCCGACGACACAAAACAGCGTGTCGATCCCGAGTTTGTCGATCAGCTTCGCCTGCGCCCGGACCATGTCGCGGATCGTCACGATCGGCAGCTCCAGGCCGTAAGGGCGCCCCGTCGACGGATTGAGCGAGGCGGGACCGGTCGTGCCCATGCAGCCGCCGATCACATTCGAGCAGATGACGAAATAGCGGTTGGTGTCGATCGGCCGGCCCGGCCCGACCATGGTGCTCCACCAGCCGGGCTTGCCGGTCACGGGGTGCGCATTGGCGACATGCTGATCGCCGGTCAGCGCATGGCAGACGAGAATGGCGTTGGATTTGTCGGCGTTGAGCTCGCCATAGGTCTGATAGGCAATTGACCATTGGTCGAGCCGGCCGCCCGAATCCATCTGCAGCGCATGATCTGGTCCAAATTGAGCGACGAGACTATGCGGCGCGTCGACTTCGCGAAGGCCGGTGAGCTTATGGGTCAAGACGATCGTCAATGGCGTGCACGGCGTTCGATATTGCGAACATTATGTCCGGTATATGAAAGCTGGCCGCCGAAAGAGTCAAGACTGAGCAGGATTTTCTTCTCGCAACACGCCTAAATCGCAGCGCATTTTTTCTTCCGCCACGGCCGGCGGCCTCAGCTTGCCCGCTTCTGTCGCAGGCCTGATTTCAGCGGCGGCTGCAGAATTTCGCCGTCCTCGGCGACGATGCCGAATTGATAATGGCCGGCGCCGTCGCGGGTGACGGAATAATGCAGCTTCTCGACGATATTATTATTGGCGTCGAAGGTGAGGACCGCCGGGCTGAGGCTCGTGATCTCGGCGCCATCGAGATAGACCGAGCTGCAGATGATCAATTCGTCGCCCGGCTGGCAGGTGCGCGCCGCGGCCCCGTTCAGCACGCAGCAGCGCGAGCCGCGCTGGCCGAGGATCACATAGGTCGTGATGCGCGCGCCGGAGTTCTTGTTCCAGATCTCGACGAATTCGAGCGGGAGAATGCCCGCGGCTTCGCAATGGGCGGGATCGAGCGTGATCGAGCCGTGGTATTCAAGGTTCGATTCCGTGACGCGGATGCCGTGCAGCTTGCCGCCAACCAGTTTTCGCATCTATTTTCTTCCATTCGCGGCGCTCTGCGCCGCAGACAGCAGAGCCAAAATGATCCGGCGGCTTCATCCGGGATCATCTATCAATTCCAGTTGCTTAGAGCATGACGTTTATTCGAGAAGTCAAACTCTTCCGCCGTCGCGCCCAGCGTTGCGCGGCCGAGCAAGTTAAAACCCAAATGCCGGCGCAAGCGCTAACTCAGGCCGATTTCACCCGCAGCCGCAGCACATGCTCTATTTTCGGCGCTTCGACAACAGGAAATGGGAAGATCCATCCGAGGTTGTAAGGGCGGACAAGGCCATTTTCCTGGATTGGCGCGGCGCATGCGCCATGCGATAGAGCCGTCCATGTCGGATCTTGCCCATAACGCGCTTGAATTGTGCCGCGACCTGCTGCGACGCCCCTCCGTGACGCCGCTTGACGCCGGCGCGCAGGACGTTCTGGCGGCAAAGCTCCGCGCGGCTGGGTTTTCCACCCATTGCATCGTTTTCTCGGATGAGAGCACGCCCGATATTCAAAATCTCTACGCCCGCGCGGGCGCCGGCGGCCGTCATCTCGTCTTCGCCGGACATACCGACGTCGTGCCGCCGGGAGATTCGGCGAGCTGGCGCTTCGATCCGTTCGGCGGCGAAACGGAAGGCGGCCTGATTTTCGGCCGCGGCGCCGTCGACATGAAGGGCGCCATCGCCGCCTTCGCCGCCGCCGCGATTGGCTTTGTCGCCGAGGGCGGCGCGCAAAAAGGCTCGATCAGCTTCCTCATCACGGGCGACGAGGAAGGCCCGGCGATCAACGGCACGGAGAAGCTGCTGCGCTGGGCGCATCAGCGCGGCGAGCGCTTCGATCATTGCATTCTCGGCGAGCCGACCAACCAGCAAGCGCTCGGCGACATGATCAAGATCGGCCGGCGCGGTTCGCTGAACGGGACGCTGACGGTGAAAGGCGAGCAGGGCCATGTCGCCTATCCGCATCGCGCCAAAAATCCCATTCCTCCGCTGATGCGGCTGCTGGCGGCGCTTGACGCGGAACCACTCGACCAGGGTACGGAGCTGTTCGACGCCTCCAACCTCGAAATCGTCAGCATCGACGTTGGCAATCCGACCTTCAACGTCATTCCCGCGGAGGCGCGGGCGCGCTTCAACATCCGCTTCAACGATATCTGGACGCCGGATGCGCTCGCGGCCGAGCTTTTCAGGCGGGCGGAGCTTGCTGCGTCAGGGACGACCTTCGCCCTGCGTTTCGAGCCCTGCAATGCGCTGGCCTTCGTGACGCAGCCCGACGCATTTACCGATCTCGTCAGCGCGGCGATCGAGCGGGCGAGCGGACGCAGGCCGCAGCTTTCGACGAGCGGCGGCACCTCCGACGCCCGCTTCATCCGCGCCTATTGCCCGGTTCTCGAATTCGGCCTCGTCGGCTCCACCATGCACGCCATCGACGAACGCGCGCCGGTCGAGGATATCGCCGCGCTGGCCTCAATTTACGCAGACATATTGAACTCTTACTTTAAGTAAAGTCAGTCGGCGTTGACCTGCGGCGGCGTCATGCGGTCCAAGATGGCGTCGCGCTTGACGATGAGATGCCAGGCTGTCCCGAGAATATGCAGGCCGACAAAGGCGTAGACGGCCCATTGCCCGGCGACATGGAGCTTTTCGGCGGCCTCCGCGAGCGGCTTGTTCTCGGGCAGGGCGGGCAGGGTGAAGAGATTGAAATAGACCACGGGATGATTGCTCGCCGCCGACAGAATGAAGCCGCTGACCGGCATGGCGAGCAGGATCACATAAAGCAGCGCATGGCTAATCTTGGCGGCGAGCGCCTCCCAGGGCTCGAGCGACCAGGGCAGCGGCGGCGGCGGTTCGATTGCCCGCCAGAACAAGCGAACGACGGCGAGCGCGAAAATGGTGACGCCGAGCGACTTGTGGATCATGAACATCGTTCCGACCCAGGGGCTCTCGCGCGGCAAGGCGATCATCACCCAGGCGACCGGCAGGATCGCGAAGACGAGAAGCGCGGTGATCCAGTGCAGCGCCTGCAAAACCGGAGGATAGACGCCGGAGAGAGAGTCCGCGTCGAATTTGGCCCTGTCTGTCATCGTTTCGCGCCGCCTGTTCCGAGGTGCAAACCTATCGTCTGATCGGGCGAAACGGCGGCGATTTTGCGGCGGCCGCGCGCACACTGAATTTCCAGTATGGGAAAACATCGCTCATCAACTGCGCTCAACCCAAGGGTGTTCGTTCTCCCGGAAGAATACGTTGACGGTCCAATCGGCTTTCGCTTAACTCACGACCGCCAAGATCGGATCTGGGCAATGCTCTGACGGACAGAGCCTCGCCGCGTCAGTGTTCGGCTCATGACCATTGATCTGGCTGGCAAGGCCAGTTATTGAACGGGAGGGGGTAGGTTACTTTGAGCGGGATCCATAGGAGATCTGGGTGAGTACGATATCTTCATCAAGAGTGAGTACAATCTCTTCTTCTTCGTCTTCTATGCGCTTGATTTTCTCTTCTGTTATATTTTTATCTATCCTTTTTATATCGATTATTTCTATAAAAAACGGATTTTTTTTCGACGACGAGATATTTAATATTCGCACAGTGTCGAGTTATAATTATTCTGGGCTGTGGAATTATATAAATACCGAGGATGTTCATCCTCCGGTGCATTATATTATAAATAAAGCTGCTTTCGATCTGTTTGGATCGTGGGAGGCGGTCAAGGTTCTTGGCGCTATACTTAATGCGCTTGGTCTAGCCATTTTCGGTTTCATCGCCTTCGACAAGATCGACCCGCGCGCAAGGCTATCCCTCGGGATTTTGCTGGCGCTCTGCGGCACGACGATCATGTGGGGCGCATCACTGCGCTGGTATGCCTATTTCAACCCGCTTTTTGCCGTCATTCTTGGCATTATCCTGTTTTCAGACTTAAGCCTGACCAGGCGAACGCTAATCCTGGCGGCCGGGATCGTTCTGTTATTTTATGTCAACTACGAGACCTTGTGCGCCGCGCCGGTGCTGGTTGCGGCCCATCTTCTGCGCGAACGGAAGAATTTCCGGCGCTCTGACATCATTATCTTGCTGGTCGCCGGCGTGGCCGGCTTTGCCCTTTGCCTTCCGCAATTGCTCGTTTTTATCGAGTATGCGCGCGGACACGGCGCCAATCAGACCGCAAGCTTCCTCAGCGCGCTTTCCCAGATCGCCATCACGCTTGTCGTCGGCAATGCGGTGTTCCCGCTCTCTGTCGCCGCCGGCGTTTATGCGGCGCTCATTGCCGCCCTTGGCGTCTATTTCCTGTTTGTAAAGCCGAAATCCGACATCGACTGGATCGTCCTGATCGGCCTCACTCTCGGGACGCTGTTGATGGTCGTGACCGGAATTGCGATGAAGCCGCGAAATTCGGTGTTCCTGCTCCCGCTGGTTTTCCTGATCATCGCTTCGGCCGTCGCCGCGCTGCCGCCGCTTTGGGCGCGCGCCGCAATCGCCCTGATCGCTGCGTTTCAACTGCTCGGCGCCGTCAATGTGGCCTGGCATCGAGACACGCTCAAAGGCTCGTTCAATATAGATTATCGTGGAAGCCTTGCGACGATCACGGCCTGGAAGGATCAATGCAAAGGCAAGCTCATTGTCTTCAATCATGATTCGCCGCTGAATTATCTCCTTGAGGAGAATTCGATCGGCTCCTCGTCGGTCTTTTCGCCCCAGCGCGGAACCGACATCGCCGCCCATCCCGGCGATTGCGTCGTCCTCACCAAGACCTATGCCGGCACGCTCAATGGGGATGAAGTCGCCACGCTCTATCGGATGCTCGATAATCCGGCGTTGAAGCAGGTCGCGGTCAAACAATTGAGCGAGGACCGCTATGCGGCCATAAAGTCCTGGGTCGGCAAGGAGCCTTTTCCGCAATATTCAATCGAGTTCGTCGAATATGACGTGACGTCCGATGTGACGCTCCCGGCCTGGACCGGCGCGATCAAGCGTCTTGACGAGGGCCAGGACTAGACCCCGCTTTCGGTTCGAACAAACCCTCGATGATGGCGGACCGCATAGGCCTGGCCTCGCCGCATTAGCGCATCAGACGTGCAAGCTCGAACGTCTGATGCGCCAAACTCTCTCGTTTCGCTTCATCCTGGCGACGCCAAGCGCGTCCACTTGGCTGCGCGATGCTTTATCAAAAATTTGGAGCATGTCCTTATCGTCCAGATGATTCCATCTGAACGGGACATGCTCTAATCCATCACAAAATGCTTCGACAGCTTTAGCCCCTGGCCCTGATAATTGGAGCCCTCGCCCTCGCCGTAGAGCGCATGCGGCGCCTCAGCCATTTTCTCATATACCAGCCGGCCGATAATCTGGCCGTCCTCAAGGACAAACGGCACCTCGTGGCTACGCACTTCGAGCACCGCGCGGGCGCCGGGGCGCTTGTCGGGCGAAGCGCCAAAGCCCGGATCGAAGAAGCCCGCATAATGGACGCGAAATTCGCCCATGGCCGGATCGATCGGCACCATTTCCGCGGCAAGGTCGCTTGGAATATGCAGGCGCTCCTGCGAGGCGAGGATGTAGAACTCGCCGGGATCGAGAATGAGCCGCCCATCCGGCCGCGCGAAAATCCTGTCCCAATAATCGTCAAGCCGGTAGCCGCCGGCGCGGTCGACGTCGATGATGTCGGCATGTTTTTGCGCGCGGTAGCCGATCGCGCCGTCTGGCTGGATCGCGTCGCCCAGCGCGACCCGCACGACAAGTCCCTGACGCAGATTGAGTTCGCCGTCGACGAGGGGGGCCGCCCTGTGGCGCTCGCGCAGATCGCGATCGTCGACGGCAAAGCCGGTTCGCTCGAATTGCTGCGAATTCAGCCGCCGGAAGCGAATCTGGTTCAGTTTTGATCCCTTGCGCACCCGCACGGAAAAGCTCCGCGGCGACACTTCGGCATAGAGCGGCCCCTCATAGGCGCGCGCGACGCGGTCGAACACTTCCGAATTGTCGGTGATAAGCCGCGTGAAAATATCGAGCCGGCCGGTCGAGCTTTTCGGATTGGCGAAAGCCGCGATGCTGTCGGGCAGGCGCAGATGTTCGATCAGGGGGATGACATAGACGCAGCCGCGTTCGAGAACCGCGCCATGCTCGAGGCTGATCGCATCCTCATCGCGCGCGAAGGCGCGCAGCTGCTCCATCACCGTGCGGTCGCGACCCGGCAGGAAGCTCGCCCGCACGCGATAGGCGCGCGCGCCAAGGCGCAGGTCAAGGCTGGCTGGCTGAAGCTGTTTCTCGTCGAGCTCTTCGGTTGACGCGATCATGCCGCGTCGCGCCATCAGCTCGATTTTCTGGCGCGACAGCAGTCCGAAATGCGGGCCGAAATCATCCTGATCCAGTTTCGGGAAAAGCGATTGCATGGATCCTGACAGGCAGCGGGGCAGGGCGGCGCGGGACGCGCGGCGGGCTGTTAAACCTTAAAGCTTGAGGCGCGGAAAGGAAAAGCCTAATCCAGCCCCTTGCGGCGAGCTTGCTGTCAAGCCCTCGTTAACCAAACCGCGTTGGGAGAGACGATGACGGATTCCTTCGGCGGCCCAAAGCCTTTGCGTCCCGCGACGCTGCTGGTCCATGGCGGCGGCGTCCGCACCCCCTTCGGCGAGACCTCCGAGGCGCTGTTTTTGACGCAAGGCTATGTGTTCGCCTCGATGGAGGCCTGCGCCGCGCGCTTTGCCGGCGAAGAGCCGGGCTTCGTTTATTCGCGCTATGGCAATCCGACGGTCGCGATGTTCGAGGACCGCATGGCGCTACTCGAAGGCGCCGAGGCCGCGCGCGCGACGGCGACCGGTATGGCCGCGGTGACGGCCGCGGTGATGTCGCAGGTTCGGGCCGGCGATCACGTCGTCGCCGCCCGCGCGCTGTTTGGCGCCTGCCGCTATATCGTCGAGGACCATCTGCCGCGCTATGGCGTCGCTTCGAGCCTCGTCGACGGCGTGGACCTTGACCAGTGGCGCGCCGCCATGCGGCCGGAAACCAGGGTCTTGTTTCTGGAAAGCCCGACAAATCCCTGTCTCGACGTCTATGACATCGCCGCGATCGCAAAGATCGCTCATGACGCCGGCGCGATCCTCGTCGTCGACAATGTGTTCGCGACGCCGATGCTGCAAAAGCCGTTGACGCTTGGCGCCGATCTTGTCGTCTATTCCGCGACGAAGCACATCGACGGCGGCGGCCGGTGTCTTGGCGGCGTCATCCTCGGCGCGAAAGCGCTGGTCGAGGCCGATTTGCAGCAATTTTTGCGGCAGACGGGCCCTGCGCTCTCGCCCTTCAACGCCTGGGTGCTCTTGAAGGCGCTCGAAACGCTGGCGATCCGCGTCGAGCGACAGACAAAGAGCGCCGCCAGGATCGCCGACTTCTTGAGCGAACAGCCGGCCGTCGCCTTCGTGCGCTACCCCGGCCGCGCCGATCATCCGCACGCCGACATCGCGCGGCGGCAGATGTCCGGCGGCGGAACATTGATAGCGTTCGAGATTGTCGGCGGCAAACCGGCCGCCTTCGCCTTCGGCCGCGCCCTGACGCTCATCAAGATTTCGAGCAATCTTGGCGACGCCAAGAGCCTCATCACCCATCCGGCGACGACGACGCATCACCGGCTGGCCCCCGAGGCGCGCGCGGCGCTCGGCGTCACGGAGGGGCTGGTGCGGCTGTCGGTCGGCCTCGAGGACGAAGAGGACCTTATCGACGATCTCAAGGCGGCGCTCGGCGCGCTCGAACGCAACGATATTGCCGCGGAGTGAGCAAAGCGCGGCGCCGCGTGCCTTTTTCCCGCGGGTTAAGCTATGATAAGTTTATGCCGCGATGCCGGCTCAAAGGACGCCTCGGATCACACCCATGTACAGCGCCGTCACCCAGGATATCCAGATTACCGTCCTGCCCGAATTCATCCCTGAGCGCTCGAATGCCGATCAGGCGATGTTCTTTTGGGCCTATACGGTCGAGATCGCCAATCAGAGCGAAAAGACCGTGCAGCTGACCGCGCGGCATTGGAAAATCACCGATGGCAACGGCAGGCTCGAGGAAGTGCAGGGCCCGGGCGTCGTCGGGGAGCAGCCCATTCTGAAGCCGGGTGAAACCTTCCGCTACACTTCCGGCTCGAATCTCACGACGCCTTCCGGCATCATGACCGGCGCCTATCGGATGGTCGATGAAAACGGCGAGGAATTCGACGCGCAGATCCCGGTGTTTTCGCTGGATTCGCCCTTCGTGCGCCGCGTTCTCAATTGAGACGCTGGCGCGCGGGCGCCCGCGCCTCCGCTTGCAGAGACAGAAGGCGGGCCTTTGATGAATGTGATGCAGGAGCCTTCCGCCGCAAGGCTTGAGGCGGCGATCGCGATGCTCGAGCGGCTCGTCGGGTTCGACACCGAAAGCTCCAAGTCAAATCTGGCGCTGATCGCGGCGGTCGAGGCCTATCTGCGCGAATGCGGGGCCGATTACGTCAAGATCCCCAATGCGATCGGCGACAAGGCGGCGCTGTTCGTCACCATCGGACCTAAGATCGACGGCGGCGTCGTGCTTTCGGGCCATACCGACGTCGTGCCCGTTGAGGGACAAAGCTGGAGCAGCGATCCGTTCACGCTCCGCCGCGAGGACGGACGCCTCTACGGCCGCGGCGCCTGCGACATGAAGGGGTTCGATTCGATCTGCCTTGCGATGATCCCCGAGTTTCAAAAAGCGGCGCTGTCGCGGCCGATCCATATCCTTTTGAGTTACGACGAGGAGACGACCTGCCGCGGCTCGCTCGACACGATCCGGCGTTTCGGCGCCGATCTGCCGCGGCCCGGCGCGATCCTTGTCGGCGAGCCGACCCTGATGCAGGTGGCGGACGCGCATAAGGCGATCGTCACCTATCGCACCATCGTCCACGGCCATGAGGCGCATTCATCAAAGCCATATCTCGGCGCCAACGCCGTCGAGACGGCCTGCGATCTCGTCAGCGAACTCTATCGCTTCAACGAGGAGCTGGCGCGTGGCGGCGACCCATCGGGAAGGTTCGATCCGCCGGCCTCGACGATCGAGGTCGGCGTCATCCATGGCGGCACGGCGCGCAATATTCTGGCCAAGCAATGCGCCTTCGACTGGGAGTTCCGCAGCCTGCCGGGCGTCCCGCAAAATCTCGCGCTGAGCCATCTTCAGGCCTATATCGAGCGCGTCGCGCTGCCCAAGCTGACCCGCAACGCCAGAGACGCCTCGATTGAAACTTTTGCCGAGGTCGAGGTGCCAGGTCTTGGACCGGAGCCAGGCTCAGTGGCGGAATCGCTTGCGTTAAACCTTGCGCGGTCGAACAGCACGATCAGCGTGCCCTATGCGACGGAAGCCGGACAGTTTCAGGCGGCCGGCGCGCCGACCGTGGTGTGCGGCCCGGGTTCGATCGACCAGGCGCATCAGCCCGATGAGTTTTTAGAGATTGCGCAGGTCGAGGCCGGCATAGAGTTCATGCGGCGGCTGGCGAAGGAGCTGAGCTGAGACCGCGCGTCCTGCGCGAACGCTAAGCCCTCTTTTTCCCGGCCCGCTCAATAAAAGCGCGTAAAACGGCGTTCATGCGAGTCTGGTAACCGGGGCCGCGCTCCTTGAACCAATCGACGATGTCGGCGTCGAGGCGTAGCGACAGCAGTTTTTTCGGCTAGGGCATGACGGCTTCAGCTGCTTCCTGCCAGTTCTCTGGAATATCCTTGAAGTCGCGATCGTCTGCGATATCGCGCTCAAGCTCGGCTTCCGTCTTTGCGCGCAGGCGCTCAAAATCGGTGCGGCTTTCGCCGCGCGCGCGCAACGCTTCAAGGTCAGCTGCTGAAAATCTTTTGATATCTTTGTTTTTCTGCATCTCTTGCTCTCCGCATGGAGATGATGCGGATGGTTGATCCGCGCATGGTGAAGACTGCGTTCACGCAAACGTCTTCGATCATGCCTGTCGCCAATTGGCGTTCCTCGGCGTCTATAGTCTTCGCAAGTCCTGTCAGATGCGGATTGCTGAACAAGACAACCGCATCGATAAAATCTAGTGCGTGTTTCTTGATGTTTTTGAGGCGTTTAGTTTCATCCCACTCAAAGTCCATCGCAATGCTCCGCTGTAGTCCGGGCGTGCGAAAAACTCCGGGCAGGGTTGCGTTAATCTCATGGGTTTCTCCTTTGTAAGAGTTTGATGGTTAAGAGTAAGAAGAAGGGTTTGTGTATCTACAAAAGATAGATACAAAAACTGCGCCTTCAGGCGGCAAAAAGCAAGCGTCCGCGAGCGATAAATTCGCTTCCGGCACAAACGTAGTTTAAGGCCGCATGAAAAAGATTGCGCCATCGCGAAAAGCGCAACCGTGAACGATCGTAATTCTTCCAAAGAAGGAATACGGCTAAAAAAGCAGGAAAGCTTACGGCTCCAGCTCGGAATCCCAGTAAAGATAATCCATCCAGCTATCGTGCAGATAATTGGGAGGAAACAGCCGGCCGTTCTGGTGCAGATCGTTGACGGTGGGCTGGTAGGGCTTGTGCGCCGGCCACATATGGGCCTCGCCGGGAAGCCTGTCGCTCTTGCGCAGATTGCAGCAGGAGCAGGCGGCGACGACATTTTCCCAGGTCGTCATGCCCCCTTTGGAGCGGGGCGTCACATGATCGAAGGTCAGATCCTGACGCGAGCCGCAATATTGGCAGCTGAAACGGTCCCGCAGAAAGACGTTGAATCGGGTAAAGGCGGGATGGCGGGACGGTTTTATATAGGTCTTGAGCGAAACCACCGAGGGCAGCAGCATTTCGAAGCTCGGACTTCGCACCGCCTTGTCATAATTGGAGACGATGTTGACGCGATCCAGAAACACCGCCTTGATCGCGTCCTGCCAAGACCATAGCGACAAAGGATAGTAGCTCAGCGGCCGGAAGTCGGCGTTGAGGACGAGGGCCGGACACGCTTCCGGCGAGGCACTGGCATGGAAATGGACCGTCAATTCAGACGCCTCTCCTTTTGCGCTCCCGCATTAGCTGCGCTGGGTTAATTCGTCAATTCGATTTCATTTTACCTTAATGCGGCGATTCGCCCGGATATTGTACGGCGTGGATGACGCAGCTGTGAAGGCGCAGCAAGGAAGACGCCCGCTCGCGCCGGATCACGATTGATGATCGTATTGCTTAACGGGTCGGAATCGGCGTTCCGCTGCGGTAATCATAGAAGCCGCGCTGCGTCTTGCGCCCGAGCCAGCCGGCCTCGACATATTTGACCAGCAGCGGGCAGGGCCGATATTTCGAATCGGCGAGCCCCTCATGCAGCACCTGCATCACCGAGAGCACCGTATCGAGCCCGATAAAGTCGGCGAGCTGGAGCGGTCCCATCGGATGATTGGCGCCGAGCCGCATCGCCGTGTCGATCGCCTCGACCGAACCGACGCCCTCATAAAGCGTGTAGATCGCCTCATTGATCATGGGCAGCAGAATGCGGTTGACGATAAAGGCGGGAAAATCCTCCGACACCGTATAGGTCTTGCCGAGGCGCAAGATCAGATCCTTCGCCGCTTCGAATGTCTCGTTTTCCGTGGCGATGCCGCGGATCAGCTCGACCAGCTGCATGCGCGGCACCGGATTCATGAAGTGAATGCCAATGAACCGCTCCGGACGGTCAGTGACCGAGGCGAGCCGCGTGATCGAGATCGACGACGTATTGCTGGCCAGCAGCGCATCGGCGCGAGCCGAGGCGCAAACCTGGCTGAAGATCCTGCGCTTGACCTCCTCATTCTCTGAAGCGGCCTCGATGATCAGATCGCAATCGCCGAATGCGCCATAGTCGGGCGCGGGCTTGATGCGGGCGAGCGCGGCGTCGCGCGTCGCGGAATCGAATTGCTGGCGTTCGACCTGCTTGGCGAGGCTCGCTCCGACAACGGACAGGCCTGTCTTGATGCGCTCTTCCGAAATATCGTTGAGGGCGACATCGATGCCGGCCAGGGCGCAGACTTGTGCGATCCCGGTACCCATCTGACCAGCGCCGATCACCCCGATTTTGTTAATGGCCATTTTTTCTTTCCATTGGCGGAATCGCGTCGCGAGCCATATGCCCTCGCTAAACCCGCTGCGCTGTTGGACCCGACAAGGCGAGCGCCGCTGTCTGAGCAGAAGCCAAAGCGCCCATGGTCAAGCCGACATGACTTCTAGAACGGAAAATCTGTCTTGACCATATTCAAAACTTCGGAGGCCGGACGAGCAATCGGCGGCGAATTCCGCTGTTTAACCCGCTAACTGCCATGCGCCGCAAGGAGGGGGCGCTCGTCACAACGTCGCGGCGCGCAGCGAAGTTTCGCCGCCGAGACGGAAAATTGTTCTCTTGGACGTGGCGCATCTGGCGGTCGGCTTGGGGTCGCTTATTGGCGCGATCGAGCAATGGCGCAAAAGAATTCGCTTGGCGTCGCCAGACGGCGCAAAAGACGCCGCCGCCAAATAAGCGACTTAGATGACGGATGTTCGGCTTTGGCCCCCGCGGAGGGAGGCTATGGTCTTGGACGGACTGGATCTCAAATCATAACCGCGCGCTTCCAATTTTTCAGGTCATGGCGCGGTTTGAAAAGGCTCGGCTTTCGACCTCATGCTGTCAGAGGATCGGCCCGTTCAAACCCGGGCGCCAAAGCCGGGGTGCCCTGATAGCGCAGTCGCGGGTCGCCGCGAAAATTATAGGATCCGACATACGTGAGCTTGCCCTCGGTGTCGAGCCAGATTTTTCCGCCAATGTCGCGCCACCTCTGGCAGAAGGCGAAATCCTCGCTGACATAGGCGCCCGTATCGCGATCGATCAGGCAATCAAAAAGAGCGTAGTTCGCCTCGCTGTTGACGGCGTTGGAATAGGCGTGCGCCCCCTTATAGCGCGTCTCGGGATAGGCGGCGATCATCTGTTCGACGACCTGGCGCTTGATCAGCATGAAGCCGCCGCCGCAATAGATCGCGGTGCAAAAGGGCCCGCGCTGCTCGCGGTCGGATCCCGTTGAGGCCGCCCCGACATAAAGCAGCGGCGCCGTCTCGAACCCTTCGCGCCGCGCCGCCGCGCGCAGGATGGCCGGATTGCTCCAGTCGATCACCTTCAACGGATAGACGCCGGCGACGAAATCCTGATTGAAGTTCAGCATATGCAGCACCTGCTCGGGCTCGAAACTGATGTCGGCGTCGATGAACAGGAGATGTGTCGCCCCTTGCGTCATCAGGAACTGGCTGACGAGGGTGTTGCGGCTGCGGGTGATGAGGGAATCATGGCCGAGCAGCGCCAGCGTCGCGTCGAATCCGGCGGCGCTGGCGAGTTGCACGAGGCCAAGCACCGATTGCATGTAATGCTGGGAGACGAGGCCTCCAAAACAGGGGGTGCTATGAACACCAGCGGTCTTTCGGCGGATTTGATCATTGTCTTCCTTAAAGCGCGCGGCTTTTTGCGCGACGCCGTCCTGAGCCCCGGCCAGTTCTGAACCCCGAACCCTGCGTGAAGCCTTCCTCCCGCCTTTGGGACGGCGGTTTTTGCCGCCGGACGGGCTGGCGTCATTAAGCCTAATGAAAGGTTAAGTCCCCGCGCGGGCAAATCTCCGCTAATCTGGCTACCTCTGCTCCACGGGCGGCCGTTGTCTTGCCGTCGTCCGGGAGAGCCGGGTCGTTACTTCAGTTTCAACAGCGGGCGCATGATGTCGCAAACATCTTTCATGAAAACGGAAGCAGCCGTGTCCTTCGGCGAAAAGCTGGCCGCCTCCGAACAGTTCGTGGCGCTGTTCAAGGAAGGCATGGATCTTGTCGGCGCTGCCGCCGCCTATCTCGACGGGGAGGGGCGCAAGGAGGCGCAGGCCCTGCCGCGGCCCGCCGCGCTCGCCTATGCGGTGGAAAGCATGCGGCTTACCACGCGGTTGATGCAGATCGCCTCCTGGCTGCTGCTGCAACGCGCCGTCAATGAAGGCGAACTCAGCCGCGCCGAAGCCGCGAGCGAAAAACGCCGCATCCGCCTCGCCCGTCAGGACGCGGTGTCGTCCGAAGATCTTTTGACCGAACTGCCGCGACGGCTTTGCGAACTCGTCGAACTCTCGTTGAGGGTGCAGGCTCGCATCCGCCATCTCGACGGCCTGATCTATGAGCCGGCTTCGGGCGCGGCGCGGTTGGCGCCCCCGAAAAGTCCGGTCGCCGGCCAGATCGCGCAGTTGCGGGCAGCTTTCGCGCAAGGGTCGCGGGCCTGACGCGCACGAGACGGTTTGGCGCTGCTTGCCGTCTCAGGACAAGTCTGCTTTCGGCGCCCGAGGCGCGGTCGCGCAGAGCGCCGCCGCCGCCGCGAGCGCGGCGAGGCCGGCCGGGATCATCAGACTGGACGCGACGGCGCCGAGCAGCGAGGCGCCTGTGACGCCGAGCCAATTCTGGCCGCCCCCTGCGACCTCGAGACGCCAGGAGAGGCTGGCTGTTGCGGCGGCGACGCCAAGGCTGGCGCCGAGCACGCGCATGAGATTCAGCATTGAACCGGCTTCGCCCGAGAGACGCGCGGGCGCGGCTTCGATTGTGCTGTGGTTGTTGGGCGCAATAAAAGCGCCCAGTCCGGCGCCGAACAGCGCGAACGCCGCCGCTGCGACGAAATGCGCGCCGCCCGATTCCTGTCCGCCTAAGACAAGCATCAGCAGAGCGCCAAAACAGCAGGCCATTCCCGCGGCGCTGAGCAGCGGCGCGCCAAACCGGTCGCTGAGCGCGCCGCTGAACGGCGCCGTAGCGCCGAGCGCGACCGGTATGATCGCCAGGCGAAGTCCCGCAGCCGCGGGACTGTCGCCATAGCCATGTTCCAGCGCAAACGACATCAGGAAGAACATGCTGTAGAGCAGGGCGTAAGCCAGCGCTACGGCGATCGCCCCGCAGCAGAAGGCTCTGCTGCGGAATAAAAGCAGATCAACCAGCGGGCGGGGCGATGCGCGTTCATGCCGGATGAGAAGCCAGCCCAGCGCCGACGACCCGGCAAGGAAAGCCATTGTGAGCGGCGAGGTCTGGGCCGAGAGATGGTTTAGCGCCACGATGAGGAAGATGAGCGCGGGTCCGATCAGGACGGCGCCGCGCCAATCGAACCGCTTGTCCCGCTCGGCCGTCTCCGTTTGCGGCAACGCCAGCCATCCAACGACGATGGCGGCCGTTCCGAACGGCGCAGCGAGCCAGAACAGCCATCGCCAGTCGAGCGCGGCGAGGATCAGGCCGCCGACGGCGGGCCCCGCGCTCATGCCGACCGCCTGCGCCGCCGCGAAGATTCCAAGCGCCTTGCCGCGTTGTTTCGGGCCTATTGCGGCCACGAGAATGGAGATGCTGTTGGCGCCCAGCAGCGAGCCGCCGATCCCCTGCAGGACGCGGAAGACGATCAGTTCGTTGAGATTAGTGGAAAGGCCGCATAATGCGCTCGCGACGACGAACAGGGCGTATCCCGTGAGATAAAGCGACTTCCTGCCGACGATCTCGCACAGCCGCCCGAAAATCGGCAAGAATGACGCGAAGGCGACGAGATAGGCCAGCGCGACCCAGCTGACCTGTTGCAGCGGCGCGGCGAAAGTCTTGCCAAGAGTGGGTAAGGCGAGCTGGACGATGGTGGCGTCCAGCTGGCCGAGGAAGGCGCCGACGCAAACCAGCCCGACCACCAGCCAGGGGCTCCAGGACTGACGCGTGATCCAGGCGAGAGGCGCCGGCTCGCGGCCAAGGCGGCGCATCACAGCGTACAGAGATCGCTGCGGCGCGGCGGCGCTTTCGGTTGGCTCACGCATCCGCGGCCCCGGCTCCATCGCATTTCCCTGGCGGGTTTCAGGATGTCAGGAAGGGAGTTGGGCAAAGGCGGGCGATGATGCCGGCGCCTTTGGGATCTTGCGCTTTTAGGAGCTGATGGAGCGGTCCGGCTGAAAACGCGCTCCGCCCCAAGTCAGCTTACTTCTTGCCGAAGCTCAGGCCGCTGAAGCGCGAATTGAAGCGCGACAGACGACCGCCGCGGTCGAGCAGCTGTGCGGAGCCGCCGGTCCAGGCCGGATGCGTCTTCGGATCAATGTCGAGGTTCAAGGTCGCGCCTTCCGACCCATAGGTCGAGCGGGTCAGAAACTCGGTCCCGTCGGTCATCACGACCTTGATCAGGTGATATTGCGGGTGGATATCGGCTTTCATCGGGACTGCCTCAAACTCTCGAAAACTTTTCGTCGGCTATCGCCCGAAGGCGCGAGCCGGTCAAAACGCCGCCACGGCCGCCTCGGCCGCAGATCGTGACTGGAAGCTGCGGCCTATAGCAAAGGCGCGCGCCGGTGACAAGGCGAGAGGGCGGCAAACGCGCGCGCGCCGCCTGCGCGGCTTTACTCGCGCGCGGCGATTGTGTACCGCAATCTGAACCCGGCCAGTGCGCCGGGATTGTTTTTTACAAGCAAGGCGCGCCGAATGCGCGGGCCCTCGCCCCTGAAGACGCGCGATACGTCGAGACGCGCAACCCCGTGAAGAAGCGATAAAGATGGCGAATGTTGTGGTGGTCGGCGCCCAATGGGGCGACGAGGGCAAGGGCAAGATCGTTGACTGGCTGTCGATCGAGGCCGACATCGTCGTGCGCTTTCAGGGCGGCCACAACGCCGGCCATACGCTCGTCATCGGTAATCAGGTCTATAAGCTGGCGCTGCTGCCGTCTGGCATCGTGCGGCCGGGCAAACTGTCTGTGATCGGCAATGGCGTGGTGCTTGATCCGCATCATCTCGTCGACGAGATCGCCAAGATTTCCGCGCAAGGGGTCAAGGTGACGCCGGACAATCTGAAGATCGCCGATAATGTCACGCTCATCCTGGCGCTGCACCGCGAACTCGACGCGCACCGCGAATCCGCCTCCGTCGCCGGCGTCAAGATCGGCACCACAAAGCGCGGCATCGGGCCAGCCTATGAGGATAAGGTCGGCCGCCGCGCGATCCGGCTGATGGACCTCGCCGAACCCGATTCGCTCGATGAAAAGATCGACCGTCTGCTCGCCCATCACGACCCGTTGCGGCGCGGGCTCGGGCTCGAGCCTGTCACACGCGCCGCGATTCGCGCCGAGCTCGAGGACGTCGCGCCGAAAGTGCTGCCCTATATGGACGCGGTCTGGGATCTGCTCGAGACGGCGCGCCGCGATGGCAAGCGCATTTTGTTCGAAGGCGCGCAGGGGGCTCTGCTCGACGTCGATCACGGCACTTATCCTTTCGTCACCTCTTCGAACACCGTCGCGGCGAACGCGGCCACCGGCTCGGGGCTGGGGCCGAAGGCGATCGGCTATGTTCTTGGCATTGCCAAGGCCTATACGACGCGGGTCGGCGGCGGCCCGTTTCCGACCGAGCTCCACGATGAAACCGGGCAGCGACTCGGCGACCGCGGGCATGAATTCGGCACCAACACCGGCCGGCGGCGGCGCTGCGGCTGGTTTGACGCGGTGCTGGTGCGCCAGACAGTGAAAACCTCCGGCATCGACGGCATCGCCCTGACCAAGCTCGACATCCTCGACGGCTTCGAGGAGATCAAAGTGTGCGTCGGCTATTTGCTTGATGGCGCGCGCGTCAATCGCTTCCCGGCGAGTCAGGCGGCGCAGGCTCGTGTGACGCCGATCTATGAGACGATGGAAGGCTGGGCCGGCACGACAGCCGGCGCCCGTTCCTGGGCCGAGCTGCCGGCGCAGGCCATCAAATATGTGCGGCGAATCGAGGAGCTGATCGAGGCGCCCGTCGCGCTTCTCTCGACCAGTCCGGAACGGGCCGACACCATTTTGGTGCATAATCCTTTCCGCGATTGAAACGAGAAAATCCGGGCAGATGAACGCTTTGGGGCATGTTCTCGTCAAAATGCCCAGCCATGCTGGCGCGCAGACGGCGGGCGTGAGCGCCGATGCGACCGCTATCACGACCTAATCACTTGAAATCGAAGAGGTTGATCTGTCTCGATCGACTCGATGGAACAGATCGAGCCGCGTGATATAAGCGGCCTCAACGATTGACGGATCAACGCGCGAATGGTCTGAACCAGACATGGCTGATTACTATCCGCTGCTCGCCAGGGCCGTCGCAGGGCTCGCCGATCCGACCCCGCAAGCGCGCAGCGCCATCTATGACCGCGCCCGCAATGCGCTGCTCGGGCAGTTGCGCCGTCTCGACCCGCCGATTCCCGTTGAAGAAATCGACCGCGAGAGCGTCGCGCTTGAAGACGCCGTGGCGCGGCTCGAGGCCGATTTCGCGCCCTCGCCAGAACCTGCGCCGCCCGAGCGCGAGCCTCAGCCCGAGCGCGCGGAAATCCCCGCCGCGCCGGCCGAGCCTATGGTCGCCGAGCGCCCCAATGAGCCATCCGCGCCGCATGAATTCGCGCCCGAGCCGCCTTTTGCCGGCGGCCCAAGCGCGCCCGATTTGCCGCAAGAACAACCGCAGGCGGAGCCGCAAGAGCGCCCGCCTGTCGGCGCGGCCGAGGCGCCGCTTGCTCCTCTCGCCGGGGACGGCGCTGACGACGCGCAAAAAATCAGGGACGATACGGCGAAGCCCGATTTTAGAGGCGGGCGGCCGGCGAGCCTGCAGACGCGCCCGCCGATGTTCTTCAAAGCGCGGCGCGACAAGACTGCCCAGGAGGCGCCGCCGCCCGGCGCAGGGCTCCCCCCGCGCCGTCCGCTGGGGACAAGTTTGCTGCGCACGCCGCCGCGAGCCCCGGCGGCGCCCGACGTCGCGCCGGGGCCGGCATTTTTCCCTGAATCGACGTCCAATACTGCGCCTGCGCCCGATCCTCTTCCGGACCAGCCAGGGCGCGATGACGACAAAGCGTGGCGGGAGCCCGTCTTCGAACCGCGCGAGGCCGAGCCGCGGCGCTGGGAGATGGAGAGCGAGCCGCAGTGGGGCGGGCCCGCGCCCGATCCCCTTGGCGGGGCGCAGGCGGAGGAGTGGGCGCGGTCTGATTTTGCGCCGCCGGCTCCTGAGGGCGACGCCTCTGCGCTTGGCGAAGATGGGTCCGATCCGGCGACGGTTTCGGTCCGGCCGCGGGCGGAGACGCAGCGCCCCTTTGCGCCGCAGCCGCGCCGCGAGGACGCCGCGCCGCGCCGACTGTGGCTTGTCGGTTTTATCCTCGGGCTGCTGGTGCTTCTCATCGCGGTCGCGGCCTATCAGCTGCGCGACCGGCCTGAAGAGCTGCGGCAGCGCGCCGCCGCGCCGGTCGTTATCCCCGAGCCGGCGCCGTCGAGCGGAAAGATCGTCGACCGCATCGGCGGCGGCCTGGCCGAGCCGCAAGATTCGGCCGGATCGCCCGCGGCGACCTCCCCCGCGCCGTCGTCTGCGGCGCGCAGCGCCCCGACTGCGACCGAGCCAGAAACCCAGAGCGCACGGCGGGCGGCGCTGCTTGTCGAAGCGCCGGAGGAGCCGAACAAGGTCAGAACCTTTCTCGGCGCGGTCAACTGGAAGGTCGACAATGTCACCAATGGGCCGAATGACCCGCTGAGCATGGCGGTGCAGGCGACGGTCGAGATTCCGGAAGAAAAGCTCGAAATCGTCATGACGCTTCAGAAGAATTTCGACACCAGCCTGCCGGCCTCGCACACGATGAAGATCCAGTTTATCGAGGGCGCCGACAGTCCGCTCGGTCCAGTGCAGCAGATCAGCGTGCCGCAGATGCGGCGCGAGGACATAGCGACCGGAGACGCACTGAATGGCGTCCCGGTTCAGATCACCGACAATACATTTCTCGTCGGACTGACCAGCGGCGGCCCGGAGGCCGGCAATCTTGATCTTATCAAGTCGCGCGGATGGATCGACGTGCCGATTCTTTTGAGCAGTGGCAAGATCGCCAAGCTCACCTTCGAGAAGGGTCCCGCCGGCGACCGCGCGATCGACGACGCCATCGCCGCCTGGAAGGGGCAATAGCATCATGCCGAAAAGTTGGCGACTTTTCGGGCTGACATGATGCATCGAACAAGCGGATCATGCCGAAAAGTTGGAGACTTTTCGCGATGACGTGACGCGTCGAAAATTGTTCGTATCAGCGCGCGTCGAACGCCGCGACCTCTTTGCTGACCCGGCCGGCGAGATCGCGCAGCGCGCCTTCGGGCAAGGATCCGGCCAAAGCGTAGCGGGCTCCCGCCTGCCTCCAGCTGACCACCGCCGCGCCAGCCTCGCCTGAAACGCTCATCTGCGCCGCCGCGCCGCTCGCCACGCCGTCGTCCTTGGCGGCGATGCAGAGCGCCACCGGCCGCGCGCTCTGCATCGCGTAGAACAGGCAGAACGGCTCTTCGCCGCGATCTCTGCCTGCGCCTTGCCCCGCGCGGGCTCCGATAAGCGCATAGCCGGCGTCCGACAGATTTGGCACGATCAAGGCGCCGCCGCCTGTGACCGCCGCAGCGGCGTCGCGGCTGGTGGTTTTGCCGCCGTTGAAGTGCGACAGCGCTTCGCGCGCGCGTTGCGCGATGGGCTCGTCGGCCCCTGTGGCGGGCAGTCCGCGCCCGATCAAGCCCTCCTGCCGGGCGACGAGATGATCGCTGAAATGAACCAGGGCGAGAGCGGCCGCAGCGCCCGCGACGAAGGTCGCGACAAGGGCGAACTGTGTCTTGAGCGCGGCCCGGCGTGGCAACGCCTCGCCTTGGATCGGCTCGCGCCGGGCTTCGGCAAGCGCGCTCCTTGCCGCATTGGCCGGCGACGCCGGCGGCGCGGAGCCGCAAGAGCGCATCAGGCGCGGCAGCGCGCGTTTGCGGTAGGGCACGAGGATCGGCGCAGGCGGCTCGGCTTCGACCCGCGCAAAGGCGGCGCGCAGAGCTTTTCCCTGCTGGCGCCAGATTTCCACCCGCTCCGCGGCGGTGGGGGAGGATGCGATATAGCTCTCGACGGCGCACCGCTGCTCGGCGCTGAGTTCGCCGTCGACAAAGGCCATCAGCTCTTCGTCATCGATTGCGGGGGGAGCGCCGTTCATAGGCGTCCGGCTTACTTGACGAGGCGCAAATAGGGCGCCTGCGACTTTGCCCGCCGCGCCGGGGAGCCGTCCGAGAGATCGCGGGGCAATCTGTCACGCGCGCGCGACAGTCGCGCTATAAGGAGCGGCCGCGAGATTTTCAAAATCCGCGCGGCCTCGACATACGAAAACCCCTCAAGCGCAACGAGGAGCAGCGCTTCGCGCTCTTCAAGCTTCAATGCGCCGAGCGCCGGCCCGATCGCGTCCGTGGAAGTATGCGCGCTTGCAGTTTTCTCGGACGCATGCAGGTCCGTGGCGAAGACGGCGCCGGTGCGCGCGGCGGCTGGCGGCGGCATGAAGCTGGAGCTGTTCGGCCCCGGCGCGGCTCCTGTCGCCTGCCCGATAGACGAACCTGTGGCCTGCGCCCTGGCGCGAAGCTCATCGCGGTTCGCCTCGATGAGCATGGCATAGGCTTGCGCGTCGATATCGCGGCGTCCCTGCTGTGCGCCGGCGTCGAAAAAATGCCGCAAAACGCCTCCGACGAGAGCGTCGGCAGAGCGCGCCGCGCCCGCGTGTCCGGCGACGAGAGCGCGCGCGAAACGCCGCAGCCGCGGCGCAAGCAAGTTTAATTCTTCACGCAAACTCAACCTAGCGCTCCATACCCGGCGCGTCCCGGCTGCGTAGTCCGCACGCCGCTATAATATATAATAAGCTTCGCCGCGCCTCGTGCATACTGGAAGAAACAAATTTTGATTAAGGGCGACAGGCCCCGCCCGGATCAACCACTCGCGATCCTTGCTTTACGCCACGATAATCCTTAAACGCGGCTGACGCAGCGGCCGTTCCATCGAAGCCGCCCATACCCCCTCATATCCGGACCGAGAATGACGCAACCGGAAGCTATGACAGATGATCTGATCCGATCCGGCCCACTCGCTGGCAAACGCGGCCTCATTCTGGGCCTCGCCAATAATCGGTCGATCGCATGGGGCATCGCCAAGGCGGCGCGCGACGCCGGGGCCGAGCTCGCTTTCACTTTTCAGGGCGAATCGCTCGGCAAGAGGGTGCGCCCGCTCGCGGCCGAACTTGGCGGCGTCGTCGTCGGCCATTGCGACGTGACCGACGCTGCGAGCCTTGACGCTGTCTTTGGCGAGATCGAGCGCAGCTGGGGCAAGCTCGACTTTGTCGTTCACTGCGTCGCCTTCTCCGATAAGGACGAGCTGACGGGCCGCTACGTCAATACGACGGCGGAAAATTTCAGTAACACGTTGCTGATCTCCTGCTATTCCTTCACCGCGATCGCGCAGCGCGCTGAACCGCTGATGCGGGATGGCGGATCGCTGTTGACCCTGACCTATTACGGCGCCGAAAAATGGATGCCGCACTATAATGTCATGGGCGTCGCAAAAGCCGCGCTTGAAGCCAGCGTGCGCTATCTCGCAGCCGACCTCGGCGAGAAGAATATCCGCGTCAACGCCATTTCGGCAGGCCCCATCAAGACGCTCGCAGCGTCGGGGATCGGCGATTTCCGCTATATTTTGAAGTGGAACGAATATAATGCGCCGCTGCGCCGCTCCGTCTCCATTGAGGAAGTCGGCGAAAGCGCCGTGTTTCTGCTCTCGCCGATGTCGCGCGGGGTGACGGGCGAAATTCTCCATGTCGACGCCGGCTACCATATCGTCGGAATGAAAAATCCGGCCGCGCCAGACATGGGCGCGCTGGGCAAGGAGTAATTCCGGCGTTTACGCCCGCAGTTCGCCGCTTTATAAGAACGCCTCTAAGCTAGACGCCGCCTTCCGCTCGCGTCTGTTCACGCGCCATTAAGGCTTGCATTCGCATCTTCCGCGCGAGGCTCTTGCGTCGGGCGGCGGGTGTCGAAAGCTTGCGCGCCGCCGGGCCCGATCGATATCGGGAGCGGCAGACAAAGGCTGACACAGGGCGGCGTCGGGTGTCGCTCGCCGCAAAACGGCTCGCGATCGGGCTCTGCGGACGAGCTTGGCGCGACGATGGAATCAGGACCCGACATGACGCAAAACGGCTCGGCGACTGCCGATGCGCAAGAGGGCGGCGGGGCGCAGTCTATATTGCGCGGTCCGCGCCTGCCGAACCTGCGGCGTGACGAACTCCTGTGCGAGATCTTCGCCGCGACGGTCGCCGCCGATCCGGACGCGCTGGCGATGGTGACGCGCGACGGCGCGCTCACCTATGCAGAGGTGGACGAGAAAGCCGAGGCGATAGCTCGCGGTCTCGTGCGCGGGGGCTTGCGTCCGGGGGACGTCGCCGGCCTGTGGATGCCGCGCGGCCACGAGCTTCTGATCGGACAGATCGCCATCGCCAAGGTCGGCGCCGCATGGCTTCCCTTCGATGGCGACGCGCCCGTTGAGCGGATCGCCGTCTGCCTTGAGGACGCCGCCGCGAAATTCATCGTGATCTCGGCCGATTTCGTCCCAAAATGCGCCGGCCGTTTCTGTTGCGCCGCCTTCACCTTGCGCGAGCTTGCCGATTATTCCGCCAACGAAAAGGTCGACGCGCGCGCGCTGGGGGCGACCCCCGCCTCTCCCGCCTATCTGATCTACACCTCGGGCTCGACCGGCGCGCCGAAAGGCATCGTCATCACCGGCGCCAATATCTGCCATTATTTGCGCGCGGCGAATGTAATCTACGGGCTTGATGCGTCGGACGTCGTGTTTCAGGGCGCGTCGGTCGCCTTCGACCTGTCGATGGAGGAGATCTGGCTGCCTTATCTCGTCGGCGCGCGGCTGTTCGTTGCAACGCCGGAGGTCATGGGCGAGACCGAAAAGCTGCCGGAAATCATGGAGGCGAATGGCGTCACCGTTCTCGACACGGTTCCGACGCTGCTCGCGCTGCTTCCACGCGACGTATCGACGCTGCGGGTGATCATTCTCGGCGGCGAGGCCTGTCCGCCTGCCATCGCCAATCGCTGGTGCAAGCCGGGGCGCCAAATCTTCAACTCCTACGGCCCGACCGAGGCGACCGTTGTCGCCACCATCGGCGAGGTGCAGGCCGGCGTGGCCGTTACAATCGGCGGTCCGATCCCGAATTACTCCTGCTATGTCGTCGACGAAGATCTCAATCTCGTCGCGCCGGGGAGCGAGGGCGAGCTTCTGATCGGCGGCCCCGGCGTCGCCCGCGGCTATTTGAAGCGTCCGGAGTTGACGGCCGAGAAATTTATTCCCAATCCCTTTCTCTTCGCGGACTTCGATGCGGCGACCGGCGATCCAGTGCTTTATCGCTCCGGAGACGCCGTCGCGATCAATGAGGCCGGCGAAATCCTGTTTCGCGGCCGCATCGACGATCAGGTCAAGGTGCGCGGCTTCCGCGTCGAGCTTGGCGAGATCGAGGCGAAGCTCGGCGACCTCGAGGGCGTCGCCCATGCCGCCGTGGTTCTGCGCAATGATGCGGGCGTCGATCAGCTCGTCGCCTTCCTCGTGCCGGCGCCGGGCGCCGTCGAGGCGGGCGCGCTCGAGACTCGCGTCTTGCGCGGCTCCCTGCGGGCGAGCCTGCCGCCCTATATGGTGCCGAGCCGGTTCGAATCGATCGCCAGCCTGCCAAAGCTGTCGTCCGGCAAGGTCGACCGCAAAAGTCTGAGGCTCGTCGCCCTCGCCGAGGTCGATTCCAGCGAGGCGCAGGAGGAACCGCGCACATCGACGGAAGCCAGCCTGCTCGCCGCTGCGAAGGAGGTCCTGCCGCCGCAGGCGATTCCCTTCGACGCCGATTTCTTTACCGACCTTGGCGGCCATTCACTGCTCGCCGCGCGCTTCATCTCGATTGTCCGCAAGACGCAGGCGCTCTCCCGCGTCACGCTTCAGGACGTCTATTCGGCGCGGACGCTGCGCGGCATCGGCGAACTCATCGACCGCAAATGGGCCCATATCGCCGGTCCTGACGATCTTGGCTTCGACCCGCCGCCGCTGCTGCGGCGCTTTCTCTGCGGCCTCGCCCAGGCTGTCGCCCTGCCGGTCATCCTCGCCCTCGTCACGGCGCAATGGCTTGGCGTGTTCGTCAGCTACATGCTGCTGACGGGCGCGGAAGCAGCGATCGGCGAGGAAATCATTTCGCTGATCCTCGTCTATATGTGCATTAACATCGTCACCGTCGCCATCACCATCGCGGCGAAATGGCTGATCATCGGGCGCACCAAACCCGGCCGCTACCCGCTGTGGGGCGTCTATTATTTTCGCTGGTGGCTGGCGCGGCGGTTCATCGGCCTCGTCCATATCAAATGGTTTTCCGGCTCTCCCTTCATGCGCTTTTATTTGCGCGCGCTGGGAGCGAAGGTTGGCAAGGACGCCATCATCGGCGAGGTCGACGCCGGCGCGATCGATCTTATCTCCTTCGGCGACGGCGCAAGCGTCGGCTCGATCGCCAATCTCGCCAATGCGAGGGTCGAGGGCGGCGAACTCATCATCGGTTCGATCGAGATCGGCGCAGACGCCTATATCGGCTCATCCTGCGTCATCGAGGAAGACGTCGTGATCGGACGCGGCGCCGAGATCGGCGATCTCAGCGCGATCGGCGCCGGCGGGCGCATTGGCGATTATGAGAGCTGGGACGGCTCGCCCGTGCGCCTGACCGGCAAGATCGACCCGTTAGAGCTCGGCGCCGCCGCGATCGGCTCAGCGCCGCGCCGCTTTGTCATGGGCGGGGTCTATCTCGCGCTGCTGCTGGCCATTCCGCCGCTTGGGCTCCTGCCGATCTTCCCGGCTTTCTGGGTGTTCGACCGGATCGACGACATCATCGGCATCGGCGACATCGACCGGCTCCATTACATGGCGATGATCCCGATCATGGCCTGGCCGACCGCCTTCGTCATGGTGCTGGTGACGGTAGGCTTCATCGCCATCTGCCGCTGGATCATCTTGCCGCGTGTGCGCGAGGGGACCTATTCGGTCCATTCCTGGTTCTATCTGCGCAAATGGGCGGTGACGCTCGCCACCGAAATCACGCTCGAAACGCTCTCCTCACTTTACGCGACGGTCTATATGCGCGGCTGGTATCGGCTGATGGGCGCGAAGATCGGCAAGGACGCCGAGATCTCGACCAATCTGTCCGGCCGCTATGACCTCGTCGAGATCGGCGAAAAGAACTTTATCGCCGACGAAGTGGTCTTCGGCGACGAGGAAGTGCGCAATGGCTGGATGGTGCTGCGGCGCGTCAAGACAGGGCCGCGGGTCTTTGTCGGCAACAGCGCCGTGATCCCGACCGGCGCCGACATTCCGGCCAATGCGCTGATCGGCATCAAGTCGAAGCCGCCGGCGAACCATCTCATGAATGAGGGCGATACCTGGTTCGGCTCGCCGCCGATCAAATTGCCGGTGCGGCAGAAATTCGACGCCGGCGGCGCCAACTGGACCTATGAAGCGCCGAAGTGGAAGAAATTCGCCCGCGCCTGCTTCGAGGCGGTGATGATCTCGATGCCGACGATGCTGTTCATCACGCTCGGCACCTGGGCGGTCGAGTGGTTCAGCTCCAGCGTCCTCGACGGCGACTATGGCGCGGTCGCGGTGCAGTTCACGGTATCGTCGGTCGCCATCTGCCTGATGCTGACGATCGTTGTAATCGTGCTGAAATGGCTGACCATGGGACGCTATGAGCCGATGGTGAAGCCGATGTGGTCGTGGTGGGCTATGCGCACTGAGGCCGTCGCCGTGATCTATTGGGGCATGGCCGGCAAGGTGCTGCTCGATCATTTGCGCGGCACGCCGTTCCTGCCCTGGATGATGCGCCTGTTCGGCGCAAAATTCGGCAAGGGCGTCTACATGGACATGACCGACATCACCGAATTCGACTGCATCAAGGTCGGCGATTTCGCCGCGCTCAACGCTATTTCCGCGCTGCAGACGCATCTTTACGAGGATCGCGTCATGAAGGTCGGCCGCGTCGCCATCGGCGACGGCGTCACGATCGGGGCCGGCTCGACGGTTCTCTATGATACGCTGGTTGGAGACTATGCCCGGCTCGGACCGCTGACGCTGGTGATGAAGGGCGAGCAGATTCCGCCCCATTCCGAATGGGTCGGCGCGCCGGCCGAGCCAAAGGGCGCGGCCGACGTCATTGTCGAGAAGGAAGCGGCCTAGAGCATAAGCTTTTGAATCTGACGCAGTTTCTTGTCCGACGAATGCTTGCGTTCGGTCAGAAAGCGCTTCAGGGCAGGATGCGTTCAAACTGAATCGCATCCGCCTCGTCAAGCATCTGTTTTGAAGCGTGATCTTTGTCGAAAAAGTCTGCAACTTTCTCCGATCATGCTCTAGGCGGGATCAAAAATCTTGTCTTCGGGAGGCGTCGCCGCCCGCCGCAGCTTCACGCCGGCGACATGGAGTCCGGCGAGCAGGATCGCGGCATAGATCAGCGCCCCGCCAAATCCGAGTAACAGAAGTTCAGTCTCATTGGCGAAATGGCCGATTCTTGTGGCGAGCCGCTCGATCGGCGCCGCCGCGAGCAGCGCGAATACAGACAGTGCGAAAGATGCGATCGAAACGCAGGCGGCCGTCTTCCACAAGATGAGATCCGGTTTCATCGAGCCGCGCCGAATCGCGAAGATGGCGAGCAGCACAAGATTGATCCAGGCGCCGACGGCGGTCGCCGTCGCAAGGCCGGCGGCGCCCCAGGGTTCGAACAAAATCAGCTTCAGACCGATGTTCACCGCGACCGCCGCCAGCGAAATGAGCATTGGCGTCTTGGTGTCGCCATGCGCCTGAAAACTGGCCACCGCCGAACGCAGCAGCACGATGGCGATGAGGCCAAATCCATAGGCGGAGAGCACGTCGGCCGAGGCGTGGGCGGCTTCGAGCGTGAAGGCGCCGCGCAAAAAAATACCCTTCATGATGAAGTCGGGGATCATGATGAAGGCGATGAAAAAAGGCGCGGTCAGCGCCAGCGAAATCGCCATCGTCCGGTTTTGCGCGTGCAGCGCCCCGGCCGGTCTGCCGGCGGCGAGGAGGCGGCTCATCTGCGGCAACAGCACGGTGCCGGCCGCGATGCCGATGACGCCGAGCGGCAGCTGATAGATGCGGTCGGCGTAGTAGATCGAGGACGGCCCTCCCGTCGGCAGCATGGAGCCGATGATCGTGTCGGTAAAGAGCGCGATCTGGACGCCGGCCGAACCGATCACTGCGGGGCCGAGCGTCGTCAGGAAGCGTTTGACACTCGCGGTCAGCCTTGGCCAGGCGAGACGCTCGAGGATGCCGGCGCGCCAGGCGGCGGCGCTGGTAAGGGCGAGCTGCAACAGACCGGAGATCGTGAGGCCCCAGCTCGCCGCCGCGCCCGCGTTCGGAAACAGGTAGGCGACGCCAAGAAAGGCGATCATCGACAGATTCATCAGCACGGGGGCGAAGGCGGCGGCGGCGAAAAGCCCGTGCGCGTTGAGGGCGCCGGATTGCAGCGTGACCAGCGTCACGAACAGAAGATAGGGAAAGGTGATCCGGGTCAGCGTCACCGTGAGGTCGAATTTTTCCGGGTCCTCGCGAAATCCCGGCGCCAGCAGATCGATGAAGGCGGGCGTGAACAGAAGCGCAAGCGCCAGCAGCGCGAGCTGGCAGACGAGGAGTCCGACGAAAATCTGGCCCGAGAAGCGGCGGGCGCCGTCAAGGCCCTCGCCCTGCAGCACGCGCGAATAGGTCGGCACGAAAGCGGCGTTCCAGGCGCCTTCGCCGAAGATGGCGCGAAAATGATTGGGCAGCCGCTGCGCGACGACGAAAGCGTCGGCGAGCAGCCCTGCTCCCAGTACGGCGCCGAGCACAATGTCGCGCAAAAAGCCCGCGGCGCGCGACAACAGCGTGAAGCCGCCAACCGAGAGCAGGCTTTTGTACATCGCGGCTCAGGCGACGTTGGGGCGCGGCGGAAAGGCCTCGCCCGCACGTTCGTCAAGGCCAAGACGCTCCTCGACAAGATAGAGCGGCCGGCGCTTCACCTCCGCGAAAATGCGGCCAATATATTCGCCAAGGATGCCAAGCGAGAGCAGCTGAATGCCGGCAAAGAAGGTGATCGACACGATCAGCGAGGCGTAGCCTGGAACGTCGACGCCGAGCAACAGCGTGCGGATCACATAGAACGCGGCGAGGGCCAGGGCGAGGACGGATGTCGCCAATCCAAAATAGGTCCAGATCTTGAGCGGCATGGTCGTGAACGACATCAGCCCGTCAAGCGCGAAATGCGTCAGCTTGCGATAGCTGAATTTGGAGTGGCCGGCGAGGCGCGGGGCGACCTCGAAGGGAACGCCGATCGATTTGAAGCCGATCCAGGCATAAAGCCCTTTGGAAAAGCGCGCATGTTCGCGCATGGTTTTAAGCGCGGCCACGGCCTTGGCGTCGAGCAGCCGGAAATCGCCGGCCCCTTCCGGCAGCTGCATTTCGCCGACGGCGCCGAACAGCTTGTAGAATCGTTGCGTCAGCACGCGGCGAAGGGGGGCGTCGGCGGCGCGGTCGATGCGTTGCCCGTAAACGTTTTTGTAGCCCTCTCGCCATTTCTCGACAAAGGCGCGGATGATTTCCGGCGGATGCTGCAGATCGGCGTCGATGATTACGGCGGCGGCGCCGCTGATATGGTCGAGCCCGGCGGCGATGGCGATCTCCTTGCCGAAGTTGCGGCTGAGCGAGACCGCGCGGATGCGCGGATCGAGATCATGCGCCTTGCGCAGGACATCGATCGTATCGTCGGTCGAGCCGTCGTCGACGAAAATGATCTCGAACGACCTGGCGCAGGATTCAAGCACGGGAATCAGCCGCTCGAGCAGCGGCCGCAGATTTTGCGATTCATTATAGACCGGCGCGACGACAGAAAGCTCCGCTTCCGTCAGCAGGCCTTCGGAATGCATCATCGGCTTGTCTCTTTCATGGGCGCGCCTCAAGGAGTTTCGCTAAAAGTCTGCGCCCGAGACAGCCGTGCCGACCGTGGGACAGCGAAGCTGGAAAAAACCGCTGGAACTGCGCAGGGTTCGCTGCCGGCGCCACACGTCAAAACGAGAATTTCTGCGGGGGGCGCGCGATTCACGAGATCCTGTCTCGTTCTATCGCGCGTTTTGTCGAGGCTCGTCTAGGGCGGATGATTTCAGCTTGTCGTCCGAAGATCGGCAAGTGAAGCTCTGGCTCATCCTGTGCTCGAGGAGAGCGGCGAACAGCGCAAGCCGAAGCGAGAATTCCATTTTTCGACGCCATCCTCTAGGCTTTGGCATTGAATTGCGCAAGCGAGGGCCTAAAATTCGCTTTTAGATCGAGCGCGAGAGACGCGCGAGGACAAAGCCATGAGGAAGCTCGCGCAGAACGAGGCCGCGCCGGCCGTTGCGGCCTTAGGGGGGGCGATCGCCCCGGCGGGGCCGCCGCTCGTCGCAATCAGCGTTTGCGCCGACGATTTCGGCATTTCCGCAGGCGTCAACCGGGGCGTGATCGAAGCGATCGAAGCTGGCCGTCTCAGCGCCACCAGCGCGATGACGACGCGTCCGTCCTGGCCAAAGGGGGCCGCGGCGCTGCGGCGCTACGCCGGCCGCGCTGATGTTGGCCTTCACCTTAATTTGACGCTTGGCTCGCCGCTCAGCTTCATGCCCAAATTCGCTTCCTCCGGCCATTTTCCCGAGATCTCTCGCGTTCTTGCCGGCGCGCGGCGCGGGCAATTGCCGGAGCGCGAGATTCGCCACGAGATCGCGCGGCAGCTTGATTCTTTCCTCGACCATTTCGGCGTGCCGCCCGATTTCGTCGACGGGCATCAGCATGTGCAGATCTTGCCGCAGATCCGGCAATGGCTCTTCGACGAACTCGACCTGCGCGGGCTCAAGGGCAGGGCGTGGCTGCGCAATAGCGCCGATCGGCCAACGCGCATCCTGCGGCGCGGAACCGAGGTCAAGAAGGCGCTCGGCGTCGCCTGGCTCGCCGCCGGTTTTGCGCGCGAGGCGGCCGCCCGCGGCTTTGCGACCAATGAAGGCTTTGCCGGCTTCTCAAAGTTCGATCCGTGCTGCGATTATGCCGCCGATTTTGCCGCCTATCTGCGCGCGCCGGGGCGCCGCCACCTGATCATGTGCCACCCGGGCTATTGCGACGAAGAGCTGGTGCTGGCCGATCCCGTGACGATCACCCGCGAGCGTGAGCTGAGTTTTCTTCTCTCGCCCGCCTTCGCGGTTATGCTCCAGCGCGCTTGCGTCAAGCTGGCGCGCATGGCGCCGCCGCGAATTGAGATCGCCGCGTGACGGTCTTACGGTGACGGCGCGAGGCGTCGCCTTCGTGACCGGCGCAAGTTCGGGCATTGGCCGTGCGGTCGCGCTCCGGCTCGCGAGCCAGGGTTTTACCGTCGCCGTGAGCGCGCGGCGGGCGGCCGAGCTTGAAGGGCTCGCCGCCGAGCACGAGCGGATTGTCAGTTTTCCGGGCGATGTCGTCGACCGCCAGCGCATGGCCGAGATCGTCAAAGAGGCTGAAGCCGCGCTCGGCCCGATCGTGCTCGCCTTCCTCAATCACGGGGTCTATTTCCCGGCCGAGCGCGAGGGCTTCGACGCGGATGTCGCCTGGCGCAGTTTTGAGGTCAATGTCGGCGGCGTGATCAATTGTCTCGCGCCGCTGCTTGCCGCGATGGAAGCGCGGGGCAGGGGACAGATAGCGATCACCGCCTCGCTCGCAGGCTATGGCGGCGTGCCGGGCTCGATGGCCTATGGCGCCAGCAAGGCGGCGCTGATCTATATGGCCGAGGTGCTGCGCATGACCTACGAACCTCGCGGCCTGAAAATCCAGATCGTCAATCCGGGTTTTGTCGCAACGCAGATGACGGATTACGCCGATTTCGACATGCCCTTTCTCATGAGCGTGCAAACGGCGGCGGACATCATCTGCAAGGGCCTTGAGGCGGATCGCTTCGAGATCGCCTTTCCGCGGCGCCTCGCCCTTTTTTTCAAGGCGGCGCGCTTGCTGCCCTATCCGCTGCTTTTGCCGCTCATGCGCCGCGCCGCGTCGCGGGCGCAGCGCGAGGGCTGAACAGCGGCCGGCGAGGGGCTGGCGGCTGCCGTCACCCCCTGACCCTCGCGAACGCCGCCAGCGCCCGTGCGCGGCCTTCGGCAAGATCGACGATGGGCCGAGGATAGGTTTCGCCCAACATCACCCCCGCCTCGCGTAACACGGAAGGCGGGGCGGCAAAGGGTTTGTGGACCCATTTGCCCGGCAGCGCCGCCAGTTCAGGGACCCAGCGCCGCACATAATCGCCTGCCGCGTCGAATTTTTCGCCCTGCAGCACGGGATTGAAAATGCGAAAATAGGGCGCAGCGTCTGCCCCGGAGCCCGCCACCCATTGCCAGTTCATCGGATTATTGGCGGGATCGGCGTCGCACAGCGTGTCCCAGAACCAGTCCTCGCCGACGCGCCAGTCGATCAGCAGATGCTTGATCAGGAAAGACGCGGCGATCATGCGCACCCGGTTGTGCATATAGCCCGTGGCCCAGAGTTCGCGCATGCCGGCGTCGACGATGGGGTAGCCTGTCTCGCCGCGCCGCCAGGCGGAAAGCTCATGCGGCGGCGGAACGCGCCACGGCATTTTGTCGAAACGGCGCTGGATGTTTTCGCGCGCGGCCTCGGGATGCCGAAACAGCAGATGATAGTTGAACTCGCGCCATCCGAGTTCGGCGAGAAATTTCAAGCGGCTGTTTTTGGCCGGATTGTCTTCGGCCGAGCGGACCGCCGCAAAAACCTGCCGCGGGCCGATCTCGCCAAAGCGCAGATGTGGCGACAGCCGCGAGACGACGTCCGCGTCGGGCTGATCGCGTTGAAACGGGTAAGACGCCATCCTGCCCTCCAGAAAAGCCTTGAGCCGTTGCCGCGCGCCGTTTTCTCCCGGGGTCCATGCGGCGCGCAGACCGCCGGCCCAATCGGTTTTTTCCGGCATCAGCGAGAGCGCCGCGAGGCTCGCTCTTTGCGGCGCTCCACGTGGAAAGGGCGCCGCCCGGAGGCGGTCCGGCGCGGGGAGCGGTTCGCCGCCTTGCCCGGCTGCGCTCGCCGCGCGCCAATAGGGCGTATAGACCGCAAACCCCTGGCCCTCGCCGCGCGTGATCTCCCAGGGTTCGTGCAGCAAATGCCCGTTAAAGCTTTTCGCCGCGACGCCGGAGCTCTTGAGCTTCGCCTTCAACGCCGCGTCTGCCGCCATTTCCGGGCCGCCGTAGCGCCGTGTCCAGCAAACGAAGTTCGCCCCGGCGGCCTCAGTCAGCGCGGGCAGGATTTTGCGCGCGTCGCCGCGAAAAAGATCGAGCCGACCGCCTCTTGCCGCGATGTCCTGCCCGAGCGCCTGCAGCGAATGATGCAGCCACCAGCGCGCGGCGCCGCCTGGCGGACGAAAGCCGCCGGCCCCATCTTGCAAAATATAGATGCAGAGAAGCGGCGCGCCGGTTAGCAGGGCCGCCGCCAGCGCTTCATTGTCAGCGAGCCGCAAATCGTCGCGGAACCAGACGATCGCGGTGGTTTGTTCTTTTAGCGCGGCCATTGCTTTCCCTGGTCGCATCTTCAACGGGCGCTTGACGATCTGGTTTCCTCACGCGCCGCGACGCGCGCGCTTGCGCCCCAACGCCTGATCGCCTAATCGAGTTTTTTGCCGAAAGAGGTCGCCGCATGGCTGAGGACAAGCTCTATGAGACGATCGTCAGGCGCCATGACAAGGTCCTGATCGTCGATTTCGGATCGCAGGTCACCCAGCTAATCGCGCGCCGCGTGCGCGAGGCGGGCGTCTATTGCGAGATCGCGCCATTTCAGGCGGCCGAAAAGGCCTTTGACGCGCTAAATCCCAAGGCGGTGATCCTCTCCGGCGGCCCCAGCTCCGTGCTGGAGCCAAATTCGCCGCGCGCGCCCAAATCCCTGTTCGAGGCTGGCGTGCCCATCCTTGGCATCTGCTATGGCGAGCAGGTGATGGCCGAGCAGCTCGGCGGAACGGTTATCGCGGGGCACAGTCACAGCCGCGAGTTCGGCCGCGCCGAAGTTGAGATCTTGCGCCACAGCGCCTTGTTCGACGGCGTGTGGGAAGAGGGCAAAAGCTATCCCGTCTGGATGAGCCATGGCGATGCGGTCAGCGAACTGCCGGAGGGCTTTGTTCCGATCGCGACCTCGCCGAGCGCGCCGCTTGCGGCGATCGCCGACGAGGCGCGGAAATTTTTCGGCGTGCAGTTCCATCTCGAAGTCGCCCATACGCCGGACGGCGCAAAACTTATCGCCAATTTCGTGCATAAGGTGGCCGGGCTCAGAGCCGACTGGACGATGGGCGCATTCCGCCAGGAGGCGATCGCCGCGATCCGCGCGCAGGTCGGCTCGGGCCGGGTCCTGTGCGGCCTCTCCGGCGGCGTCGATTCGGCGGTGGCCGCGCTGCTCATTTTCGAGGCGATCGGCGAACGGCTGACCTGCGTCTTCGTCGATCATGGCCTGTTGCGGCGGGGAGAGGCCGAGGAGGTCGTCAGCCTGTTTCGCGGTCACTATAACATACCGCTGCATCACATCGAGGCCAAAGACCTCTTTCTCGGGGCGCTGACCGGCATTCGCGACCCGGAGGAAAAGCGCAAGATCATCGGGCGCCTTTTCATCACGGCTTTCGAGGCGGAGGCGAAAAAGATCGCCGCCGACGGCCGCGGCGCCCCGGAGTTTTTGGCGCAGGGCACGCTCTACCCGGATGTGATCGAAAGCGTCTCTTTCAGCGGCGGACCTTCGGTCACGATCAAGTCGCATCACAACGTCGGCGGCCTGCCCGAGCGCATGAACATGAAGCTCGTCGAGCCGCTGCGCGAGCTGTTCAAGGATGAGGTGCGCGCGCTTGGCCGCGAACTCGGCCTGCCGGAAGCCTTCGTCGGGCGTCATCCCTTTCCGGGGCCAGGCCTCGCCATCCGCTGCCCCGGCGGGATCACGCCGGAAAAACTCGAAATCTTGCGCCAGGCCGACGCGATCTACCTCGATGAAATCCGCAAGGCCGGATTATATGACGAGATCTGGCAGGCCTTCGCCGTGCTGTTGCCGGTGCAGACAGTGGGCGTGATGGGCGATGGCCGAACCTATGAGTTTGTCTGCGCGCTGCGCGCCGTCACCTCGGTCGATGGCATGACGGCGGATTTCTACCCCTTCGGCATGGGCTTTCTTGGCCGCGCTGCAACAAGGATCGTCAACGAAGTCAAAGGCGTCAATCGCGTCGTCTACGACGTCACCTCAAAGCCGCCGGGCACGATCGAGTGGGAATGAGCGGCTTGGGCCGAGAAAACTCTCTATGCAAGTTAATATATTACATAGTGATTGGACTCAACAGGGCCTGCGCCGCCGCCAGCCTAGCCTGCGAAGGTAACACGACCTCAGGACGACCAGCGTCAAATCACACGATATTACCTCGGCGCTCGCGTTTACAGCAGCGAATTGAACCAGTCGAAGACCGTAGGCTTTCCTCTCAGGACGGCGCTGTCCCCATAAAGACTCGCCAGGAAGGCGCCGCGGTGGCTCGCTCCATCGATCGGAATGCCGGCCATGTCGTGTCCTCCGGACGCAAGAGCCATCTTGACAAGGCTTGGGTTCAAGGCCTCGTCGGCCAGTCCGTAGTAGAACCTGATCGGCGAATCGTATTCCCAGAAGGTCGTGCTGTTGGCAGCCAGGCGACGCAGGAGCTTACTGTTCGTGTCGTTGGTGAAGCGTTCGAAAAATCCGTCCGTCAGGAAGTCGGCGGCCGGCGGAATTGTCTTCGCGATTTCCTCATCAAGGCTGTAGTCGGACCAGTATTTCTCGGCAAATGCAAGGTATTGCGGCTTGATCGCCGTCTTGAAGAGATCATTCAGTCCATAATAGCGCCGATAGCTCCCGAGCACGACGATCATGCATGGCGTGATCCAGGCCGGCGGCAGCGGATAGGTAGTCTCCGTGCACGGAATGTACGATTCCGGACTCGACCAGTAGTGAAAGGTGTCAGGGAGATTGTTGAACGGGCTTTGGGCTGCGGTTGCGACGACCTTGATGCCGCGCCGCTGCATGTCCTGCTTGAGCCACTGGGTGTTTACAGCGCCTTGCGACCAACCATTCAGGAACAGGGCGGATAGGCGCAGACCAGATTTCTTTAGCTCCCCGAGTCCTGCCTGCAGGACATCAAGGCAGCATTGAACGGTGGCGCCCTTGACGACATAGGCTTCATCGCGGCCATCGCGATAGGGGCCCTTGCCGAGGTAGTCCGCAGCAATGACCGCGTAGCCGTTTCCTGCGAAGCGCTGGATGTTGAACAACGTCTCGATCGAATCGACATTGTCGTGCAATTCGTAGCTCTCGGCCTCGAGCCGTGTCAGGTTCGACGGAACCTGGTCGAAGGACAGGATCGTGCCATGCTGCCACGAGACAACCGGCAACGAACCCTTGCTGCCGATCGGGACCGCGAGAAGTCCGCTGACTTTGACTCGCTCTCCCGTTTCCGGCACGCGCGTGAAAGTGGTGATGCGTCTCAACTCGACGTCAAAACGCGCGGAGTGCTTGTCGGCGGAGATCGGTTCCAGGATATTGTGTTCATTGAACACTGGAAAGAATTTCGTTGCGAGCGCATTGAGCCGCTCCTTCGAGATGCGGATCGACCTGCCGAGGTCAGCCTGCGACATTGGAGCGGGTGACGCCGGCGCGCCACGCGCCGGCATTGAAAGAGCCAGGGACCCAGCGGATACGCCAGCTGATCTGAGAAAACTCCGCCGGCTAACGCTGTCGCTCACGGCGTCTGCTTTTTGATAATCAGGCTTCGCCGCGTGCGGATTCATTTCATTTGCCCCGATATGCGTATTTGCTGCGATAGGCTCAAGCCCGGGTCGTTGACCCACTAAGATTTAGCCAGAATCGGAGATGAGCAGAACTTCGTTAACCTGCCGTGACGTTGTGTTTTCGGTCGGTGCCGATGGCGCTCGGGTCAACCTGACGTTCCACCTTCCGGGGCGCGTTTTGTGGCCGATACGCTGCTCATCATCCTAAATTGGCTCGGAATAAACCAGTCTGAATCTGTGCCACGAGCTATAAGAATCCCTCGGTCGCATCTCGGACTGAGCGGCTGGTCTCTCAAGTCTCAATGCGAGGTCGACAAAGCGAACTCACGCCCTGCAAGTTCTTCTGAGTGCCGAGCCGCGACAGCGCCACGACTGCGCTATTTTCCCTCCGATGACTTGGGGCTATACACCGACTTAGGCGGATAGGTCGATTTGGTGATCGTCAGCGTGCTTCCGTCGAGATTATAGATGCTGGCCCCGTCTTGCGCCCTGTTCTTGGAGAAGGTGGACTGGTTGACGTCGATGATCGTCGTCTCCAATTGTGAGGCGCGGCTGATCTCGTAAATGGCGCCGCCCTGATGGCGAGCGCTATTGCTGATGAACCGTGCTTGCTGATAGCTCACGCGAGAGCCATAGTCCTCATAGGTTGCGCCGCCATCCTGATAGGCGTTGTTGCCGATGAATAAACACTTCCGGCAGGTGGCGACAACGCCCTCACGATTGACGTTGGCCCCGCCATAGAATGCCCGATTGCCGCCGAAAACGGTATTTGAAATGGTGAGGTCGGCCTTGCCGAAGGCATAAATCGCGCCGCCTTCCAAAGCCTCATTCTGTTCGAAGCGGCAATTCTGGAGGGTCATCTTGAATCCAATCGCGGCTTCACGGGGCAGAAATGTCTTGCCGGCGTGATAGGCAAGTAGCCCTCCGCCCTTGCCGTTATAGGTCAAGCCGACAGCGCGGCCGTCACGAAGAGTCAAGCCGTCGAGCAGCGTATTGTCGGCGCCATAAAGGACGTGGGGATATCGGTACGCGTCCTTGGTGGCCTTCGCGCTCAAGACTGTCGGCGCGCCGGAGGCTGGACGTTGCTCCAGAGCCGTCTCAGTTCCGGCAAACCCACCGTACAGCTTCAAGCCGTCATAGAGAATGAAAGCTGCGATTCCGCCCTCCCGTTTTGTGGGGCGGTAGATGCCTGCCTTGATCCAAACAGCGGCATTCGAAACCGATGCAAGATCAATGGCGGTCTGTAGATCAGAGAACGCCGTCGCCCAGGAAAGCCCATCCTGATCTTGGCCGGATTTTCCGGGCGTGACATAGATGACGGGCGCGGACACGGCCTTAGAGGTTACACTCGGCCGCGTGTACTCGCCGTGATACTCGATGGCCCCGGCGTTCTTCACGTAAAGTTGGACGAGTTTTTCGACCAATCCGTTCTTCAGCAGGAGAGCGCCGTCCAGCTCGGGTTGATAACCACGCCCATAGGCGGGTGCGGACTTAAGCTCGATCGGCGGCAGCTGTCCCTTGAGATTGCTGATCGGGATAAATTCCGCCAACGGCAGCGTCGTGCCCGGCGGAGCCACCGAGCCGACTTCCGACACGACGTCTTCATGCCAATTGTAGATGCTATCGACGATGCTGCTGACGAGGATCGGATTGCTGTTTGCGCCGGTCCCCTGGTATAGGCCGGGCCCGAGTTCGCTGCTTGCCTTGTTATCGACGATTGTCACGTTGACAAGCAGAGGCGCCGCGCCGCCATCGTTGCCGATAGCTCCGGCGCTTACAGCTGAGTTGTGTGCGAACAGGGCATTGAAGACGAGAGGCGAAGCGGCAAAGTCGTTGTAAAGAGCGCCCCCCTTATCGTTGCTGCGGTTGCTGATGAACCGGCAGTTTATGAAACGGGGCATCGCCCCGAGGTCGTTGCTTACTCCGCCGCCACGCAACTCTGCGACGTTGTCGATGAAATCGACGTTGATGAAGGTTGCTTGGTCGGCGCCAGGCTTATGTACGTTGTAAACGGCGCCGCCCTTCGCAGAATAATTGTTCTTAAAGACGGTGTTGCGCACGACGGGGCTGGTCATGAAATTCCTCGTCCCGCCGCCAACGAGCATGTCGTTCTTGAGGATGTCGGCGGGCACGAGGTGCATGCGGGGAACATCCGTCCCATACGCATCCGAGACTGTGAAGCCATCCAGAATGGCGCGGTCGGCGCCCATGATGATGGTCTTTGTGTTCTTTGTCTGGTCGCCCTTGCCAATATTGCCGCTGAGGATGGTTACGTTCCTTCGAAAATTCCTTTGCTGCCGGGTCGATTCAGCGCCTGAGAAGCCTCCATAGACGGCGACGTCCTCTTTCAGGAGAAACGATTTGGTCGGATCAGTCGCATCGGGATAATACGCGCCGTGCGCCACCCAAATTTCGTCATTCTTGGAGGCTGCCGACAGCGCGTTGTTCAAGGACTGGAACGCGGTTTTCCAGGCGCGGCCGTCTCCCGCAACCGTGCTTTGGTGATTGACGTACCAGATTATTCCCGTCGCTGCTTGGGAGGCGCCCGAACCAATCACCGCGAGAATCAGCACGAATAGAGCCGACAAAACGTTCTTCATCTTTGTTCCTGATCGGCGGTTACCCAACGGCGCATCAAGTGGCGCTGCTGACGTTCGAGCTTGCCGGGGAGCATGGCCGTGCTGACGGGCGGGCTCGGGTACACATTGAGCAGGCTGAGCGCCGTGACCATGGGATGGATCAAAATGTGCGGCGCTACGTATTATTGCGTATGCTGGGGGGAGGGGGCATTCGAATTCGTTGGCGCTAAGACGGTTCGGCTCACACTTATGTGTAGAGGAGCGGGACCAGGCTCACGCCTGATCCCGATTGAAGAAGCTTTGGCGGCGCAATCGTTTCGCCGGCGATTGGCTGATCGGGCCGCCGGAGCCGCTCGCTCGATCGCTTAGGATCCTGCGAACGCCGGGCCGAGCAGCACTTCGGCCCATTGCGCCGGCGCGCCGTTGCCGTCGCGCACGCAGAACCAGAGGCCGCATTCGCCGGTATCGTCGAGGAGCGCGAGGAGATCGCCGGCCTTGCCGTCTTTCGGAAGACGAAGGCCGACGCGCTCGTTCGCGACCGGATGCGGCGTCGTCGGGCCGCCGCGATTGAACCGGACGCCCGCTTTGCGCGGCGCCAGCATCACCTGCGCCGACTTGCCCGACTTGAAAACGCCGCCGCGTCCGACGCCGGCTTCGCCATAAACGCCTGCGTCGGCATAATCGCCAATCCCCGGAACGCCGACGCCGCCCGCGACGCCGACGACGCCGGCCGCCGCCGGGCCCATATCGGCGACGCCGCCGCGGCCAAGAACGCCGGGGCCGGGCGCCGCCGGGCCGCTCGGCACATTAGGCCCGCTTGTGCTGTTTCCGTCTGCGTCGACCGGCGGGACCATGACGGTGGTCACCTCGGCGCCCTGCCCATAAACGCCGACGCCGCCTGTCTCCATGAGCGTTTGGGTTGGCAATGCGTCGAAGCCGCGGCCCGTGCCGCCAGCGATACCGATGACGCCGGCCGCATGGGGCTGTTGCGCGGTGTTGCCTTGCGCAGATTGGCGCCCGCCCTGACCGACGAGTCCGGCGCCCGGGGCCGTGGCGGGATCGGCGAAAAAGTCGGCCTGCGAGCCGCCAAGGCCATGGACGCCGATGCCGCCCGCGCCGCCGTTGCCGGGCTCCGGCACGCCGCCGCCGACGCCCTGCACGCCGGTTCCCTGATTGCGGCCGCCGCGGCCGACGACGCCCGTTCCACCCGGCGTTCCGCCAAAGTTTGAAGCGCTGCCGCCGCTCCAGCCAGTCGCCCGCAACCCGTCGTATTGGTTTGCTGCTTGAAATGACTGACCGTCGTCGTAGTCGTCGGCGTCCTCGGGCGACTGCGCCGTCTCGACGATCATGATGGCCGGGCCGTTGAAATTCGACTGGTCGGGCGGCACGTCCGCCCAAAGGATTGTGCGGCCCTCGGCGCGGTTGGTCCGGCCGGTCACCATATCTTCGTTGCTGCTGCTTGCCCCGCTCATAATGAACTCCTCCCTGATCCGCGAGACAATCCCGCGAGGAGGATGGATCATGCGCCCGATGTACTCTGGCGCCCGTGTTGCGGCACACCGGCCGGGCGCTCCGCGCGATTGGGGCGGCTTGGCGGCTTTGGACCTTGAGGCGAACAGCGCCACCCTCGCAACACAACATCGAAGGTGGCTGCGGTTCTGTAACCTAGGCGGGCCACACGCCCGCGAAGCGCCGTCGTCTCGCGCAACACAGAAGCCGCCATCAGCAGTTCCCCAGCGCTTTGATCGCTGGAGCGAGGGCCTTGAAGGATGGCGTTCCAGCTTCGCGCAGCCATTCGAAGACGATCATCTCCGTCGTGGCGAGCGTTGCGCCGGCCTCGGCCATACGCCGCAAGGCGATGTCTTCATCGATCCTTCGGCGGCTGGAAACGGCGTCCGCCGCCAAGATCACGCTGACGCCATGATCGCGCGCCTCGATCACTGTTTGCAGCACGCAGACATGCGCTTCGGCGCCGCAAACAATCAGCTCGGGCCGTCCAGACGCCGCGAGCACGGCCATCCGATCCTTAATCGCCGCGAAGGCTGAAAACGCCATTTTCTCAATGATTGGCGCGTCAGGGGGAAGCGCGGCCGCGACGTCGGCGACGGTCCGCCCGAGGCCAGCCGGATATTGCTCGGTGACAGTTACGGGCACGCCGACCTCACGCGCCGCCGCTACAAGAAGTTTTACGCGAGCGAGCAATGAAGACGCAGCCGTCAGCGCGGGGGCGAGTCGCTCTTGAACGTCGATCACGAGGAGATGCGCCGAGGACGAAGCGATCAGAGGCATGGAAAAACTCCGCGCAGATGAATTGGAAAATGGAAGTATATGCTTGTAAAGATATCTCATGCAGAAATAAAAATCCCTACAGATGTTCTATTGAAGATATAGCATGAACGAGTTTGTTGCTTCTGCATTATTATAATCTATTGTCTCACATTTAGAATCGGGACGCTCTGTCCATAGATATAAATATATACAGCTTTCTATTCTCCCTAGAACACAGCATGCTTCCTTTTGACGAGAATCTTGGCCTTGGCGTTCTGATCCTGGTCACGGCGACGCTTTATGCCTCTGTTGGCCAGGCGGGCGCCACGGGCTATCTCGCGGTGATGGGGCTGGCGGGACTCGACCCCGCCGTGATGAAACCGACCGCCCTTGCTCTCAACATCGTCGTGGCGCTGATCGGAACGGCGCAATTCTGGCGCGCCGGATTATTCCGGTGGCGCAATTTCTATCCCTTTGGCGTGCTGGGCTTCCCCTTTTCGATCCTCGGCGGCGCCATCCACCTTCCGGCGCATGCATATTATCCGATCGTCGGCGCCCTTCTGCTCATTGCCGCTTTTCAGCTCGCAAGGCCCGCGCGCCAGCAAGATGCCGGAAAGCTTCCGCCGGCTGCGCCGCCGTTCTTCCTGTCGCTGCTGACGGGCGCCGCAATCGGCTTTGTTTCCGGCGTGACCGGAACGGGCGGGGGCGTCTTTCTGGCGCCCGTCATCTTGTTGATGAATTGGGTTGAGATACGCCACGCCGCGGCGGTGACGGCCGCCTATAATCTTTTGAACTCGGTCGCAGCGCTTCTCGGCGCCTATGCGACGTTAAGAGCGCTTCCCCCCGTGCTGCCATGGTGGCTCGTCGCGGCGGCGATCGGGGGAGCAATCGGCGCCACTTTCGGCAACCGATATTTGCCTGACAAAGCGTTGCGCCACATCCTCGCCGCCTTGCTCGCCGTCTCGGGGACGAAGCTCATTTTGTTTTGAGTCGGACTGTTATGATTGCTAGCTCAGTCCTGTGGAGGGCGATTGCAGCCGAGAATGCAATCGACGCGACAGCGGGTCGATGCAGGTCGTCTGTTCGCCGAAGATCGCCTTTCATAACGTTCGCGGCGGGCAGGCTCAATCTAATGAAGGCCGCGCGCCAAATTGGCTGTCCGCGGAAGGTTCGACGCCGCGCTGGCCGCGGCAGGCGACTCCTGATCCGCCAAGCGAAAGCCGCACAAGCTGGCGTCATAGGAAAGCCGTTTCCAGGCGATCCTCAGAGAATGCATTTCCAAGCTGGAAGAGCTCCGCAGCATGACCTCCGCGAAGATTGGGCCGCCTGCCTCCGCATCAATCAGAAGACGCTTGAGTCTGCCGATCCGATTTGCGCCGTCAAATATCGGCCTTCCCTCGATGCCGCCGCCCGTCTGACCTGACTCGAAACAAGCCGTGCGGACACGAAGGGCTTCTTGCACAGCATTCATAACTAAACTCCTGACGCCAGATCGCGATCAATGGTCTAGAGTGGTAAAACACGAGATTTCTAAAGTCCTTAAGCCGCGCCTTTAATATTCTTATGTTTTCTAAAACACTGAATCCGCCGGTCCGTACGGGCGTGGATGCCGGCCGCTTTGTAAAGACATGCGCCGCAGGCGATCGGAAACGATCTGGAACGAGGGTTTGGACCAGGACGCCGGCGCCGAACCTTGACTCGACGAAAGCCAAGCACGGCAAATTGCGACGCTGCTGATCGTCGACCAGCATGACGCAGCGGCCTTTGCGCCGGTGACCAGCCTGAGGCTCGGCGACTTCCGCAACTGGCGACTCGGCGCGACGAAATGAGCCGGGGTCGATTGCTTCGCGCCGAAAGACCGCCGCTGCGTCTTTGAAATTCACGTGGCTTTGAGGCGACTCGAGCACTTTGCCGCGCTTGCGCCGCCAGCCTGCGAATTCTCTTTTAGCTGCTCAGGACCGCAGGGCCCCGACGGGCTCCTCCGCGCTTCCCGATTGCCAATTCTTCCCGGATGAAATGCAACGTTCGCTCCTTCCGCCACAACCATGGCGGTGCTTAATGAGCCCGCTTCTCACGAGTGAGTCTGGCGCAGCGCAAGAACGCGCAGCTCCTTGCGATCAAGCTAGAATCTGACTGCAAAAGCAGCCGGGAGAAACTTCGGGACCGCGGCATCCGTCAGGCTATTTTCAGCATGGCGGTCCGCGCCTCTCTACTGGGCAGGAACGTGAGGGACGTCGAGAATGCGCACACTTTTTACCTCTGTATCCGCCGCCACGCTCGTGGCGATATCTCAGCTCGGATTTGCGCCGATCGCATCGGCGAACGACAAGCTCAACCAATTGTCACAAAGCGACGACAATTGGGTGATGCCGGGCAAGGATTATAAATCCGACAATTTCAGCAAGCTCACTCAGATCAACACGAGCAATGTCAAGCAACTGAGACCCGCTTGGTCCTTCTCGACCGGCGTATTGAACGGCCATGAAGGCGCGCCCCTCGTCGTCGACGGCAAGATGTTTATCTCGGCGCCATTTCCCAACACGACCTTCGCGCTTGATCTCGACGAGCCGGGCGTGATCCTTTGGGAGGATAAGCCGAAGCAAAACCCCGCCGCGCGCGCGGTCGCGTGCTGCGACGTCGTCAATCGCGGCCTCGCCTATTGGCCGGGAGACGGCAAGACTCCCTCGCTTATCCTCAAAACGCAGCTCGACGGCCATATCGTCGCCTTGAACGCCGCTACTGGCGAAGTCTTCTGGAAAGTCGAAAATTCCGACATCAAGGTGGGCTCGACGCTGACCGTCGCGCCTTATGTCGTGAAAGACATCGTTCTTGTCGGATCCTCAGGCGCCGAGCTTGGCGTGCGCGGATATGTGACGGGTTACGACGTCAAAACAGGCGAGCAGAAATGGCGCGCCTATGCGACGGGCCCGGATTCCGATCTTCTTCTCGCCGACGATTTCAATATCAAAAACCCCCATTATGGCCAGAAAGGTCTTGGCACTTCCACCTGGGAAGGCGACGCCTGGAAGATCGGCGGCGGCACCAACTGGGGATGGTACGCATTCGACCCCGACACTAACATGACCTATTTCGGAACCGGAAACCCGGCGCCATGGAACGAAACCATGCGTCCAGGCGACAACAAATGGACCATGACGATCTTCGGTCGTGACGTCGATACCGGAAAGGCTCATTTCGGCTATCAGAAAACCCCCCACGACGAATGGGATTTCGCCGGCGTCAATGTCATGATGCTGTCTGATCAGAAAGACAAGGATGGCAAGCTGCGCAAGCTTCTGACCCATCCGGATCGTAACGGCATCGTCTACACGCTTGACCGGACCAATGGCGACCTCGTTAGCGCCAACAAGATCGATGACACCGTCAACGTCTTCAAGCAGGTCGATCTGAAGTCGGGCACGCCGGTTCGCGATCCTGAGTTCGGCACGCGTATGGACCATCTGGCCCGTGAGGTGTGTCCGTCAGCGATGGGCTATCACAATCAGGGGCATGACTCCTACGACGCCAGCAAGCAGCTCTTCTACATGGGCATCAACCATATCTGCATGGATTGGGAGCCTTTCATGCTTCCCTATCGTGCGGGTCAGTTCTTCGTCGGCGCGACGCTGAACATGTATCCCGGTCCGAAGGGCGACCGCCAGAACTATGAAGGCCTCGGACAGGTCAAGGCCTACAACGCCATCACCGGCAAGTTCAAATGGGAGAAGATGGAGAAATTCGCGGTCTGGGGCGGCACCATGTCCACGGCTGGCGATCTCGTCTTCTACGGCACGCTCGACGGCTTCATCAAGGCCCGCAACACCGACACCGGAGAGCTGCTGTGGAAGTTCAAGCTTCCTTCCGGCTCGATCGGATATCCGATCACCTACACCCATAAGGGCATTCAATACGTAGCCATCAACTATGGCGTCGGCGGATGGCCGGGTGTTGGCCTTGTGTTCGACCTTCAGGATCCGACAGCGGGCCTCGGCGCCGTTGGCGCCTTCAAAAAGCTCGCGCACTACACCCAGATGGGCGGCGGCACGATGGTCTTCTCGCTCGACGGGAAGGGCCCCTATGACGACGTGAATCTCGGCGAGTTTGCATCGAGCAAATAAGGCCGAGCACAACCGCCCTCAAACGACGTTTCGCGGCTTCCCCCGACCAACCGCGAAACGTTCAGAGCGGAACGCTGGCCTCCGGACCGAACATTCTGGCGTTCCGCTCCTTTTCCTCGATGAACCCAAGGGATACCCAAGCCATGCGACGCGACAATCTTCTTTTCGGCTGGCTTGCCGGCGCGGCGCTTGTCGCCTTCAGCGGCGGCGCGATTGCGGAGCAAGCGAGCGCCGACAAAAGCAAGGAACTGAGAATCTGCGCGTCGGAAAAAGAGGCGCCGTTCTCAATCAAGGGCGGCGCAGGGTTCGAGAACCATATTGCAATCGCGCTCGCCGAGGCGATGAATCGCAAGCCTGTCTTTGTGTGGACCGCACGACCGGCGATCTACCTCGTCAGAGACTATCTCGACAAAAATCTCTGCGATGTCGTCATCGGCGTTGATACGGGCGACCCGCGCGTGCTTTCGAGCGCGCCCTATTATCGTTCGGCCTATGTCTTCCTCTCGCGTGAAAATGAAAATCTTGACATCGAGTCCTGGAAAGATCCGCGAATTGACAAAGTCGGCCACATCGCCGTTTCGTTCGGGTCGCCGGGAGAGGTGATGTTGAAAGATCTCGGCAAATATGAAGACAATATGTCCTATTTGTATTCATTGGTGAACTTCAAGGCGCCACGGAACGAGTATACGCAGATTCCGCCGTCGAAGATCGTCGAGGAAGTCGTTCTTGGCAACGCCCGTCTCGCGGCGGCGTTTGCACCAGAAGTGGCGCGTTACGTGAAGGCCTCGCCGGAGCCGCTTCGCATGACGGTGATTTCCGACGACACAACAGGCGCTGACGGAACGAAGGTGTCGCAACATTTCGATCAGTCTGTCGGGGTGCGAAAAGACGACGTTGCTCTTCTCGAGGAGGTGAACGCAGGCCTCGCGAAAGCTCAGCCCAGGATCACCTCAATTCTCAAGGAGGAGGGCATTCCCCTGCTCGACAAGGGGATGTGACCGGCCGCGCCGATAAGCGTCAATGAGAGAAACTTTGCGTGACCTGGAATCTATAATGAAGCGTTTGAAATTCTATCGGAACCTCGTGTTTCCCGTGTTGACCGCCACGATCTGCTTCGGAGCTCTCGCACAAACTACCAGTCTCGATCTCAGGAATACGGTGACTGGCGAGCCTATGTCGCTCGATGACGCCTTGCCGGATGGGCGCAACACGGAGGGGGTGAAGCGCTTTTTGCAAACCGGACACAATCCCTATAGCTCAGACAAGAGCTGCCTATACGCAGGTTCGCAAATCTTCCTGACCGCCTGCTCGGGCTGTCACGGCCATCTAGCCGAAGGCAAGATTGGTCCCGGCCTTAACGATGACTACTGGACCTATCCGAAGAATCAGACCGATCAGGGCATGTTCGAGACGATTTTCGGCGGCGCGCAAGCGCAGATGGGACCGCAGTCGCTCAACCTGACGCTTGATGAGATACTGCAGGTCATGTCGTGGGTCCGTCACCTCTATAAGGACGGCGCCAGCGGAGCAGTCTGGCTGACTCCGGAGGAAAAAGCGCACTTCAAGCCCTACAGCGAACATGATGCGCCGATCCCGGCGGATTCGCCAGGTCTCTGCAATCCGGCCAGCCAGGCCAAGCCAGCTGCGACGCAAGACAAATAATAGGCGACCAACAATGGCCGCCAAGCGATATCGCGCAAAACACCGCGATTAACCCGGAGGAGAACCCCATGCTCAAGAAGATTGCATATGCATTACCCTCGGTTTGCGCCGCTGGTTTCGTGCTTGCGGTTACAAGCTTTCCTGTCGCAGCCTATGATGGGCAGACCTGTGTGGCGCCGGGCAATTGCTGGGAGCCGAAGCCGGGATTCCCGGCGAAGGTCGCCGGCTCGAAATATGATCCGAAGCACAATCCGAAGGAACTGGCCAAGCAGTCAGAGTCGATCACGGCTATGGAAGAGCGAAACGCCAAGCGCGTGGCGGCTTTCAAAAAGACCGGCAAGTTCGTCTATGAGGTTGAGAAGATCTCAGACTGATTTTCGGGGGCGCGCCGGCGCCTTCGCTCCGCCGCATGCGAATTGTAGTCCCGTTCCCGCGCATTGCCGGGGGCGGGACGCAGCGCTCAGCGCCTCGACCCTGACACCCAGCACGACGGAAAATATGACAGCGGCGCCTCAGCAAGAGTCTGTTCCAGATCTCGTGGCATGGCGCAAAGCAGCTCATGCGCTGCAGGCTGAGATCGGCACGGTTGTTCTTGGTCAGAAACGCGCGATAAAGTTCCTGACGATCGCGGTATTCGCGCGCGGACATGTGCTGCTCGAAGGCGATGTCGGCACCGGAAAGACGACTCTTCTGCGCGCATTTGCGCGTGCGATCGGCGGCGCTTTCGAGCGGGTCGAAGGCACGATCGACCTGATGCCGGGCGATCTCCTCTATCATACCTATCTTGCAGCGGACGGCCGCCCGCGAGTCGAGCCGGGTCCGGTGCTTCGCGGCGGCGAAGAACTTTCAATCTTCTTCTTCAACGAAATCAACCGCGCGCGGCCGCAAGTCCATGCGCTTTTGCTTCGGCTCATGGCCGAACGCAGTCTTTCGGCGTTTGATCGGGATTACCATTTTCCATTTCTCCAGGTTTTCGCGGACCGCAATCGCGTCGAGCGGGAGGAAACATTCGAATTGCCGGCGGCCGCGCGGGACCGGTTCTTCATGGAGATCGGAATTGAAGCGCCGGCCGACAGGGAAACGCGGCGGCGCCTGATATTCGAGACGCGCTTCCACGACGCGGATGCGCTGGTCGGTTCAGTCCGGCCCGATGTGGTTGATTATCGGGCGCTGGACGAGGTGGCTCGCGCCATTCAGGAACACGTTCGCGCAAGCCCGGTCATCGAGGACTATGTTGTTTCGCTCTGGCAGGCGATCGGCGATCCGCTTTCATTCGGGATAGAGCTTGCGGATGTCGACATGGAGCGGCTGATCCAGGGCGGCGGGAGTCCGCGCGGACTGAGCTTTCTTGTTCGCGCCGCCCGCGTTCGCGCATGGCTCGAGGGGCGCGATCTTCTCCTGCCGGAAGACGTGCGCGACGTCTTCGTTGAGACAATGGCGCATCGCATTTTCCTCGATTCGATCTATGAATTGCGTCGCGAGGCGCTGGTCGCGGAGCTCTGCCGGCGTGTCTTTGAGACGGTTGCGTCGCCCTAGGACTTCCCGATGACCGATGATGCGCTCCTCGCCTATCGCCCGCACGCCCGTCCGCGCACGGGCCGCCCCGGCGCTCATCCGGGCGCCGATGCCGGCAGTCTCGGCCTGTTCCGCAATCACGCGCCTTTTTCACGCTATCCGGAAGCGCGCCGGATCGATCTTCGCGCTAGTCTGCGCGATCCGTTCGGTGAGATACATGTGCGCCGTTTTGAGCCGCGCAACGTCGTCGACGTCTATGCGCTGGTCGATCTTTCGGCCTCGATGGGTTTTGTGGGACACGCGGCGAAGATTGGCCTCGTTGAAGACATCTGCGTCGCCATGGCGCGTGCGGCGCATCGTTACGGCGACGCCTTCGGGATCATAGGGGCGGACGCGCACATCCGCCGGGATTTCCAGATCAGAGCGACGCGCCGGCGAAGCCTTGAGACGGAAATCCGGGAATTGTTTCGCCGGTCGACTCCCGCTGGGCGGAGCGCGGCCGGATTAGCCGAGGCCGCAAACCTGCTCGCCGGACGCCGCAAGCTCGTCTTTGTCCTTTCCGATTTCCGTCAAACGGCAGCCGTCACAGACGCCCTTCTTGCAAATCTTATCCGCCACGATGTCGTGCCGATTATCGTTGGCGATTCCGCCGAGGAGACCGATTTGCCCGAATGGGGTCTTATCGAGATGCAGGATCTGGAGACGGGCCAGAGGCGGGTCGTGTTCATGCGTCCGGCCCTCCGCCGCAAATGGCTGGATGAGGCCGCGCGGCGCAAGAGCGCTTTGCGGCGCCTGTTCATGCGCTACGGACGCACTCCCGTGACAGTCGCCGACCGCCTCGACATCGAAAATTTGTCGCGCCAGCTTATGGAAGCCTGACGCGAATGTGGCGCATGGCTTTCATCTGGTTGTGTCTCGCTGTCTCCTGTCCCCTGGCCGAGGCGCAAATTGTCTCTGTGCAAAGGGAGGAGCCGCGGCCGTTTGGCTATTTTGTCGGCGACCTCATCACCCTTGAGGTCTTCGTCGCCGTCGACTCTGGCTATTTGATCGACCCCGCGTCGCTGCCGAAGGCGGGGCCGGTCGCCTATTGGCTCGATCTTCGCAGCGTTTCCGTTGACGATCTCGGCGGCAATCCGAGACAATGGCGCCTGCGACTTGCCTATCAGAATTTCTACGTTGCGCTCGACGTCCGGCGCATGACGATTCCGGGCTTCGACTTGATCTTCAAGTCCGGCGAAAATTCCGCCAAGGCGTCTGTGGCGCCCTGGTCGTTCAGCGTGTCGCCGCTGCGCGAGATACTCCCGACTGCAAATGATCCCGTCGATTTTCTGCGCGCCGATATTGCTCCTGCGCCGGTTAGTCTCGGGGCGAGTCGGCGCGCCCTGTTGATCCTTTCGAGCGTTTCGGCGCTGATGCTCGGGCTTGTGGCCTTTGATCGTTCGTGGCCGCCATTTCGACGCCCGCAGGCGCGTCCCTTCGCGCTCGCAGCCCGGCGTCTTGGCAGGATGCGGCGGGACGGGTCGACGGACCAGTTTCGCGCCGCGCTCCGAACCATGCATCAATCGATCGACGTTGCCGCCGGACGCCGCGTGCTGGCGGAAGATCTTGAGAGCTTTCTTGCCGAACATCCAGATTATCGCGCCGAGGCAGAGAGCTTCACGCGCTTCTACAGAGCCTCACATCGCATCTTCTTCGCCAGCGACGAGACGGGAGCAGAGCGCCTCTTGCCGCCAACGGAACTTGTCTCGTTCAGCCAGCGCCTCGCGAAGCTCGAGCGAGCCGCGGCATGAGCCTCTCTTTCGCCGATCCCCAATTGCTCTGGCTGACGCCGCTGGCGGCGCTGCCGCTGCTTGGCGGCGTTCTGCGCCGTTCGGCGTTCCCTTCGCTCGCTAGCGTTCCGGTTGACGGCCTGTCGCGCCTTATATCCCTGGCGCTGACTTTTACCGCTGTCGCCACCATCGGATCGACAGCGCTGGCGCTCGCCGGTCCGCGTCGTGGCGGGGAGCTTGTTGAGAAGATTGGCGACGGCGCCGAGACCGCGCTCCTCATCGATCGCAGCGGCAGCATGAACGAGACCTTTGCCGGACGCCCGCCGGAGGGCGGCGAGGAGTCGAAGGCAAACGCGGCGCGACGCGTCCTTCAGGACTATGTTCGGCGACGGCAGCATGATCGCTTCGGCGTGGTCGGATTTTCGACCTCGCCGATCCGCATGCTTCCGCTGACTGACAAAATGGACGCTGTGCTTGGGGCCGTCGCCGCGATTGATCGTCCGGGCCTTGATTACACCGACATTGGGCGAGGTCTTGCGACGGCGCTAAGCCTCCTGTCCGAGGACGCGGGCCAGTCCTCGCGCGTGCTTCTGCTCGTCTCGGACGGCGCGGCTGTGATCGATCCAAAAGTGCAGCAGACTTTGCGAACGACCTTTGCGCGCACGCGGGTCAATCTGTACTGGCTCTTTCTTCGTACGGCCAACTCTACAGGCATCTCGGATACGCCCAAGCCGGGGGAGGATACGCCGCAGGCGATGCCCGAGCGTCATCTCGATATCTTCTTCAAGAGCCTCAAAATTCCCTACAAGGCATTCGAGGTCGAAAATCCCGGCGCTGTCGAGGCTGCAGTTGCGGAGATCGGACGGCTCGAGACGCATCCAATCGTCTATCGCGAACGCTTGCCGACGGAAGATCTCACCGGCTTCTTTGCGGCGCTTGCGCTGCTTTCGAGCCTCGCGCTCGTCGCCGCGAAGATTTTCGAGGCAGGTCTCTTCACGAGCAGCCTGCCGCTGGGTCTTCCTGAAGCAGCACGGCCCTCCCGCAGGAGAGCTGCATAATGCGAAAGTTCCGGACCCGCCTTGCCGAAATCGCGCGCAGGGCAAGATCGCCTCTTCTCGTTGGCCTCCTCGCGGCTTCTCTCGCCGGCGCCGCCTGCGCCGCCGCAAAATACGTTGCGGCCAGTGCGGATAACCGCAAAATCGCCGCCCTTCGCGAGGGGCGCGACGTCCCGGTTTCGCTCAATGACTCGGGCGATGTCCTGTTCGCCCGCATTCAATTTCTGCTTACTCACGATTCGATCGACGAAGCGCAAGCGCTCGTCAACGCTCTGGATCAAAAGGCCGGCGCGCCTGTGCAGGCGCGCGCGCGCTACGATCTCGCCAACGCACGAATGCGTCTTGGCTTTGATCTCATCGAGCGCGGCAAAATCGAAAAGGCCGAACCCCTCGTCAATCTTGCGCGCTCAGACTACAGGCAGGCGCTGAGCCTCGACCCGGGCCTGTGGGACGCGCGCTATAATCTTGACGTCGCGATGCGGCTCATCCGCGATTTCCCCGGCTTCGACGAAACGCGCGGCGAAGAAATCCCCGCCAAACCGGGAGAGTTCTGGACCGATCTGCCGGGTAAGCCGCGGGGTTTGCCGTGACCATCGAGGCGCGCTTTCCGCGCCGTGAGACGCTGCGCGACGGGCGCTTCTGGCTGCTTTGCGCCATCGTCCTTCTGCTCGCTGCAAGTTTCGGGCTGCCAAGCTTCCGAAGCAAGGCCAATGGCGTCGATCTTCTGGTTGTCGTCGACATCACAGGCAGCATGAATACGCGCGACTACAGCGAAAGCGGCCATCCCGTCAGCCGGCTTGAACACGTGAAAGCAAGCCTGCGGGCGATCCTTCCCGACCTGCCATGTCCGGCGCGCGTGGGCCTCGCCATCTTCACGGAGCGCCAGCCTTTTCTTCTGTTTGAGCCGATCGATGTCTGCGGCGCCTTTGCGCCCGTCGACGGCGCCATTGCCGGGCTCGACTGGCGCATGGCGTGGGAAGGCGACAGCCATATTGCGTCTGGGCTCTATCGGGCCATCGACATGGCGCATGAGGTGAATGCCGATCTCGTCTTCTTCACCGACGGTCAGGAGGCGCCGCCTTTGCCAGCCTCGGGCGGCCCTGAATTTACGGGCGAGCGCGGCGCGGTGAAAGGGCTCATCGTCGGAACGGGCGGCTTTGCGCTCTCTCCCATTCCGAAATTCGACGCCGAAGGCCGCGAAATCGGCTTTTACGGCGTCAACGATGTGCCGCACGAAAATCGCTTCGGACCGCCGCCGGCAGATGCGGAGCAGCGCGAGGGATATAATCCGCGCAATGCGCCGTTCGGATCGGCGGCGGCGGCAGGAACGGAACATCTGTCGTCGGTGCGCGAGCCCTATCTCAAGGCGCTCGGCGACAAGACAGGTCTTGGCTTTATTCGTCTTGAGGACCCCCCAGCGCTCCTCAAGGCCATTCTGGCGGAGGCGCGGCCCCACCCGGTTGAGCGGGAACGCCCGCTGCGGCCTTTCGCCCTTGGACTGGCGCTCATCCTGCTCGTCGCACTCTACGGGGTTCCCCCCTTGTGGAATCGTCTGAAGCAATTGCGCGCAGATCGCTTTTCAACCCTCGCAATCTGGAGAAAATCGCGGGCATGAAACATCTCTTTTCGATTGTCGCATTCCTTTTTTTCGCGACTGCGGCGGCGGCGCATGGGCCGACCCCGCAAAAGGCCGAAGAAACCATCGCCATCGCGGCCAGCCCGGAAGCGGTGTGGGCGATCGTCGCCGATTTCGGCGCGATTTCGAGCTGGCATCCCCTGATCGCAGAAAGCCAGTCTACCGACGGGAATAAGGCGGGCGCGACGCGAAAGCTGACGTTGAAAAAAGGCGGCGTGCTGATGGAAGATCTCGACGACTACGACGCGCCCGGAATGACCTATAGCTACCGCCTCGAGGACCCCAATCTCGACGCCTTGGCGGTGAGCTTTTATTCGGCGACCTTGAGCGTCAAGCCCGCCGCCGATGGCGGCAGCACGGTCGAATGGTTCGGCCGCTTCTATCGCGGCGACACCGGCAATTTTCCGCCGGATGATCTGAACGATGAGGCAGCCCAAAAATCCATGTCGGAATTTATGAAAGCGGGGCTGGCTGGACTAAAGGCAAAAGCCGAAGCAAAACCTTAGGAGAAGCGGGTGGTCACGCGGCGCGATCTCCTCTCCGGCGCGTTCGGCCTCGCCCTTGCGGCGCCTCAGGCGACCGCAGCGCCCGTGCGCGCAAGCGTCGGATCGCGCATCTATGTCGCCGACCAGGACGGTCGGCGGATCCTCGTCATTGACCCCGCGCGCGATGAGGTGACGACGGCGATCCCGCTCGACGCAGGGCCCGCCGCTCTCGCCAGCGCGCCCGACGGGTCCACTATTTATGCGACGCATCCAGATTCCGGAGAAATCTCTGTGATTGGCGTGCGGGAGCAGAAGCTGCTCCAGACATTCTATGTTGGCGGGACGCCTTTCGGGCTGGCGGTCGCCGCCAACGACGAGCTTCTCGTTGGCGACTGGAATGACTCCGTATTGATCCGCGTCAATCGCGGCAGCGGCGAAATCAATGGCCGCATCGCAATCGGGCGCGCGCCCGCACTGATCGTCGCCGACCCGGCGCGCCGCCGCCTTTATGTCGCTGAAAGGCAGGATTCAACGATCGGCGTCATTGACATGGATCGTAAAGAGCGCATTGCGGCGCTTGCGGTCGGGGAGGGGCCTTTTGTGCTCGCTCTGGCGCCCGACGGCGGGCGTCTTTACGTGGCAAACGTCCGCGGCGGAAACGTCGCCCTGATCGACACGGAGCGCCTTGTCGTGGCGGGCGCGTTCCCTTCCGGCCCGATGCCCTATGGGCTCGCCGTCGCGGACGACGGCAAGACGCTTCTCGTCGTCAATCAACAGGCCGGGACGCTGTCGCTCATCGCTTTAAACCGGCTGGAGGCGGCCGTCAGGGTAAAGGTCGGCCGCTATCCGGAAGGCGTCGTGGTCGCGCCAGACCTTGGGAAAGCCTATGTCATGAACTGGTTCTCCGGAGACATTTCCGTGATCGATCTCGCAGCCGGCCTTGAGACCCGGCGGATCAGGACGGGCGGCGGCCCGCGCGCAGCCCTGCGCATAGCGGGCGATCCGGCGCTTTGAGCCAGGCATGCTCATCGTTCGGTAAAGGCGATATCGCATGAACGATCGCAAATTTCTGCGGACGGCCCACGGATTGGCGCTGCCGGGCGCGATCGCTCTCTCTTTGATGTCTTTGCTGTTGGCCTGTAGCGAGGACGCTCCCTCGCCCGAGAGGCATACTATCGCGCAGGACGAAGCGCCGTCCGTTCCCACATGGGTTTATCCTGGCGACCACGTCGAACTCGGCTGGTGGCTCGCAAGCCGCCGCAACTTTCAGCCGGCGGCCAAGGACAGCGCCATGGCCGCGGTCTATGATCTGTTTCTCAGGCAAGCCTCAAAGCTGTTCGTGGAAGATCAGCGAATGATCGCCAATCGAACGGTGCAAACTTCAACAACTCTGTCCGAACACGGGATCGAGGAAAATTACGACGCCATTCTGGATAAGTTCACGGAGCTGGCGGAATTCAGTGGGCGCAAACTTCTGTATGGCGAACTTTGCCAGCACTACGTCAATTTGAGAATGGAGGGGAAAGACAGCAACGAGGCGCTCGCGGACCTGAGAAGCCGCTACCAACATGCGCCATAGAACGTGTATGGGAGTCGAGCCCTGTCGTCAAAAGTCGAGACATGACCGATTCTTCGTCGCCACCGCCCGCCCGATGGATGCTCTCGCTTCGCACGCAGCTGATTTTGGGCTTCATCCTGATCGATCTTCTGGCCGGGATTGTTTGCGCGGCCGTCATCATCGTCAAAGCTCGCCACGCGGCGCTGATCGAGATGAAAGTGTCTGTGCGGCTGGCGGAAATGCTGGTCGCTGAATCGGTTCGCCTGACCGAACCACATACGCCGGCAGATCGCCTTCTCAACACGCTGGCGCAGCAGCTGGGTTTTATCCGGCATGTCCGGTTTGCGGTATTCGACGCGAACCAGCAGGAAATCCTCGTCGATCGCGCGCTGGCGACGGATCAGTTACGGGAGCGCGAACCTGCTCCCGCCTGGTTTGTGTCTTTGATCGCCCCGCCTGCGGAGCGGCATCAGATGCCAATCATCGCGCAGCATCGCAAGATCGGAACAGTGTTCATCATTGAGGCCCCGCAAGATGAAGTGGCGGAAGTCTGGGAGGATATGTCGGCCCTGGCCATGATCGCTTTCGTCGCCAATCTGGCGATACTTGGCATGTTGTACCTGACTTTTGGCCGAATTCTCGTGCCGCTGACCAGGCTCTCGCTTGGGCTGTCCGATCTTGAACGCCAGAACTTTGCAACGCGCGTCGCGGAGCCGCGCATCCGCGAACTTGCCGAGATCGTCCGCCGCTTCAACCATCTCGCTACGGCGCTGGGGGAGACGCATGGCGAAAATCGCAGACTCAATCAGCGGTTGATCAATCTGCAGGACGAAGAACGCCGGCGCATCGCGCTCGATCTGCACGATGAGTTCGGGCCATGCTTTTTCGGGCTGAGCGCCAGCCTGCGTCGTCTCAGGACTATTCCCGCATCCTTGAGGCAGCCGGACAATTCGAAGGCGGTGGAGATGCTGTCCGAGCAGACGAATCTGATGGCTGAAATCATCGAACGCATGCGGGTCGCCAATCGTGGTATACTCACGAGCTTGCGACCAATGGCGCTCGGCCATGTTTCTTTGCAAAGGGTATTGGAAATTCTCATCGCAGATCTTGCAAAACTTCACGCGGGAATTTCCATTTCTCTAAATGCGCAAGACCTCCAATACTCCTACAGCGAGCCAATAGATCTGACGGTCTACCGGTGCGTTCAGGAAAGCGTGACCAACGCCATTCGGCATTCGACGGCGTCGACGATTACGATCGAACTTTACGAAACGGAAGACACCCAGCAAAATGCAAAGTACAAGAAGTGCTTGCACTTGATTGTTCAGGATTCCGGCGAAGGAATTACGGACGACATTCAAGCCGGATTTGGGCTTTCCGGCATGAAGGAACGCATCGACGCTCTCGGCGGCGTCTGGGCGCTCGCCAATCGGAATGGATTTGGCGCGCGCGTGTGCGTGATTCTCCCCATTTGACGCCCTGCGGCTGCAGTCAAGCGGCGCAACGGAGCCGCACTATGAAAGCAGACCCGCCATAATGAGATCAGCGCTTATCATCGAAGACCACCCGATCCTTCTGCAGGCCTCTCAGCGTCTCCTCGAGGAGATTGGCGTCTCGCCGGTCTTCTCCGCCAGCGACGTCGTGTCAGGATATCGCCTCTTTCATCGGGCGAAGCCGGATATCGTGATTATCGATCTCGTCATCAAGAGCAATGGGCTGGCAGGACTGGACCTCATCCGCCGCATGCGGCTGCGCGACCAAAAGGCGCGAATTCTGGTTTTCAGCATGCATTCTGATCCCGTTATCATCGGCCGCGCCCTGGAGGCGGGAGCGATGGGCTATGTCGTGAAAGACGCCGGGCCGGACGAATTCATCGAGGCCTTCAAGAGAGTTGCTTCCGGCAAACCCTATCTCAGCAATACAGTCGCCACCGAGGTGGCGCTCATCAACGCGCACGCCTCGTCAAACCCGCTTGCCAACCTGTCGCGGCGGGAGATTCAGACTCTCGCGCTCCTCGCGGAAGGAAAATCCTATCGGGCCATCGCCGACGAGTTGAGGGTCAGCTACAAGACCGTCGTAAATGTCTGCTCCTTGCTGCGGCGAAAACTTGGCGCCGGGAGCCTCGCCGAACTGATCGCGCTGGCGGTTCGCCATATCCGCTAGCGCGTCAGTTCCTCCGCAGCGCCCGAAATCGCCGGCCGCCGGCGGCATGTTGACGAATACTCATGGCGGCGCGATCGGCGCGACGCGGGCTATGCCGCGCCGGACTGCTTATGCGCTTCCGTCCGGACCGGGAGCTTCCAGTCAGGGCGGATGAAATGGCAAGTGTATCCGCTCGGATACCGCTCCAGATAATCCTGATGGTCCGGCTCGGCCTCCCAGAAATCGCCGGCCGGCGCGACTTCCGTTACGACGCGACCCGGCCAGAGACCTGACGCGTCAACATCGGCGATGGCGTCGACGGCGACCCGCTTCTGCTCCTCGCTGGTGTAGAAGATGGCCGAGCGATAGCTCAGCCCGACGTCATTGCCCTGACGGTTGCGCGTCGTTGGATCGTGTATTTGAAAGAAGAACTCAAGAAGCGTCCGATAGCTGATCTTTTCGGGATCAAAGATAATCTCGATCGCCTCGGCATGGGTTCCGTGGTTGCGGTAGGTCGCATTGGGCACGTCGCCGCCCGTATAGCCGACGCGGGTTGAGATCACGCCGGGATAGCGGCGTATGAGATCCTGCATGCCCCAGAAGCAGCCGCCGGCAAGAACGGCCCGTTCGGTTTGCGTGGTCATATGTCACTCCTTATGCGGAAATGGAGGTTCAGCGCTTATGTAGTAACGCGGCCTCGCTTCGACCAGCGCCGAAGCGCAATCGAGACGGTTTGCAGGCGGAAGGCGAGCCAGATCCACGCTGTCGTTCATCGCTGCTCGCCACTGGCCCTCTCCGCTTCGACCAGCCCTTCGTCGGAAATGGTGCGGAAAGTGATCGATCAGCGGGCGACGTCCATCTTGGCGATACTATGCTCCCATAAATGCCGAGCATCCCCGCTCAGATGATAGATCGAGCGCGGAGCCAGCGGCGCATTGGCCCGATCAAATCCGGCCGCCGCCCGGCGCCGAAACCGCAGCACGGCGGGAGCGCCAAGAGATATGCCGACGACACGCTCGAACAGCGGCCTGTCGCGATGCCAGCCGATCCCGGCGCCGGGATCGTAGCGGATCAACAGAGCCTGAGCCAGCGACCCCGCCGGCAGGCCGGCAAAACTGGCGGCGCTTTCGCGGAGGGGTAGCAGAAACTCTGGAATCGGTTCGGCCGGCCCGAAGCTGGCGTTCTCGAAGTCATAGCGCCAACCGAATGAGGCGGTCACGCGCTTGCCAAGCCAGCCCTGGAAGCGGAACGGCGATAGATGCGCTGCATCTATGGCGCCGATCAAAGTCCGCTCCGCCGCGGGCGAGACGATGTTCTCGCCGAGCCTCAGGCCGGGAAGAAGGGAACGCTCGAACAGATCCATCTGAACACGGAGCATCGGTAATCCGGAAGTTCATGTTTCAAGCCTATATGGGCGCGACGGGCGTGATTGCACCTGGCTCGCCGTGGCCGAAAGAGACTGGTTATCACGCCGACGTGATCAAATCGGCTGCTCTTGGCTGTAACAGCCTCCCTCTCTTCCGCGAAGCATTGGACGACCAACTGAAGGCGCCTTACCGCGTCGGCTGCAGGCATCGGCGGCGCCGCGAGCGCTCGCCTGAGCCGGCCGGACGCCTGGCTGCGCAAGCATCATACGAGCCCGGGAGATTCTACCGTGACACTTCTGATTGCGGCCTATCTAGCGGGCGTTCTCACCATCCTCAGTCCCTGCATTCTCCCCGTTCTGCCTTTTGTTTTCGCACGCGCCGGCCAGCCCTTTCTGCGGAGCGCTCTGCCTATGCTGTTTGGGATGGCCGCCGCCTTTACCGGTCTCGCCACGCTTGCCGCGGCTGGCGGCGGCTGGGCCGTCGCAACGAACCAATATGCGCGCTTCGCGGCTTTGGCGCTGTTTGTCCTGTTTGCTTTGACGCTCCTGTCCGAAGGGCTCGCTGAATGGATCAACCGGCCTCTGGTGGCGCTTGGCGAGCGGCTATCTTCATTACGCTTTGCGGCTGACAGGCCCGCCGCGCCTTACGCCTCGGTTCTCCTCGGAGTCGCCACGGGGTTCTTGTGGGCGCCCTGCGCCGGCCCGGTTCTCGGCCTCATCCTGACCGGCGCCGCGCTGAATGGCGCGAGCATCGGGACGTCGTTCCTCCTCTTCGCCTATGCATGCGGCGCCGCAACATCTTTGGCTCTGGCGCTTTTTGCAGGCGCCAAGGTCGGCGCCTTGTTGAAGCACACGCTTGCCGCCGGCGCTTGGCTGCGGCGGGGGCTTGGCGTCGCCGTGCTGGCGGCGGTGGCGCTTATCGCGACGGGGCTCGACGTCGAACTTCTGTCGCAGATCGACTTCGCCAATACGACGTCGATTGAAAAGCGCCTGCTCAATCGGGCGAGGGCGCATGATGTCTTCACGCCGCGGGCGGCGCCGACCGCAGATCCCGCGTCTCTCGGCGCAGGCGGTTTTGGCCACAGCAGCTGGCGCTCGACGCCGGCGCTGGGAGCCGAGGCAATGCTGACCAACGTCGCCTTCCTGCAGCCGGAGGCGCCGGCGGCGGACCTTGGCGTCACAAAGGCCGCCGCCCACGCGACGTCCGCTCTTCCCGTCGAAGGCGCGTTGCCGGGATTCGCGGGCGCTGTCGAATGGCTGAACTCGCAGCCCCTGACGCCGCAGGCGCTCCGCGGCAAGGTGGTGCTGGTCAATTTCTGGACGTTCAATTGCATCAATTGCCTGCACGCGCTCCCCCATGTCCGCGCCTGGGCGCAAAAATACCGCGACCACGGTCTTGTCGTCATCGGCGTGCATACACCCGAACTTTCCTTCGAGAAGGATCCCGCCAATGTGCGCAAGGCCGTCGCGCGGCTTGGCATTGACTATCCCGTCGCCGTCGACACGACGTATGCGATCTGGAAGGCCTTCGGCAATGAATATTGGCCGGCCTCCTATTTCGCGGACGCGCAAGGCCGCATCAGACATCATCATTTCGGCGAGGAGGATTACGAGAATTCGGAACGGGTGATCCAGCAACTTCTTGAGGAAGCCGGAAATCGCAACGTCCCGGGCGGACTGGTTACGGCCGCCAGCCTGCGATAGTCGCCGCCTGTTTAACGTATCGCTGATAGAACAAGAAACGAGCAAGGCCGAGCCTCGATGACCGCACTCTCGTCGTCTATCATGCAAGCTGTGGATCTGCTTTCCACATTGTTCGTGTTCGCCCTTGGCTGTGGCGCCCTCGCTCTGTTGATCGTGTTTGTCCTGGACCGGCGGCAAACGCGCGACGCCATTTTGCGCAACTACCCCGTCATCGGACATTTGCGCTACATATTCTCGAATCTGGGCGAATTCTTCCGGCAATATTTCTTCGCGATGGACCGGGATGAGCTTCCCTTCAACCGAGCCGAGCGGAACTGGGTGGAGCGCGCGTCGAAAGACAGCGACTCGACCGTCGCATTTGGCTCCACCAAATATATCCGGGAATCCGGAACGCCCATCTTCGTCAATTGCCCTTACCCAACGCTTGATGAAGATGTCGAACCGCCGCCGCCGTTCGTGATCGGGCCGGATTCGCCACACCCCTATCTCGCCCGGTCGTTTTTCAATATTTCCGGAATGAGTTTTGGCGCGCTGTCTGGCCCTGCGGTGCTGGCTCTATCAAAGGGCGCGCGAATGGCCGGATGCTGGATGAATACAGGGGAGGGGGGCCTGTCATCCTACCATCTGGAAGGCGGCGCCGATATCATCTTTCAGATCGGCACCGCTAAATATGGCGTGCGTCATTCCGATGGAACCCTGGACGAAGACAGATTGCGCGAGGTCGCCGATCTTCCACAGGTCAAAATGTTTGAAATCAAGCTCTCGCAGGGCGCGAAGCCCGGCAAAGGCGGAATTCTGCCAGCCGTGAAGGTGACGCCTGAGATTGCCGGGATTAGAGGAATACCGGTCGGCGAGGATTCAATCAGCCCCAATCGCCACCCCGAAATCAACAGCAATGACGAATTGCTTGATTTCATCGAACGAGTGAAGACGATCACCCAAAAGCCGGTCGGCGTCAAAGCCGTGCTCGGCGCCTATGGCTGGCTCGACGACCTCATGGCGAAGGTTTTGGCGCGCGGAGCCGGCCCCGATTTCTTTACGCTCGATTCCGGGGATGGCGGCACCGGAGCGGCGCCCATGGCGCTCATGGATAATGTCGGACTTCCGATCCGCGAATCGCTCCCGCTCGTTCGAGATATCATCAAAAGCCACGGTCTCGCCGAGCGCATCCCCATCATCGCATCAGGCAAGCTGACCACCCCCGCCGACGTCGCCTGGGCGTTGTGCGCAGGGGCGACGTTTGTCAATTCGGCCAGGGGCTTTATGTTCGCGCTTGGCTGTATTCAGTCCCTCAAATGCAACAAAAATACCTGCCCGACGGGCGTCACAACGCACGACAAGCGACTGCAAAAAGGTCTCGATCCAGCCGACAAAGCTGTAAGGGTCGCCAATTACTGCCGCAATTTGCGGCGCGACGTGGAAGTGATCGCTCATAGCTGCGGCGTGTCGCATCCGCGACGCCTGAAGCGCTTCCATGTCCGCATTGTCTGTCCCGATGGCGTCTCGCGGCCATTGAGCGAGCTTTATCCGACGGACGATCCCGCCGACTCTAACGCGGCCGCCGCGCGTCGCCGCGCCTAGACGGTGGAATGGCGTGGCCGAAGGTGCCTCGAATGAACGCCGCAGCTGTTATTTCCTGCCGCGCTTGCGCCCGGATCTTCCGCGGCCTTATTGCAAAGTCATCAACAAAAACGGCGGGCCGCCCATTGAGCGAACGCGTCTCCTGAGAGGACAATCGCAAAAAGCAGGTAACGTTTCGACGTTTGCAACCGTATTCCTGTTGGAGCCCAATGTTGGCGGCAGTCGGCTGACTCCAAATGGCGCTCTTGCAGATCTGCATGTGGCGCGTTTACGCGCGGCCTTGAGCGCCGCGTATCGACAGGAGAGTTTTATGAACACCAGAAACGCCATGGCCCGCTTTGCGGCCGTCACCTTTTTGATCGTCGGCTCCGTATATGCGAGCGCGGCCTCCGCCGAAGACAAAATGAAGACGGAGACCACGGCCGGCGATCACATGAAAGGCGACGCGATGAAAGGCGACGCCATGAAGGGGGATGCGATGAAGGGCGACGCCATGAAAGGTGATGCGATGAAGGGCGACGCCATGAAAGGCGACGCCATGAAAGGCGACGCAATGAAGGGCGACAAGTAAGTCCAGGGGCCGCGTTACCCGCTCCAGTCGTTGCGCTGGAGCGGGTTCGCCCGTCGCGCCGGGAAAGTTTGAATCGGAAGCGGAACATGACCGAAATTCAAGAGGCGGCTCCTGCGCTGGCCTCGAATTCACAGCGGCGCGTGGTTTACCGCCATGCGCTTCTGACGCGTGTGACACATTGGATCAATCTCCTTTGCGTCATTGTGTTGCTGATGAGCGGCCTGCAAATCTTCAACGCCCATCCCGCCCTTTATTGGGGTCAATATGGAGCCGACGCCGACCGGCCGCTGCTCGAAATCGGGGCCAATGAGACCTCAAGCGGGCAATTGACCGGTTTCCTCAAGATCGGCGCGGCGACGTTGCCGACGACCGGCGTCCTCGGCGCCTCGGACAACGCCGACGGCGACGTGGTCGAGAGAGGCTTTCCGCGATGGATCACGCTGCCCGGATTTCGCGATCTCTCATTGGGCCGTCGCTGGCACTTCTTTTTCGCCTGGCTGTTCGTTGCAAATCTCCTCGTCTATTATGTTGGGGGACTGGCCTCCGGACATCTTCGCCGCGACCTCTTGCCCAGCCGCGAGCAGCTGCGTCCGAAACCTCTCTTGCACGATATCGCCGATCATCTTCGGCTGCGATTTCCGCGCGGCGACGCGGCGCTGCGCTACAATCCGCTGCAAAAGCTCGCCTATCTCGGCGTGATCGGCGTCCTGTTGCCGGTCATGATCCTGACCGGCCTCACAATGTCGCCGGGGATGGACGCGATTTTGCCCTGGCTTGTCGATCTGTTCGCCGGGCGGCAATCGGCGCGGACGATCCACTTCATCGCCGCCAATCTCATCGTGCTGTTTATATTCATTCATGTCGCGATGGTGCTGCTGGCCGGACCGATCAATGAAATACGCTCCATGATTACGGGCAAATTCGCCATCGTTCCTGAGGCCAAACATGAGTAGCTTCCAAATTCCGCGGCGTCGGCTTCTGGCGCTCGGCGCGGCGAGTCTTGGCAGCGCGCTGCTCGGCGGCTGCGATCGCCTGTCGGAAGCGCCTGATTTTCAGGCCTTCCTCGCCTCGGCGGAGAGTCTGACCTATCGCTCGCAGCGGTTGCTCGGCGGGGGGCATTCGATGGCCCGCGAATTCACCGCCGCCGATCTGTCGCCGGTGTTCAAGGTCAACGGCACCCGTGTGCCGGAAGGCGAGGACTATGCCGCGCTCGTCGAAAGCAATTTCGCGGATTGGCGCCTGCGCGTCGACGGACTTGTCGTCAAGCCGCTGGAATTGTCGCTGGCCGATCTCCACGCCCTGCCACAGCGGACTCAGATCACGCGGCATGACTGCGTCGAGGGCTGGAGCGCCATCGGCAAGTGGACAGGCGTCCCGCTCGCCGCCGTGCTTGAGCGCGCCGCGCTCCTTCCGGCCGCCCGCTTTGTGGTCTTCCACTGCGCCGACATGTACGAACATGCACTGGACGGAAACGGCCAATATTATGAGAGCATAGATCTGATCGACGCTTTTCATCCGCAATCGATTCTGGCGCTCAGTCTCAACGATGCGCCCCTGACGGTCGGCCATGGTGCGCCGCTGCGCCTGCGGGTCGAACGGCAGCTTGGCTACAAGCAGGCGAAATATGTAATGCGCATCCAGCTAACCGACCGCCTCGGCGACATCGGCCGCGGCAAGGGCGGCTTTTGGCCTGATCGGGGCTATGAATGGTACGCTGGAATTTGACCCGATCTTTTCGCTTGAATGAAGCGTCATTACGCGCGTCATTGTTGGGGCCACGGCAAACCGCATAAGTGAATAACAGGCGGCGACGCCGATTGTTGACATGAGGTCTGGACGGATCGCGATACGATCCGCCCAAGATCGATGCGCCCTTAGGGGCCGGTCGCCATTGTATGACCCTCGCCGCGCTCAAAGAGATAGTCGAGATCTTCCATGGGGAGGACGACCACGGTCTTTCCATCCATTTTTCCGATTGTGAGCGCGACCGTCTTACCGCTCTTCATCGTCACATTCATCTCTTTCTGATATTCGAAGCCGTCGAGACCCGCGGCGAATGCGGCAGGGGCGACGGCGAGCGCGCCGACAATCGCCAGGCAGCGCAACAGGTCTCTATTCATGGCGTATCCTCTCATTGAAAAAGCAGACTTAATCCGTGTTGGCGACAGCGCTCGCCGCTAGGCCCGCGGCTGAGCGATCTCGCCCGTCGCCACAGCGCGAGAAAGCGATCTTGCAGCCTATGTTTGACGATGTTGCTGTCTTGAATGCGCGAGCTGTCTTCGGTCGGCGGCGGCTGGACTTAATGTTTGACCGTGAACAACTGCTGGTGAAGCGCGTCTGGAATGTTTTCGGCCGGTATGGCGACCATGGTGTGGCCATTCATTTTGACCACATAGACGGTGGCTTTTGAGCCATTTTCAAATGTCGCCTGTTGCGACTTGAGCAGCTGGACATGCATCATTCTGGTCTTCGCTTCCGCCACGCCGGCGAACAGAACGCCGGCCGCAAGGGCGGCGCCGGCCAGAGTGCGAAACATGAGAGTTGAAGTCGGGATGGACATTGGCGTTCTCCTGCGATTTGCCAGGCCCGTAGGTCGGCCTGCCGGTCAGGAGAATGGCGAGAATGGGCGTTCTTTTGAAATACTGGATTGCTTCGGGTTTCATAGCGAGAGACTATCCGCGGCGCTTGCCAGCGGGCTATCCCCCTCTCGCACTCCCAGGCCTAGTATCGCCCAAGCTTGTCTACACGCGCCCCGAGGCAAATTTCGATGGAGATGCATCAGGTACGCTACTTTCTGGCGGCGTCCCGCACCCTGAATTTTACGCGCGCCGCGGAAGAGTGCCACGTCGCGCAGCCATCCCTGACGCGCGCCATCAAGCTTCTCGAGGCGGAGCTTGGGGGCGATGTTTTCCGTCGCGAGCGAAATCTGACGCATCTGACCGTCTTTGGTCAGCAGATGCTGCCGCTGATGCGGCAATGCTATGAAGGCGCGCTTGCGGCGAAAAAGCTTGCCGTCTCCATACAAAAGGGCGCCGTCGCATCATTGACGCTAGCGCTATCGCATTCGGTTAGCATGGCCCTTCTGGTTTCGCCGCTCCGGGAGCTGCTGCGCGTTTTTCCTGCTCTCGAATTGCGCTTCCTGCGTGGAACCCCGCATGAGATCGCCGAGCGCCTCAAGAAGGGAGAGGCTGCGATGGCGATTGCCGGGCCCCTCGGGGAGACGTGGGACAGGCTTGATGCGTGGCCACTGTTTTCAGAGAGATTCGATCTTGTCGTCGCTGCGAGCCGCGCGCCGCCCGGCGGCGGCGCGCTCGCCGATTTCGCGGCAGAGCGCTTGCTGACGCGGCCCTATTGCGAGCTCGCGGACGCTTGGCTCGAATTCAGCCGTGAACACGAAATCACCTTTGGCGGCGAGCATGCGATGGTCTGCGACGCAGATCTCATGCAGCTCGTCGGCGAAGGGCTTGGCGTCGCAATCCTGCCGAAAAGCACCCCTTGCCCCGAGGGCGTGATTCGAATCGCGGTGGCCGACCTTGATCTCAAGCGAACGCTCTATCTTTACGCCGTCGCCGGGCGCGAGCGGGATGTGCAGACTGCGGCGCTGATGAATCTTCTCCGCGCGAGGGCCTGGGAGCCGCCGGCTCCCTGAGTTTGGCGTAACCCCGTCAGGCTCTCAGCGATTGAAGCGCCGCCATGATATCTTCGATCGCCATGCGGGCGCGGAATTCTGAATCGACGAAACGCGCGGCGACGCGTCCGTCCGGCGCCACCACGAATGTCGCCGGCAGAGGCAAAAACCAGGCGTTACTGCCTTGGTAGTCCTGAAGCGGCAGGCCGTGATCCAAACACAATTTTTGAACTGGGGCGCCAATCCACATCGCAAGACCCAGCGACAAGGCGTAGCTGTTGTCCATATCAGTCAGGATCAGCACCTTGCCGGCGAGCTCAGCCGCGAGCGGCGCGACGAACGGTTGCCGGTCCGGCATGATCGAGACGATCTGCGCGCCGCAGCCGACGATGTCGTCCTCCGCGGCGGCCAGGGTGCGCAGCTCGATCTTGCAGAATGGACACCAATGGCCGCGATTGAAACTCACGACGAGCGGACCGCTCGCCAGAAGCTGGTCGAGGCTGATCAGCCTTCCGTCGGCGGCTGGCAAGACGAACGAAGGCATGATCTCGCCCGGCTGCGGCGCGCCGGCTCCGGCGTCCCCAGCCCGTAGTCGCTCGACGATCCGGTCGTATTCGTCCGAAAAGGGCGATTTGAACTCCCGCATCGCCGCGGCGTAGGCGGCGAGCCGCTGCGCGAGGGTCATATCCGCCGCGCAGATGCCGGCGAGGGCTTCGCGCAATTTCGTTTTGGCGTTCAAGTCGCTTCTCGCATGTGCGCCGAAGCGAATGATCGCCCCGGGATTGCGCGCTCGTCTTTCTCGTCCGTGCGCGGCGAGGCCGCGCCTCTATCAGAGTGGACGATTTCCGCCGCTATGGCCAATAGCCGGCCGCTATTGAAAGAGGATCCATACAATAGTTCATCGCAGCCGCGGCCGCTTGTAAAACCGAAGCGTTGGCGCTCGACGCTGTGCGACCCCGCCGCACATTTTGGGACGCCTCTTCCGCCTCTTGCGGGGCCGCGGGCATGGAGGTCGAAATGACGACAAGCGCAACTCACGACGAGATCTGCGGCGCTGCGGGGGAGCCGCAGGAGGCGCCGCCTCGTGAGTTGCGGCGGCAAAAGCCGCGTCCCGACGTCGGACAAATCGTTCTGGTGTTTCAGGGCGGCGGCGCGCTCGGCGCCTATCAGGCGGGCGTGTATGAGGCTTTGCATGAGGCCGGAATCGAGCCCGATTGGGTCATCGGAACCTCCATCGGGGCCATCAATTCAAGTCTGATCGCCGGCAATGAGCCAGAGCATCGCCTTGATCGCTTGAGAGAGTTTTGGCGACGCGTCGAAGAAAGCCCCGCGCTGGATTTTTTCGGCGCCACGCCGTGGCCCGGTCGGAGCCTGCCGAACTGGATGACGCTGACCCAAGGCGTCGCCGACTTCTTCAGACCGAACCCGCTGGCTTTTCTCGGCCTTCACATTCCGATGGCCCCGGAGGCGGCCGGCTATTATTCGACCAGGCCGCTTGAGCGAACCCTCTGCGACCTTGTCGATTTCGAGCGCCTGTCGGCCTGCGCGCCGCGGCTGACCGTCGGCGCGGCCAATCTTCGCACGAGCGACATGCGCTATTTCGACAGCCGTGAGACAAAACTCACTGCCCGGCACATCATGGCGTCCGGCGCCTTACCGCCCGCCTTTCCGGCGATCCGGATCGACGGCGACCTGTATTGGGACGGCGGCATGTTGTCGAACACGCCGGTCGAGGCCGTCTTCGACGACAACCCGCGGAGCCATTCTCTTGTTATCGCCGTCCATATCTGGAATCCACAGGGCCCAGAGCCGGAAACCATCTGGCAGGTGATGCACCGCCAGAAAGAAATTCAATACGCCAGCCGGGCGCTGAGCCACATCAAGCGGCAAAAGCAGATCCATCGCCTGCGGCACATCATCGCCGAACTCGCCGCGCGCCTTCCCGATGACGAGCGCCTGAGCCCGCGGGTGCAGGAGATGGCCGCCTATGGTTGCCTGACCCAGACCCATGTTGTGAGACTGCTTGCGCCGGCGCAAGACGGCGAGGACCACACCAAGGACATCGACTTCAGCCGCCGGGGAATAAAGACGCGCTGGGATGCGGGCCGCGCCGACGCCGCAAGCATACTCGAAGACGCGCCCTGGGAGCGCGAAGTCGATCCGCTCGAAGGCTTTCACCTGCACGAAGTGCGGCGCATGACTCTTGAGACGGTCTGACCGGCCCCCTGGCGGATGCCGCCCCTCAATAAGAAAGGCCCCCAGCGGGGCCTTTTTTTATGGCGCGGGATTTGCCATCGAGGCAGATGGCCCAGCCAAACTGTCGAGTATCCAGCGAGGAAGTGGCAGGCAAGGTAGAGGCCGCTCGGGGGCGCCTCGGTCGCCCGTCGTGGCGCGGCAGCCGAATCTCATCGCCACAGCTTTACGAGCAGTAGCCCGTTCCAAAATTTTGCTTGCACGGCGTCCGGAATAGCTGGCGCCTCAAGCTGTCCGAAATTTGGTTGGAAGGTATGGCGACCATCATATGGCCGTCCATTTTAACGATATAAACGGTAGCCTTGGCGCCATTCGCCATCGTCGCGCGCTGCATCTTGATAAGTTCGACCTGCATCATCTTCCCAGGTTTGGCTTCGGCGGCTCCGGAAAAGAGAACGCCGCAGGCCAAGAGGGCCCCCGTGAGGCCGAGACTGATGAGGTCTGAAGCTGATTTCGCCATTGACGTCCTCCTTGGATCACCGGGCCAAAGATCAGCCCTCGTTCAAGAAGATTGCGCCAAAGCGGCCCCGTTTTGAAATGCCAGATGGCTTCAGGTTCCATAGCGGCGGCCTATTCACTTTCCTCAGAGGTGGTTAGCGCGCGGGCGAACGTGTCAGGTAATATTTTGCTGATTCATGGGAGCGATTGAAGTCTGGTTGCAAATTATGTAGTCTAACCGCCGATGGGAGGTTTCGCGCAAAGATTAAAATTTCGTAATGATGCACAATAGCGAACTATCGACAAAGCTCAGATTGTAGAGTGCGTTGAGCGCGACGTCGAACGTCGATGGTTATTGCGCAGGGCGCTTCCTCGTGAGGAGTCTTACTATGACTTCAGTCGATCAGCGTGGTTGCAATCAGCCTTTCTCCCGATCCGGCGAACTTGTTTTCTCTTGCTCCTCGGCGCAACAGCCGTTCTGGTTCATGGATGCGCTGGAGCCCGGCAACCCGGCCTCCAACATCGCGCTGCGATGGGAGCTTGTGGGCCGTATCAGCGCCGACACGATCGAGCGCGCCTTTCAGGCCGTCATCGATCGTCACGAAATTCTGCGCACGCGCTTCATCCACGAAGACGGCGAGCCGTTTCAAGTCGTCGCCCCCCGCTTCGACTTTCAACTCAGCGTCGTCGATTTGGCGGCGATCCCCGAGGATCGTCGGATCGAGGAGGCCATGGCGCTGGTGCGGCGCGACGCGCGCGTCTCCTTTGATATTGAGAAACTGCCGCTGATCCGGGCGACGCTGCTGCAGCTCGCGCCCGATCACGCTTTTATCGCTTTGACCGTGCATCATCTTGTTTTCGACGGCGTGTCGATGAGCATCGCCGGGCGCGAGTTCGGGGTTTTCGCCGAGGCGATCGACAGCGGTCGGCCTGCCATCCTGCCGGAATTGCCGCTGCAATATGGCGATTATTGCCGTTGGGAGGCGGCATGTGCGGCCAGCGGCGCTTTCGACGCCTCGCTCGAATATTGGCGCCGCCAGCTGTCGGGAGCTCCCTATTTCGAGGTTCCCGGGGATCGCGCGCGCAGCGCCGCCAAGGCGCGGGGAGGAGAGATCGCCGCGATCATTCTGCCTGCGGAGCTTGCCGAAAAGATCGAGGGAATCGGCCGCACGCGGAACGTCACGCTCTTCGTTCTCGGCTGCGCCGTCATTACGCTCCTTCTGCGCCGCTATACCGGAAAATCGGATATTCTGTTTGCGACGCAGAGCGCCGGCCGCGACGACGTCGACCTTGAGAATTTGATCGGGTGCTTCGTCAATAATCTTGTGCTGCGTTTTTCCGCGGATGACGATCCGTCCTTCGAGGCCTGGCTCGGCCGTGTCAACGAGACCGTTCAGGGCGCACTGCGTCACGCGAAGACGCCTTTCCACAAACTCGTCGAGATCTTGAATCCGGCGCGCAATCAGACCCGTCCGGCGCTCGCGTCGGTCAATTTCACGGTGTTCCGCCATATCGTCCATCGCGCCCGCTACGGCGATTTTGAACTGACCGGCCATCCTTCCGAGTCGGCCGGCGCGCTATATGATCTCAATTTTTTTATCGTCCATTGGCCGAACGGCTGGCGCATCGCCGCCGAATATAATCCCGCGCTGTTCGATAAGGCGACCGTGGAGCGCTTGCTGGCGGGTTTTGTCGCCGCGTTCGAATTCGCCTTCGCGACGCCGCAGGCGCCGCTGTCGGCCTTTGCGCTTCCCGCCATTGAAGCTGCTCCGGCCGCTGAGGCGCCTGCCGACGATCTACTGGGCTGGCCGGTCGACGCGCTCTTCTCCGAACGCGCGGCCGCGGCTGGCGCCGCCGCGGCAGTTGTTGAGGGCATGCGTAGGCTGTCCTATCGCGACCTTGATCGCCGCTCGACCCAATGCGCGAGGCGGCTGCGAGCGCTTGGCGTCCGCCGCGGCGATCTCGTCGGGCTTCTGACGCAGCGGTCGATCGAAGCGATCGTCGCCATGCTCGGCGTTTTGAAGGCGGGAGCAGCCTATGTCCCGTTTGATCCCGCCTCGCCGAAGGAGCATATCGCCTTCATGGTCGCGGACTGCCGGCCGACGCTCGCCTTCGCCGACCGCAGCAGCCTTGCCGCCGCGCCGGACGCAGCGCATTTTGCTCCGCTGGTGGCTTTTCTCAATGAGGCCTCGCGCGAAAGCAGCGCGCCGCTCGAATCCCGCAACGGGCCGGAATCGCTGGCCTATGTGATGTACACCTCGGGCTCGACCGGACGCCCGAAAGGGGTGATGATCCCCCACCGCGGCATTGCGCGTCTCACGATCGGGCAGAACTACGCTACGCTCGCGCCGGAGGAGGTGATCCTCCACGCGGCGCCGCTCGGCTTCGACGCCAGCACGTTTGAAATCTGGGGGGCGCTTCTCAACGGCGCGCGCCTCGCGATCATTTGCGAGCCGCGGCCGACGCTGGACGAAATCTGTGAAACCATCAGCCGTCATGGCGTGACGCTGACATTTTTGACCACCGGACTGTTTAACCTACTTGTGGACGAACGGCTCGCCGGGCTGCGGCCGTTGCGGCGCATCCTCGTCGGCGGAGAGGTGATGTCGGCGCCGCATCTTGAAAAAGCGTTGGCCGGATTGCCGCAGACGGAAATTGTGAACATCTACGGTCCAACGGAGAATACGACTTTTACCTCCTTCTATGCGGCGCGGCGCGATGGCCGGGGCGGCGGCCCGGTCCCAATCGGCAGTGCGATCGCTCATACCGAAATTCTTATTCTCGGGCCGGATTTGACGCCGGTCGCGGACGGAGAGGTCGGCCAACTTGCCTGTGCTGGCGCCGGCGTCGCGCTCGGCTATCTGAACAGGCCGGAGCTGACCGCAGAAAAATTCATCGAAGGTCCAGCGGGCGCCTCTACGGGGGCCCTGTATCTCACCGGCGACATGGCGCGGCGCGGCGTAGATGGCGAGATCTTGTTTCTCGGCCGCACCGATCGGCAGGTCAAGATCAACGGCAAGCGCGTCGAGCTCGACGAGATCGAGGCCATTCTGCGCGCCGACCCGCGCCTTGCCGACGCGCTCGTCGAGCGTCTCGACGATAGTCCGGCGCGCCCGCTCGTCGCCTATTTGAAGCTTGCGGCGGCGGCGGGCGCGAACGCCTCATGCGTCGCGGCGATCGTCGAGGCTTTGCGCGCCAAATTGCCGCCGCATATGATCCCCTCGGCGGCGGTGATGATGAAAGAATTTCCGCTGACGGCGAATGGCAAGGTCGACCGCAAGGCGTTGCCGAGGCCCGGCGCGGCGGCGGCGCCCGAACCGCCAGCCACGGCCGCCTGGTCCGAAACGGAGCTGATCGCCGGCGCCGTCTGGCGCGAGGTTCTAAAGCGGGACGACATTGATCTTGCGACCAATTTCTTCGATCTCGGCGGCCATTCGATGCTGGCGACCCGGATCGCGGCGCGTGTTTCCCGCAAGCTCGGCCTCAAAGTTCCCGTCTCATCCTTGTTCAAGACGCCGACGTTGAAGGCTTTCGCAGCCTATCTCGCGAGCCTCGAGAGGAGGGAGGACGATTGGCGCACGGTCGCGATTCAGCCGCTCGGCGACAAGACGCCGATTGTCACCATCAACGATCCGATGCTCTATTACAATCTCGCTCGCGAGCTCGGCGTGGAGCGGCCGATCTTGAACGTCGCCTTGTTCGACCCTGCCAATCCGCAATCGCCGCCCGACCGGGCGCTCGAAGACATTGCAGCGGAATATGTCGGGCTCCTGCGCAAGATGCAGCCGCGCGGTCCCTATATTCTCGCCGGCTACTGCGTCGCCGGCGTCATCGCCTATGAGGCGGCGCGGCAGCTGCGCGAGCAGGGCGAGGAGACGCCGTTGCTCATCCTGGCCGACAGCTGGGCCCCCGGCTATGTTGTGGGCCTCTCCTGGCCGCGGCGGCTGTTGTCGGAGTTGGCGTTCCGGCTACATGTGTTGCGGCGCCAGCTCAGGGATATGCGCAAGGGTGAAATGAGCTTCGGCGAGATCCTCGCGTCCTACCGGTTGGTCCGGAAAAGTTGCATCCTCGATCTCGCGGCAGCATTGCATATCATCAAGGAGAAACCGGCCGGACGCAATGACGGTCAAGACCAGTGGTTCCTGCGCCATTTGAACGACGCGCGGCGAGGCTACCGCGTCAGGGAGACGCCGTCCGACGTAGCCCTGTTGCAAAGCGAGATCATTATCTCGCCCCACATGGATAAGGGCATGGGCTGGACGCGATACGTCAAAGGTCAGCTAAGTCTGCATCGCATCCCCGGTTGGCATGGCGATCTGTTCGGACAGACAGGCGCGCGGGCGATCGCCGAGGCCCTTCGTCCTCTGTTGCAACGAGTCGACGCGGCGCAACCTGAAAAGCCGCCGCCAGCAGAAAAACACGGCGCGCTATTGTCTGCGCTGGTGTTAACCATGGAGGCTCTTATCAATGAGATGATGGAGACGACGCGCTTTCTCGAAAGCGGCTGGAACTTAGTGGCGTGAGCAAGAGCGTATCTCCAAATCGATTTTAGGAAGATCAATCCGAATAGGCTGCAAGCCGGGCGCCTGTTCCTCGGCGGACCGCTGGCTCGACAAGCGCGGCGACGGTATCCCTCGACGTCAGTTGGCCAAAGAAATTCGCGATTGATGGAATAGAATGGCGTTTGCGGCGTCCCTTGAAGCGGGATCGCTTTGCTGCGGGCCAGGGAACGCGACGAGTCGGGATCGATCAATCCAGATCGGGAATGAAAGCGATTGCAAGGTTTCGGTGCGTGATGTCAGGCCAAAAACCGGAACTTTTGCGTCGGGCTGTGCTCGGCGCCTCAATGACCGCCCATCAGAGGCGCGACAATTGTCGCCAATAAGATGACGGACGCCATCGAACAATATATTCCAGCTTTGCGGCGCTACGCTTTTGCGCTGATTCGCGATCATGACGGCGCCGACGACCTGGTTCAGGATTGTCTCGAGCGGGCCCTGTCGCGATGGTATTTGAGGCGATCCGACGGCGATTTGCGCGCGTGGCTCTTTGCGATCATGCGCAACCACTATATCGACGGCTATCGCGGGCGGAAACGACGCGGCCCGCATGTTGCGCTCGACGAGGCCCGTGAACTCAGCGTTCCGGCCGGGCAGGACCGCGGGCTCGAGGCGCGCGAGGCGATGGCCGCCCTCGATCAGCTGCCGGAAGAGCAGAAATCATTGCTGCTTTTGATCGGCGTCGAGGATCTTTCCTATGAGGAGGCCGCGCGGGCGCTTGGCGTCCCGGTCGGCACGGTGATGTCGCGCTTGTCGCGAGCGCGGCAAAGGCTGCGCGCTATGCTGGAGACCGGGCCAACGACATATCTTCGGAGAATAAAATGAGCGGCCCGCATGCGCCAATCGGCGAAGATGATCTGCAGGCCTATATCGACGATCGGCTCGGCGCCGAGCGCCGCGGGGTAGTGGAGTCCTATCTCGCCGGACATCCCGACGTCGCGGAGCGCGGGGCGACCGACCGCCGGCTGAGGGATAGTTTGCGCGCCGTGCTTCAAGCCAAATTCGCTGAACCGATCCCTTTGCGGTTGCGGATCGCCAGCATTCAGGCTGCGCGGCGCGAGGGGCGGGCCTTGCGCCTGCGCCGCGTTGCGGCGGCAGCGGCTATTTTTCTTGTCGGCGGCGGCGCTGGCTGGATCGCCGGCAGGTCGCCTGATACTTATGCGGCGCGGTTGGCGTTCGGCGGCGTCGCCCCGGTCAGCGAGGACGCCATGTCCGCTTACCGGACTTTTGTCGTCGAGGTCGCGCATCCTGTCGAAGTCGGCGCCGCCAATGAGGCGCATCTTCTGCAATGGCTGTCAAAGCGTCTCGGGCGCCGGTTGGTTGCGCCGGATTTATCGCAATTCGGCTATCGGTTGATGGGCGGACGTCTGCTTCCGGGCGGAAGCGGCGCAGGCGCCCAGCTCATGTATGACGATTCGAGCGGCAGGCGCCTCACCGTCTACGTTCGGGCGGCGACGGGGAACGAGACCGCCTTCCGGTTCCGGCAGGAGGGGGAGGCGTCCACCTTCGCCTGGATTGATCGCGGCTTCGGGTTCGCGGTCACGGCGCCGCTTGGCCGAAACGAACTTTTGCCCGTCGCCGAAGCTGTCTATCGCGGTTTCGATGGCGGTTCCGAAGCTGGGCCGGCACAGAAGGGATAAGCGTAGCTTTGCGCCCGCCGCCGCCACGGCGCTCCGGAAATACGCAGCCAGGACGGAATAGATCGGCCGTGCGATCGTCTCCTCGACGCGTTCAAAACTTTACGGGAGGACCCCAATGCGGAAATCAATCCTACACACGCTGCTCGCAGCCAGCGTATTTTCGGCGATTGCTTCTAGCTGCGCCTATGCGGAAAATTCAGTGAAAGTCGGCCAAACCGCGAAAGGCGCGACTCTGGTCGATGCGCGAGGCATGACTCTCTACACCTTCGCCAAGGATGCGGGAGGCAAATCCGCCTGCAACGGCCCTTGCGCGGCGAATTGGCCGCCGGTCGCGGCGGGCGCGGACGACAAGCCATCGGGTAAATATTCTATCGTCACGCGCGATGACGGCTCGAAGCAATGGGCCTATGACGGCAAGCCGCTCTACAGCTGGGTCAAAGACGCCAAACCCGGAGACACAACGGGCGACGGATTCCTCAATGGCGCATGGCGCATCGCGCAGCCCTGACGCCACGGCCGCAGGATCGAAACAGTCTTTCGCGACCCGGTCGGCGCCGACAACCAGGCGTGTTGCTCTCCCCCACATCCGGCGAGGGTTTTCGTTCATCAGTGCGGCGCGGCCGCTCGCGATTGAGGCCGCGTCCGTGGATGCTCGCGCCGCCTGATCGTCAGCCGCGAGTTCGGTTGGCGTGACCAGTAAAGTCGGTAAAATCATTGGCGGCGGCGTTGCCAAGCCCGCCAATGCTGAACTCAAGGCGGCCGGCGACCATGACGACTTCGGCAAGCTGGGGCCGGGCAAGACCGATTTCAAGGACCGGACTCGTGCGGAAAAAAAATCTACCTTGCCGCTCAACCCAATTCTAGTCAGCCGCTTTTGCCTCGAAGTCCTCCAGCGGAGCCTCGTACCCCGGCGGTTCGATCTTTTTGTTCACCCGCAATATGGAATTGTCGGCGGGCTCATTCGAACCCTCGACTTGCGTGCCTTTCAAGATCGCAACGCATTCGCCAGAAAGTTGCTTCTCCATCAGGGCCGCCTGAAGCGCTTTCTCGTCGGGGCGAACCTTTTGCAGTTCGAAGACGGCTTCAATCGACGTGCAGCCAAAGGTGGTTACCTTGGCCTCGTAATAGGTCGTCTGCGACGCAGCGAGGGCTATAGCAAGGATCGCTTTCACGATCTCCTCCATCATCATTTTCAAATATCTAGGAACAGTCAGTTCGATTGACGGCCTCCCCGCCGTCGTCGCGGGGAGGCTTTGGATCCCAATGCGCGTGTTACTCGATTGTCACGCGCCAGTTGATCCCTTTACAGGCCACGTGAAGAGAGCCAATTGATGAAGATTTGGGCGATCTGCAGATTGTTTGTATCCAGCATCACCATGTGATCATTGCCGCGAATGGCGCCGGGCGAACCTCTATAGAGGGAATTCGGCTTCAGGTCGGGTAAATGAGCGTATTTGATATCGCCGCCTGCCGCGGTGATTTGCTGAATCATCTGCGGGCACGGCGCGACCGGGCGCGGCGTCGGGTAGAAATCGCCTTCCTCGATAAGGATCGGGATATGCTTGAGGGTGTTGATTTCTTCTGCGGTAAGATTTCCGAAGCAACCCGTCTCAAGCTGTATGATCGCTTTGACTTTGCAAGCGTCTTTCGTCGTCCAGGGGTAGCAGCCCGCAGCCGGCTGAAGCGCAGCCCGGATCGGGAATGAAGACGATTCGGAGTGACCCATCAAGGTGGCTCCCCCCAACTGCCTGGCAAGCTCTGCCATTTGAGCGGGCGTATTGTAGAAGCCCGCAGGATCTGCGGGACTCGGAGCGCCCGACAGCGTCGCATTCAAATCAGGGATGACCATATTGTAAAATTGCAGGTTCGAGCCTGAGCCGACCCCTACTGTTTGCATCGGGAATCGAATGCCGGCATTGGGCACCGTGTTGGCCGAGCATGGAGATGTCGTACAAGGGGTGGTTCCCCAACGGAAGACATTCCAGGCGAATTGATCGCTGGCGATCAGAATGCTGGGAATCGCCGGGCACTGAGCCGCAGGATTTGCCGATGGGATACAGTTGGTAATACCATACCGCAAGGCATTGTAAGATATTGCGTCGAAGCCAGAACGCGCACGGCCAACCTGATCAACCATATAGGTGTCAAACTTTTGACGGACGAAATATTCGTCCCAACCCATCCGCCCATCGGGCGTGGTTTGCCATGATTTTGTGCTCAAGCAGCAACCGTGCACGATGGCGATCGGCCAATGCGCTTTCTTTGCTTCCTTGACCGGCAGCATGAACTGCACGTACATCTGATTGATCATGTGTAGCCCAGGGTTGACGGTCCTGGAGCATATATCCGCATTGGCATATGGCGCCGGCGGCGTAGGGCAGGCGGCAAGATTGCCTGCAATAAAGAAATTGCCGTATCCGCCCAGCTTCAAAGTTCCATTCGCATTGACCGCAGAGTAATCTTGTGCTTGAGCGGCATTAGCCGCGAACCCAAGAGCGATTACGGCTACAGCTGCCAACACCGAATGTTTGATTGCTTTGAGCCTATTCGGCGCCTCACGTTCCGCACGGTTGAGATTTAGTTTAAATAATGGAACTCTCATTTTGTGTCCCCCCTTGCTGTGAAACCGCTCAGGTTTGGCACAGGAAAACACGCGCGCCCCAGTTAAGATCCATAACTCACTGAGTATAGGCGTGTTTTTCCATAGCTCCTGATTGTCATCACGGTTCCGTGACAGCCCTTGAAACCTGTCGGGGCAGCTAAGAAAAGTCTTCCACGAAATTCCGGCCGATATCATAAAATGGTTATTTTCTGTTATGTCGCCTGAAGCGTAGCCGATCGGTTAGGCTGGGCCGATCCGTGGGTCTTGGGATAGGATGATGCAGTGCAGCTAATAAAAATGCTGGGCGCGCCGCTATATTCGATCTCCAGCATTGGCGGCGTGGAGGGGCTTTGTGTTATGCTCCAACAGGCCCGGGGATGGGTCCCAAGGCGCAAAAGCCGACGTATCGGCTCATTTACAGGTTGGACAAATGAGACCGTGCGCATCAGCCGCTCTGCTTTTGTCGCTGGAAGCGTATTGCGTCACCGGAATCGCCTTTGGGCAGACTCCGGGCCAGAGCGCGGAGGCTGAGAACTCTGTCACCCTGCGGGAGAGCGTGACGGTCGTTCCCGGCAGGGCGCGGGTTACAGGCGCTGTATCAGACCACGGCAATCCACTTTCGGCGATATCATTGGAATCTTTGCGTGCGACGCGCGAGCGCCCGCTTTTCTCTGCGACTCGCCGCCCGCCGCCGCCCGCCGTGCCCCAGGTGGTCGTTGTAGAAAGAACGCCTGTAGCCGTTGCGCCGGTGCTGGAGCCCGAAAAGCCCGAGCTCGATTTGATTGGCGTAGTGCATGGTCCGCTTGTGCGTATGGCGGTGTTTCTCGACCAGACCAACCATTCGCTTGTGCGGCTGCGTATCGGGCAGTCTTTCCGCGGATGGACCGTGCAGGGGCTCGACACAAGGGAAGCGACGCTTGAAAAGGCGCAGCAACAGGTAAAACTCGAATTGCCGGCGCGCAGCGCCACGACGACCGCGACGGCGATGTCTCCGGCTGATTCAGCGGCGTGGCTGGACCAGTAGAGGCTCCGCGGCGCAATATGATTTCAATTCGTCGCAAGCCTGCTTGCGACATTGATTGGGCTGGCGTCTTTCACGCTTCTTGGCGTGAGCGGTGGAACCGCCAGATCAACGAGCGTCGGCGCGCCCTGATGGCCGCCTATAAACTCCGGGCGGCTCATTCCGGGATCGACGCGCATGAAGGCCGCGGCAATTGTTTTATCGCTACCGAATTGTATGGAGCGGACGCCTTGGAAGTCGACATGCTGCGCGCATATCGGGACAAGGTGCTGCTAAAGAATCGCGGGGGCAGGGCGTTTGTCGCCGCATATTATAGGGCTGTCCCCACAATCATTGTTGCCGTGCGCAAATTGCGGCTTCTTCGGGCTTCGCTCTCTGCTTGTGTTGGTTTTTCTATGGTTCGGCGCATGTATCCAGCGCATGGGCAGTGAAGGCGCGACAGCTTAATCGCTCCACTGCACCTGGAAGCTCGCGTGTCGAAGCTCGACATCTGCTGTCAGGCGGCGATAGCTAATTTCGACTGCCGAGCAGCTCTTGGCCTGCGTCCGAAACGTCTCGTAGCAGGCAATTGCTTCATTCCTTGGGCTTGACCATCGCCCCTTCAATTGGCCTGAGGGCCGCCTTGGCGACATCGGAATAGAGCGCTCCAATCTTCATCGCCTCGGTTAGGGATCGCTCAAAAACCGTCTTGGCGTATTCGGATTGGATCTGGAAGACGCTGTTGAGCGACTTGGCTTCGAACAGGCTCCCGATGAAATCACGACGATCGTCCAGTGACTTTTTCGAATAGTCCGTCACTTCGGCGACTATCGCGAGGACGCTCTCATTTAAGATGACATTTGGGGTGCCAACTGTCGCAAGTTTATTCTGTACGGTTTTGATTTCATCATTAAGAGTATCAGACATATAAGCTCCATTATTGTTTTTTTATCAAGCATTACGACCGCAGACAGTGCTATTCGTTTAAGTGCAGTATTAAGTGCGCTTATGTTGTGATATATGTACACTGAGTTAGCGTATGTATATCGTATATTTGTCGTTTTTGTTTCAACGATAGATTGCATATAGGAAGTTAATCTAGGCGCGTCAATCTAATAATAAATCGTCGCAAGGCAAATGGATTTATTCTGTTTAAGCTTAGGCGCTAGAGAAGCAGGTTGGCTCGCATGCGTCGTAAGTATTAGATGCGGGGTTCGACCCAGATAAACTCGTTCCGTTATGTCTCTGCCGGCGCATGGCGTTGCATGAGCTTTTCAAGCCGGGTCGCCATCGCGTTTCTCTCCCTTCGCCACGATCTTTGGCGTCTGGTTGGGCAAAGGTCGATGCAGCGCCAGCGCCTCGGCGAGCGGCGCGGAGAGCCAGGCGTCCCCTTCCTCCGGCGTCGTCAGCATCGGCATCGCCGGTTGGGCTTAGAGCCGCGTCGACGTGTAGGTTAAGCGGAACACTCCGGTTTGCGGTAAAGCGCATATTCCGCGGCCTCAGCTTGCTTCCGAACCTTCGGGATATCCACAAAGATCAATTCGTTTGGCGACTTCACGTCGTCGAACAGAAAATAAGCCTCATGCAGGCATGACGGCCATGTGCTGCACCGCTGAACGTCGTGACGCCCCGCGCGCGGTGACGTCCCCCCTGTTTTTTCATCCATTTTGAGTGAGAGTTTTCCGGTCTTTTGAGCCTTCGGGCGAGGAGCTGGGAAATGAAGAAGTCGAGGTACAGCGAGGAGCAGATCGCGTTTGCGCTGAAGC
>NZ_PDZR01000016.1 GCF_002891535.1 Methylocella silvestris | reverse complement strand
GCGCTGGCGGGAGCGGCGGCGTTGGAAGGGGCGGCAGCAGGGGCCGCTTCCGGGGCGCCATTCGGAATCGGCGCGGCCGGAGTCTGCGCCGGAAATTCAGCAACATCCGGCAGCGCCGCCTGCGACTCTTGCGGCGCAAGCTGCGGCGCGGCGGCAGGCGGCGACCCCGCGGGGAGCGCGGGCAGCGCAAACCTCTTGATATCCGACAACGCGGCAAGATGCGGCGACGGTCTCTTATCGGCCTGCGACCCCCCTGCCGCAGCAGACGTCGCGGGGTCGGCCCTGACCGCGCCAGCCGAGGCGAGCGCCAGAATCAGGGCGAGGCAAAGCGCCTGCGCCGAGGCGCTTTTCATATAAACCCTTGCAACGTCACGGCGCATCGCACGATTGATCCCGATTGTAGGAGAGATAGGGCGTTAAATTCCGGTCGCCAGTGCGGCCGACGCTGGAGCGCGAACCCGCTTTCATCATCCATTTGCTCCGAATACGCGCCGGATTCGCTACAAACCTCTGTGACGTCAACGCGCGGGCGTTCGCTGGACAGCATTCTGCCGTTGAGGCATGAGCAGCTTTAAAATCAAAAGCTTGAGCAAACCTCCGGCGAGGCGGTCGCCAATCTCTGGGCCGGCCGCTCCCGGCAGATTTCCGCGGCTCGTGGCGCCGACGCCACGCTCATGCCGCGGCGTCCGTTCGCTGCAGATCCTGCCTCAAATCCCCGCCCTCGGCCACCGCCGCCTCGTCGGGCGCTGCATCGGCAAAGCCATATTCTTTCATTTTCCGATATAGCGTCGAGCGGCCAATGCCGAGCTTCTTTGCCATCTTCGACATGCGGCCGCGATAATGGCCAAGCGCGAAGCGGATCGCTTCGGCCTCGAGTTCCGCCAGACGGCGCATGTCGCCGGAGGAATCAATCAGCGCCAGCGCATTCGGATCGCGGATATCTTGCGCCGGCCGTTCCGGCCCAAAAGGCGCGGCCGGCTCGGGCGCGGCAAGCGGCAGCGGCGGGATGCGCACATCGAATCCGCCGACCTGCGCCGCAATCTGCGGAAAATCCATCACCGTCAGATCGGCGCCTTCGGCAAAGGCGACGGCGCGGAACATGGCGGTCTCCAATTGCCGGATATTTTTCGGCCAGTCATAGGCGGAGAGCAGATTGACGGCCTCGACGCTCGGACCGCGCAGGATTTTCCCCGCCTCGGCGGCGAAACGGGCGCAAAAGCCGCGCGCCAGACCTTCGATCTCGTCGCGGCGGCGGCGCAGCGGCGGCGCGAAAATCGGATAGACGTTCAGCCGGTAGTAAAGATCCTCGCGGAAACGACGCGCCTTGACGCGCTCGATCAGATTGCGACGCGTCGAGGCGATGAGGCGGACATCGGCCCGGACGGGACGGGGCCCGCGCAAGAAATCAATCTCGCCGTCGCGCACAAGGCGCAGCAGTCGGGCCTGGAGATTTTGCGATAATTCACAAACATCGGCGATATAGAGCGAACCGCCCTGCGCCTCGGCGATTTTACCGGGGCGCTTTGCGCCCGGCCCTGCGCCGATGTCGCCAAAGAGCAGGGTTTCCATGTCCGCCGCCGCAAGGCCGGCGCAGCGCAGCGTGACGAAAGGCCGGCCGCGCCGGTCGGAGGCGGCGTGGATCGCCCGCGCCATGGTTTCCTTGCCGGCGCCTTCCTCGCCCTCGATCAGAACCGGCATCGCCGTTTTGGCGGCGCGGTCGGCGAGGCGGATGGCGCGCTCGATTTCTTCGCCTGCGCCAAAATAATCGGCAAAAGTGAAGTGGCCGGAGGCCTGACGCGCGGCGCGGCGCAACTCCGCCTCGAGCGCCGCAAGACGCAACCCATTGCCGATCGCAGCCTTCAGCCGCTCCGGGCTCGCCGGCTTGACGACAAAATCGAGCGCGCCGGCGCAAAGCGCGGAACTCGCCGCCTCAACCGAGGAGGACGTGGTCTGCACGACGATCGGCGGCGTAAACGCCTCCGCCCTGAGGCGGGCGATGACGCCAAGGCCGTCAAGGTCCGGCATCGTCAGATCGAGCAGCAGGAGATCGACTGGCGCGGCGCCTGCGCTTTTCAGCCGCGCCAGGGCGGCCTCGCCGCCATCGGCGGTTTCCGTCGCAAAGCCGAATTTTCGAATGATCTCGGCGGCCAGCTGGCGCTCGATGGGATCGTCGTCGACAATCAGAATTCTTGGGGACATGCGGCCTCGCGCACGGGCCGTCCTGACGCTCGACTCACAAGCGCCGCAAACGGCCCACAGCTGAAAAAGGGCGAACGCGCCCCTAGCGCACGGATGCTCCCCGATTACGGTAAACGCGGTGTTAACGAAACGCGAAAGAATTGCCGGAAAAGTGGCGCGCCCGGCGGCGCGCCACAGCTCCTTGGCTCGAAATCCGGCGCCTATCCCCGCCGCGGCCGGCCCGGCGCGACATAGGTCGGCAAGGTCACGCGATAGACGAGCACCAGCGTATCGACGTTGAAGCCCGAGGCGTCCTGATAGGAAACGCCCGCCATGCGGCCGTTCTGGGTGATGAAGTCATTGTCGCTGCCGATGAACAGGAAATAATCGTTCGGGGCGGCGGCGTCGCCGACGGGAGCGACGGAGATGCTTTCCCATTTCTCGTAGAGATCATTGCCGTCGTTCGGCAACCCGTTGTGCAGGTTGAATTTGGCGAGCTCGGCGGCTTCGTTGATGTCGAGGAATTTCTGATAGGCGACCGGGGTGATGGCGCTGTTGAGAACGCCAAGCGGCGCGATCGAGCCACCTTCGGCGTCATATTGGGCGCCGGCGATATTGGTGGCGCCGGCAATGTCGATGAGATCGACGCTGCGGTAGACCGAGCCGGGGCTCTTGGCGGTGAAGCCGCCGTTGCTGTCGCGCGCAAGCACCAGAAACTGATGGTCGTTCAGCGCGAAAAGCTCGCTCTGCGCCGCGATCAGAAGCTTTTGATTGGCCGTGGTCTGATCCTGATAGAGCGGCAGCTGCACGACATATTCGGCTTTGAGCTTCGGCGCGCCATGGGCGAGATCATAGGCGAGCAGGCGCGTGTTGCGGCGGGTCGTGCTGATCTTGTTCGGATCGAGGTCCTGGATGAGCGCGCTCTGCAGCAGCACGAACAGCGTCTTGCGGTCCGGGCTCATCGCGAGACCCTCAAAACCCTGATTGTTCTGGCGCCCCATCAAGGGATTGCCGGGGCTCGGATCGTAGGTGACGCCGACCGGCGGGCTGTTGGCCGAGAAATTCTCGACCAGCTGACCAGCCGTGTTCTTGCGCTTGGGGATGAAGGCTTCGGGCGGCCGGATCACGTCGATGAGGCGCCCGTTTTCGCCGAAATGATAGACATAGGCGCCATATTCATCGCTGACCCAGGACGAGCCGTCGTTCAGCCGCACGACCGCTTCGGCGTCGATGGCGAGTTTGCCGTTCTGGCCGATCGGCAGATCCGGGAAATGCCCCGCCGCCGGCTTGACGCCGATCGCGTCAAAACCGGTCGTCTGGCCGCCGCGAAACAGGGTGGACGAGCGGTAATTGAGGCTGAGCTGATTCTGGCTCGCGGTCGCCGCGCCGTAAAAGGGCGTGAGGCGTATCTCGAAATGTTGCAGCCGGCCGCGAAAGTCCGTCGTGCCTTGCGTATTCCAGCCGCGATCGGGCAGCATGTAGAGGTTGCCGCTATAGAAACCGCGCCGGTCATTTTTCCAGCTGGACAGATCGAGCGCCATGCCCGAGCCGAAGCCGCCGAGGGTCTCGTTGTATTTGTCGAGCGCGTTCGAGGGCACGCGGCCGACGCCGACGAGGCCCTTGTTGACATAGGTCGCGCCCTCGAAATCGACGGAGCCGCCCGCCTTCGCCGCGCTGGCGCAGAGGAGGCCGATCATGGATGAGACGGCAAAATGGCGCAAAGCCGCCGCCCCGGCGCGCCCGCGCGCCGAAGCCCTGAATCTGGAAAGCATATGGTCCCTCGTTTGTGTTTGGTTTCGCCCGGGCCCGGCAAGTCGCCTTGGCGCCAGGCCGAACCCGGCGCCGGCCCCACACCGCGCAGCGCCGCTATGGCCCTGCCGTATGACAAGCGTGTTACAGGGGCGCACGCCGTCGCGGTTGATCTCGGTCACGCCGCTCCGATATGAGTTTTAGGCGCGCAAGCGTTTCGTCCCCGCCTTGAGGTATCCCGACATGCGCATTTCTGGCCGATCCGATATTTTTCGCAGCCCCGAGGCCGCGGCGAGCCAGAGCGCGGCAAATCCGTCCGCCGATCTTGGCGATCTGCCGGAGTGGAATTTGTCCGCCCTTTATCCGGCGCCCGATTCGGCAGAATTTACCGGCGATCTTGCGAGAGCGGCAACCGAGTGCAAAGCCTTCGCGGAGGCTTTCAAGGGCCGTATCGCCGAGCTCGCCGCCGATTCGTCCGGCGCCTCGCTCGCTGCCGCCGTCAAACATTATGAGGCGCTCGACGAGCTTTTAGGACGCATCATGTCCTATGCCGGCCTGATCTACGCCGGGGACACGTCCGATCCCGCGCGCGCAAAATTCTATGGCGATGCGCAGGAAAAGATCACCAACGCCTCGTCCGATCTGCTGTTCTTTGAACTGGAGCTGAACCGGCTCGACGACGACGCCCTCGACGCCGCGCTCGCCGCGGGGCCGCTCGCCCATTACCGGCCCTGGATAAAGGACATCCGCAAGGGAAAACCTTATCAGCTCAGCGACGAGCTCGAAAAACTGTTCCTTGAGAAATCAAGCACGAGCTATTCCGCCTGGAACCGGCTGTTCGACGAGACGATCACCGCCCTGCGTTTTCCGCTCGACGGCAAGGAGCTTTCGATCGAGCCCGTGCTCAATCTCTTGCAGGATTCAAACGAGAAGACGCGGGAAAAGGCGGCGAAGGTTCTTGGCGCCGTTCTCAAGGACAATCTGCGCCATTTCGCCCTCATCACCAATACGCTGGCCAAGGACAAGGAAATCTCCGACCGCTGGCGCGGCTTTCAGGACGTCGCCGATTCGCGGCACCTTTCGAACCGGGTGGAGCGCGATGTGGTCGACGCGCTGGTCGGCGCGGTTCGCGCCGCCTATCCGCGCCTGTCGCATCGCTACTACCGGCTGAAGGCGAAATGGTTCGGCAAGCCGGCGCTGAAATTCTGGGACCGCAATGCGCCGCTGCCGGACGCGCCCGCGCGCGTCTACAAATGGGACGCCGCGCGCGACGCCGTGCTCGGCGCCTATGGCGATTTTTCGCCGAAGATGGCCGACATCGCGCGGCGTTTCTTCGACGAGCGCTGGATCGACGCGCCGGTGCGGCCCGGAAAGAGCCCCGGCGCCTTCGCGCATCCGACCGTGCCCTCCGCGCATCCCTTCGTGTTGCTCAACTATCAAGGCAAGCCGCGCGATGTGATGACGCTCGCCCATGAACTCGGCCATGGCGTGCATCAGGTGCTTGCCGCCCACAATGGCGCGCTGATGGCCCAAACGCCGCTGACGCTTGCGGAAACGGCCTCGGTGTTCGGCGAGATGCTGACTTTCCGCGCGCTGCTGGCGCGGGCCGCGACGCCGGCAGAGCGGCGCGCCATGCTGGCGGGCAAGGTCGAGGACATGCTGAACACGGTGGTGCGGCAGATCGCCTTCTACAGCTTCGAGCGCAAGGTCCACACCGAGCGCCGCAAGGGCGAGCTGACGGCCGATAATCTCTGCGATTTCTGGATGGAGGAGCAGGGCGAAAGCCTCGGACCGGCGATCGAATTCACCGACGATTATCGCTCCTATTGGGCCTATATCCCGCATTTCATCCATTCGCCCTTTTATGTTTACGCCTACGCCTTCGGCGACTGCCTCGTGAATTCGCTTTATGGCGTCTATCAGAATGCGAGCGAGGGCTTTGCCGAGCGTTATTTCGCCCTGCTGTCGGCAGGCGGCTCGAAGCCTTATGGCGAGCTCCTAAAACCGTTCGGATTGGACGCGCGCGATCCGGCCTTCTGGCAGATCGGCCTCTCCATGATCGAAGGGATGATCGCCGAGCTCGAAGCGCTGGAGGAGCAGGCATAGGCCCGGCTGCGGCGAATAGCGAAGTTTATTGGTCAAACGATTGTAACGATTGGGGTCGATGGTGCGTTTAGCCTTTTGCGCTGCGCCGTCGCAATGACGCTTGAGGCTGCGCCCGGCCGCACGGCCGGTTTTTTTGGGGAAACGTCATGAAGCTCAATCGATTAATTGCTCTGTCGCTGGCTGGCGCGATGAGTTTTGCGCCGATGGCTTTCGCCGCCGGACTTGAGGGACTTCAGTTTGAAAAAGAAGTCACGATGAAAATGAAAAGCGGAAAATCCGTCACCATCAAGCTTGCCAAGATGAACGACCAGATGATGGCGATTGTGCCGATGGAAGATCTGAACGAGCTGTTGATGCGCGCCGAAGGGCACGACATGAGCACCAACAATTAACTAAGGCGCTCGGGCCGGCGTTCGGGCGCCCCCAACGTCAACATCCGACAACAGGGCCTTGCGGCGGCGCCGCAGGGCGAGGTTTTCAATGCTTTCGAAATATTGGGGGCAGAGGCAGCCCGGCGTTCATCTCGCGCTTCTATCGGCGCTCCTGTTTGGCGCGCTGGCGCCGCTGTCCAAACTGCTACTGGGCGCACTTGACCCGCAACTGCTCGCCGGCGTGCTCTATCTCGGCGCCGGCGCGGGCCTCGCCGTCACGCATTTTATCCGCGCCGCCTTGGGGGCGTCGACGCATGAGGCGCCGTTGCGCGGCGCCGATCTACCCTGGCTTTTTGTCATTGTTCTTTTCGGCGGGTTCCTTGCGCCGCTCGCCCTGATGCTGGGTCTCGCGCGGACCGAGGCGGCGTCGGGCGCCTTGCTGCTCAACCTCGAATCCGTCGCGACGCTGGCGATCGCCTGGACACTGTTCCGCGAGAACGTCGACCGGCGCCTGCTGCTTGGCGCCTTCGCGATCCTCGCCGGGGCGACGCTTTTATCCTGGAGCGGCGGCGGCGTCCGGCTCGATAGCGGCGCCCTGCTGATCGCCGGGGCCTGCCTCGCCTGGGGCCTTGACAATAATCTCACGCGAAAATTGTCGTCGGCCGATCCGGTCCAGATCGCCATGATCAAGGGATTTGCCGCGGGAGGCGCCAATATCGGCCTTGCGCTGTGGCGCGGCGCGGAGCCGGTCTCCGCCGGCCTGATGGTCGCCGCCGCATTGGTCGGCTTTCTCGCCATCGGCGTCAGCCTTGTCGCCTTCATCCTGGCGCTGCGGCATCTTGGGGCGGCGCGCACGGGCGCCTATTTCGCTTTGGCGCCCTTCATCGGCGCCCTGCTCGCCGTCCTGCTGCTGCACGAGCCACTGACGGCAAAATTGCTCGTCGCCGGATTGCTGATGGGCGCCGGCCTGTGGCTCCATCTTTCCGAGCGGCACGCGCATGAACACACGCACGAGCCGCTCGACCATGAGCACGCCCATGTCCATGACGCGCATCACAGCCACAGTCATGACGAGCCGGTGAGCGAGCCGCATTCGCACCGGCACAGCCACACGCCGCTGACGCACGCCCACCCGCATTATCCGGATTTGCATCACCGCCACCGGCACCGGCACTGAAGAATTTGCCAGGCGACTTCTCAGCCCTCGAACCCATCCCTTCCGGCGTCCTCACGCCGCCGCCGAAAACTCCTCGAACGCCGCCAGCGCGTTCGCGGCATACATCAGCGAGGGGCCGCCGCCCATATAAATGGCCATCCCCAGCATCTCCTCGATTTCGGCCTTGGCCGCGCCAAGCTTGACGAGGGTCTGGGCATGAAAGCCGATGCAGGCGTCGCAGCGCGAAGCGACACCAAGCGCCAGCGCGATCAGCTCCTTGGTCTTCTTGTCGAGCGCGCCATCCTCGGTTGCGGAGCGGGCGAGATCGGAAAAACCCTTCATCACGGCAGGCAGATCAGCGCGCAGGGTCGCGAGGTTCTTCGAGACCCCCTGCGTGAGGGCGCGATAGTTTTCGGCGGAAAGGCTCATCTCCTCACCGCCCGCAGCTGCTGAAGCCGAACAGCCGATAGGCCGGGCAGAACCGGAAAACGCCGGTCGCGAGAGGGACAACGCCGACCCAGCCCCACGGGCCGATCCATCCCGCGAGCGTGGCGACGATCAGCGCCGCCCCGCCGACGATCCGGATGGTCCGGTCGATTGTTCCAACATTCACATCCATGACCACATCCCCTTGGCGGCGTTCTTTTTTCGGCTCCCCGACAAAATTGCGGATAGCTAAACGGCCGATCTGCGCATATAATATCCAAATACATAATGTCTGTAAATATATTATTTTTGGGTATAATAATGGACGAACGAGCGACGCAACAGCCTCTGCCGCGTGATCCTGCCGCGACGCTCGACGTCGCCCCGCTGCGGGCCGCCGCCGCCGAAGCGACGTCGCTGCTTCGGGTTCTCGCCAATGAGGATCGGCTGCTGCTGCTTTGCCAGATGACCGACGGGGAGAAGTCGGTCGGCGAACTTGAGGCGCTGCTCGACATTCGCCAGCCAACGCTCAGCCAGCAATTGGGCGTATTGCGCGCGGAAGGCCTTGTGACGACGCGCCGCGAGGGCAAGCGGATTTTCTATTCCGTCTCCGATCCAAGGGCGTTGACCGTGCTCGGGGTGCTTTACGGGCTTTATTGCCCGAAGGACTGAGAGTCCCGTCGCGCCAGCATGCCCAGATCCCGCCTGAGTCGCGAGACCGGCGGCGCGTCGCGCAATCCGGGAAGCGGGCTTATCCGGTTGTTTCTTCACATCGCATGGCCGCAACCGAGGATTTCGGTTGGCGCTCGCCCGCCTTGATTCGCGGCGCGCGACTGATTAGGGCTTAGGCTCGCCGGTCGTCTTCTCTACCTTCGATTGGCGCGGCGATTTCTCCCAGTTGAAGGCGTCCGCTGCGCGGCGCGAGGCGCTCCACCCAAACTCCATCTTCGCCCCTATCTCGAACATTGCGGAAAAGGCGTCTGAGCCATGGGTCTTCTTGGCATTTTCCTCGGGCTCGCCCTGCTCATCTTCTTCGCCTTCCGCGGCTGGAGCGTGCTGCTCCTCGCGCCGATCGCCGCGCTTGTCGCCGCGGTCTTCTCGAGCGAGCCGCTGCTGGCGAGCTGGACGCAAACTTTCATGGGATCGGCGGCCGATTTCGTCGCGCAGTTTTTCCCGCTGTTCCTGCTCGGCGCCCTGTTCGGCAAGCTGATGGACGATTCGGGCTCGGTCACCGCGATCGCAAACTATATGACGACGAAGCTCGGGCCGGAGCGCGCCATTTTCTCGGTGGTGCTCGCCGGCGCCATTGTCACCTATGGCGGCGTCAGCCTGTTCGTCGCCTTCTTCGTGCTGGCGCCGATGGCTCTCGCTCTGTTTCGCACCGCCGGCATTCCGCGCCGGCTGATGCCGGCGGCCATTGCGCTCGGCACTTCGACCTTTACGATGTCGGCGATGCCCGGCACGCCGGCGATCCAGAACGCGATTCCGATGCCTTTTTTCGGCACGACGCCTTTCGCCGCGCCCGGCCTTGGCATTATGGCGTCTGCCATCATGCTCGGCTTCGGCCTCTGGTGGCTGAAACGGGCTGAGGCCAGGGCGCGGCGCGCGGGCGAGGGATTTGGCCCGCAGGACGCCGTCGCGGGCAATGACGCCGCAAATGACGAAATCATCCGAGAGCGCGCAACGACGGCGCGCGAATTCGATCCCGCCGAGATTCAGAAGGGCGAACACGCCGCGAGCGCGCCGCCGATCATTCTCGCCGCCTTGCCGCTCGTCGTCGTCGTCGTGGTCAATCTCCTGATGTCTTTCGTGATCCTGCCGCGGCTCGACGTCAGCTTTCTCGGCCAGGATCGCTGGGGACCGACCAGCCTCTCGGCGGTCGGCGGCGTGTGGTCGGTCATCGTGGCGTTGACGGCCGCCATCATCACCGTTCTCGCGCTCAATTTCCGCGCCGCGCCGAATTTGCGCGCGACCATGGACGCCGGCGTCAACGCGTCGGTGTTGCCGATTTTCAGCGTCGCCAGCCTCGTCGGCTTCGGCGCCGTCGTCGCGGCGACGCCGGCTTTCGGCGCGGTGCGCGAATGGGTGCTGTCGATCGAGGGCGGCCCGCTGGTGTCGCTCGCCGTCGCCACCAATATTCTCGCGGCGCTGACCGGCTCAGCCTCGGGCGGCCTCACCATCGCGCTCGACGCGCTCGGGCCGACCTATATGAAGCTCGCCGCCGAGATCGGCCTCAACCCCGAGCTTCTGCATCGCGTGGCCGTGATCGGCTCGGGCACGCTCGACAGCCTGCCGCACAATGGCGCGGTGGTGACGATGCTGGCCGTCTGCGGCACGACGCACAAGGAGAGCTATCTCGATATCGTCATGGTCGCCGTCGTCAGCGCCATTTTGGCGCTTGTCGCGGTGATTGGCGTCGGCTCGCTGGTCGGGAGTTTTTGAAAACATTCGCTCAAGGCCCCGCCCTCATGGTGAGGAGATCGCGTAGCGATCGTCTCGAACCACGAGGGCGTCAGGCGGGCGCCTGAACACATCCTTCGAGACGCGCCTTCAGCCCTCCTCAGGATGAAACGAGGAGCCGCCACTTCCCACGGTAGCCCCCAAATATCCTTCACCGCCGCGGTATTACCTTGGGTTCAATCGGTCTTCTGCCGGTCGTACCGAAGCCCGCTTCAAATCGGTGCTATTTTTTTGTGCGTTCTTCGAGAACTACCTGCGACGCAAATTCAAGCTCGAACCTATCGGCTTTTTGCTCGAATATCGTTTTTGCAGCGGGGTTCATGTCCCGGCTGTAAGTACCTAAGGAATCGCGATATTGAAGTGTACAAGCTGACTTAACAGCCAGTGCCACGCTTAAAACATCCGACTTACCGTCATCAAGCCTCCGCGCGTTTTCGTGCAAGCATGCAATGTGTGCTACGCCCGCTTGATGCTTATCGTCACCCGAAGCCGATGGGAGATTCTGGCAACCCGAGAGCAATCCTGCGGCAATTATTAAAATATACCCCCTTCGCATTCCTCCTCCGAACCGGGCTTTTGCTGCTTAAATTTGCTGCTTTCCTTCCGCAACGCACTACAACAACACACTGCGAGCGGCCACCCTACCGCACGAACCCCAAAATATCCTTCACCGCCGCCATATTGTCCTTGGCGATCACACGCGCCCGCGCGGCGCCGTCGCAGAGCACGCTGTCGATATAGGCCGCATCCGCCGTCAGCCGCTTCATCTCGGCGCCGATCGGGCCGATTTTCGCGACCGCCAGATCGACCAGCGCCGATTTGAACGCCGAGAACTGGCCGCCGCCAAAAGCGCTCAAAACCTCCGGCTTGGTCTGCCCGTTCAGCGCTGCAAAAATGCCGACGAGATTGTCGGCTTCGGGCCGGGCGGCGAGCCCCTCGACCTCCGATGGCAGCGGCTCGGGGTCGGTCTTCGCCTTGCGCACTTTTTGCGCGATGGCGTCGGCGTCGTCCGAGAGGTTGATGCGCGAATAATCGGACGGGTCGGACTTCGACATTTTCTTGGCGCCGTCGCGAAGGCTCATGACGCGCGTCGCCGGCCCCTGAATCAGCGGCTCCGGCAGCGGGAAAAACGCCTCGCCAAAACCGTTGGCGGCGATCGAGGCGGCAAAATCGAGATTGAATTTCTGGGCGACGTCCCGCGCGAGCTCGAGGTGCTGCTTCTGGTCCTCGCCGACCGGCACGTGGGTCGCGCGATAGAGCAGAATATCGGCCGCCATCAGGCAGGGGTAGGCGTAAAGGCCGACCGAGGCGTTCTCGCGATCCTTGCCCGCCTTCTCCTTGAACTGCGTCATGCGGTTCAGCCAGCCGATGCGGGCGACGCAGTTGAACACCCAGGCGAGTTCGGCGTGCTCGGCGACCTGGCTCTGGTTGAAGATGATGTGCTGCTTCGGATCGACGCCGGAGGCGATGAAGGCCGCCGTCACTTCGCGGATCGAGGCTTTCAGCTCTTCCGGCTTTTGCGGCACGGTGATGGCGTGCAGATCGACGACGCAATAGATACAGTCATGCGTGCGCTGCAGCTCGACGAATTTGACGATGGCGCCGAGATAATTGCCAAGATGCAAATTTCCCGTTGGCTGGACGCCGGAAAAAACGCGTTCCGGGAATTTCGCCATGTCGACCCGGCTCCTTGCCGCTGATTTTTTTAAAAGGTCGCGCGCTATCGCAAGCTTTTGCCGACAAGGCAAGCGCCGCGGCATTGTCGAACAAGCGCCGCGTGGAATTGTTGAGGAAGCGCCGCAGCGGTCACGCCGGCGGAGCCGCGAGCGCCAGCCTATCGCGCAAACGCGGCGCGGCGAAATCAAGGAAGGCGCGCAATTTCAGCGGCGCGACATGTTCGCCCGCGTGAACGAGATTGACGGGCGAGGGCGGCGGCTCGAAATCCTCGAGCGCGAGGGCCAGCGAACCGTCGGCAAGCGCCCGCGCGGCCTGATAGGACAGGACGCAGGTGAGGCCGACGCCGGCGATCGCGGCTTCGATCGCGGCCTCGGCCGTATTGACGACAAATCGCGAATGAACCGGGACGGATTGGCGCGCCTTGCCGGCCCCAAAGCGCCATTGCGTCGAAGACGTCATCGCCTCGAAGCTGATGCAGTCGTGAGCGGATAAATCCTCCGGCCGCAGCGGCGCGCCGCGCGCCGCAAAATAGGCCGGACTGGCGCAAATGACGCGGCGGACGGCGCCGATGCGTCTGGCGACAAGGCTGCTGTCGGGCAGGTCGCCGATGCGAATGGCAAGGTCGACGCGATCCTCGACGAGACTGACGATGCGGTCGCCGAGAAGGAGGCGGACGTCGATCTCGGGATAGGCTTTCAGGAATTCGGCGATGACCGGCGCGCCGTGGAGCCGCCCGAACACGATCGGCGCCGTGATCGTGAGTTCGCCTTTCGGCGCGCGATATTCGCCGCCGGCGGCGCGTTCGGCGTCATCCACCTCCTCAAGGATGCGCTTGCAGGCAAGCGCATAGGATCGCCCGGCGTCGGTCAGCTCCAGCCGGCGCGCGGATCGAATCAGGAGGCGCGCGCCAAGATGCGCCTCAAGATCCGAGATTTTCCGGCTGAGCGTCGCAAGCGGCAGGCCGAGGCTTCGACCGGCGGCGGAGAGGCTGCCGGCCTCGACCGCCTTCAGCAGCAGCGCCATGGTTTCAAGACGATCCACGAGACTTCCATATTTCGGGCGGATATCTATCAACCTTAGCGTCTACTGCTAAATTCAGGAAGGAGCTACTTCTGTCGCCGGGGCCGCTTCTGGCCTCTTGCCACAGGAGAAGCCAATGTCCCGCATCCCGACCCCCGCGACGATCGACGAGGCCCCGGCCGCCGCGCGCCCGCTGCTCGAAGCCGTCAAGAAACAGCTTGGCGTTGCGCCCAATCTGTTTCGTCTCATTGCGACGAGTCCCGCCGCGCTGGAGGCTTATCTCGGCCTCTCCGGCGGGCTCTCCAAGGGGGCCTTGCCCGCGCCGACGCGCGAGCGAATCGCGCTCGCTATTGCTGAATTCAACGGCTGCGACTATTGCCTTTCGGCCCACAGCTATCTTGGCCGCAACCTCGCAAAGCTCGACGAGGCGGAGATCGCGGCAAATCGCGCCGGCGGGTCAAATGATCCCACCGCGGACGCCGCGGTGCGCTTTGCCCTCAAGGTGGCGCAGGCGCGCGGCCACATCGACGAGAACGCGTTTCTCGCGGTGAAAAACGCTGGATATGATGACGCGCAGATCATCGAAATCATCTTCCACGTCGCAGCGAATGTCCTGACCAATTATCTGAACGAAGCGCTGAAGACCGAGATCGACTTTCCCGCCGTTCGCGCGCAGGCGGCGGCCTGAGGCGACAGGCGTCGGCGCGGCAAGCAAGCGGCCGACGCCGCCAATCGGATGCGGACAAAATTTTGGAGGCGACGATGGGAGCAACGCAGACTTTTTCCAGCGACGTCATCTTCACGCCCTCCGTCAAGGCGGCGCAAACGCGCAAGGGCTCGCGCGCCGCCTATGCGCGGCTCGAAGAGAAAGGCTCGTTTGAAACAAGGATCACGCCCGATCTTGCCGCCTTCATCGGCGCGCAGATCAGCGTTTTTCTCGCGACGGCGAGCCGCGACGGGCAGCCCTATATCCAGCATCGCGGCGGACCGCCGGGCTTCTTGCGCGTGCTCGACGACAAGACCATCGGTTTCGCCGATTTTGCGGGCAATCGCCAATATGTGACGCTTGGCAATCTCGCCGAAAATCCAAAGGCGCAATTGTTCCTGATCGATTATGCGCAGCGCCGACGCATCAAGATCTGGGGCGAGGCGCGCGCCGTTGAAAATGACGATGGTCTGCTCGCCGGCTTGATGCCGGACGGCTATCGCGCGCGCGGCGAACAGGCGATCCTCTTTACGGTTTCGGCCTGGGACGCCAATTGCCCGCAACATATCCCGCAACGATTCGAGGCCGCCGACGTCGCCGCCGCGCTTGGCGAGCGCGACCGGCGTATCGCCGCGCTCGAAGCCGAGCTCAAGGCGTTGCGGGCGAAAACCACACCTTGAAAACCGGCGTGTGATCGCTGGCGTTTCGCCGCGGCCTAGCTTATGGCTGCTCCGCGTCGGCCCCTTGCCGGAGCATCCGGACTTCGCCCGTGCGGTTTATCCAAACCTTTGATCTCTATCCCTTCCTCGACACGGCGGTCAGCCTGTTCGCCGCCTTTCTGTTTGGTACGCTGATTGGCGCCGAGCGCCAGTACCGGCAGCGCACGGCAGGGCTGCGCACCAATGTGCTGGTCGCGGTCGGCGCCGCCGCCTTCGTCGATCTGGCGCAGCGGATCGCCGGCTCGGAGGAAGCGGTCCGGGTCATTTCCTATGTGGTCTCCGGCATCGGCTTTCTCGGCGCCGGCGTGATCATGAAGGAGGGCTTGAATGTGCGCGGCCTCAACACGGCCGCGACGCTCTGGTGCTCGGCGGCGGTCGGCGCCTGCGCCGGGACGGATATGGTGGCCGAAGGCGCTCTGCTGACGGTGTTCGTGATCGCCGGCAATACGCTGCTGCGCCCGCTCGTCAACGCGATCGACCGCATCCCCATCAATGAGCAGAAGGCGGAAGCGACCTATGAGGTGCGGGTGACCGCCCGCCGCGACAACGCGCCGGCCCTGCGCGAGCTGCTCGTCGAAAGACTGGAACAGGCCGACTATCCCGTCGGCGACGTCGAAATCGCCGACCGTGGCGACGAGACGGTCGATATTGTCGCGACGCTCGTCAGCACCGCCATCGACCCGAAAGAGATCGACGCCGTCACTTCGGGCATGGAAAAAGAAGACGGCGTGCGCCACGCGACATGGGAGGGCAGCACCGCCGGGTGAGGCGCGCTGGAGCATGTAACGTTCAGATGGAATCATCTGGACGATAAGGACATGCTCCAACTTATTGAGGCGGAGCGATTTCTTATCGATCACATGTTTCCACGTGATCGATAAGCGCTCTAAGCCAGAATCCTGCCGAACCGTCCCTGCTGGAAATCCTCGATCGCCTGCCGGATCTCCTCGCGGCTGTTCATCACGAACGGCCCCTGCATGAAAACCGGCTCGTCGATCGGCTCGCCGGACAGGATCAGCAGCGCCGCGTCGCTATTGGCCTCGATGGCGATCGAACCGCCCTTGCGCTCGAACAGCGCGAGCTGCGCCTCCCGCGCAATCGTCTCGCCATTGATCAGCACGGCGCCCTTGAGCACAACGATCGCGAGCGTATGGCCCTCGGGCGCCGAAAAACTCGCGCGCCCGCCGCGCCGCAGGCGAACATCCCACAGATTGACCGGGGTGAAAGTGCGCGCGGGGCCTTTGGTCCCCAAAAAATCACCGGCGATGACGCGCACGCGGCCGGCCTCATCGGGAAGATCGACAGAGGGAATGTTTCGGTCGGCCAGGGTCTGATAACCGGGCGGCGCGTTTTTGTCGGCGGCCGGAAGGTTGACCCAGAGCTGGATCATCTCCAACTCGCCGCCCTCGCGCGTAAAGTCCTGCGAATGATGCTCCTGATGCAGAATGCCGCTGGCCGCCGTCATCCATTGCGCATCGCCGGGACCGATGACGCCGCCCTCGCCCGTCGAATCGCGATGCTCGACCTCGCCGCTATAGACGATGGTGACGGTTTCAAATCCCTTGTGCGGATGCACGCCGACTCCGCGCGGCGTCGACGCCGGCGGGAAACGCGCGGGGCCGGCATAGTCGAGCAGCAGGAACGGGCTCACAGCCTCGCCATGGCTGCCATGTGAAAAGAGCGTGCGAACCGGAAACCCGTCCCCGACCCAATGCGGCTTCGGAGCGCCAAACACTCCGGCGATCTTCCTCATGACCTGTCTCCTGCCGCGCCGCTCGTGCGCTGGCGGCGCTTGCTGGAAAGATAGGGTCGGAATGCGCCAAGCGGAAGACGCCGCGACGTCAGGCGCCCGCCCTAAGCGGCCGCGGCGGTGACGCATCTGCCGAGAAAATCTTTCATGCGCGCTGCGATCTCGGCCGAATGCGTCTCGAGCGCGAAGTGGCCCGTATCGAGAAGGCGGATTTCCGCTTTGGGATTGTCTTTCGCAAATGCCTCGGCTCCCGCCGGAAGGAAGAAGGGGTCGTTGCGGCCCCAAATTGCGTGCAAAGGCGGGCGCTCGCGCCTGAAATAGTCCTGAAACGCCGGATAGAGCGCAACATTGCTGGCGTAATCAAGAAACAGGTCGAGCTGAATCTCATCATTGCCTGGCCGCGCCAGCAAGGCGGCGTCGAGCGTATAGGATTCCGGCGCAACGGCGCTCTCGTCCGCGACGCCATGGACATATTGCCATTTGGTCGCCTCAAGCGTGAGAAACGCGCGGAGCGCCGCGCGATGCGCGTCGCTCGGCTCACGCCAATAGGTCTGGATCGGGTTCCAGCCCTCGCTCAAGCCCTCCTCATAGGCGTTGCCGTTCTGCGAGATGATCGCCGTAACCTGTTTCGGCCGCGCGAGCGCCAGCCGAAAGCCTACAGGGGCGCCATAGTCGAACACATAAATGGCGTGGCGGCTTAGCCCGACGGCGTCGGTGAAGGCCGCGACGACCTCGGCGAGATTGTCAAAACCGAATTTGAACGGCGGGGCGCTGCGAACTTCGGTAAAGCCGAAGCCCGGCAGATCCGGCGCGATCACATGATAGTTTTCCGCAAGCAGCGGGATGAGATCGCGGAACATATGCGACGAGCTTGGAAAGCCGTGCAGCAGCAGAATCGCCGGGTTTTTCGGATCGCCCGCCTCGCGATAGAACAGGCGATGATCGTTGACGGAGATGAAATTGAAGCGCGCCATGAAGATCCTCCAGGACCGAGACCAATAATAACCTTTAAGCTTGGTTTTTAGAGGTTATTTATGACGACATAACCTGTCAATGCCAACTTCTGAGGTTATGGCGCAGTTGCGCCTGACAGGTGGGGACCGACCATGACTGCGCCGCATAAAAATCCGCCCGAGCCACATCTGATCGGCGGCCATCTGGCGATCGATTTTCTGAACTCCATCACGGCCGACAGGACCGAATGGCTCGGCTCGGGCGCGGATTTTCTGGTCTGGCTGGAAAAATCAGGCGCGATCGACGCCAACGCATGCGCCAAAGCGCGCGAAGGAGGCGTTGAGCGCCTCGATCCGGTCGCGACCGAGGCGCGACACCTGCGCGAGCAGCTGCGCGCGCTGCTGTCCGATCGTTCCGTCCTGCCTCAAGCGGATCGGCTTTCTCCCCTTAATGAGCTGCTCGCGGCGGATGAGAGCCGGGCGCGTCTCGTCGTCGGGACCAACGCCGAAGGCGCCCCGCGCTTTCACATCGAGCGCGCCCCGGCGCTGAGCCGTCCCGATCAGCTGCTGCAGCCACTGGCGTGGGCGATCGCCGATCTCCTTTGCAATGAGGATTTAAACCTGCTGCGCCGCTGCGAGGGCGGGGCGTGCAGCCTCATGTTTATCGACCGAACCAAATCGCATGCCCGGCGCTGGTGCAGTATGGCCGTTTGCGGCAACCGGGCCAAAGCAGCGGCGCACCGCGCCCGGACGAAGGGCTAAAGGATAAACCGGCTCAAATCCGCGTTCCGCGCGAGATCGCCGATGTGCTGCTCGACATAGGCGGCGTCGATCTCGATTTTTTCGCCAAAACGGTCCGTCGCCGCAAAGCTGATCTCGTCGAGCACGCGCTCCATCACCGTCTGCAGCCGGCGCGCGCCGATGTTTTCGACGCTCGAATTCACCTGCGCCGCGATCCGCGCCAGCGCATTGACGGCGTCCGGCGTGAAAGAAAGCTCGACCCCCTCGGTGCGCATCAGCGCTTCATATTGCTTGAGAAGGCTCGCCTCGGTGTCGGTCAGGATGCGGCGGAAATCATCTTCCGTCAGCGGCGCAAGTTCGACGCGGATCGGCAGGCGCCCCTGCAATTCGGGCAAAAGGTCCGAGGGCTTTGAAACGTGAAAGGCGCCGGAGGCGATGAACAAAATATGGTCGGTCTTCACCACCCCGTGCTTGGTCGGCACATTGGCGCCCTCGATCAGCGGCAGCAGGTCGCGCTGCACGCCCTCGCGCGAGACGTCGGCGCCGCCGCGCGCGCCTTCGCGGACGCAGATCTTGTCGATCTCGTCCAGAAACACGATGCCCTTGTTCTCGACCTCGACGATGGCCTCGCGCACGATGACGTCCTGATCCATCAGCTTGTCGCCCTCCTCATTGATGAGGGGCTCGACAGCGTCCTTGACGCTCATGCGGCGCGGCTTGCCGCCCTTGCCGAAGGCCTTGCCGAACATGTCGCCGAGCGACATCGCGCCAATCTGCGCGCCCGGCATGTTCGGCAGTTCAAACATCGGCATGGCGCCGCCGGCCCCCTGCGCGATCTCGACCTCGATCTCCTTGTCTTGAAGTTCGCCGGCGCGGAGCTTTTTGCGAAAGCTGTCGCGGGTCGGCGGCGAGGCGCCCGGCCCGACCAGCGCGTCGAGGATGCGATCCTCCGCCGCCAGTTCGGCCTTGGCGCGGACAAGCTTGCGCTTATCCTCCCTGATCATCGAAATCGCGGTCTCGAGGAGGTCGCGCACGATCTGCTCGACGTCGCGTCCGACATAGCCGACCTCGGTGAATTTGGTCGCCTCGACCTTCAAAAACGGCGCGCCGGCCATTTTGGCGAGGCGGCGCGAGATTTCGGTCTTGCCGCAGCCGGTCGGCCCGATCATCAGGATATTTTTTGGCAGAACCTCGTCGCGCATCGAGCCTTCGAGGCGCAGGCGGCGCCAGCGATTGCGCAGCGCAATAGCGACGGCGCGCTTGGCGTCGTGCTGGCCGACAATGAAGCGGTCGAGTTCGGAAACGATTTCGCGGGGGGAAAAGTCAGTCATGCTCTCTTCAATATACGAGACGCCGGGCTTGCGCGCCAAGTCGCCGGGGGATTGGGCGATCAGGGCGCGGCGGCCCTAGTTCGAGGCGATCTCCTCGATCACCACATTGCGATTTGTATAGACGCAGATTTCCGACGCGATTTCGAGCGCGCGCCGCGCGATCGACGCAGCGTCCCGGTCGGTGTCGAGCAAGGCCCTGGCCGCCGCAAGCGCATAATTGCCGCCGGAGCCGATGCCCATGACCGAGCCGCGTTCGGTCGCCTCCGGCTCCAAAACGTCGCCATTGCCGGTCAGAACCAGCGCGGCCTTGGCGTCGGCGACGAGCATCATCGCCTCGAGCCGGCGCAAATAGCGGTCGGTGCGCCAATCCTTGGCGAGCTCGACGCAGGCGCGCATCAGCTGGCCGGGATATTGTTCGAGCTTGGCCTCGAGCCGCTCGAACAGCGTAAAGGCGTCGGCCGTCGCCCCGGCGAATCCGCCGATGACCTCGCCCTTGGCGAGCCGGCGCACTTTTTTGGCGTTGCCCTTGACGATGGTCTGGCCGATCGAAACCTGCCCGTCGCCGCCGATGACGGTGCGCCCGTCTTTCTTGACGAGGATGATCGTCGTGCCATGCCAAATGGCGGCGCTGGATTGTTCGGAAGGCGATTGGAGCATCGGGACTTTCTGGGCGGGACTTTCTGGGAAGGAACCGGGCGCGCGACGACAGGATGGGTCACGGCAGGGGCCGGCAAAACTCATCTATGGTTTAGCCAGCCGCTGTGCAAGAGAGGGTTGGTCCCTCCCGCCCCGTGCAGCCCGAACGATGAAAGGAGTAAGCCATCATGTCCGACGACGAACGCCAAATCCGCGATCTGGTGGAAAGCTGGTTTTCGGCCAGCAAAGCCGGGGATTTCGACGCGATACTCGGCCTCATCGCGGAGGACGCCATTTTCAGCGTCACGGGCCAGCCGCCCTTCGGCAAAAACGCCTTCGCCGCGGGACTGCAATTCCTGCGCGGCGTCGTGGTCGACGGCTCCTATGAGATCGCCGAAATCAAGGTTCTCGGCGATTGGGCGTTTATGCGAAACGCTGTCACGGTGACGATGACGCCGCCCGGCCGCGCGGAAAAGCGCATGCGCGGCTACACGCTGACCATCCTGCGCAAGGACGAGGGCCGCTGGCGCGTCGCCCGCGATTCGAATGTGATGGCTGAAGAGAAATAAACGCCTGCGCGCAATTTGACCCAGTCGATGGACGCTCGGCTCAGCGCCCCTTAATTTGCGCGCCATGACCCACGACCCCATCCCCGCCGACGTCGTCGCGCGCCATGCGACCGCTTTGCCGCGCTACACCAGCTACCCGACCGCCAATCATTTTCATGCCGGCGTCGATCATGAGGCCTACCGCGGCTGGCTCGGCGCCTTGCCGGCGGGCGAGGCGGTTTCGGCCTATCTGCACATTCCGTTCTGCACGGATCTTTGCTGGTATTGCGGCTGCTCGACCAAGGCGACGCGGCGCTATGAACCCGTCGCCGCCTATGTCGATACGCTCCTGGCGGAAATCGACGCGACCGCCGCAGCGCTGCCGGGCAAGCTGCGCCTTGACCATCTGCATTGGGGCGGCGGTTCGCCCGATATTCTCGCGCCCGCCGACATCGAACGTCTCGCCGGCGCGCTGAAACGCTGTTTTGCCATTGAGCCCGGCGCGGAATTCGCCGTCGAGATCGATCCGCGCCTGATGAGCGGGCAGAAGGCGTCGGCTTTCGTGCGCGCCGGCGTCACGCGCGTCTCGCTCGGCGTGCAGGACTTTGACGAAGAGGTTCAGGAGGCGATCGGCCGCATCCAGAGTTTTGCAGCTACGAAGGAGGCGGTCAATCTGTTCCGCGCCCGAGGAGTCGGCTCGATCAATATCGATCTCGTCTATGGCCTGCCGCGCCAGAGCGTTTCGAGCCTCTCCCGCACGCTGGATCAGGTCTTGAGCCTTTCGCCCGACCGCATCGCGCTGTTTGGCTATGCGCATCTGCCGCATCGGATGCGCAACCAGCGGCTGATCGACGAGGCGGCGCTGCCGCCTCCGCTCGAACGCTTTGCGCAGGCGCGCGCGGCGGCGGAAGGGTTGCGCCGGGCCGGCTATGTCGCCCTCGGCATCGATCATTTCGCCAAACCGGGCGACAGCCTTGCGGACGGAAAGCTCAACCGCAACTTTCAGGGCTATACGGCGGATGGCTGCGAGACCCTGATCGGGTTTGGCGCGTCGGCGATCGGGCGGCTGCCGCAAGGCTTCGCGCAGAACGCGCCTACCGTCGGCGTCTATGCTGCGCTTGTCGAGGCGCAGGGGCTTGCGAGCGTGCGCGGCTTTGCGCTGACGCCGGACGATCGCCTGCGCGCCCATGTGATCGAACGGCTGATGTGCGATTTTGCGCTCGATTTTTCCGATCTTGAGAGAGGCTTTGGCGCGGCGGCGGCTTCAATCAAGCACGAGGCCGAAGCGGTCATCGCGGAGGACGCTGAAGGTTTCGTCGAGCGGGCGCCGGGCGGCTTCCGGCTGACGGAGCGTGGAAAACCCTTCGTGCGCCATATTTGCGCGCGCTTCGACGCTTATCTCTCGCCCGGCGGCAGCGCCCGGCATTCGCTGGCGATCTGATCCAAAAAACGCCGGCGGAGGCTGTGCGGAGCTGAAGCGGAGCCTATGCCGGCCGGACTGTTCGCCAGACTGCAAGCCTCGGACAGGGGCCGCGACGCGCTCATCCTCGGCCTCGTCGCCCTTGCCGCCGCCGCCTTCCTTGTCTTTGGCCTCGCGCAGGCGCCGCTGGATGCGATCCTGCACGGCCTCCGCGCCATCCTGTTTGCCCGCGATACGCTGATCACCGATTATATCGGCGTCGGCGGCCTCGGCGCGGCCTTCGTCAACGCCGGGCTTTTGACGCTTCTCGTGTGTCTCATCTACTGGATCGCGCGGGCTCCGGTCGGCGGCGCGGCGATCGCCTGCCTGTTTCTGGTGCTGGGGTTCGGCCTGTTCGGCAAAAATCTCTTCAATATCTGGCCGGTCGTCGCCGGCGTGTTTCTCTTCACCCTCTATAAAGGCGAGCCGTTTTCCGCCCATATCAACACGGCCTTCTTCGGCGCCGCGCTGGCGCCTGTCTTCTCGGAAATCCTGTTCAGCGGCGCGCTGAGCCTGCCCGTAGCGGCGCCGCTTGCCCTCTCGACAAGCCTTCTCATCGGCTTCATCCTGCCGCCGGCGGCCGCCCAGCTGTTCAAGGCCCATGCGGGCTTTTCCCTGTACAATATGGGATTTACCGCCGGGATCGTCGGCACGCTGGTGGTCGCGCTCTATAAATCCTACGGCTTCATTCCCGATCCGGTGCTGATCTGGAGCGGCGGCAACAATTTTTCGCTCGGGCTGCTCCTGTCCGGCATCTTTGCCACGATGATTGGCGTCGGCCTCTGCCTCGACCCCGGCGCGCTCTCGAAGATGAAAGACATCATGCGCCTGACCGGCCAGGCGCCGAGCGATTTCACGACGCTGATCGGTCTTGGCCCGGCCTTCGCCAATATGGGCCTCTGCGGCTTCATCGCCATGGCCTATGTGCTGGCGCTCGGCGCCGATCTTAACGGGCCGATCATCGGCGCGATGTTCACGATCGTCGGCTTTGCCGCCTTCGGCAAGCATCCGCGCAACATCACGCCGATCATGGCGGGCGTGTTTCTGGGCTCGCTCGCAAAGCCGTGGAATGCGGCGGACCCGTCGATCATCCTCGCCGCGCTGTTCGGCACGACGCTCGCGCCGATCGCCGGGCGCTTCGGCTGGGGCTGGGGGATCGTCGCCGGTTTTATCCATTCGTCGGCGGCGCTTTCCATGGTTCGCTTCCACGGCGGCCTCAATCTCTATAATAATGGCTTTGCCGCCGGCATCGTCGCCAGCGTGCTGGCGCCGGTCATTTTGGCTTTGCGCACGAAGGAAAAGCCGGAAGAGGCGAACTGAGGGCGGATCCGCTAGCCAATGCGCCAGTAGCTTGCTAGAGACGCGGCTTCGCCCGAGAGATCTGAAAAATGCGCGCCGCCAGTATTTCCCGTAAAACCAGGGAGACCGAGATCACGGTTTCCGTCGATCTCGACGGGACGGGAGCGGCCGAAATCTCGACCGGCGTCGGATTTTTCGACCATATGCTGGAGCAGCTGGCGCGCCATTCGCTGATCGACATTTCCGTGGCGGCCAAGGGCGATTTGCATATCGACCAGCATCACACGGTCGAGGATACCGGCATCGCGCTCGGCCAGGCGCTGCGCCAGGCGCTGGGCGAGCGCGCCGGGATCGCGCGCTACGCCGACGCGCTGCTGCCGATGGACGAGACACTGACAAGGGCCGCGATCGACGTGTCGGGCCGGCCGTTCCTTGTGTTCAAAACCGAGTTCCCGCGCGCAAAGATCGGCGAGTTCGACACGGAATTGGTGCGCGAGTTCTTTCAGGCCTTCGTCATGAACGCCGGGCTCACCGTCCATATCGAGACTTTATATGGCGTGAACGCGCACCATATCGCTGAATCATGCTTCAAGGCGCTCGCGCGGGCGCTGCGCCTTGCGATCGAGGTCGATCCGCGCCAGAAAGGCGCCATCCCCTCGACCAAGGGATCGCTCGCCGGCTAGAGCATGATCCGAAAAAGTTGCAGACTTTTTCGACCAAGATCATGCGTTGAAACAAAAGCTTAGAGGGCATGATGCGATTCAGTATGAACGCATCAAGCTCCAGAGCATCTGCCCGAAAAGCTGAAGGCTTTTTGGATCAAGCGGATGCTGAAACAATGTACCCCGCCTCATCCTGAGGAGCGAGCAAAGCTCGCGTCTCGAAGGACGAGGCGGAACCGCCTGTCAAGGAACACTGCCTATGGCCGTCTATTCGGTGCATCTGCCGGTTGGAGGCCCGAGCGCGGCCGCGGAGGCGGCTTTCGTGCGCGAGGGATTTTCGTTCGCGGCCTTTCTGTATGGCCCGCTGTTCCTGATCTGGCGCGGCTTTTTCCTCGCCGCCGCCTTCTGGCTCGTCGCGGCGCTGAGTCTGATCGGACTCGCAGCGGCCGGAACACTCTCGGCCGGCTCGATATTGGTTCTCTTATTTTTTATGCATCTCTGGCTGGGGGTTGAGGCCAATCGACTGATCGAGCGGCAACTTTGGCGCAAAGGCTATGATCTTGCCGAGATCGTCGCGGCGCCCGGGCTCGAAGAGGCCGAGATGACCTTTTACCGCGCGATCGGCCCGAGCGCTGAAACCGCGCCGGCCCCCGCCGCCGCGCCGGGGCCGGCAAGAGCCGCGCCCGGCGTGATCGGCAGCCTGCCGGAGCCCGACAGGCGAGGCGCCGGACGTTGAAAATCGCCATCGTCGATTACGGCTCGGGCAATCTTCATTCCGCCCATAAAGCGTTCGAGCGCGCCGCCCGCGAGGCCGGGATCGATGCGTCGATCCGCGTCACGCCGGACCCGATCGAGATTTCGCGCGCGGACCAGATCGTGCTGCCGGGCGTCGGCGCCTTCGCCGATTGTCGGCGCGGCCTTGATGAGATTTCCGGCATGGTCGAGGCGTTGAACGAAGCCGTGCTGGAAAAGGGCCGGCCCTTCTTCGGCATCTGCGTCGGCATGCAACTCCTGGCGACGCGCGGCCTCGAACATGGGCAAACGGCGGGCCTTGGCTGGATCGAGGGCGAGGTCGACGCGATGGCGCCGGCCGATCCCGGCCTGCGCATCCCGCATATGGGCTGGAACACGCTGCTTCCGGCGCGCGCGCATCCTGTGCTGCGCGACATCCCGACCGGAGAGAAGGGGCTGCACGCTTATTTCGTGCATTCCTATGAATTCCGGCCGGCGCAGGCGGCAAGCGTCATCGCCTCGACCGATTACGGCGGAAAAGTCGCGGCGCTGATCGGGCGCGACAATATTTTAGGCTCGCAATTCCATCCGGAAAAAAGCCAGAGCCTCGGCCTCGCGCTGATCGCCAATTTCCTGAGGTGGCGGCCATGATCCTGTTTCCGGCGATCGACCTCAAGGGCGGCCGCTGCGTCCGCCTCATTCAGGGCGACATGGCGCAGGCGACCGTCTTCGGCGACGATCCGGCGGCGCAGGCCGAGCAATTCGAGCGGCAGGGCTTTTCCTGGCTGCATATGGTCGATCTCGACGGCGCCTTCGCCGGCAAGCCGCAGAACGCCGCCGCGGTCGAGGCCGTGCTGGCGCGCGTGAAAATTCCCGTGCAGCTCGGCGGCGGCGTGCGCAATCTTGAAACCGTCGAGGGATGGCTCGAAAAGGGCGTGGCGCGGATCATCATCGGCACGGCCGCCCTGCGCGACCCCGATTTTACGCGCAAGGCGGCGAGGCTGCATCCGGGAAAAATCGCGGTCGGGATCGACGCGCGGGACGGGCGCGTCGCCGTCGAGGGCTGGGCGGAAACCTCCGACATCACCGCGCTCGAGCTTGGCCGACGCTTCGAGGACGCCGGCGTCGCCGCCATCATCTACACGGATATTTCGCGCGACGGTCTTCTGACCGGCCTCAATATCGAGGGAACGCTCGCGCTCGCCGAGGCGCTGAAGATCCCGGTCATCGCCTCGGGCGGCCTCGCCTCGCTCAAGGATGTCGAGCGGCTATTGCAGCCGGACTGCGCAAAGCTCGAAGGCGCGATTACGGGGCGGGCGCTGTACGACGGACGGCTCGACCCGAGCGCCGCGCTGGAGCTGATCGCAAAAAGCGGAGACCACGCTGATGCCAAGTAGCTGGATGATTCGGGCGGGGCGTCAGAGCCTTTATTTCGAAATTTTCCGAACTGAAAAATTCGTCTCGGTCGGCTGGGCGGAGGCCGGAAATCTGAGCGGCTTCCATAACAGGAAAGCATTGGCGGCCCATCTTCGCTTAGTCTTTTCTGACTATACCGAACAAATGGCAATCGTCGCCGCGGGGCAGCTGTTTCGTTTTGTCAAAGAAATTAAAATAGGCGACCAAGTTGTTACATACGATGGCGGCGCTCGCACTTACCTCTGCGGAAGAATTACCGGTGATTATGTGTTCGACCCCAAACAGGAAATTGACGGATTATCGAACCGTCGTACGGTTGACTGGGAAAAGGAGCGTTCGCGCGATGACCTCAGTCAGACTGCGCGGAACACGCTCGGTTCCACGCTTACGCTCTTTCAAATTCCGGAGTCCGTCTCTGGCGAGTTATGGGCCGACGGCTCACTCAACGAAGCCGCTCGATTTGAGACCGATCTTCCGGGGACGCCAACCGACTCCACTGCAAGCGAGACTTTGGCTTCGCTCGCAACGGCGACGAGCCAAGAAATCGAGGACCAGGCTTCAGAACGCATCAAAGATCGGGTTGCAAAGCTAAACTGGGAGCAGATGCAGGAATTGGTGGCCGCTCTTTTGCGGGCGATGGGATATGTAACGCGTGTCTCGAAGCGGGGTGCTGACCGCGGCAAAGACATTGAAGCTTCTCTCGATGGATTCGGCTTCGTCGAGCCGCGAGTCATCGTCGAAGTTAAACACCGCTCGGGCAGAATGGGAGCCCCTGAAATCCGAAGCTTTCTCGGCGGACGGAAGCCGCATGAGAAGAGTCTCTATGTGAGTACGGGAGGATTTACGCAGGAAGCATATTATGAAGCGGAGCGCGCATCGATTCCCATAAAACTATTAGATAACGACGGCCTCATAACGGCGCTTCTTGGCAGTTATTCGAAACTCGACGAAACAACAAGGCGGCTTCTTCCGCTCAAGCAGATATATTGGCCTAGTACTTAAATCCCGCATCATTCCCTGCCTAACGTCAGGACGGCGCGTTGCCGACGATCCGGTCGAAGCCGCTATTGCCTATGACGCCGGCGGTACCGACGAGCTCTGCTTCCTCGACATCATCGCGCAAAGCGGCAAGACTCTTTCCGAGTCAGATCGCGGTGGGGATCTACGCCCGGCCTGAGCGCGTCTCTTGCGGCCGCGCTGGCGGCGCTTGCGAGCCTTTCATCTTCGTCTTGTCAGTCGCGCCAAGCGGAGCAATATTGCAAGCGATTTTTCTAGAAGAAAAGCTATCAGGGGGAACCTATGGTTTTTGCCGCTCTTCAACGGCCGAAGCTGCTTTGCTTTAGCGCGCGCGGTCTTTTCGCCTCAATGAGGGCTGCTCTCCTGTGTCTCTGCTGGGGAGCCATCATCTCGCCGCACCTCAGCGCCACCGAGTTCCCATCACCGCAACCGCAGTCGCGGGCAGCGGTCGATCGCTGCCTCGCGAATCTTCCATCGCCGACGCCATTTGCGCCCTCGCATCGTGTGGTGCAGCTCGTCAACTGCTCCAATCAGACCCTGCTCGGCGCAGCCAATGCGGCGGGCAAGCCGGGCGTCCCGCTCACCTCGGTGCTTCCGCGCGAAAAAACCTGGGTCATGAAGCCGTTTGGCGCCGCCAATAACCTCAACGTCCTGACAATCGACATTCCGCCGGAATGGGAGGCGACGATCGGGCCGGGCGCAACCGGCCCAAGGCTCTGGACACGGACCGGCTGCCGCTACGATATCTCGAGCGACAGAGCGCAATGCGAAACCGGCGGCTGCGCCGGCGTCTATGATTGCAGCAAGGCCAAGCTCGGAGCCTCGGTCGGCACGACGGTGTCGGAATGGACTTTCTATCAACACGTCACCAGCCCGGACGGGACGATAAGCTATTTCAAGGATTCGCCCGACATCAGCGCGGTCGACGGCGTCAATCTGACCATGGATATTCAGCCGGTCGGGGGAACCAGCGTCGATCCCTTCGACGCGCAGGGCGGCCACGATATTCAGTGGCTCGCCGAAAATTATCCGCTGACCCAGCACGGCATGGATTTGCGGGCGGACAATCTTTGCATCCCGGCTTTCCGCCTGCTGCGGTCAGACCTGACGAGCGGCATTTATGGCTTTGTCATCATCAACAACAAGGGCAAACCGGTCGGAGGCGACGCCACGGTCGCCTGCTTCTCGAACTGCGGACGCTACGCCTTCCCGACGACGCCGGACCAGTCTTGCGATGATTCTGACCATAATTCAAAATGTTACCGCTGGAAGTCCTTCTGCCTCGCCGACGCCGCGAAGTACGGCATGGCCTGCCAGACGGATCAGGACTGTCCGGAAGGCGGCGGGTGCTGGAACAATCCGGGCTCGGCGCTCGACCACACCTGCCAGGGCCGCGCCTTCATCAAGCAGCAGACCTGCCCCTCAAATATCTGCACCTTTCCCTATGGCTACGTCGACCCAAAGAACAATCAGAAATATTACTCGACGCAGCCGCCGTTCGGCCATTGCACCGACGTCGCCGCCGATCCGGCCGCCTGCATCGGCGACGATACGATTCACAGCGTGTTGAACAAGGCCTACACTTGGCCAAATGATCCGCAAACCTACGCCGACAATGCGACGCTCTATCGCGTCGTCTTCGCTCCCGGCGGCACGAGCGTGCCGATCACGCCCGCTGGACCCATTCCCGTATGCAGTACGCTTCCGGCGATTTATGGCTACGCCGCGCAATATGGCGGCCCGAACAGCGGCACGAAGCCCTGCGACATCTCCGTGAACAAGAACAAGGCGGTTTTCGCGGTCGCGCATCCGCAATTGCCGCCTCCGGCGCCGCCCGTTTCATGGGCCTGCAACCTGGCGCCGACTGGCGCGGGGAACGAAGGCGTCATATGTCGGTGGAAGCCGGGCGGCGTGACGCGCGTTCCCCGCTGAACCGCAGCCCTCTCGGCAGGAGATATGGTCAAACGTGATTCATGCTTAAATCCCGCATCATCCCCTGCCTCGACGTCAAGGACGGGCGCGTCGTCAAGGGCGTCAATTTCGTCAATCTGCGCGACGCCGGCGATCCGGTCGAATCCGCCATTGCCTATGACCGCGCCGGCGCTGACGAGCTCTGCTTCCTCGACATCACCGCGAGCTCGGACGATCGTCCGATCCTGCTCGACGTCGTGCGCCGCACGGCGGAAGCCTGCTTCATGCCGCTGACCGTCGGCGGCGGGGTTCGCACGCTGGAGGACATCCGCCAGCTGCTGCTCGCCGGGGCCGACAAGGCCTCGATCATGACCGCGGCGGTGGCGAACCGCGATTTTGTCCGCGAGGCGGCGGAAAAATTCGGCAGCCAATGCGTTGTCGTGGCGATCGATGCCAAGGAAGTCGGGCCGGGCCGCTGGGAGATTTTCACCCATGGCGGGCGCAAGCCGACCGGCCTTGACGCCGTGGACTATGCGCGGGAAGTCGTCGCGCTCGGCGCCGGCGAGATCCTGCTGACCTCGATGGATCGCGACGGCGCCAGGATCGGTTTCGACATCGCCCTCACCAAAGCGGTGACGGACGCCGTCAACGTGCCGGTCATCGCCTCGGGCGGGGTCGGGACGCTGGACCATCTCGTCGAGGGCGTGCGCGACGGCGGCGCCAGCGCAGTGCTGGCGGCGTCGATCTTCCATTTCGGCGAATTCACCATCGCCGAAGCCAAGCTGCATATGGCCAATTGCGGATTGCAGATGCGGCTGGATGGAATAGTGTAATTTTTTCCGGCGCCGGAACAGATGGATGCAGTCGTTCAGCCTCGATGACCTCGCCGCGATCATCTCCGCCCGGGCGCAATCCACGGCGTCTTCCTCCTACACGAAATCGCTGCTTGAGGCCGGACCCGCCCGCGCCGCCAAGAAATTCGGCGAGGAGGCGGTCGAGCTGGTCATTGCCGCGGTCGAAGGCAAACGCCCGGAGATCGTCGCCGAGGCTGCCGACGTGCTCTATCATTTGCTGGTCCTGCTCGCCTCGCGCGGCGTGGCGCTCGACGAGGCGCTGGCCGAGCTGGAGCGCCGCACGAGCCAGTCGGGACATGAGGAAAAGGCGGCGCGTCCTGGCGCAAAGAGCGCCGCGCGATGACGCCGCCCGCCGGGGTGACCAGCCGACCGGCCGCCGCCTTGTCCGGCAAACCGCTGGATTTGCTCGACCATGCGCCGCCGCTTTTGCATCGACCGGAGGGCTACGCCATGGACCAGCGCGCCACGGACTCCGCCGGCGTTCTCTCCCCCTATCATCGCTTCAGCCGCGAGGAATGGGCGGCGCTGCGCGCCGATACGCCGTTGACCCTGACGCGCGAGGATCTGTCGCGGCTGAAAAGCCTCAATGATCCGATTTCGCTCGACGAGGTCGTCGCCATCTATCTGCCGCTGTCGCGGCTGCTCGCGCTTTATGTCGCCGCGACGCAGGGGCTTTATAAGGCGACGCAGCGCTTCCTCGGCGCGGAAGGCGGCAAAACGCCCTATATCATCGGCGTCGCCGGCTCTGTTTCCGCCGGAAAATCGACGCTGTCGCGCGTCATGCAGGCCCTGCTGTCGCGCTGGCCCAACACGCCAAAGGTCGATCTCGTCACGACGGACGGCTTCCTGCATCCGAACGCCGTTTTGGTCAGCGAAGGGCTGATGACGAAGAAGGGCTTTCCGGAAAGCTACGACGGAACCGCTCTGTTGCGCTTCCTCTCCGACGTCAAGGCGGGACGGCGCCATGTCAGCGCGCCGGTCTATTCGCATCTGACCTATGACGTGCTACCCGGCGAAAGCATCGTCGTCGACCGCCCGGACATATTGATCGTCGAAGGGTTAAACGTGCTTTTGCCCAATCGCCCCCCCAAGGACGGTCGCGGATTGCCCTTCGTATCGGATTTCTTCGATTTCTCGATCTATCTCCATGCCGAGGAGACTGATCTCGAACTCTGGTTCGTCGAGCGCTTCATGCGGCTGCGGCAAACCTCGTTCCGCGATCCGCAGTCTTACTTTCGCAAATACGCCGATCTCTCCAATGCGGACGCGGAAGCGACGGCGCGAACCATCTGGCGCGAGATCAATCTGCGCAACTTGCGCGAAAATCTTCTGCCGACCCGCGTGCGGGCCAATCTCGTGCTGACCAAGGGGCCGAACCACAGCATCGAGGAAGTCGAGCTGAGGAAGCTTTAGGCGGGAACGCCGTCTCGCCATCATTGTTCTCCCTTTTATGACTTGACCGCGGCCGAGCTCCGGTCACATTTCCGCTCGGGTTCAAACCGGCCCGCATCGTGGCCGGAACCGGGAGGAAACGCAAAATGGTCAAGACGCTCATTCTCGCCGCCGCGCTCACTGCGGCCGGCGCTCTCCCCGCGCTCGCCGTCGATGTGTCGCGGTCCGCCGAAATCAAGGCGCCCGCCGCAACGGTCTGGTCGGCGATTGGCGATTTCTGCGGCATCGCGAATTGGCATCCCGCAATCGAGAAATGCGAGATTTCGACGAAGGACGGCGTTCAAATGCGCACGCTGACCCTGAAGGGCGGCGGAACGATCGTCGAGCAACAGCAAGACCGCAACGACGACGATCTGAACTATCGCTACATCATCGTCGAGAGCCCGCTCCCCGTCGAAGACTATGTTTCGACGATCGAGGTCGAGCCGATCGAAACCGGCTCCAAGGTGACGTGGTCAGGCACATTCAAAGCCAAAGGCGTCGACGACGCCAAGGCGGCAGAGGTGATCGCCGGTATTTATGAAGCCGGGCTGAAAGGGATTACAGATAAGGCAAAATAGCCAAAGGGCGTCGCCGCCGTAGCCTTCGCCGCCTTGCGACCACGACGGCCAGGCCGCCAAATGGGAAAGCGCTCGCCATCCTGATTCAAGAGAATAAGCACATCCGGGACGAGCCCGGATGTGCCGTTTTTTCGTTTGCCGTTACTTCTTCAGAAGGCTCTTTTTCAACGCGCCATAGCTTTGGTGCGTGCCGCCGTTTTTGAGAACGATCGCCGCCTGATCGGGCAAAGCGGCGAAGTCCGTGGGATCGACTGTGAAGACGACGGTTTTGAGGTCGCCATTCGAGCCATAGCCCCCTTCGACGAAGGTCTTGCCGCCGATGTCGAGGGTCAGAAGCGAGTCCTTGACATCGACGGGCACAGGGCTCGTCAGCGTCAGCTGGACTTTCTTCGCGGGCGCCGGCGTCTCCGTCTTCGGCGCGAATGCGCTCGTGACCGTCGCCGTATAGCTTACGGAAGATACCGAGCCGGCGGGCAGGACGGCGGCGGCCGGCTCTGTGGCGACAGCGGCATTATTCATGACCGGCGTTAGCGGAGCTGGATCCTCCATCGTTTCGCCCTCCATGGCGACCAGCGCGGATCCCTTCGACGCCGCGAGATCGGTCAGGGTAATGCCGGTCAGATAGATCGAACCCGTACGCGCGGTGGGCGCATTGAAGGTAAGCCTTATGGCCTTCAGAAGCGGTCCGGTCGAATCTTTCTTGACCGTCGCGTCCGCCGGCAGCCCGAGATCGGCCAGCGGCACCCGCACCGTCTGAAGAATTGGGTGAAAAAGGCTCAACGTCGGGCCGCCAACCGGACCGCGAACGCTGACATATTTCGAAAGCGGCACGGATTGCGAAAGCGTTCCGTCGCTCAGCACGGCGGCGATGTTGAAGTCCGTCGTCCCGTTCACATTCGCGGCGTTGGGGCCGATCGAGCAGCCGCTGGTGGTGATCGTGGTTCCGTCGGCGCATTGCAGCGACACGCGCATTTCCACCGTCTTGTACTGCTTCGTGATGTACTGTCCGCTCGGACTCCAGGAAGCCTGATAATAGCTCGTCGCCGGGTTCGCGGGGTCAGCCGGCCAGTTCACAAGACCAGCCACCACACTCGGGTCGTGGTTCGGCAGCAACAGCGAAATGGTGGAGGTATAGGTCGCCGTGGCGTTGCTCAACGTGCCGGTGCTCGACAGCGGATAGGCCTGCTGCGCGACAGCGTAGTTGCTGAAGCCGCGCGTGATGGTGGTGATGCGCGAAAGCTGGAAAGGAAGCGTGTAGTCCGGATTGAAAAGCTGGGCGAAGCTCGCGTCCGCCTTCTTGCCGAGATGGCCGCGGAACATCGCCATCATGGCGTAGAGGCTGGCGGTCCGCTGATCGGCCGATCCCGCCAGAGCTGGATCGAACAGTGGTACGTTGCCGTCGCCGTTGCAGCCCGTCGAATCCGACCTCTGCCATTCCGTGTTGTAGTAATTATGGTTGGTGCCCCACACCGTATAGCTCGCCTTCGGATAGGGTATGGCCTCGCCGAGGCTTCTCAGCGTGCGGTCGAACACCTTGACGCCGGCGAGATTGGAGACGTCGCCGTCGCACATTGGCAGCAGCACGCTCCAGGGGATATTATAGGCGTAGAAACTGCGATTGGTCTGGCCGTCGACCGGCGCGAGTTCGAACATGGCGTCGAAATGCGCCTTCGGCCCGATCAGCTTCGGCCACAGGCTGTCCGGATCGTTGTAGAGATTATAGGCGGCGAGCACGCCTTCGCCGCCGCGCGAATGGCCCATGAGGCCGATATGGGCGAAATCGAGCTTGCCCATCATGTTGAAGCCGAGGGTCTTGGGCGCTCCGCCTTTATTGTTCCATTTCGCCAGCTGCTGGAGATGGCGAAGCACCATCCGACCGCGTCGCATGTTGAGGCCGGAATCGCCGGATGTGCCCGAGGCGGCGTTGATGCCGCGGTTAACATTGATGCTGATGACGATATTGCCCCAGGAGGCCAGGCGTTCGGCGACATAGGCGTAGCCGAGATGGCTTGGCGCCACAACATAGCCCGTGGGGCAGGTGCCGGTGCTGGTGTATTGCGAATTGTCGTCGACGCGGCCCGCTATGCCGTCAACCATGTGGCCGCACGTTGAGTGATTGCCGTGTAGCATAATAATGAAATTATGCTTTCCGCTGATTTTCACCGGGCGGTATACACGCGCCCACAATTCGGTCGCTACGGTGTCGTCGACCAGCGGGTCGACCGCTGCTGGAAGTTTATAATCGCCATAGGTGACGGCGAGCGGGCCGATGGCTGTCGGGTCGACCGCCTCGGCGGCGAAGGAAGGCGTGGTCACGGCCAACGGGACGGTCGCACAGAGAAGCGCCAGTCCCGCTGTTGTCGTTAAGAGCGAACGCGATAGAAACGAACGCAACGCTATTGGCGCCGCGCCTGTGCTGGCGCGTCGTTGGTCAGTAGAGGAAATCATCCAGGATTCCTTGCGAGAATTAGTCGAGAAAGTGCGCTTTCTCCCCGGCCTGATCGTCAATGGATCAGCTACAAGTTTCAGCGTGACTTGCATGGTGCAAGCGGTATGCCAAAGGTTGTAAGGGCCCCTAACGCACGTAAATTTGTTCTCGTCCGCTCTATCAACGGGGCTTCCCGCTCGCGGTTTGGAATTCATAAAAACAAGCGCCGTTCAATCAAATGTGACTAAATAACGTGCGGGCGCCCAGGTTCAGACCAGTCTTTGCCCGCTTCGGTTTGGCCCGTCTAAAAATTGTTCGCGCGAACGGGGGCGCCAGCAGCGCGACGGCGCTTCCCTACGACGCCATCACGCTCTAAAACGGGCGTCCCGCCGCGCTCCCTTGACGACCGAGGGACCAGGCACAAAGAAAAACTGGAAACGCCGCCTCGATGAGCATCCTCACGCCAACAACGCCGGAGGAAGCCGCGTTCAGCGTGCGCGAAGCGGCAGCGGCGCGGGCCCCCCTTTCCATCGTCGGGCTCGGCTCGAAATCGGCGCTCGGCGCGCCATGGAACGCCGCGCGCCGGCTCGACCTGTCAAAGCTCGCCGGCGTCACTTTCTATGAGCCCGAAGAACTCGTCCTCTGCGCACAGGCCGCGACCCCGATCGAAACGATTGAGACGCTGCTCGCCGCCAACGGCCAGGAGCTCGCCTTCGAGCCGATGTCCTTTTCCGCGCTGTTTGGCGCCGGGGCCGGCTCGATCGGCGGCTGCCTGATGGCCAATCTCTCCGGGCCGCGCCGCGTCAAGGCGGGGGCCGCGCGAGACCATGTGCTGGGCGTCAAGGCGATCAACGGCCGCGGCGAAGCTTTCAAAGCGGGCGGCACGGTGGTCAAGAATGTGACGGGTTATGACCTCTCGCGCGGTCTTGCCGGCTCTTTCGGCACGCTCGCCGTCGTCACTGAGCTGAATTTCAAAGTGCTGCCGCGCGCCGAGACGGCTGCGACGCTGGCCCTTCATGGACTTGCGCCAAAGCTGGCCGTCGCCGCGCTCTGCGCCGCCATGGGGTCGCCGGCCGATGTCTCCGGCGCCGCGCATCTGCCGCCTTTCGCGGCGAAAAGCCTCGGCTTCGCCGCTTCCGCGACGCTGTTGCGGCTCGAAGGCTTTTCCCCTTCCGTCGATGAGCGGTTCGACCGGCTGAGGGCGACGCTGGGCGAATTCGGCGCGGCCGAACGGCTCGGCGCGGAGGCGACGCAGACGATCTGGCGCGCGATCCGCGACGTCGTCCCACTTGCGGCGCCGAGCGAAAAAATCATCTGGAAGATTTCGGTCGCGCCGACCGCGGGGCCGGGCGTCGCCGCGACAATCGGCCGAGCCTTCCCCGCCGAGGCGATGTTCGACTGGTCCGGCGGCCTCGTCTGGGTCGCGCTCGACCCCGACGTTTCGCCCGACGCCGGCGCCGAACTGATCCGCGGCGCGGTCGTCGTGCATGGCGGCGGACATGCGACCCTCATCCGGGCGCCAAGCGAGCTGCGCGCCGCAACCCCCGTATTCCAGCCGCAGCCGCCCGCGCTGAAAGCTCTCTCCGAGCGGCTAAAGGCGCAATTTGACCCTTACGGCATTCTGGAGCGCGGCCGGATGCAGGCGCAGGTTTGACATGCAGACGCATTTTTCACTGGAGCAGCTCGCCGATCCCCGACTCGCCGTCTCCGAAGCGATCCTGCGCAAATGCGTGCATTGCGGATTTTGCACGGCGACCTGTCCGACCTTCACCCTGCTCGGCGATGAGCTCGACAGTCCGCGCGGCCGGATCTATCTCATCAAGGAGATGCTCGAGAACGGCCGCCCCGCCGACAGCGAGACGGTCAAGCATATCGACCGCTGCCTGTCCTGCCTCTCCTGCATGACGACCTGCCCGTCGGGCGTCAATTACATGCATCTCGTCGACGAGGCGCGCACGCGCATCGAGGAAACCTATAAAAGGCCGCTTGCCGACCGCGCGCTTCGGGCGCTGCTCGGCTTTGTCCTGCCCTATCCCGACCGTTTCCGTCTGGCCCTGCGCGGAGCCGCGCTCGCAGCCCCTTTGGCGCCGCTGCTGGCGAAATTCGGACAGACGGGGGATCGGCTCAACGCCATGCTCCGGCTTGCGCCGCGTTTCCTGCCAAAGCGCACGGGTTTCCCGCAAGCCAGCGTCCGCCCCGCGCAAAAACCAATCGCCCGCGTGGCGATCCTCGCGGGTTGCGCACAAAAAGTGCTGCGGCCGGCGATCAACGACGCCGCAATCCGGCTCCTGACGCGGCTCGGCGTTGAGATCGTCCAGCCGCCGGAGGAGGGCTGCTGCGGCGCGCTGGTTCATCATCTTGGCCAGGAGCATGAGGCGCTGGCCCAGGCCAAGCACAATATCGACGTCTGGACCGCCGAGATCGACAGAGGAAGCCTTGACGCGATTTTGATCACCACGTCGGGCTGCGGCACGGTCATCAAGGATTATGGCTTCATGTTCCGCCTTGACGCCGCCTATGCGGCAAAAGCCGCCAAAATCTCCGAACTCGCCAAGGACATTACCGAATTTCTCGGCGGCCTCAAATTGCCGGCGCCCCTCGCGGCGCAAAAGCCCGCGCTCGCGTATCATTCGGCCTGCTCGATGCAGCATGGGCAAAAAATCACGAGCCTGCCAAAAGAGCTTCTGAAAGCCGCCGGCTTCGAGGTGCGCGACATCCCCGAAGGGCATTTGTGCTGCGGCTCGGCCGGCACCTACAACATCTTGCAGCCGAAAATCGCCGAACAATTGCGCGCGCGAAAAATCGAGAACATCCTGAAGACGGCGCCGGGCGGCATCGCCACCGGCAATATCGGCTGTATGACGCAGATCGGCGCCGGAGCCGGGGTTCCGGTGCTGCATACGGTCGAATGGCTCGACTACGCCTATGGCGGCCCGAAACCCGCAGAGATTGCGGCGATCCGCTAAGCCGTCGGAAGCCTATTCCGCCGCATCGGCCGGCAGCAGCGCATGGATCTGCCAGATCGCCTTCTCGCCGAGGGTGGCGGTAAAGGCGGCATGGGCGGCGCGTTCTTCCGGGCTAAGCTTTGGCGCCAAAGGCTCGGGTCGCTCCCGCAGCAGCGCCGCCTCCGCCGCCGCATCGGAGCCGAGGCCGCCGCCGAAGACAAGCGCCGCCTGACGCCCGCCGCACAGCTCGGCATAGACCTCGGCCAGAATCTCGGCGTCGAGCAAGGCGCCATGCTTGACCCGTCGTGACGTATCGACGCCAAAGCGCGCGCAAAGCGCGTCGAGGCTGTTCGAGGCGCCCGGAAACCTGCGCCGCGCCAGCGCCAGCGTGTCGACGACCCGCTCCCAGGCAAGCGGCGTCGCCTCCGCGCGCAAAAATTCCGCGTTGAGAAAGCGGAAATCGAATTCGGCGTTATGGGCGATGATCTTCGCCTCGCCCAAAAAGTCGACGAGCGCGGGAACAATCTCGGCGAAAAGCGGCTTGCCTGTCAGAAATTCCAGCGAGATTCCGTGCACGCGGAACGCCTCGTCGGGCATATCCCGCTCGGGGTGGATGTAGACGTGGAAAGACTGCCCCGTCGGAATGGAGTTCAAAAGCTCGACGGCTCCGATCTCGACGATCCTGTGGCCCTGCTTCGGATCGAGGCCTGTCGTTTCCGTATCGAGGACGATTTCGCGCAAGATGGGCCTTTAGCGATTTAATTTCGGCCAGCGCCCGCCGCCGCGGCGGCGACCGCGCGCAGCACGCCGCGCACCTGATTTTCAGCCTCAACGAGGCCCCTGCCGGTGTCGATGATGAATTGCGCCCGCCGCCGTTTTTCGGCGTCCGGCATCTGCCGCTCCATTATGACCTGAAGCCATTGCGCCGTCATGCCCGGCCGGCCGATCACCCGCGCCTTTTGCACAGCTTCAGGCGCTGACACCACCACGGCGGCGTCGATCTCCTTGTCGGCGCCCGTTTCAAACAGAAGCGGCACGTCGAGGACGGCGACCTTCTGACCGGCGGCGGCCGCCTCGCGCAAAAACGCCTCCCGCTTGCGCCGGACCATCGGATGCACCAGCGCCTCGAGGCGCGCCATGGCCGCCGGATCGTCGCGCACCCTCGCCCCCAGCAAACTTCGGTCGATGCGCCCCTCGCGCGTCACGCCGGGAAATTCGGCTTCGACGGCCGCGACCGCCTCACCCTCATAGAGCGCGTGGACGGCGGCGTCCGAATCATGCACGGGAACGCCGAGCTTGCGGAAAATGCCCGCTGTCGTGGTCTTGCCCATGCCGATCGAGCCCGTCAGGCCAAGCACATACATCAGAGCGCTTTTTCAATATCGATCTCGACGAGGCGGCGCAGCTCCGGCGTCACCTGTGGGCGCCTCGCAAACCAGCGCGCAAAGGCGGGCGCCGCCTGATGCAGCAGCATGCCGAGCCCTGGAACGACGCGAAGGCCCCGCGCCCGGGCGTCGCGCAGCAGCGCCGTCTCCAGCGGAAAATAAACGATGTCATGGACGACCGCTTCCTGCGGCAGCAGCCCGACGTCGAGATCGAGCGGCGGCTGGCCTTTCATTCCGAGCGACGTCGTATTGACGAGAAGAGCCGCCCTTTTGAGCGCAGCCGGAAGATCGCGCCAATCGACAACCTTCGGCGCATCGCCAAAATGGGCGGCGAGCGCTTCCGCGCTCGCCCGCGTGCGGTTGGCGAGGACGACGCCGCGGCCGCGTTCGATCAGCGCGGCGACAATTGCGCGCGCGGCGCCGCCGGCGCCGAGCACCACCGCCTCGCCGGGGATCGCCTCCCAGCCTGGAGCGGCCTCATCGAGAGCGCAAAGAAACCCTTCCGGATCGGTGTTGTCGCCGCAGAGCCTGCCGTCCTCGATCCACAGCGTGTTGACGGCCTCGAGCCGTCGCGCCGAATGAGTCGCCTCGGCGACGAGCCCGAACGCCTTCTGCTTGTGCGGCAGCGTGACATTGCCGCCGACAAAGCCGCTGGCGACAAGGTTTTGCGCAAAATCGGCGAAATCTGGCGGCGCCACGGCGACCGCCTCGTAGCGCCCGGCAAGGCCGAGCTGATGCAACCAATAATTATGGATGATCGGCGAACGCGAATGAGCGATCGGCCAGCCGACGACGAAGGCGCGTGGAGGGGCCGCGCTCATGATGCGACAAGGCCCGCTTTACGTAGAAAGGCGAGAAGCGGCAGCAGCGGCAGGCCCATGATGACCGAGAAATCCTCCTCGATCCGTTCGAACAGTTGCATCCCCAGTCCCTCGACCTGATAGGCGCCGACGCTGCCGAGCGCGCCCTCGCCTGTCGCATCAAGATAGGCTGTGATGAAACCGGGCGATAGCGCCCGCATCGTCATCCGGGCGACGGGAGCCGCCTCGAACAGGATTTTTTGATCGCGGGCGATGCAAAGCGCGGAATGCAGCTCGTGGGTTTGTCCGGACAGGGCGTTGAGCGTCGCGGCCGCTCCCGCACGGTCTTCCGCCTTCGTGAACAGCCGGCCGCGGCAGCCAAGGGTCTGGTCGGCGCCAAGCGTCAGCCGTCCCGGCTCGCGCACCGCGACAGCGAGCGCTTTTTCGCGCGCGAGCATCCGGGCGATCTTGTCAGCGCCGGCCCCGACCCGCAGCAGCGGGGCCTCGACGGCGCGCTCGTCGAGGGCGGCGTCCCTCGCCTCAAATGGAATCCCCGCCGCCCGCAGCAGCGCGGCGCGCGAAGCGCTTTTCGAGGCGAGCAACAGCGGCGCGTCGCCAAGCCAGAGACCGTTCATGCAGCGGAGATGAATTTCATTTTATGCAGCTTGTGCAGGCCGATGATCGCCGCCGCGGTCTCCTCGATCGAGCGCCGCGTCACATCGATCGTCGGCCAGCCGCGCGCGTCGAACAGTTTCTTCGACTGGGCCACTTCCTCAGCGACAAGCCTGCGGTCGACATAGGGCGATTCGGGGTCGGAGTTCATGGTCAAAAGGCGATTGGCCCTGATCTGCACGATCCGATCCGGCGAGGCGAGCAGGCCGACAATGAGCGGATTGCGCAGATTCTCGACCGATTTCGGCAACGGCATATCCGGCACGAAGGGTAGATTGGCGGTTTTGACGCCGCGGTTGGCGAGATAGATGCTCGTCGGCGTTTTCGAGGTGCGGCTAACCCCCATCAAGACGACGTCAGCCGCCTCGTAACTCTCCGACTGCAGTCCGTCGTCATGCGTCATCGTGTAATTCAGCGCATCCATCCGGCGAAAATAATCGGCGTTGAGGGAATGCTGCGCGCCCGGACGCGGCGTCACGGCCGTCCCGATGTAGGATTCGAACAGGCTCATGATCGGCGCGAGAATGGAAAGGCTCGGCGCGCCGATGGCGGCGCAGGCTTCCATCAGGCGGCGCGCAAGATCCTGGTCGACCAGGGTGAACAGAACGATTCCCGGCTCGGCCTCGATCTCGACGATCGCCTTTTCGAGCTCCGCATGGCTGCGCACCATCGGATAGACATGCTCGATGGCGCAGACGCCATGATACTGGGCCGCAACGGCGCGGCTCGCCGCGATCAGGGTCTCGCCCGTCGCATCCGAAATGAGATGCAAATTGACGTGATGGCGCCCCATGGCCTGCCTCCCGACGATGTTTTCGCCCTCTTATCGGCGGGGCTCATAACTGAGGATAAGAGTGGATAACTATATCGCAAGCCCGAACATCAGCCAAACGCCCGCACGGTCCGGCCCTGAGATCACAGAAAGACGCACAGGCCCGAGGCTGTAATGGCGCCCTCACAAGCCTGTGAACAACACGGGCGGCTGTTCGCCGCCTTGGTCGTCCAAAAGTGTTAAGGAAGCGTTAACCGGCTCAATCGTTAAGGAAATCTTAACCGCGCGCCGGCCTATCCCGGCAGGTGATTTCAGGGGATAAGTCCTGCGCCGCAAAAGCGATTGTGGAAAGCGCTGCGGCAGCCTAATCGACCCTCCAATATGAATAAGAATAAGCCAGTCTCTAAGATTCTCTCTTTTATGAAAGACGGCCTCTTGTCAGTTCTGCCCGCGGCAAAGAAATTCCTGCGCGTCCTTGACGGAGAAGCGCTCTTTCCGCCGCCGATCTGGCTGATGCGGCAGGCGGGACGCTATTTGCCCGAATACCGCGAGTTGCGCGCGAAAACGCCGAGTTTTCTCGATTTCTGCTATTCCCCGAAAATCGCCGCCGAGGCGACCTTGCAGCCGATCCGCCGCTTTGGGTTCGACGCGGCGATCCTGTTCAGCGACATTCTTGTCGTGCCGGACGCCCTCGGCCAGAAAGTGCGTTTTGAGGTCAATGAAGGGCCAAGGCTCGAGCCGATCCTGACGGATGAGGCTTTCGCGAAGCTGAACGATGAGATCGACCTTGGTCGGCTCGAACCGGTGTTTGAGACGATCACGCGCATCCGCGAGGCGCTGTCGCCAGAGACGGCGCTGATCGGTTTTTGCGGCGCCCCCTGGACAGTTGCGAGCTATATGGTCGCCGGCCGCGGCACGCCGGATCAGGGGCCGGCGCGTCTTCTCGCCTATCGTGAGCCGGACCTCTTCCTGCGTCTGATCGATCGCCTGGTCGACGCCTCCATTCGCTATCTTTGCCGGCAGATCGACGCGGGCGTCGAGGCGGTTCAGATTTTTGACACCTGGGCCGGCGTTCTTCCGGCGGGCGAATTCGAGCGCTGGTGCCTTGCGCCGACGCAAGCGATCGTCGCCGGCGTCAAGAGCCGGCATCCCGACGTGAGGATCATCGGCTTTCCGAAGGGCGTCGGGCCGAGGCTCGTCAGTTTTGCCGATCAGACCGGCGTCGACGCCGTCGGATTGGACAGCGCCGTCGATCCTGCCTGGGCGGCAAGCGCCCTTTCATCAGGACGCGCTGTGCAGGGCAATCTCGACCCGCTGGCGCTCATCGCTGGCGGCGCGGCGCTGGAAACCGCGACGCGGAACATTCTCGAGGCGTTCCGGGGCCGGCCGCATGTTTTCAATCTTGGCCATGGCGTAACGCCGCAGACCCCCGTCGAAAATGTCGCAGCCCTCGTCGATCTGGTGCGGCGGGGAGGGCGTAGGTGACGCTCTACCTCGCGATCAAGGCCGTCCATATCCTGGCAGTGATCGCCTGGATGGCCGGAATGCTCTATCTGCCGCGGCTATTCGTCTATCACGCAGGAGCGGCGCAGGGCTCGGAACTCGCCAAAACCTTCGAGATCATGGAGCGACGGCTAATCCATGCCATCATGACGCCGGCAATGGTCATCGTCTGGATTTCGGGCCTGACGCTGGCCATCAAGGGCGAATTCCTGATGGCAGGGTGGTTGCATGGAAAGCTTGCGCTGGTTATCTTGCTGAGCGCGCTGCATTTCTATTTCGATGCCGCGCGCCGAACCTTCGCGGCCGGAATAAACCGGCGCACCGCTCGTTTTTATCGCGTAATCAACGAAGTCCCTACGCTGTTGATGATCGGCGTCGTGATCTTCGTCGTCCTGAAGCCCTGACGAAGGGCGCAATCGGCGGCGTGCTTGCTTGTCAAAGCAGGCAAAGTGTTTTATCGAATGGGTTCCCCCCTGCAGGTCAACGGCTGTCGGTAGCGACGCTGACGCGTCCCGCCTGATCGGGTCCTCAAGCTCCAGTCGGCTCCAGATATCGAAGGACCGGCCGGTTTGGGGATCAGGCTCCAGTCACTAGCCTTCCTGCCTTTGCGCGCGATTGATCGCGCTTATCTCCAAGGACGTCATCCCGATGCGGGAAATTAAGCTGCAAGACTTGAAGCTCAAGTCGCCTACCGAATTGCTTGGGTTCGCCGAAGAGCACGAAGTCGAAAACGCCTCAATCATGCGCAAGCAGGAGTTGATGTTTGCGATTTTGAAGCAATTGGCCAGCCGCGAGATCGAGATTATCGGCGAGGGCGTCATCGAGGTCTTGCAGGACGGTTTTGGATTTTTGCGCTCGCCGGAAGCCAATTATCTCGCCGGTCCCGACGATATTTATGTGTCGCCCTCGCAGATTCGCCGTTTCGGCCTTCGCACCGGCGACACGGTCGAAGGGCTGATCCGCAGTCCGAAAGAGGGCGAGCGCTATTTCGCCCTTCTCAAGGTCAACACGATCAATTTCGAGGACCCGGAAAAAGTCCGGCACAAGGTCCATTTCGACAATCTGACGCCGCTCTATCCCGATCAGCGCCTGAAGCTTGAGGTCGAGGATCCGACTCGCAAGGATCTGTCGGCGCGCGTCATCGATATCGTCGCGCCGATCGGCAAGGGCCAGCGCGCGCTGATTGTGGCTCCTCCCCGGACGGGCAAGACGGTGCTGCTGCAGAATATCGCGCAGTCGGTCACCGCCAATCATCCCGAATGCTATCTGATCGTCCTGCTGATCGATGAGCGGCCCGAGGAAGTCACCGACATGCAGCGCTCGGTGCATGGCGAAGTCGTTTCCTCGACGTTCGACGAGCCGGCGGTGCGCCATGTCCAGGTCGCCGAAATGGTCATCGAAAAGGCCAAGCGCCTCGTTGAGCATGGCCGCGACGTGGTAATTTTGCTCGATTCGATCACGCGGCTCGGGCGCGCCTACAACACTGTCGTGCCGTCGTCGGGCAAGGTGCTGACCGGCGGCGTCGACGCCAATGCGCTGCAGCGGCCGAAGCGCTTTTTTGGTGCCGCGCGCAACATCGAGGAAGGCGGATCGCTGACGATCATCGCCACCGCCTTGATCGACACCGGCTCGCGCATGGATGAAGTGATCTTTGAGGAATTCAAAGGCACCGGCAATTCGGAAATCATTCTCGACCGCAAGGTCGCCGACAAGCGCGTCTTCCCCTCAATCGACATCACGCGCTCTGGCACCCGCAAGGAAGAGCTGCTGGTCCCGCCCGACATCCTCAAGAAAATGTATGTCCTGCGCCGCATCCTCAATCCGATGGGCACTATCGACGCCATCGAGTTCCTGCTCGGAAAACTGCGCGAAACGCCAAAAGGCAATTCGACCTTCTTCGAGGCGATGAACACGTAAGAGGCCAGGCGGAGTTCTGGAGCGAAAGCCGATCTGGCTTGAACGGACTTTTGCTGTAACCGATCGTTTCAAGGCATCCGCGCGGTCCAAAACGCCTTCGGCTTTTCGGGCGGGCGCCTAAATATCCTTGAATGGAAAAGGCGCGACATTGCGCGTCAATTCGTCGATGACGAGCTGCCGGCGCGCTGGCGGAGCCGCGCGTTGCAGGCAGTTTGGGCGGTCGCATTGACGACAGCCGACGCCGATCGGAGTTGGCTCGGGGGCGTCGAGGTCGAGGCTTCTCGTATAGACGAGCTGGCGCGCATATCTCAGCTCGCAGCCAAGCACGATGGCAAAGCGCGGCTGTATGGCTCCCCAGGCCGCGACAGGGCGCTGCGTCGCGCGGGCAATCGAGAACCATTGCGAGCCATCGGTCAGTTCGACGACCTGCGTCAGAATGCGGTTCGGCTCGGTGAAACTTGCATGGATGTTCCACAACGGGCAGGAGCCGCCCGACTGCGCCAGGAGAAAGCGCCGCGGCGCAAGCCGCTTTGAGACATTGCCGGCTATATCGATCCGCAGCATGAAGAAGGGAACGCCGCGGGCGGTCTCGCGCGACAGCGTCGTGAGCCGATGGGCGACCTGCTCGAAACTCGCGCCGAAGCGCGCAGCCAGCACCTCGACGTCATAGCTTGTCAGCTCTGCCGCTTCATAAAATTGATCATAAGGCATCATCACCGCGGCGGCGAAATAATTGGCGAGCGTCACCCGCAGCAATTTGCGCGTCGCCGCTTCATCCGCCGGCGTGAGCCGTGCGGCGACGGCATCGAGAAGCGGGCTGAATTCCGTCAGCGCGACCTGATAGGCCGCCTGAAAGGTGCGGCCCGGCTGATCCAGGATCTCGGACAGCATCAGCTGCTTGCGGTGATGATCATACCAGCGAAGCCGGCCGCCCATGGCTTCGAGCTGTAGCGGTCGCAGCCGGACGCCGTGGCGGGAACGCAAATAATCGGCGAGCGCGGCATAAAGCCCGCGCTCGTCAACCTGGAGGCCGGCTACGAGCAATTCCGCGGCGGCGTCGATCTCGAAGAAATAATTGCGCTCTTGCTGGAGGATGGCGCCGACTCGGGCGATCGTTTCTTCGCCGGGCGGCGGCTCGTCGCGATTGCCGTCGGCGTTGCCCACTGTGTCGCTCGTCTCGCGCGCGGCGGCGTAAGCGCGATAGAGCTTAAGCATGGCCGCCACGAGGGCGGCTGCATTCTCGGCTGCCTCGCGCATCTGCGTCCGCGGCACAGAGGCGTCGTGAAACAGCGGATCGGCGAGGATTTGCTCGATGTCGTCGGCGGATTGCTCGCCGTCAATCTCCGCGAAGTCGCGCGGGTCGAGGCCGTAGACCTCTGTCAGGCGGGTCAGCACCGGGCTGGTGATCGGCCGCTGATTGCTCTCCATCAAGTTCAAATAGCTCGGCGAGACGTCGAGCTCGTCGGCCATGCGGGCCTGAGTGAGGCGCCGTTCACGGCGCAGGCGTTTCAGGCGGGGTCCGGCAAAAATCTTTCTCGGTGCTGATTCGGCGCCCATTTTGTAAATCTCTTTACATCTGACGATTAAAAATGCGCTTGTCGAAAGCTGCCGTTCCAATTCGAAGGTTCGCCGCCCAGGGAAAAAACGCCCGGTTGGGTATTTCGATCCGGCCACAGGCAGATCGTGTCAAATAATGTGAATTATGAAATTTGCCGAGAGATAACTGAGCAAATCCGTCAGTTATTATAATCCCCTAAGGGCGACGATTTGGTGTTCGTGCGACCAGACCGAAAGAATCGCTGGATTCGCTTACAATGGCCGCCGCGTGGCGACGCCGCCCTAGCCTGACATGAGACTATAATTTATTAAGTTGCCGCCCGTAAGCTCGCTGCGCCGCGCGCCGGCCGGGCGGCCTTGAACGATACAGGCACCCATGACGCAAATCGCACTCGATCCCCTCGATCTCGCCGCGCTTCTCTGCTCCCGCGTCTGCCATGACGTCATCAGCCCTGTCGGAGCGATTGTGAATGGCCTTGAGATCCTGGAGGACGAAAAAGACGCCGACATGCGCGCCGAGGCCTTGCAGCTGATTCGCGCCAGCGCTGAAAATGCCTCGGCGCGGCTGCAGTTCTGTCGCCTCGCTTTCGGCGCCGCTGGCTCAGCGGGCGCCTCGATCGACACGGGCGATGCCGAAAAAGTCGCGCGGGGCCTGTTTCCGGATGCAAAGATCAGGCTCGACTGGAGGGCGCCCCGAGTCCTTCTGCCGAAGAACAAGGTCAAGCTGATCCTCAATCTTTGCCTGATCGCCGCGGCCGCCATTCCGCGCGGCGGCGTGATTACGGTCGAAACCCCGACTTTGCCGGCGGGCGCAGGTGACGATGGCGCGACGGAGCCGTCAATCGCCATACGGGTCACGGCGCAAGGGCAGAACGCAAAGCTCGCCCCCTTGACCGCGGCGATCCTTGCCGGCGCGCCGACGGAGGCGATCGACGCCCATGCGATCCAGCCTTATTACGCCGCCCTCGTCGCGCAGGCTGCGGGTATGCGCCTTAACGCGGAGACGGCGGCGGATTTCGTTGCGATCGAGGCGACGCCCACGGCTCCGGCGCGGAGCGAGGCCGCGTGACCAAGGTCGAGGAAAAAGCGGTTTGAGGCGACTCGCCTGTGTCGCGCCGGCGGCGAAGCCGGCGCCGCACGTCGCTAAATCTGAATGACTACCAGGCGCGCCGCTAGTTCAGGCCGTGATTCGCTCTTCGTCGTCGAGCGGTTCGCGCAGCACATAGCCCCGGCCCCACACCGTTTCGATGTAATTGCGGCCGCGGCTGGCGTTGGCGAGTTTCTTGCGCAATTTGCAGATGAATACGTCGATGATCTTCAGCTCGGGCTCGTCCATGCCGCCATAAAGATGATTGAGGAACATCTCCTTGGTCAGCGTCGTCCCCTTGCGCAGGGAGAGCAGCTCAAGCATCTGATATTCCTTGCCGGTCAGATGCACGCGGGCGCCGTCGACCTCGACAGTCTTCTGGTCGAGATTGACGATGAGATCGCTGGTCGCGATGACCGATTGCGCATGGCCCTTCGAGCGCCGCACGATGGCGTGGATGCGGGCGACGAGCTCGTCCTTGTGGAAAGGCTTGGTCAGGTAATCGTCGGCGCCGAAGCCAAGGCCCTTCACCTTGTCCTCGATGGCGGCAAACCCCGAAAGGATCAGAATCGGCGTCTTAACCTTGCCGACCCGCAGCCGGCGCAGGACTTCATAACCGGACATGTCGGGAAGGTTCAGATCAAGCAAGATGATATCATAATCATAAAGCTTGCCGAGGTCGGCGCCCTCTTCGCCGAGGTCCGTCGCATAGACGTTGAAATTCTCGGATTTCAACATCAACTCAATGCTCTGAGCGGTGGCGCTGTCGTCTTCAATCAATAAAACGCGCATCTGAGGTCCCCACTTGCCCTGTCGGTCGCCTGCCGGCGCGAGATCGTTCAGAGGCCGCTCGCCCGGACCTGCCAGCCCGGACCTGCCAGCGCCTGGCGTTAATCCTTCGGTACGAGTTTCGTAACCTTAACGGGCATTCGTTAATAAAATCATTCCTTCACCATTCGGATTTCCGGTGATTTCGCCCATCGAGGCCGGTTCTTCTGGCAAAAATCCGGGTTGAAAGCCACTCCGCCGAAAGCCGATTCGCGCATCTTATCCTACAGCCTGCCTTCGCGACCTTGCATCAGGGCGACCGGCGCGCTGTCCCCCGCGAAATTTCGCGGCTTAGCCGCAACGGCCTCCTTTTGCGGCGGGTAACGAATGGGCAACTTTGCTGCTGCACACTCGCCGTGATGGACAGCCGTCCGCCGAACCCGCTGCGGGATCGTGCGGCAGGGCCAACGCTGACTGCCGGTTCGCTGCGCAGTTGGGCGCCTGCGAGGGCGTAGAGCGCATTCAGGGGTTGGGACCAAACATGAAGCTGCAAGACTCACTCCTTCGCCTCAAAAAGTTTCAGGTCGAGGAAAAGCGCCGCCGCGTCGCCCAGATCGATTCGATGGTCGCCGAATTCTCGAGGATCGCGCGCGAACTCGAGCAGGAAATCGATCTCGAGGAGCAACGGGCCGGCATTTTCGACATAGCCCATTTCGCTTATCCGACCTATGCGCGCGCCGCCCGGGCGCGCCGCGACAATTTGAACCGCTCGGCGCAGGAGCTGATGACTCAGCTTGAAGACGCCCGCGCCCGGCTCGAGGAGACGCTGGCCGAACTCGAAAAGGCGCAGGGATTCGACGCCCGCGACCGGGCGGTCGGCGGCGTCGCGGAGCTGATCGCGCCGCCGGACGACAAATCTCTCGGCTTGCGCGCCGCCCACGGCTAGGGCCGACGCGAGGTTTCCACTTTTCGCCGTCATGCTCTAAGACTGACGCGGAGCCGCAGTCGCGTCGGGAGCGTCATGAAGCGAATCCTGGATTTCGTCTGGCCGGCGATCGGACTGATCGCGGTCGCCGTCTCGATATGGCTGCTCTATCGGGAATTTCGCGGGCAGCACATCGGGCCGGAAATCTGGCGCACGCTCAAGGCCATCCCGCCGTCGCATTATCTTCTTGCGATCGGCTCGACCCTTCTCGCCTATGCCGCGCTCGCCTGGTACGACCGCATCGCGCTGCGCCATCTCGGCGTCACACATATTTCGTGGCTGTTCATCGCGCTCTGCTCCTTCACCACTTACGCGCTGGCGCATAATATCGGCGCGACGGTGTTTTCCGGCGCGATGGTGCGCTATCGGGCCTATCATTCCAAGGGGCTCAGCGGCGCGCAGGTGGCGGTCCTCGTCGCGCTTTGCTCCTTCACCTTCGCGCTTGGCACGATGCTGATGGGCGGGCTCGTCCTCGTGCTCGACCCGCATCTTTTGTCGCGCTTTGGCGGATTTCTGCCCGGCGTGCTGACCGATGCGCACACGGCTTTTCTCGTCGGGCTCATTCTTCTTGGCTGCGTCGCTACCTATCTCGCCGGCTCCATCTTCGGGCTGAAGCCGCTCGTCATTCGCGGTTTTCGGATCGAATATCCGCGGCCCGACATCGCCGTCCGCCAATTGATCGCCGCGCCGCTCGAGCTGATCGGCGCGGCGGGAATTATCTATTTCGCGCTTCCGGCGGAAGGAAACGCCGGATTCCTCGTGGTTCTCGCTGTATTCCTTGCCTCTTTCTCGGTGGCCCTCGCCTCGAACGCGCCGGGCGGTCTCGGCGTGTTCGAAATTCTTTTCATCAAGGCGATGCCGTCGACGCCGCAGATCGAGGTTTTGGCGGCGCTGCTCGTTTTCCGCCTGTTTTATCTCATCATTCCGTTGCTGTTTTCTCTTGTGATCGTCGTTCTGTTCGAGCGCTCCAAATTGAAGGAGGTCCTGCACGCCGATCCGGCCGCCGCGGCGTCGGCGGCGTCCGGTCGCCGTCTCGATCGTCCGGCCGATGTGTCCTGAAACGAAGCGCAAAATAAAACCCCGGAAGCGCGCTCCGGGGTTTAAGGCCCGCTTCCAGCGGACAAATGACTTGATCAAATCTCAGTCGCAGACGCGGATGCGGCGGTAGCCGACAATGTTGCCATAGGCGTTGACCACCGGTTGACGCTCGAAGTAGCAGGATGGGGCGTAGCCATAGGGCGAAGAAGCGGCGGCGGCGGCGACGCCGATCGCAAGGCCGGCAGCGGCGGCTCCGACTCCCCAGCCCCAGGGATGGTAATAGCCCCAGGCGGCGGCAGGCGTCGCGGATGCGGCGAGGCCGAGGCTCAAGGTAGCGGCGGCGAGGCCGGCGGCGAGGGTTTTGCGGGCTGCGGTCATGATCGTCTCTCCTATGGGGCGGCGCGCTTCCTGCCGCCGATGAGCAGAGACTATTTTGGCTCTACGCCGCTCGCTGTGCGTCGCCGCACGAGGAGGTAACGGATCGGTAATCTTCCCGGCAAATTTTTTAGAAACGCTCCGATTCGACACCGGACGCCGGCGCGGGCTTGCGCGCCGCCCCGCCCCGGCCTCCCGCCGAGGCGACTTTCATCATCACCATGGCGCCGGACGGAGCCTTCGCTGCCGGTGCGGCGCTCTGGCCGGCCTCGACAGTGAAGCCGCCCATCATGCCGCGCAGCCGGCCGGCCTCCATGGCGAGCGCCTGGCAGGCCGAACTGCTCTCCTGAGCCATCGCGGCGTTTTGCTGCACCAGCTGGTCCATCTGATTGACCGCCCGGTTGACCTGCTGCAGCGCCGTCGCCTGTTCGTTCGCCGAACCGGCGGTGCGGGCGATCGAGTCGGTGATCTCGCCGACTTTTGCGCCGATACGGCTCAGCGCGGCGCCGGTGTCGTGCACCAGCGACGAGCCTGCGCCGACCTGCTGCGACGATGCGGCGATCAAGGATTTGATCTGCTTTGCGGCTCCCGCACAGCGCTGCGCCAATGCGCGCACTTCGGAGGCGACCACGGCAAAGCCCCTGCCCGCCTCGCCGGCGCGGGCCGCCTCGACGCCTGCATTCAGAGCGAGCAAATTGGTCTGAAAGGCGATCTCATCGATGACGCCGATGATCTGGCCGATTTCCTGCGCCGATTTTTCAATCCGGCCCATTGCCTGCACGGTGTCGCCCATAATCGCGGCGCCGCAGTCGGCGTCCTCTTTCGCTTCAGCGACGAGGTTTCTGGCCCGTTCTGCGGCCTCGGCCGCGCTATGCACCGCGACGGTGATTTCAGCGAGGGCGGCAGCGGTCTGCTCCAACCCCGCGGCCTGTTGTTCGGCGCGGCGGGCGAGATCGTCCGAGGCCGTGCTGATCTCGTCCGTGCCCGAGCGGATTCCGGTGCGGCGCCGGTGATCGCCACCACGGTCTCGTGCAGCTGGCTGATGGCGGCGTTGAAGTCGTCGCGCAGCCCCGCATATTCCGGCGGCATGACATCGCCGATCCGATGCGTCAGGCGTCCTTTGGCGAGTGCGCCGAGGGCGTCGCCGACGACGGCGATCACGGCGGCGTTGGTCTGCCGCATACGCGCCTCCACCGCCATACGGGCCGCTTCCGAGCTTTCGATATAGACCGAGATCGAATAATCCATGTCGAGCAGCGCGGCCTTGACGACGGCTGCGATCTCGGCGGCCGTCTGATGAGGGTCGGGGCGGGCGCCGCCAAGGCCGAACGGCCTGTGGCTCTTCGGCCAACGCTCGCGTAAAATGGCGCCGATCAGCCCTTCGATGATGAAACTGTAGCCGCCGATATACCAGCGCGGCGCGAGGCCGATGCGGGCGTGCGCCGCGCCGATGCGCTTCACGGCGGCGATATAGGCGCCGTCTATGCCGCCGCGCGCGATTCGATCCCAATGCTGCAGCTGCGCGGCTTTGGCGCGCTCCGCCTCGGCGGGGCCCGAGAACATCGCGCGCGTCTGCGGGAAGGCGCCGATCTTCGCATAGAAGGCGTCGAGCAGGCGGGGCATCTCCGCCATGAGGAGAGGTCTCAGCGCGCGCAGTTGCGCAAGCGCGCTGTTATCAAGCGCGACGAAGTTGAGACGGTCGGCGAGAGCGGCCAGATCTGACACGGCGAAATTCCTGAAAGAGGCAAAAGTCGACGGGGCCGACCTTCAACACTTTCGGTTCATGCCGGGACAAGAATCTCGCGACAAATGTAGCGAACAGCGCCGCAGCGGCTTCTCGCGCCGCGCCGTTTCTCTATTGGCGCAAATGTCAGGTCAAGGCGCCATGACAATGCTTGTATTTCTTGCCCGAGCCGCAGGGACAGGGCTGGTTGCGCCCAACCTTGGCGTAGCCGCCGGCCGGCTCGTCGCCATAGGCCGATGGCGCCGGACGCGCCAGAGTTGCGGTCGAGCCTGCCTCGTCGGAAAATTCGAGCGGGGCGAGCGGCGGCGGGGCGAAGGCTGCGGCCGAGAACGCCTCCTGTAGCATCGGCCCGCTGGATCCGCCCGTCGGCCCGCTGATCTCCTGCATTCCGCCTGAGAAGCCGTTTTCGCCGGGCGGCGGCTCGAAGGCGACTTCAATGCGCGACAGCTGCGAGGTGGTCGCTTCGCGCAGCTGCGCGATCAGCTCATTGAACAGCTGGAAGGCTTCCGACTTATATTCGTTCAGCGGGTCGCGCTGCGCCATGCCGCGCCAGCCGACCACTTGCCGCAGATGATCGAGCGTCAGCAGATGCTCGCGCCACAGATGATCGAGCGCCTGCAGCACGATCTGCTTTTCGACATAGCGGGTCACGTCGACGCCGTTGCGTTCGACGCGGGCGGCATAGGCCTCGTCGGCGGCCTTCTGCAGCCGCTCGCGCATGTCGTCTTCGGTGATTCCTTCTTCCTTCGCCCAATCGACGATGGGAAGGTCGATATTCAGCGACGTCTTGACGCCCTGCTGCAACCCTTCGGAATCCCAGGCTTCGGGATAGGCGTCGCGCGGGATGTGACGGACGATCAGATCATCGACGACGCCCTGGCGCATGTCGTCGATCATCTCTTCGAGCGAGGGCTTGGCCATCATCTCGCGGCGCTGCTCGAACACGACCTTGCGCTGGTCGTTCATGACGTTGTCGTATTTGAGGATATTCTTGCGCATGTCGAAGTTGCGCGCTTCGACCTTCTGCTGCGCTTTTTCGAGCGCCTTGTTGATCCAGGAATGGACGATCGCCTCATCTTCCTTGAGGCCGAGCTTCACCAGCATCGACTCCATGCGATCGGAGCCGAAAATGCGCATCAGATCGTCCTTGAGCGACAGGAAGAATTTCGAGCGCCCCGGATCGCCCTGACGGCCGGCGCGGCCGCGCAGCTGATTGTCGATGCGGCGGCTTTCGTGCCGCTCGGTGCCGATAATATAGAGACCGCCGGCGGCGATCGCCTTGGCCTTGAAATCATCGACCTCGGCGCGGATCTGCGCTTCCTTGGCGGCGCTCGCCTCGCCCGGCTCGAGATCGGCGCACTCCTGCGCGACGCGCATGTCGACATTGCCGCCGAGTTTGATGTCGGTGCCGCGGCCGGCCATGTTGGTCGCAATCGTGATTGCGCCCGGAACGCCGGCTTCGGCGACGATATAGGCTTCCTGCTCGTGGAAGCGGGCGTTCAGCACCGCAAACAGCTTTGACGGCTTTTCGGCGCGGGCGGCGGCGTAAAGCTTGTCGAGCGCGCGCGGCTCGGCGAAGTCGATCTGCTTGTAGCCGTGGCTCTTCATCGCCTCGGCGAGCTGCTCGGATTTTTCGATCGAGGTGGTGCCGACCAGCATCGGCTGCATCTTGGCGTTGGCGGCCTCGATCTCGCGGACGATGGCGCGCAGTTTCTCTTCCGCGGAGCGGTAGACTTCGTCGTCCTCGTCGAGCCGGCAGACCGGCAGATTGGTCGGAATGTCGACGACGTCGAGCTTGTAGATCTCGGCGAACTCATCCGCCTCGGTCGAGGCCGTGCCGGTCATGCCGGCAAGCTTGGAATAAAGGCGGAAGTAATTCTGGAAGGTGATCGAGGCGAGCGTCACATTTTCCGGCTGGACCTGGACATGTTCTTTCGCTTCCAGGGCCTGATGCAGCCCTTCCGAATAGCGCCGCCCCGGCATCATGCGGCCGGTGAATTCGTCGATGATCACGACTTCGCCATTGCGGACGATATAGTCCTTGTCGCGCTGGAACAGCTTGTGCGCGCGCAGCGCCTGATTGACGTGATGGACGATCGTGACATTGACCGCCTCATAGAGCGACCCTTCGATCTCGACGCCAGCCGCGCGCAAGAGATCCTCGATATGTTCGTTGCCGCGCTCGGTCAGGTTGGTCGAGCGCTGCTTTTCGTCGACCTCGAAATCCTCCGGCTGGAGCCCCGGCATGACCTTGTCGATCGTATTATAGAGTTCGGATTTGTCGTCGGACGGGCCGGAGATGATCAAGGGCGTGCGCGCCTCGTCGATCAAAATCGAATCCACTTCGTCGACGATCGCGAAGGAATGGCCGCGCTGAACCATCTGCGACAGCTCATATTTCATATTGTCGCGCAGATAGTCGAAGCCGAATTCGTTGTTGGTGCCATAAGTGATGTCGGCGGCGTAGGAGCGGGCGCGCTCCCCATCGTCGACGCCATGCACGATGATGCCGGTGGTCAGCCCAAGGAACTGGTAGACGCGCCCCATCCATTCCGCATCGCGGCGGGCGAGATAGTCGTTCACGGTGATGACATGAACGCCCTTGCCGGCGAGCGCGTTGAGATAGGTCGCGAGCGTCGCGACGAGGGTCTTGCCCTCGCCGGTGCGCATCTCGGCGATGGCCCCTTCATGCAGCACCATGCCGCCGATCAGCTGCACGTCGAAATGGCGCTGGCCGAGCACGCGGCGGGCCGCCTCGCGCACGGTGGCGAAGGCCGGAACCAGCAGATCGTCGAGGCTTTTGCCTTTGGCGAGCTCCTCGCGGAAGGCGACGGTCTTGGCGGCGAGCTCTGCGTCGCTGAGCTTCAACCATTCAGGCTCGAGCGCGTTGATCGCCGTGACTTTTGGCCGGTAGCTCTTCAGCCGGCGTTCATTCGCCGATCCGAAAATCTTCTTTGCGAAGGAGCCCAGCATATTCAAATAACCTTTCCTGGCGACGGGAGAAGCGGCCTTCAGCCTGAATCTCGCCCCGCCGCGCGTTCAATTCTATTTCAACCACGGCGGAAGACATCGCCTGGAGCCGCAATTTACCATCTCTCGCCGCGACGCGGGCGCCTCGGCAGCAGCCTTGCGGGAAATTTCGCTTAACGCGGCCTCTTCAACAGAGCGCCGCGAGGCGCTTGCCGGATACGCCATGACGGCCGGCGCCTATGGATTCGCCCGCTCGCCGCCTCGGCGACGGGCAAGCCGCAGCGCATCCTTCGGGCCGCTCCGGAGAGATAAGATTACGGTTGGACCTTGTCAAACCCGCGCCGCCATGCATCTTTCCCCTCCGCGCGCACTCAAGGCCCTCCGCGCGACGCGACGACAGTCCTTCGCCTGCAACCCGAAAGTTCCGGCCGCAAAGTCGAACTCGATTTCAAATCAACAAGATAGAGCAGCCTTTCCGTCCCCCAGACGCCTGCTCGACCCTCCGGGAGCTATCTCAATGTTTGCCAAAACACATTTGCGCGCCACAGCAGCGGGCCTTGCATGCGCGCTGGCTCTTGCGACGCCCGCGCTTGTTTCCGCCGAGACCGCCAAGCCCGAAGCCGCCAAGGCTGCCGCTCCCGCCGCGGCGAGCAGCGCGAAGCCAAAGGTTCTCGCCACCGTCAACGGGCAGGACATTACCGAAAATGATCTTGCGATCGCCAAGGACGATCTGGCCGGCAGCCTGCCGCAGCAACTCCAGGGCAAGGCGCGCGATACCTATGTTGTCGATTTTCTGATCGACGGCGCGCTGGTGTCGCAGAAGGCGAAGGCTGACAAGCTCGACGCCACGCCGGAGTTTGCCAAGAAACTCGCCTATTATCACGAAAAGCTGCTGATGGAGACGCTGCTCGGCCAGGTCGCCAAGGCGGCGCTGACCGACGAGGCGATCAAGAAGACCTATGACGACGCCCTGAAGGCGCAAAAGCCCGAGACCGAGGTTCATGCCCGTCACATCCTCGTCGCGACCGACGCAGACGCGCAGGCGGCGCTAAAGCGCCTCAAGGCAGGCGAGGATTTCGCCAAGGTCGCCAAGGAAGTCTCGAAGGACACCAGCGCCGACGGCGGCGATCTCGGCTGGTTCACCAAGGACAAGATGGTGCCGGAATTCGCCGAGGCCGCGTTCAAGCTTGAGCCGGGCCAATTGTCCGAGCCGGTCAAGAGCCCGTTCGGTTGGCATATCATTCTGGTTGAAGGCAAGCGCGAGAAGCCCTTCCCGGCGCTGGACGAGGTCAAGGAGCAGGTCAGCCGCTATGTCGTGCAGAAGGCGCAGGGCGAACTCGTCGCCGGCCTTCGCAAGGACGCCAAGATCGAGCGCGCCGAGCCCGCGGCCGATCCGGACGCCAAGGGCGACGCCCCCGCCGATGCGGCGGCTCCCGCCCCGGCCCCTGCCGAAGAAAAGAAGAAATAAGGTTTTCAGCCAATAAACCTTGCCGGCGCGACGCGTGTTCGTGCCGGCAAGGCGAATAAAAGACCAAGCGCGCGGACGGCGTCTCGGCATATTTGCGAGAGAATGATGCGTCCGCGATCGTGCGCCGCGATAATCCAGTGTGGCTGAACGGCCTCGTCACGACCCGCACATTTCCGCCTCGAAGGGGGTCTCGACGCGCTGCGCCGAGGCGGTGCGTCCACCGCGGCGATCGCCACTGCTGCTTTTCGTGTTCGCCGTCGTGTATTGGCAGATGACCCCGCTCGGCGCGAAAATTTCTGGCTGATCTTCAACGCCAGCGCGAGCGCCCCCGCGCGGCGCACGCCGCGCCAAGCTTTGGATTGAAAATTCAAGGCAACTTTCAGTTGACAATCACTTTGGCGTGACTGACACTTCAGCGCCCTCATCTGACAATAAAAATGCCCGGAATACCGGGCTGCGAACATTGAGGAGACGCCATGTCCAAGCTTAGCAGGCTCGGAACGCTGCGCCCCTAGGCGCTATCCAAGTAAAACCTTCACGATAACTAACACTGGCGCAGCAGTAACTGTTGATCGACGGATGCGTTATTCGCACGCCGAGATTTACACTTGCCTTGCGTGGATCTGAACGACGGACCCTTTGCGGCGTCCGCGCGCGAGGACGCGACTCTTCGCTCCTTCGCGCCGGAAACGCGCGCCGGGACGTCGCCAAAGAAAAATCAACAGGAGGGACATATGCGACATCATCGTCTGATCGCGACATCAAGCCTTGTTCTGTCGGCGGCGGTGCTGGCCGCCTCGGCGACGGGCGCGGCGGCCTGGCAAAATCCGCTGAAAAACCCCTATGTGAAGGGCAAGCTGAATATCTGTGATCAGGGCAGCTTCTTTGTCGGCGGCGTGCCCAAGGTCACGAACTATGCGTCGTCTTCGACGGCCGGCGCGCCGCAACAGATCACCATCGGCCAGATGTATGTGCAGTTCCAGATCCCCGACAAGCGCCGCCAATGGCCGCTCATCATCATGCATGGATCATCGCATACCGGGGCCTGCCTCGAGGCGACGCCGGACGGGCGCGAAGGCTGGCTGCCCTACGCCCTGCGCAAATACAACCTCTCCATGTTCATCGTCGACCAGCCCGGACGCGGGCGCTCCGGCTTTGACCAGAGCGTCATCCAGGAAGGACTCGGCACAAATAATCTGTCGCTAATTCCGACCAATTGGGGCCGCATCACCGATAATGGCGCCTGGACCTCCTGGTTCGGTCACCTTCTTCCGGCCGGCTCGGATATCGTGACGGGCAAATTGATCCGGCATGGCGATCCGGGCGATCCTGACCCGCCAGAGGATTTCTCCAATCCGTCGGAAGCTCATGGCAAATATCCGCCAGCCTTTCCCATCCCTCCGCGTCCGAACTCGGTCGACCTGAAGGTGGTGTCGCGCGTCGGAGCGATCGGGCCGGCCCCGAACCCGGCGAACAACACTTATCTTGGTCTTGAATATTACAAGCAGCTGGTTCCCAACGCGGAAGTGACGCTGCCGACCTCGCAATGCGCGTCCTGCACGCCGACCACCGTCTCGGGCCTCAATACATTCGGTCCGCGCGCTTTGGCCGATCTGATCGAAGGTCTGGGCGGAGCCGTTCTCTCCGGCCATTCACAGGCGGCCAACCCGCTTCTGCATACGATTCGCTATCTGAAAGAAGATGACGCCTGGGGGAAATGCGGCCCCAAAGGCGCGTGTCTCGCCATGTTGAAAGGCATGGTCATTCCGGAGGGCGCAGGCTTCAGTCCTGACGGCCTCACACAGGCGGGCCTCGTCGGCAAGGACTTCGACAAGATTCCTTTCCTGCTCGTCAATGGCGACTATCGTCCGCTGGCGACCCGGCTCGGCAACCGCCAGGCCCGCGACATCATCAATGCGAGCAAGACCCGCTCGGTCGGCCCGGCGCTGGTGCTGGACACGGAGCTCATCAGCCCGAAGTTCAACGGCCAGACCCATATGAATATGATTGGCTTCACCAATCTTGAGCTGTTCGATTTCATCATGGCCTGGGCGGACAAGAACATTAAAAATCCTATCCTCCGCAACCATTGCGAGAATGACGACGATGATGATGACGATCACGGCCACGGTCATCACTGATCCTTAGACGCGGTCCCGTCGTCGGACGGGACCGCCCCCGCCTGAGGCTCTGAACAGGCTTTCGCTTGACTGTGCGGCTTTGCGTCTGCAAACCGGGCGCGATTCCGCTCGTTCAAGGAAACCGCATCAGATGGCAGCCCTTTCGCCGCTCGCGCCGCAAACCTATCCGGACCTGCCCGTGATCGAAGGCGTCCGCTTCGCGGCGGGCGCCGCCGGCATTCGCTACAAGGGCCGCACCGACGTCATGCTCGCCCTGATGGACAAGGGGACCGAGGTCGCCGGGGTCTTCACCAAGTCGAAATGCCCCTCGGCGCCGGTCGACTGGTGCAGAGCCCGCCTGCCGGGCGGCAAGGCGCGCGCGCTCATCGTCAATTCGGGCAACGCCAACGCCTTCACCGGCAAGGCCGGAGCCGACGCCGTGAAGCTGACCGCGACGATCGCCGCGAAGGCGCTCGGCGCGCCAAAATCAGAAATCTTTCTGGCCTCGACGGGCGTCATCGGCGAGCCGCTCGATGCTTCGAAATTCGACCCCGTGCTGGAGAAACTCGCCGCCAAGGCAAAGCCCGACCTCATGTTCGAGGCGGCAAAAGCGATCATGACCACCGACACCTATCCGAAGGTTTCGACCGCGACGGCCGATCTCGGCGGCGTCGAGGTGACGATCTGCGGCATGGCCAAGGGGGCGGGCATGATCGCGCCCGACATGGCGACGATGCTGAGCTTCATCTTCACCGACGCGCCGATCGCGGCCGGCGCGCTGCAGACCATGCTGTCGAAGGGCGTCGAGAGCTCGTTCAACGCCATTACGGTCGACAGCGACACTTCGACCTCCGACACTTTGATGCTGTTCGCCACCGGAGCCGCGGCAAAAAAAGGCGCGCCGCGCATCGAGCTGGCGTCCGACCGGCGTCTTGCCTCCTTCAAGGCGGCGCTCGACAAGGTTCTGCTCGATCTCGCCCATCAGGTCGTGAAGGACGGCGAAGGCGCCCGCCATTTCGTCGAGATCACAGTGACCGGCGCGGCGTCGGCTGCCGCCGCCAAGCGCATCGCTTTGTCGATCGCCAATTCGCCGCTGGTAAAGACGGCGATCGCCGGCGAGGACGCCAATTGGGGCCGTATCGTCGCCGCCGTCGGAAAGGCCGGCGAGAAAGCCGAACGCGACCTGCTGGCGATCTGGTTCGGCGAGATTAGGGTCGCCCATCGCGGCCGCCGCGACCCGTCCTATGACGAGGCCGAGGTCTCCAAACTCATGAAAGAGAAAGAGATCAAGATCTATGTCGAGATCGGCATCGGCTCTGGTCAGGCGACGGTCTGGACCTGTGATCTCACCAAGGAATATGTCGAGATCAACGGCGACTATCGTTCGTGAGGCTTTTGCTCGTCGTCGCCTGCGCCCTGATCGACGCTGACGGCCGCGTGCTGATCGCGCAGCGCCCGCAGGGGAAGGAACTGGCAGGGCTGTGGGAGTTTCCTGGCGGCAAACTTGACGCGGGCGAGCGGCCGGAGCAGGCGCTGATCCGCGAGCTTTTCGAGGAACTCGGGATAACGGTCAAGGAGCCCTGCCTCGCGCCCCTGACCTTCGCCAGCCACGCCTATGAGGCCTTTCATCTGCTGATGCCGCTTTTCATCTGCCGCCGCTGGGAGGGTTTTGTCGCCGCGAAGGAAGGCCAGGCGCTGAAATGGGTTTTTGCAAAGAATCTGCGCGACTATCCGATGCCGCCGGCCGACGCGCCGCTGATCCCGGCGCTGATCGATCTGTTGGGATAGGTTCGGCGAGGCCTGTCGCGCGGAATTCCGATGCGGGTACATTATTCGTTAATGTTTAGCCGTTGATGTGTATGCGGCGTAACCTGTCTGGGCCAAGGGACGCGCGCGCAGCGGTCCTTGCGCGAACGGCGGTCTGCCCCGCTCGCGGCCGGCGCGAGAGGCGACCGCGCCGCAAGGGGCCGGGCGGCCCGGAAGAGGCGGCTAAATCGAAGGGCTCTGCGCTTGGTGCGGTTCGAGAATGTCGGCCTGCGCTACGGCATGGGCGCCGAAATTTTGAAGGACATCAGCTTCACGATCGAGCGGCAGTCCTTCCAGTTCCTGACCGGCCCCTCAGGCGCCGGCAAGACGACGCTGTTGCGCCTGATCCTGCTCTCGCTGCGCCCGACGCGCGGCCTCATCAGCCTGTTTGGCCATGATGCGCTCACCATCGACAAGGCCGGCGTCACCGATCTGCGCCGGCGCATCGGCGTCGTGTTTCAGGATTTCCGCCTGCTCGATCATCTGACGACTTACGAGAACGTGGCGCTGCCGCTGCGCGTGCGCGGCATGGAGGAGGCGAGCTATCGCGGCGAGGTGACCGAGCTTTTGCACTGGGTTGGCCTTGGCGACCGCATGAACGTCCCGCCGGCTGTCCTCTCCGGCGGCGAGAAGCAGCGCGCCGTCATCGCGCGCGCGCTGATCGTGCGCCCGGAGCTGCTGCTCGCCGACGAGCCGACCGGCAATGTCGATCCGAGCCTCGCCCGCCGGCTTCTGCGCCTTTTCACCGAACTGCATAAATCCGGCACCTCGGTGGTGATCGCGACCCATGACCTCGCGCTGATGGATCAGTTCGACGGCGCGCGCCGGCTCGTCTTGGGCGACGGCCGGCTGCATATTTTCGACTAGAAGGGATTTGGAGCATCGCGTGGTTAGACTTGAACGTCCGACGCTCTCCGGCCGGAACAGGCGTTGGCATGGATCGGCTTGACGAGGAGCGATACGATCTCGATGGCCGTGAGCCCGCGGACGGTCGCCGGCCGGCCGGCGCCGTGTCGGCCGGGCTCCTGCGTCGCGCGCGGCTTGCCGCAATCAGCCTCAATGCGCGGCGCGCGCAGGCGCGCAATTCGCGGCGCGAGAAGGCGTTGGTGCCCGCCTCCTCGATCGCCGGCCGCGCGCTCGTCACCGTCATCGCCATCATGACCTTTTTGGCCGCGCTGACGGCGGGCGCGGCGATCCTCATCGCTGACGCGTCATCGTCCTGGCAGAACGAGGTCGCCCGCGAAATGACGATCCAGATCCGCCCAATGGTCGGGAGGGACGTCGAGGCGGATCTGAAGAAGGCCGCGGAGATGGCCCGTAAAACGCCGGGCGTCGCCTCCGTGCGCCCCTTTTCCAGGGATGAATCAGAAGCCCTGCTCGAGCCCTGGCTTGGCTCTAACCTTGATCTATCCGAATTGCCGGTGCCGCGGCTGATTGTCGTCAATCTGAAGCCCGGCGCGACGCCTGACGTCGCCTTGCTCGCCCGCGCGCTCGGCGAAGCCGTTCCCGGCTCAAGCCTCGATGATCATCACCACTGGATGCGTCGCCTCGCCGTCATGGCGAAGACCGTGGTCGTCGTCGCCGCGGTGATTTTCGCGCTGGTGCTGATTGCGATGATCTTGGCGGTCGCCTTCGCCACTCGCGGCGCCATGGCGGGCAACCGCGAGATCATCGAGGTTCTGCATTTCGTCGGCGCGGCGGATGATTATATTTCACGCCAATTCCAGCGCCATTTCTTCCAGCTGGGGCTGCGCGGCGGGATGATCGGCGGCGGCGCGGCGATCCTGATCTTCTATATTTCCTCGACGCTCGCCGTGTTCTGGCGCGCGACGCCTGGCGGCGATCAGGTCGAGGCGATGTTCGGCGGCTTCTCGCTCGGCGGGAATGTCTATGTCGCGATCCTCGTGATCGCGGGGGGAATCGCCGTCGTCACCGGCGTCGTCTCGCGCGTCATCGTGCTGCGCCACTTGCGTGACTTGAGCTGACGATCCAAGCGGCCGGCGTGGATGACGAGAGTCGCGCTAACGCAAACGCTTGTCGGCGACGCAGTAGAGTTCGCCCGCCTCGGTTCCGTCCTGCGGAAAAAGCGCCGCGCCGACGGTTGCGTTCATGGGAAAGCCCACGCCAATTATCGCTTCGCGCATCGCAGCCTCGATGCGGGCTATGACCGGCACGATTCGGCTCGCCACGGTTCCGGCCCGAAACAGGATGGCAAATATGCCGCCATCCAGCCTGGCGACCACGTCGTGCTCGCGAACGCAGCCGCCGAGCCGCTTCGCCAACACGCGGGTGACGTGCTCGCCCGTCGCGCGGCCCTGCGTTCGGTTTACCTCGTCGACCCCATGCAGTTCGATAAGCATCAGCGCGGTTTCCTGGCAGGCGTCTTTCGCTTCGTCGAGCACTTGTTTGGCCCGGGTTTCAAATAGCTCCCGGCTCGAAATTGAGGCGAGCGGATCACGCTGAAGCGGCGTGATGTCGGTGTGGATAATCGCCGCGCCCCTGCGGCTCAATGTATGTTCGCTGATCGCGGTGATCTGAAAGATTCTTTGCTTGTGGCCGGACAAGCGGGAAAAGCTGTCGGAAAAAGCGGGAAGGCGCCCTGAGAGAACCTTGGCGACGCCCTCGCCGATCGGACGATCCTGGGAGAACCCGCGGACGAGGGCTGTCGTGCAATCGCTCAAATAGTTTTCGTATTTGCTTGCGAGGCTTCCACCGGACGCCATTGCGTCCCATGAAGTATTGGTGCGGACAATAAACCCATCCGAGGCAAGAATCGCAACTTGCGCGGAAAGAGAATCGAGGTCCAGCAAGTTCTGTTCGTCGGGAGGCGAATCCACGATTGTCTGGATTTGCCCGCTGCCGAGGGTCAATTCTCCGCCGTCGATGATGACCGAGCGCGGCTCGATGTAATTCCAGGGCATATCGGTCTTCCTTCAAGGGGTAAGAAATAACTCTAAAAACACAATGTCTTTAATATCCAAATATTTAACTCTGCGGACATCCACAAGTTCCAGTGAAATGGTCTTTGACAACACGCTCTTACGAAAGACGCAGAATCTCCCTGAGTCTTTGGATGGTATTTACGTGCATACTACGCGGCTACATCCAATAAGTTGTGGCGATATCCAAGTAAAACCAATAAATAGCGGCCGCGGCTCAATCTTCGGGGAGAGGCGTTTCATTGGCCGCAACTGGCGCACGTATCGGAAGATCTGGTTCGACCGCAACTGTGAGCCGTCGACTTCCCGGCGAAGGCGGTCGGCCGGACGTGGGATATCACCGGCGCGATCGAGCGCGGAGCCAATGTCGGAGATCGCATCCCGGCTTAGACAGCGCAGGCGATGGTCAGGCGCCGGACGCGATCTGAGCTGAAGCGCCGCCCAACTGTTGGCGTCCCCATATCAATTGGGGTATAGCATAGCCAACGCTTGGGGCGTTCGGCGGAAGGAATCGATGATGGGCGCGACGGAGAGCAAAGCCGCAGGCGACGGGTCGCGGGCCCTGTCGAAAAGCATTGGCGACGATGGCTGCCGGAGCGATCCGGCTCCGCTTTCGGCTGCGGAATCAATGCGCGTCGAACAGGCGATCGCCGCATGCGTCGCTGATTTTTATGGGCAGGCGCGTAACGACGCTATGCTCGGGCCGGTCTTCAATGCCGCCGTCGCCGATTGGGACGTTCATTTGAAAATCGTCGCCGATTTCTGGTCGCACGCGCTGTTGAAGACGGAACGGTACAAGGGTTTTCCCTTCCCCGTTCACACACAATTGCCGCTGAAGCCGGAGCATTTTCCGCGCTGGCTCGAACTGTTCGAGGAAAGCGCGCGCAAAACCCTGCCCGCCGATCTCGCGGAAGCGGCGCTGGCGCGGGCGCGCCACATGGCGCAGAGCTTCATGGCCGGAATATTTCCGTTCACGGACAAGGACGGCAAGCCCGCGCGGCGGCCGGGCTGAGCCTACAACGGCACGCGCACCGTCGCCCGCAGGCCGCCCATAGGACTGTCCGAAAGCTGGATGTCGCCGCCGTGCGAGCGGGCGATGTCGAGCGCGATGGCAAGGCCAAGGCCGGTGCCGGCGATATCCTGATTGCGCGCCTCGTCGATGCGGAAGAAGGGGCGAAACACATCTTCGCGCGCCGAGGCGGGAATGCCGGGCCCGTCGTCGTCGACATGGATGATCAGGAAGCGACGGTCGCGGACGGCCTCGACCGCGACATGCTTCGCATAATTCTGGGCGTTGCCGATGAGGTTTGCAAGGCAGCGCTTGAAGGCGTCGGGCCGCAGGGTGACGATCGGCTCGCCGCTATAGGCGATGGCGACGTCGCGCCCCTCGCGCTCGGCGTCAAAGCGCAATTCCTCCAAAAATTCGATCATGTCGATTTTTACCGCGCGCTCGCCGGCGGCCCCGCGCGCGAAGGCGAGATAAGCCTCCAGCATGCGCTGCATCTCGGCGACGTCCTTTTGCAGCTCCTGCGTTTCTTCGCCGTCGGGCATCAGCGCCAGCGAGAGCTTGAATCGCGTCAGCACGGTACGCAGATCGTGGCTGACCCCGTTCAGCATGGTAGTGCGCTGTTCGATCGCCCGTTCGATGCGCCGCTTCATCTCGATGAAGGCGAAGCCGGCCCGACGCACCTCTCTTGCCCCGCGCGGCCGGAATTCCGGATCGCGGCCTTTGCCGAACTCCTCCGCCGCGCCGGCGAGCGACAGGATCGGCTTGATCTGGTTGCGCAGGAAGAACCCGGCGACGACGATCAGCACGAAGGAGGTGCCAACCATCCACAACAGGAAGATGTAGGAGTTCGAGGCGTAGGCGGCGCTGCGGAAGGCGACGATGCGCAAGATGGCGTCGTCGAGCAGGATGCGGATCTCGATCAGATCGGAGCGCCCGACCGTGTCGAGCCAGAACGGCCGGCTGATCTGCTTGCGGATCTCGTTCGAGAGCGCGGCGTCGACGATGGAGAAGAAGGGTTTGGGCAGCGTCGGCGGCAGCGGGCCCTTGGGCAGAAGCTCGGCGTCGATATTCAGCCGGTCCTGCGCAATCCGCATCAGCTTTTCATCCTCGCCGGGAAAGGTCTGATGCAGGTCGATCAGCGCGGCGATATCCTGCGTCAGCGCCGTCGACAGCCGGTTGGTGACGAGCTGCCAATGGCGCTCCATGAAGACATAGGTCAGGACGCATTGCAGAATGATCATCGGCAGGATGACGATCAGCGCTGCGCGGGCGTAAAGGCCCTGCGGCAGCAGCTTCGTCACGCCGCGCCAAAATCCCCGCCACCATAGACGGGGGCGCTCGAGCGAAGGGCTGAGTGAAAGGCTCAAAGCGCGTAGTCCTGGCTGTTGCCCGCGCCGCGGCGGCGAAGCGGGGATCCCCCGGCCTCAATATAGCGATTGCGGCCGTCTCGCCAGCGGGCGCGTCAGCGGTCGACCAGCAGGCGGTATCCCGCCCCCCGCGCGGTCTGCAGATGCAGCGGATTGGCGGGATCGCGCTCGATCTTTCGGCGCAGGCGATTGACCTGCACATCGACGGTGCGTTCATTGCCTGCAGCGCCCGAGCCGGCCAGCGCCTCGCGCGGCACCGTCTCGCCGGCGTGTTCCGCAAGCAGCCGCAGCATCTCGCGTTCGCGGTCGGTCAGCCGGACGACCTCATCGCGCTGGCGCAATTCACCGCGATCGAGATCAAAGCAGAAGTCGGAGAAACGCACCTGCGTCACCGGCCCAGGCGCGGTCTTCGGCTGCGCGCGGCGCAGGATCGAGGCGATCCGCAGCGCCAGTTCGCGCGGCTCATAGGGCTTGCCGAGATAATCGTCGACGCCGGTCTCAAAGCCGCGCACCCGGTCGTCGGTCTCGGTGCGGGCGGTCAGCATGAGGATCGGCACATGGCCGAGGTCGCTGGCGTCCTGACGCAGCCTGGTGGCGAAATCGAAGCCGTTTTCGCCGGGCATCATTACGTCGAGCACGATGAGGTCGAAGGTCAGGCTTTTCAGGCAGGCCATCGCCTCCGCGGCGGTTCCGGCCGTGGTGACGCGGTAGCCCTGATCGGTCAGGAAGCGCGACAGCAGCGCGCGGATGCGGCGATCGTCGTCAACGACGAGAAGATGCGCCGCATCATCGGCCGGGGCGGCGTTGCCGGCCTGTTCCTCTGCGTTCATGTCGCCCTCTCGCGGCCTCGGGCGCCGCGCGGATCCGCGGGGCCGACGAGCGCTTCGACCTTGCGCCGCTCGCTTGGATCGATCATCGCCAGCAGCAGGGCGCGCGCGTCGTCCCGCGCGCCGTCCGGCAAAACAGCGAAGATGCGGGCAAAACGCTTCGACTGCAGCCGCGCCACGTCGCGCGCGAGCGCCTCGCCGCGCGGGCTCGGGAACAGTCGGCGCTGACGGCGGTCGCTCTCGCCCGGGACGGCGGCGACATAATCCTCATCGAGGAGAACCTTCAGGACGCGATTGAGGCTCTGTTTGGTGATCTTCAGAATGTCGAGCAGTTCGGCGATGGCGAGCCCAGGGCGGCGGGTCACGAAATGCAGTACGCGATGATGCGCCCGGCCAAGGCCGAAATTTTCGAGCAGATGGTCGGCGTCGCCGATGAAGTCGCGATAAGCGAAAAACATCAATTCGATCAGCTCGAAGTCAGCTTCGCCTCGCGGCTTTTGTTCGCAAGGGGCGACAAGCGCGCCTTCGCCCCAAATATCCCGCAGCGCAGAGTCCACGCCGACTCCCTGGGTTCGAACGCGATCAAATCCTCGCGGGACCGATCATGCGCTCTTTGAAATCTCACGTGTTAGGCATGCCGCTTTTTTGGAAAGTCCGCAACTCTCTGGCAGGGTCTCTCGATGCGGGCGCGGTGTTTTCGCCGATTCGGCAAGTCAATGAGATGGACGAGTCGCCTGCGGCCATGACCGCCCGTCGGCGGCAAATGGGCAAAACAGCCGCGCTGGCGCGGCGCCGCCTAAATACGATCGATCACGTTACATTTCACGAAATTGCATTTTCGGATAATGTGCTCTTTACTTTTGCCGCGATGGTGGAACAAAGCCCTTTCGGCGCGGGCGCTGAGGCTCACGGTTTCGTAGCGCGCGGACGCTTCGCTGCGGCTGCGCGAAAGGATTTGAGGAATAACGATCAATGTCGGTTTTGCCCTTCGATCAGCGCGACGGATTCATCTGGCTTGATGGCGATTTCGTCCCCTCCGCGGACGCCAAGCTGCATGTCCTGTCGCATGGGCTGCACTACGCCTCCTGCGTCTTCGAGGGAGAGCGCGCCTATGGCGGCCGCATTTTCAAATCGACCGAACATTCCGAGCGGTTTCGCGCCTCGGCGGATCTGCTCGATTTCAAAATTCCCTATTCCGTCGCCGAGCTCGACGAAATCAAGCAGCAGATCGTCACGCGCAATAATTTTACCAATTGCTATGTGCGTCCGGTCGCCTGGCGCGGCAGCGAGATGATGGCCGTCGCGGCCCAGCACTCGACCATCCATGTCGCCATTGCGGCGTGGGACTGGCCGAGCATGTTCGACATCGCCACCAAGATGAAGGGGATCCGGCTCGATATCGCCGAATATCGCCGTCCCGACCCTCTGACCGCGCCATGCCGCTCGAAGGCGGCTGGCCTCTACATGATCTGCACCATCTCGAAGCACCGCGCCGAGCGGCGCGGCTACGCCGATGCGATGATGCTCGACTGGCAGGGGCGCGTCGCGGAATGCACCGGCGCCAACATCTTCTTTGCGACGAACGGCGTCCTGCATACGCCGATCGCCGATTGCTTCCTTGACGGCATCACGCGACGCACCGTGATCGATCTCGCCCGCCGGCGCGGGATCGAAGTCGTCGAGCGCCGCATCATGCCCGAGGAGCTGACAGGGTTCGAGGAGTGCTTCATCTGCGGCACCGGCGCGGAAGTCACGCCCGTTGCCGAGATCGGTCCTTACAAATTCACTCCGGGCGCGATCGCCCGCGCCTTGATCGACGATTATTCCGCCGAGGTGCAGCCGAAGCAGAAGGCGGCCTGATCCGGTCCGCCGGCGCTTCTCAAGCTTTTTGAACCGCCAGCGATATCGGAACAGCCGTTTTGTCGCGCGCGCAAGCGGCAGCTGCGCGCCACGGCTGAAGCGGTGGCTTTAAAGGCGCGCCCGCGATGATCGCCAGCGCAACACATCATTCCTATCCGGAAACCTTGCGATGAGTTCGTTCCAGGCCTCGACGGCTCAGCTTTATGGTTTGCTTCATGTTGCGGACGCCGTGGGGGCGCATGCCAATCTGAGCGCGAAGTCGGGCGATCCGATCGACATTTATCTGAAATGCGCCGCTCTCTGCGCCGCCTCCGTTGCTACGGCCGGGGGATCGTTCGCGCTCATCACCAATCATGCCGCGCGCCTTGCCGCGCGCTGCAAGGCGCTCGGCCTCGATCATTTGCAACTGCGCGAATATCGCTTTGTCTGGCCGGTCCCGGAGGGGGTCGCCTTTTATTCGGCCCATTACAAGCTGGAGCTGATCGAAGCCTTCGCGACCGGCGCGTTCGGCGTGCGCGTCGGCCTGATCGACGTCGACACCGTGCTGCAGAAGGCTTTCGATCTGCCGGATATCGCGGAGGGCGCGCTCGCCATCTATGACATTACCGACATCGAGCGCGCCTCCTACGGAACGGACCGTATCCGGCAGGATATCGAGACGGTGGCGGGGAAGAGCTTTCCCGACGCGCGATGGTATGGCGGGGAATTCATCATCGGCGATCCGCGCGCCTTCGCAACGCTTGCGCGCGCGGTCAAATCCTGCTGGGGGAATTACACGCAGGCGATCGGCAAGCTGCACCATGTCGGCGATGAGGCGGTCGTCTCGGCGGCGATCAATCTCGCCCGGCTGGAGGGGTTTGCGACCGTCAACGCCGACCGCGGCGGAGGGGTCGCCCGCTGGTGGACGGCGCGCACCGAAGCGCCGGTCCGCCGTTTTCGCGAGATTGAAAACCGCAGCCTGCTGCATCTTCCGTCCGACAAGGAGTTTCTGGCGGCTTATCCCTGCGCAGGCTTTGACGGCGCGCGCTTTGTGTCCGCCTATCGCTCCTATGCGGGACGCAAATTGCGCCTCCGGCGTCTCGCCAATTTTGTCGCCGGCTTGCTCGGGCGCGGCAAATATGTGGCGCGGCTGGACTGATCTGGCGGGCTTCCCCGACGTGCGGCCCAATTGATAGAAGCCGTTCGGCAGCCAGCCGTGAAAGGGCGTATTGCGGCAATGGCCCCATGGTCCGCGCCCGGCGCCCGGGCCGCGGTTCTGCGCGGGGGAAGTCGGTGGGTCGATCCGCCGTCAGGAATGAATCTGGCGCTTCTCGACGGCGAGCGCCGCTTCCCGCACGGCTTCCGAAAGCGTCGGATGGGCGTGGCAGGTGCGCGCCAGATCTTCCGATGAGCCGCCGAACTCCATCAGCACGCAGGCTTCGGCGATCAGTTCGCCGGCCCCCGCGCCGACGATATGGACGCCGAGAACGCGATCGGTCGTGGCGTCGGCCAAGAATTTGACGAAGCCGTCGGTCTGGCGCATCGCCCGCGCCCGTCCATTGGCGGTAAAGTTAAATTTGCCGACCTTATAGGCGATCCCCTTGGCGTTGAGGTCTTCCTCGGTCGCGCCGACCGCGGCGATTTCCGGCGAGGTGTAAACCACCGAAGGAATCACCTCGTAATTCACATGGCCGTGCTGCCCAGCGATGATCTCGGCGGCGGCGATGCCTTCGTCCTCGGCCTTATGGGCCAGCATCGGCCCGCGCACGACGTCGCCCAGAGCGTAGACGCCGGGAATATTGGTGGCGAAATGGTCGTCGATAACAATTCGGCCGCGCTCCAGCGCGACGCCGATCTTGTCGAGGCCGAGCCCTTCCGTCACCGGGCGCCGTCCGATCGCAACGAGCACGACGTCGGCTTCGAGCGTCGTGGAATCGCCGCCGGCGGCCGGCTCGATCGTGATTTTCAGACGTTCGCCTTTCTCGACCTTCGTCACCTTATGGCCGAGCTGGAAGGTAAAACCCTGTTTCTGCAGGATGCGCTGGAATTGCTTGGCGACTTCCGCGTCGATCCCCGGCAAAATCCGGTCCAGAAATTCGACGACGGTCACATTGGAGCCGAGCCGCCCCCATACCGAGCCGAGCTCGAGGCCGATGACGCCGGCGCCGACGACGAGCAAATCCTTCGGCGGCTGCTTCAGGCTGAGCGCGCCGGTCGAGGACACAATGGTCTCTTCGTCGATCTCGACGCCCGGGAGAGGCGCCACATCCGAGCCCGTCGCGATCACGACGTTTTTCGCCGCAAGCGTCTGCTGACTGCCGTCCTCGGCGGTGACCTCGACCGCGATGGCCCCTTCGGCCGCGCTCGTGATCGCGCCGACGCCGAAAAAGGATTCGATCTTGTGTTTCTTGAACAGGAAGGCGATCCCGTTGACGTTGGCGGCGACGGTGTCGTCCTTGTGCTTCAGCATCGCCTTGAGATCGAGCGCAGGTTTGCCGACAACGACGCCGAGCGCGGCGAGATGATGAGCGGCCTCCTCGAATTTCTCGGAGGCGTAAAGCAGTGCCTTTGACGGGATGCAGCCGATGTTGAGGCAGGTGCCGCCAAACGTCTTGGTCTTGCGCTTCTCGACGACGGCGACCTTCAGCCCAAGCTGGGCGGCGCGGATGGCGCAGACATAGCCGCCAGGGCCGGTTCCGATGACGATGAGATCGTAAGACATGGAGCCTCGCTAGAGCATCCGCCCGAAAAGCTTAAGGCCTTTTAGACGAAGCGAATGCGTTGAAACAACGGGTTAGAGCATGATCCCAGAAAGCGGCTGGCTTTTTGGAGAGAATTATCCGGCAAATAATACTTGGAGCGGAATGGAAAGAAGAGCGAGAGCCAAGCGCGGCGGACGCCCGGGAGGGCGTCTTTTTCCTATGCCGCGCCAGCGTTCTCCGTCATATGGGCGTCTAAATGTCGAGCACCAGCCGGGCCGGATCCTCCAGCGCTTCCTTGACGCGCACGAGGAAGGTCACGGCCTCCTTGCCGTCGACGACGCGGTGGTCATAGGAGAGGGCGAGATACATCATCGGCCGGATCTCGACCTTGCTGCCGATGGCCATCGGACGCTCCTGGATCTTGTGCATGCCAAGGATGCCCGACTGCGGCGCGTTGAGGATCGGCGTCGACATCAACGAGCCATAAATGCCGCCATTGGTGATGGTGAAGGTGCCGCCCTGCATCTCCTCGATCTTGAGCTGGCCGTCGCGCGCCTTCTTGCCATAGGCGGCGATGGCTTTCTCGACCTCGGCGAGACCGAGCCCGTCGGCGTCGCGCACCACTGGCACGACGAGGCCCTTGTCCGAACCGACGGCGATGCCGATGTGGTAGTAATTCTTGAAGACGAGGTCGTCGCCGTCGATCTCGGCATTGATCGAGGGGATCTCCTTCAGTGCGCCGACGCAGGCCTTTACGAAGAATCCCATGAAGCCGAGCTTCGAGCCGTGCTTCTTCTCGAACACATCCTTGTATTTCGCGCGCAGCGCCATGACCTCGGTCATGTCGACCTCATTGAAGGTCGTCAACATCGCCGCCGTGTTCTGGGCGTCCTTGAGGCGGCGCGCGATGGTCTGGCGCAGGCGCGTCATGCGCACGCGCTGTTCGCGATCGGCGTCGGCGGCGGGTGATGGCGCTCTCGCCTGGGCGGGGCTGGGCGCCGCCGCGGGGGCAGGAACGGGCGCCGGGCTCGTGGCCTTGGCCAGCACATCGCCCTTCAGAACCTGGCCGCGCACGCCAGAGCCCTCGATGGCGCCGACATCAAGGCCCTTGTCGGCGGCGATTTTCGCCGCGGCGGGCGAGGGCGGCATGATCGGCAGGCTGCCGTCCGGACCTGGCTTGACGGCTGGCGCGGGCGCCTTCGCCTCGGCCGCTTCGGGTTTGGCCTCGGCTTTGGGCGCTTCGGCCTTTGCCGTTTCAGCCTTCGGCGTCTCGGCCTTGGCGGGAGCGGCGCCGGAGTCGGCGATCTGCCCGAGCAAAGCGCCGACGGAAACCGTGTCGCCGTCCTTGACGATGATTTCCGCAAGCACGCCGGCGGAGGGGGCGTTGACCTCGAGCGTCACCTTGTCGGTCTCGAGTTCGAGCAGCGGCTCATCGGCCTTGACCGCGTCGCCCGCCTTCTTGAACCAGCGCCCGATCGTCGCTTCACTGACGGATTCTCCCAAGGTCGGAACTCGGATTTCGATCGTCATTTGCCTACGCCCATGCCTTGCTGTCGTCCGGCGGCGCGCGTCGCGCGAGCGGAAGATATGTTGAGGAGAAGGCGCGGACCGCTCGATGGCGAGCGGCCGCGCCGGGAAAGTCGCGCGGGAGCGTTTTCTGACCAAATGAACTCATTTGGCCACAAGAAATCGCTCCAGATCGGTCAGGGCCCATAGACGTCGTCCATAAAGGCCTTCAGCTGCGCCAGATGCTTTGACATCAGCCCGGTCGCCGTCGCCGCCGACGCCGGCCGTCCGGCGTAGCGTGGCCGCGATGATTTGCCCCCGACCTGTCCAAGCACCCATTCGAGATAGGGATCGACGTGGTTCCAGGCGCCCATGTTCTTGGGCTCCTCCTGGCACCAGAGCACCTCGGCCTGCTTGAAGCGCGAGAGCAGATTGACCAGCGCCTTCAGCGGGAAGGGGTAAAGCTGTTCGACCCGCAGCAGATAGACGTCCTCGATCTCGCGCTTCTCGCGCTCTTCGAGGAGGTCATAATAGACCTTGCCGGTGCAGAGCACGACGCGGCGGATCTCGGCGTCCGGCTTGATCTTGTATTCTGCCGGGAATTTCTCGCCGTGATCGCGCAGCACGCGGTGAAACGAGGAGCCGATGATCATTTCGTCGAAACTCGAGACGGCGCGCTTGTGGCGCAGCAGCGACTTCGGCGTCATCAGGATCAGCGGCTTGCGGAAATCGCGCTTCAGCTGGCGGCGCAGAATGTGGAAATAATTCGCCGGCGTCGTGACATTGGCGACCTGCATATTGTCTTCGGCGGTCATCTGCAGGAAGCGCTCGAGCCGCGCCGAGGAATGCTCCGGCCCCTGTCCCTCATAGCCATGCGGCAGCAGGCAGACGAGGCCGGACATGCGCAGCCATTTGCGCTCGCCGGCGGAGAGGAACTGGTCGAACAGCACCTGCGCGCCATTGGCGAAATCGCCGAACTGCGCCTCCCACAGCACCAGGGCGCTGGGCTCGGCGAGAGAGAAGCCATATTCGAAGCCGAGCACGGCCTCTTCGGAGAGCATCGAATTGATGACCTCGTAATGGGCCTGTTCGTCGCGGATATGGTTCAGCGGCACATAACGCGCTTCCGTCTCCTGATCGTTCAGGACGGAATGGCGCTGCGAAAAAGTGCCGCGTTCGCTGTCCTGGCCGGAGAGGCGAACCGGATGGCCTTCATCGACAAGCGTGCCGAAAGCGAGCGCCTCGGCCATCGCCCAGTCGACGCCCTTGCCCGTTTCGACCATCTTGCGCCGGTTGTCGAGCAGGCGGGCGACGGTTTTATGCGCGGTGAAGCTCGCGGGAATGGCGCAGAGCCGTTCGCCGATCTCCTTGAGGCGCACCGGATCGACGCCGGTGCGGCCGCGCCGGTCGTCCTCGCCGGCGATCGCCGGCTTTAAGCCCGACCAGCGGCCGTCGAGCCAGTCGGCCTTGTTCGGCTGATAGGCGTTGCCGGATTCGAATTCGACTTCGAGGTGACGGCGCCAGTCGGCCTGCAGTTGATCGACTTCGCCCGGCGCGACGACGCCCTCGGCCAGAAGTTTTTCGGCGTAGATGTCGAGCGTCGAGCGATGCGCGCGGATCTTCTTGTACATGATCGGCTGCGTGAAGCTCGGCTCGTCGCCTTCATTGTGGCCGAACCGGCGGTAGCAGAACATGTCGACGACGACCGGCTTGTGAAATTTTTGCCGGAATTCGATAGCGATCTTGGCGGCGTAGACCACCGCCTCGGGATCGTCGCCGTTGACGTGGATGATCGGCGCTTCGATCATCTTCGCCGTGTCGGACGGATAGGGCGAGGAGCGCGAATAGCGCGGCGAAGTCGTGAAGCCGATCTGATTGTTGATGATGAAATGGATCGAGCCGCCGGTGCGGTAGCCTTTGAGCCCGGACAGGCCGAAGCATTCGGCGATGACGCCCTGGCCGGCGAAGGCCGCGTCGCCATGCAGCAGCAACGGCAGCACGCGGGTGCGGTCGACGACGTCATGCAGCTGGTCCTGCTTGGCGCGCACCTTGCCCAGCACGACGGGATCGACGATCTCGAGATGCGATGGGTTGGCGGTCAGCGACAGATGCACGGAATTATGGTCGAACTCGCGGTCCGAGGAGGCGCCGAGATGATATTTGACGTCGCCTGAACCCTCGACCTCGTCGGGAGAGGCCGAGCCGCCCTTGAATTCATGGAAGATGGCGCGATGGGGCTTCGCCATGACTTGCGAGAGCACGTTGAGCCGGCCGCGATGGGCCATGCCGAAGACGATCTCGCGCACGCCGAGCGCGCCGCCGCGCTTGATGATCTGCTCCAGCGCCGGAACCAGCGATTCGCCGCCATCGAGACCAAAGCGCTTTGTGCCGGTATATTTGACGTCGAGGAATTTTTCGAAACCCTCAGCCTCGATCAGCTTGTTGAGGATCGCCCGCTTTCCCTCGCGGGTAAAGGAGATCTCCTTGCCGGGCCCCTCGATGCGCTCCTGCATCCAGGCCTTTTCGGCCGGATCCGAGATATGCATGAATTCAAAGCCGATGGTGTCGCAATAGGTGCGGCGCAAAATCGGCAACATTTCGCGAATGGTCGCAAATTCCAGTCCGAGCACATGATCGAGGAAGATCTTGCGGTCGTAATCGGCCTCGGTAAAGCCGTAGGTCGCCGGATGCAGCTCCTCGGTGACGTTCGGGCGCTGCAGCCCGAGCGGGTCGAGATTGGCGTGCAGATGGCCGCGCATGCGATAGGCGCGGATCATCATCAGGGCCCGGACCGAATCGCGCGTCGCGCGCTGGACGTCGGCGCCCGAGGTCGGAACGGCCCCCGGCGCGGGCTCCGCCGCGGGGGCGGGTTTCGCCCCAGGCGCGGCTTTACCGTCGCGCGACGCGGGCTTTTGCTCCTTGCCCCAGTCGCCGTCGAGCGCTGAAATCAGCTCGCCATTGGCCGCGATCGGCCAGTTCTTCGATTGCCAGCTCGGCCCGTTGGCGCTGGTCTCGACCGCGTCGCGGTCATCGTTCAGCTGCGCGAAAAAGGCGCGCCACTCGGGATCGACCGAACCCGGATCGGCGTCATAGGCCGCCTGAAGCTGTTCGACATAGGCGGCGTTGCCGCCATAAAGGAAGGAAGATTGCAGGAATTCGGCGTTGGGCGCGGAGCGGGCAGGCCCCAAGCCCCCTGCCGAACCCCCTGGCGAGCCTCCCGCCGATCCATTCGATTCTGTGCCGTTCTGGCGCGCCATTCGCGTCGTCCCCGAAATGCGCTCCGCCTCTGGCCGCCAGGCCCCGCGACAGCGCGTGAGCCAAGGCGGCGGGCGAATGCGCGTCTGATCATCAAGTCCTGCGGCCTATCTGACCGCGGGCCGCTACAGGTCGAAATCAATTCAACGTCAGGCGCCGCAGGGCCGCCATAGCTTCTTGAAGGAGCCGCGAGCCGCAAGGGCGCGCCCGCCCGATCTGTTCCGAATAATTCTGGATTGGTCCGAAACCATCGATGCGATCGATTTCAAGCGTTTAGAACTAAATGCGGGCAGAAAACCAGTTCCTAGCCTTCCCCCGGCTAACGTAGTCTTACCAAAGCCTTGCGGGCGGCGCCATACCGCGTTTTCATAGCAATCCTGGCGCCAAGACGCCACAATCAGCCGCGCAGCACCTCGGCGAGCGTCACGCCGAGCCGCGCCGGCGAGGGGGACACGCGGATTCCCGCAGACTCCATCGCCGCAATCTTGTCTTCCGCGCCGCCTTTGCCGCCGGAAATGATGGCGCCGGCATGGCCCATGCGCCGTCCAGGCGGCGCCGTGCGGCCGGCGATGAAGCCGACGGTCGGCTTCATGCGGCCGCGCTTGGCGGCGTCCTTCAGGAACTGGGCGGCGTCTTCCTCGGCGCCGCCGCCGATCTCGCCGATCATGATGATGGATTTGGTGTCGTCGTCGGCGAGGAACAGATCCAGAATATCGATGAATTCGGCGCCCTTGACCGGGTCGCCGCCGATCCCGACAGCCGTTGTCTGGCCGAGATTTTCGCGCGTCGTCTGGAACACCGCCTCATAGGTCAGCGTGCCGGAGCGCGAAACGATTCCAACCGAGCCCTTCTGGAAGATGTTGCCAGGCATGATGCCGATCTTGCTTTCGCCGGCGGTCATCACGCCGGGGCAGTTCGGCCCGATCAATGTCGACTTCGAGCCGCACAGCGCGCGCTTGACCCTGACCATGTCCTCGACCGGAATGCCCTCGGTGATGCAGACGATCAGCGGGATTTCGGCGTCGATCGCCTCGCAGATCGCGTCGGCGGCGCCCGGCGGGGGCACATAGATGACGCTGGCCTCGGCGCCGGTCGCGTCCCGCGCCTCATCGACGGTGTCGAACACCGGCAGGCCGAGATGGGTCGAGCCGCCCTTGCCGGGCGAAGTGCCGCCGACCATCAGCGAGCCATAGGCGATCGCCTGCTCGGAATGGAAGGTGCCGTTCTTTCCGGTAAAGCCCTGGCAAATGATCTTGGTGTCTTTTTTCAGCAGGATCGACATTGGAGCGGCTTTCCTTGGCGTCAGGCGTTCTTGACGGCGGCGACGATTTTCTGGGCGGCGTCGTCGAGATCGTCGGCCGGAATCACGTTCAGCCCCGATGAGGAGATGATCTTCTTGCCGAGTTCGACATTGGTGCCCTCGAGGCGCACGACCAGCGGCACGGTGAGGCCGACGTCCTTGACCGCAGCGATGACGCCCTCGGCGATGACGTCGCATTTCATGATGCCGCCGAAGATATTGACGAGGATGCCTTTGACCTGCGGGTCGGCGGTGATGATCTTGAACGCCGCCGTCACTTTTTCCTTGGTGGCGCCGCCGCCGACGTCAAGGAAGTTCGCCGGCTCCGAGCCATAGAGCTTGATGATGTCCATGGTCGCCATGGCGAGGCCGGCGCCATTGACCATGCAGCCGATTTCGCCCGACAGCGAAATATAGTTGAGGTCGTGCTTCGACGCCTCGATCTCCTTTGGGTCCTCCTCGGTTTCGTCGCGCAGCGCGAACATGTCCGGGTGGCGGTAGAGGGCGTTGGAATCGAACGACACCTTGGCGTCGAGACAGACGATCCGGCCGTCCTTGGAGATGATGAGGGGATTGATCTCGAGCATCGCCATATCCTTGGCGATGAAGGCGTTATAGAGGCTTGTGGTCAGGGCGCCTGCCTGCTTGGCGAGATCGCCCGAGAGGCCGAGCGCGGCGGCGAGCCGGCGGCCGTGATGAGGCTGCACGCCGGTCGCCGGATCGACCGAAAAGGTGACGATCTTTTCCGGCGTATCATGGGCGACGTCCTCGATATTCATGCCGCCTTCGGTCGAAACCACGAAGGACGGCCGGCTCGAGGCGCGGTCGACGAGGAGGGAGACATAGAACTCCCGATCGATCTCTGCGCCGTCCTCGAGGTAGATCCGGTTCACCTGCTTGCCTGCGGCGCCGGTCTGGACCGTGACGAGCGTCCGGCCGAGCATCTGATCGACGTAGGTCTTGACGTCCTCGGGCGATTTGGCGACGCGCACGCCGCCTTTTTCGCCAGCTTCAGGCTCCTTGAAATGGCCCTTGCCGCGCCCGCCCGCGTGGATCTGCGATTTGACGACGAAGACCGGGCCGCCGAGCTCCGCGATCGCGGCGTCGACGTCGTCCGGCTTCAGGATCGCGACGCCGCGCGATACTGGAACGCCGAACTCTTTCAGGACTGCCTTGGCCTGATATTCATGGATATTCATATGGGACCGTCTCCCGACGCGCTTCCTCTTTTTTTGGGAACTTACGCTGCCGCAACAGCGAAGCAAATAGTGCTAATAGCGCAGGCTTGAGCATAAGCTCCAATTCTTGCATCTGGAGCGATTTCTTCTCGGCCAGATGGGCCGTCTGGCGGCAAGGCGCGGGGCGGGATGCGTTCAAGCCAAATCGGCTCCCGCTCTGCGCTGCGGCAAGCTCCCGAGATGGGAGCTATACGAGCGTTACTTTTCCGGTCGCCAGATCGTAGAAAGCGCCCACGACGTCGATTTCGTTCTTCGCGACCATCGCGGAAAGGATCGGCGTCGCCTGCTTCAGCTGTTCGACATTATATTGGATGTTGGCGATCATCGCGCGATGATCGAGATCCGGGCCCGGCTGCTTCAAGGCCGGCTCGATGCCGGGCTTCATCGCGCGCACGAGATCGGCGATGTGGCCGGGCAGATCATTGCCCTTCTGCAGCGCCGAGACGGTCGCGTTGACGGCGCCGCAACTCGTATGGCCGAGCACCATGATCAGCTTTGAGCCGAGCACTGCGGCCCCGAATTCGAGGCTGCCCAAACCCTCAGTCGTCACAAAATTGCCGGCGACGCGGACCACGAACAGATCGCCCGGATTTTGGTCGAAGGCCAGTTCCGGAGCGACGCGGGAATCCGCGCAGCCCAGAATCGAAGCAAATGGCGCCTGTCCTGCCGCCCGGCTCGCGCGGGCGGCGGAAAAATCGCGCACGCGCGGCGCATCGGCGACGTAGCGGGCGTTTCCTTCGACGAGCAGCGCCAGGGCGGCCTTTGGCGTATCAGCGGCAGACGCCGCCGGTTGAGCCTGCGCCAGGGCGCCCCCGAGCGGAGCCGCGGCCAGGGCGACGGAGCCGGCCAGCATCAGGTTTCGACGGCTAAGCCCTTGGGGAAGACAGTCGTTGCACATCGCTCTCGCCTCTTTCCGATCAGCTGCTGGTCCTGCCGGGACGGGCGTTCCGAACCGGCGTCATACGGCAAACAGGAGCGTAAAGAGCGTTCAGGCCGAAGCCGTCCTGCTCTCGCGCATATCCGGATCGGGCCGAGGCCGGTCCGCGCGGCGATGCTCCGGCGGCTCGACTTGGTCCGTATTCCTGTGGAGCCGGGCGGAAGGGAGCTCCGCCCGGCGCGCCCGGCGGGTCAGCCCGCGAGCGCCGGATTGATCGCTTTGCAGGCCTCGACGAGGCCGCGCACGGAGTCGACGGATTTGGCGAACATCGCCTTTTCCGCCTCGTCCAGCGTGACCTCGACGATCTTCTCGACGCCATTCGCGCCAATCACGACGGGCACGCCCACATAGAGATTATCGACTCCATACTGGCCGGAGAGCTGCGCCGCGCAGGGCAGCACGCGGCGCTGGTCCTTCAAATAGGCCTCGGCCATGGCGATCGCCGAAGCGGCGGGCGCGTAGAAGGCGGAGCCGGTCTTGAGGAGGTTGACGATCTCGCCGCCGCCCTTGCGGGTGCGCTCGACGATGGCGTCGAGCCGCTCCTGCGTCGTCCAGCCGAGCTTGACGAGATCGGTCAGGGGAATGCCGGCGACGGTCGAATACCGCAGCGAAGGGACCATGTCGTCGCCATGGCCGCCGAGCACGAAGGCGGTGACGTCCTCGACCGAGACCTTGAACTCTTCCGAGAGGAAATAGCGGAAGCGGGCCGAATCAAGCACGCCGGCCATCCCGACGATCTTGGCGGGCGGCAGGCCGGAGGCCTTCTGCAGCGCCCAGACCATGGCGTCGAGCGGATTGGTGATGCAGATCACAAAGGCGTCGGGGGCATATTGCTTCACGCCGGCGCCGACCGCGTCCATGACCTTGAGATTGATGCCGAGGAGATCGTCACGGCTCATGCCCGGCTTGCGCGGAACGCCGGCCGTGACGATGATGACGTCGGCGCCGGCGATGTCGGCATAGGAATTGGCGCCCTTGAGCGAAGCGTTGAATCCCTCGACCGGACCGGATTCGGCAAGATCCAGCGCCTTGCCCTGCGGCGTGCCTTCGGCGATGTCGAAGAGCACGATGTCGCCGAGCTCCTTCAGGGCTGCGAGATGGGCGAGCGTGCCGCCGATCTGTCCCGCTCCAATCAATGCGATCTTGCTACGCGCCATTTTTTATCCCCTCGGGTCCCCCGCCTCGGAAGGCGCAAGGTTTGATGTTGAAGAAAGTGCCGCGCCGCCGAGGCGGCGGATCTCGCGGCCGATCAATAAAAACATGTAACGATGCTTTCTTGATCCATGATCCTGGAAGAAAGGGTCTTCGGCGGATGATCTCAGAACCGGATGATTTTTGGACGGACACGCCGCGGATCCATCCGAAATCTCAAATCCTTTTCTTGATCCAAAGCGTTGCGCCTGCGACCATAATCGCGCCCGCTGCGGCGGAGCGAAGCGGCGCGGGCCGAACCATAATTGAAATTATTTGCCGCCGCCAGCGCTGACCAAGCGCGACCTATGGCGTAATATCGCGCATCTGGCCGCATGCTGCGGCGATCGCGGCGCGCGGCGCCTCGTTTTGCGGCGCGGCGCTTCCGGCTCGTCTTATGTCTCGACGAGGCCGCTGGCGTCGCCGCTGCCGACCGAGGCGATCGAGCCATGCGGCAGGTCCATATAGGCCGCCGACCGCATCTCGATGAGGCGCGAGACGGTGCGGGCGAATTCGAATTGCTCGCGTCCATTGCCGCCGGCATAGAGATTCGCCGGCTCCGCCGCGGCCGAGGCGATCAGCTTCACATGTTCGTCGTAGAGCGTGTCGATCAGAGTGATGAAGCGCTTGGCGACGTCGCGGCGCTGCGCCGCGATGACAGGGATGTCGTCGATCACCACGGTGTGGAAATAGCGCGCGATGTAGAGAAAATCGCTAGGGCCGAGCGGCGCTTCGCAGAGATCGGCGAAGGAGAAGCGGCCGACATGGGCCAGCGCCTCGGGCACGGGCAGGGCGCGGCCGAGGACGCGCAGCAGCATCGGCTTGCCGTGCGGGGCGCCGGTCAGCGCCTCGAAGGCGCCGGTGAGCGCGGCCTGCGCCTGCTCGTTCGCCGGCGTGTGCCAGGTTCGCCGCCCTTCCAGCTTTTCGCGCCGGAAATCCGTGCGCGCGGCGAGCTCGATGATTTCCATCCGCGCCTGGATCAGGCCGATGAACGGCAAAAATAGCGCGCGATTCAGCCCTTCCTTGTAAAGATTGATCGGCTCGACATTGGAGGTCGCGACGATCACGACGCCGCGCTGGAACAAAGCGGTGAACAGGCGTCCGAGAATCATCGCGTCGGTGATGTCGGTGACGTGGAATTCGTCGAAGCAGAGGAGCCACGCCTTTTCGGCGATTTGATCGGCGACGGCGGCGATCGGATCGTCGCCCTTCGCCTTTTTTTGCTTGTCGTCCTGGCGCCAGGCGTAGATCGCCGCATGCACATCCGCCATGAAGGCGTGAAAATGGCTGCGGCGCTTGCGCTGCGGCGGCGCCTCCTCGAAAAAGAGGTCCATCAGCATCGTCTTGCCGCGGCCGACCGAGCCCCAGATGTAGAGGCCGGGGACGAATGGCTCAGGTTTGCGGCCGCCAAAAAAGCGCGACAGCCCGGTGGGCTTGGTCGCGGGCTCGTAGCCCTCGAGCGCCGCCCTGAGCTTGTCGAGCTTGGCAAGGACGATGCGCTGGGCCTCGTCGCTCTCGATCAGTCCTGCGTCGATCCTGGCCTTGTAACGCGTAAGAAGGGAGACCGACACATTCATTCCTGTTGAGGGGGCCGCCGGTCGAGAAGGCCGCTGACCGAGCCTTTGGAAGGCGGGGCCCTGATTATCGCGACGCGCGTCAAAAGCGCAACAGAGGCAAGACGGCGCGGCGCCCATGCCCGTGCAAGCCTGGCGATTTACCTCTGTCGGCGGGTCGCGGAAGGGATTCGGGCGGCTGAAGGAGGGGGCGATTCTCGGGCAATTCGCGCCATTTCGCGGGTTCAACGAATATTAAGGACTGTCATCCCATTTTACCCAAACGCCAGCTTGCCTTTTTCTGTTCGCAATCCGCCCCTACAACTTTCAAGGGCTAGCTTGACGTTAGCGGCGCCGCGTGAGGCGGACGCGCCAGACGAAAAGGATCAGGGCATGACTCCGAGAGGCCGAAAACAGGTCGCCGCCTTCTGCGTTGTTCTGGTTGGCGCTTCATGTTCCGCTTCGGCCGCTCCTTTCCTGGCCCATGATTTTTCCGGCGAGGCCCGTTCCTTCGCAGGAGCCGAAATACAGAAAGTCGTGGTGTTCGGGCGCGACAGCCGGCGCACTGTCGAGCAGTTCGCGGCCGAGGAGAAGCTGAGCGCCCCGCATTTGCGCCAGAAATTTGCCGCCTCGGGCCTCATCGAATGCGGCGGCGCGCATGGCGCCGGCCAATTGACCCTGACGGACGATCTCGTCACCACGGCGGCGCATGTCTTCTTCGACGAGCAGGGCGTCCCGCGCGCGAAAACCTGCACCTTCGTCAATGAGGTCGACGGCAAGGAAGTCCGTACGCCCATCGATTCCGCCTCGATCGTCGCCGGCAGCAAAGATCCTTATGCGGTCGCCGCCGTGCATGATTGGGCGGTGGCGCGGCTGACGCGCCCCGTCACTGGCGCGGCGCCCTACGGCCTCGCCGGCGCGCAAAGCCCGAACACGCCGACCGAATTCGTCGCTCGCGGCCATATGGACTGGGGCGACGGCCGCAAGCTGTCGATGGAGAAATGCGGTTTCCACGACCAGCTGTCGACGGGCGATGAAGGCACCCGCGAATTCTCTTTCGATTGCGAGACGGGCGACGGCGCCTCGGGCGGCGCGTTGATTTTTGGCGACAAGGGCGATCCGATGGTTGGCGCCATTCTGGTCGGATGGCGCTCGAACAAGCCATTCCATTCCGCGCCTTTCTCGCCGACCCATTATAATTTCGCCGTGACGATCGAGGGAGCCTTCAAGAAGGCGGTGATCGCCTCGGCCGCGAAGGCTTACGTCGCTCGTTAAACATCTGTTTGGACCTCCCGCGCCGCTTGCGGCGGTCGGCGCGTCAATCGCAGCGGCGCAGAGCGCGCCAGACCGGCTCCCGCCCCGGACGAAGCGCAAGGCTGCGGCCTAGGGCATATTCCGATCAGATTGAATAAATCTGATCGATAAGCGCTCTAGCTTTGCTCCCAAAGACCTTCCACCCCGCCAAGCCCGACGTTGAAATCCCACCCCGTCGACGGGACGCTCAACGGCTTCTTGGCGGCGATGTCGCTTGCTGGCGCAACGCCGTTTTCAAGCGGTCCGAAGAATTCAAAGATGCTCGCCCCATCAAATCCAAGCGACGCGCTGGATAGGCGGCCCTTGCCGATAAAATCCGTCGTCTCCATGAAATATGGCGTCGTGAAAGGCTGGAAATCGGTCGGTCGGTTGACGCCGAAGGGGAGGCCAATGGCGCCGCCGAGGGCCGCGAATTGAAGGTCGATCTCTTCGCCGCTGCGGGCGTTGCGGATGGTTATGAACAGCGCTTGGGCGCTGATTTCGGCCCCTGGAATAGTGGCGGAGGCTCCGATCCGCGTGCGCATCAGAAAATGTCGCGAGATGTTCTTGTTGCGCGGCGAAACGCGTATCTCTGTGCCGGGAAAGTCGATTTTCTGAGGGTAGGTTTTCGCCATCACGATGTTGACGCGGCGATCCTTGTCGAGCCGGGCGGGAGCCCGCTCGGCGCCTTCTCCGGCGCCTCGGGCGAGGGACCGGTAGCGGCTGCGCCAATAAAAGGTCGATTTGGCGCCAAGGAAATGTTCGTCAAGCGCGAGGCGAACCATATCTGCGCGCTTCAGGGAGAGGTTCAGATTGTAGCTCGCCGCGCCGCGATAGTCGGCGTAGCCCACAAGACCCATTTCGAACGGTCGCAGATGTGGCCCGAACTCGGACGCGAAATAGCGCTTCAGGCCGACGGCTATCGATTCGATCGCGTCCCTGTCGTCGTCGTCGAGAGCCGTCTCATTGGTCCTGAAATAAATCTGCCCGACGACGGGCAGGGTCGAGGCGGGGTCTTTGACTCCGTTTCCCGCAAGGTTAACCCAGCTTTCTCCCTGATCGACAGCCATGATTTCCTCCCTGGCGCGCTCTATTGGCGAGGTCAGCTTCAGGGCATCGAGGAGATCTCGCTGTTTCGCGGGGAACACCCCCAATTTTTTTTCCGCCGCCCGGCGCGGTGAAGGAGGGAGCAGCGTGAGAAGGGCGGCTCCAGGGCGGCGTCAGCACCCTTTTTCGGCGGGCGCCGGGCGGCGCCCCGTCTTGTCGGCATTCGGACAAACGTTGGAACCGTTCCAGACCTTTGCAAAGCCCCTGGAGCCCGCCGGGAATGCGCGGTCAATCAACGAAACGGGCGGCGAAAAGCGCTTTTTTCTCGGCGCTGTCGAGGCCACGCGCGAGCGGCCACCCGTTTTCGGCAAAGAACGCCTTCACCTCGCGCGTCACCTCCCTGCCGCGCACATACCAGCGCTCGACGCCGTCCGGCGAGAGCATGGCCGGGCCGTCAGCGCGGTGCGGCGCGTCGTCCTCGAGCCAGAATTGCGTATCGCAGTAGAGATAGCAGCCGGCCTTTCGCGACATATCGTCCTGATTGACCTCGTCGACGACGATCATCTGCGCCATGGCTTGCTCCTGTTCATCCCGTTTACCGCGGTTCCCGCCGGTGCATTGACGCGCTGCGGCGAAACTTTGCAAGAACCGCGCAAAGCCGGCCTGCGGCGCGATCTGCGAAGCCAGGGGGCGCTGCGGCATGTTTCATGCTGATTTGACGAAAGCAGGCGATTACACGGCTGCGCCCGCGGCTTCGCGTGTCGGATTGCCGACACGGCGCGCAGGAACTGTGCGGGACAGCGCGAAACAAGAGGTCAGGCAAATGGTGCAGGAAGAGATCGACGTCTTCGTCATTGCCGATGAGGAGGCTTTCGCGCCCGGCGCGGCCGCGAGCTTCAAATTCACCCATATCGATGAAAATGGCGCGGAGAAGCCGGTATCGATCATCGTCGTCCGCACGATGGCGAACGAATATGTGGGCTATGTGAATGAATGCCCGCACAAGGGCGTTGCACTCGATGGCGGCAACGGGCGGCTGCTCAGCCAGGATCGCAAGAACCTCGAATGCGGCCAGCACGGCGCCCTGTTCGATATCCAGACCGGCGTTTGCACCGACGGTCCCTGCCTCAACAAGAGCCTTGAGCCAGTGGCGGTCGCGGTGATCGACCATGAAGTCTGCCTGATCGGCGTCAAGCTGCTTGAGGATGACGGCAAGCGCGATCCTTTCGGTGAACAGGAAGAGGATGGTCCGATCGTTCTGATAACGAGCGATTGAGCGGCGTCGCGCTCTGATTTATGAATTATGATGACTGCCTCAGGAGGCCGCATGACGCAGACCAGCACATTTCGCCGCATCGGCGTCGCGGAGGCCGAGGCGCTGCTCGCGCAGGGCGGCGCGATTGTTTATGACGTGCGCGATCTCAACAGCTACCGCGCCGGACATATCGAGGACGCGCGTCATCTCTCCGGTGAGACGCTTGGCGATGTGATCATGGCGACGCCGAAGACGGCGCCGATCCTGATCTGCTGCTATCACGGCAATTCCAGTCAGGAATATGCGCGCATCCTGAGCGATTTCGGCTTTTCCGACGTCTATAGTCTCGACGGCGGCTTCGAGGCTTGGGCCAACCGGCGGCCGCGGTGACTGAAGCTGGGCTTGACGACGGGCTGCGGGCTTTTCTTGCTTCGCATGGCTTTGCCGACGTCAATGGCGCGCCCGGCGGCGCCCTGACGCCGTTGATGCGCGCGAGTCTTGACGGCGACTGCGACGCGGCGCGGGCCCTGATCGCCGCCGGGGCAAAGCTCAACACGCGCAATGGCGACGGCAACACCGCTTTATGGCTCGCCTGCGTTGGCGACCATGCGGCCATGGTCGACGCGCTCGCGGCGGCCGGGATCGACCTCGACAGCCAGAACGAGAATGGCTTCACCGCGCTGATGTACGCCGCCTCGGCCGGCAAGCCGGCCGCGCTCGCGCGCCTCATTGCGGCGGGCGCCAATCTGGCGCTGGAATCGCAGGACGGCCTGACCGCCCTCGACCTCGCGGCGAGCCTCGAATGCCTCAATCTTTTGCGCGGGCGCGGGGTGCGGGCGGGTGTTTGAGCAAAGCGCGGCGTGGTCCCAGTCTGAATTTCGCTTGTCGGCGAAAACGCGGCTTTGCGCTTGATCAGCACCTCAGAAGCCGTCGATCGCGCATGCGGAGTTCGCCGCCAGTGTTGCGTGGATGTGTGCGAGCGGCACTGCTGCGCGCGCCTCACCGTCTCCTTTAACTGGCTAGTGGCAACCACGAGGAGTCATCTCCCCTTCTACCATGGAAACCGCAGTTGAGCTTCGATCGACGCGTCCCTTTCTACAACGGGCCATTCGAGCGATAGTGCGAGACAAAGGGGCGGTGACAATGTATGTTCCGCTTTTGTTCTATTTGGAGGCGAGTGCGTGGCGCAGCTGACGCCAATCGAATGGACGGATGTGACGTGGAATCCTGTCGCCGGATGCACGGTCGCAACTTCAGGTTGTACGAACTGCTATGCCATGCGCATGGCGGCGCGTCTCGAATCCATGGGCATGCCCAAGTACCAAGGCCTCACTCGTAAGAGCGGCGGTCGCTATGTCTGGACCGGTAAGATCGTTCAGGATGAGCGCTCGCTGTCGGCGCCGCTGACCTGGCGCGCGCCGCGCACCGTCTTCGTTAACTCGATGTCCGATCTATTTCACCCTGCAGTCGAAGAAGATTTCATCTTCGAGGTGTGGAGCGTCATGAAGCGGACGCCCCGGCACACCTACCAAGTCTTGACCAAGCGATCCGAGCGGATGCGCGAGGTGTTGTCACAGACCCGATTTCCGGTCCTTCCGAATGTTTGGGTCGGCACGAGCGTGGAAAACGACGCGGTTCTAGGCCGCATTGGCGACCTGCGCGCTACGCCGGCAGCCGTGCGCTTCATCTCCTTCGAGCCACTGATCAGCTCGGTCATCAAATCGGACCTGTATCAGATCGACTGGGCAATAGTCGGTGGCGAAAGCGGTCCGCGGGCGCGCCCGATGCGAGAGGAATGGGTCGTCGAGATCGAGGAGATGTGTCGGGAGAGCGGAACCGCGTTCTTCTTCAAGCAATGGGGCGGTCGCAACAAGAAGGCTGCCGGTCGCCTACTCAATGGCCGGACGTACGACGAGATGCCGACCCGAACTTTTTCAGCGTCGAGTGCACCCCTTTCTGTATGAGTTCGATCGCCTTATTGCTGCTACTGTTCGACAAGCAGAAGAGCGAAAAGAGGTGCCCGCGCCCATCCGCGATTAGCGGTAGCGGCTCCGACGCGTAACGGAAGAGATTTTCTAGTCGCTTGCGCGCGTAAGCTTCGATCTGCGACTGAGTGACGTTGCGCGTCGACGTGTTGAAAGTCTGTGCAAACAGGTCGGGGATGACCTGCGTTTCGTACAACTCACTGCGCCAGAGCGGTGTTCCGAAGATCTCGTCCAGCCGGTTTTGCTTGTGGGCATCCACATTGTTGAGGTCGCCGGATAGCTGCCGCGTCACTGCCTGCAGGGGGAAGAGATACCAGACGTCGACGGCCTGCGTGTTCGCCAACCGGCCCAACGTGGCCCATTCGACGTTCATGCCATACGGATCGAGGAACACGACGGCGCGGTGATTGCCCCTACCGCCGATTTGTTGGCTCCACGGTTGACTGGCAAATATCGAGCGGAGTTCGGTGTTCGCGTCGCCGTGGCGGCATTCGATCAGCTTTCCGGGGTTCTCCTTGCGGATCGCGTCCAACTCGCGGAAACGCGCGGCGTTGCCCTCGATAAAGACGTGTCGCTTGAATGGTGGATCAACCGAGAGGGCGCGCATAACCGACCCGGCAAGCTGCTCGGTCGTCGTCTCGACCGGCGCGCCCTCGAACAGACCGCCGCAATTGCGTGTCTCGATCCGGCTGCCTGAGCCGGCGAAGGCATCAATGTACCAGAGGTCGAACGGCGTTGTCTTTAGCACTTTGGTGAAGAAACCGAGATAGTAATGGACGGCATCGAGCTTGAGCTCGGTCCACACGCCGCCAAACCGATGTCCTTGCTCAACAAGCGTCGTCATCAAACTCTCCGATTCGCACACGGTGCGTTGAACGAACGAAGAACACCAGAGGTACACCGCTGCGTCAACATGGTTTGGCACTCTGGTTCTGCGAGTGCCAAAATCGTTGGTGCGACCATCACCATCGGTGGTGAGCCGGCTTCGCGAACAGTCCGTGTTACGATCAAGAGCGTCTAATTCTCGTCTCGTTCTTTACATGAGCCACCGTCCCCCACGGCCCAAGCCGAAATGCCGACCGGGGCCCGCCGGACGAAGCCGTCGCTTGTGTCCGCGCGCCCGGCGGGCTAGGCCGGTCGTTTCAACACGCGGCGCCTTATGTCCCTGACCATCTTCGCCCTGCTCGTCGCCACCGGTTTTGCGGCGGGCTTCGTCGACGCCATCGCCGGCGGCGGCGGGCTTTTGACGCTGCCCGTCCTGACGCTGGCGGGGCTCGATCCGGTCAGCGCCATCGCGACGAATAAATTGCAAAGCTCGTTCGGCTCCGGCTCAGCGATGCGAACCTATGCGCGCGCCGGCCAGATTCGATGGGGGGAGGTCGGCCTTCTCGCCGCGCTGGCGGCGGCGGGCGCCGTCGCGGGCGCAACGCTCGTCGCCCATCTGCCGGTCGATTGGCTCAAAGCGGTGCTGCCTGTCGCGCTCGTCCTGATCGCGACCTATTTCGCCTTTTCGCCGAAGATCGGCGATCTCGAATCCCGCGCCCGCATGAGCGTCAGGGCGTTCACCTTGACGATCATTCCGCTGATCGGCTGCTATGACGGGATGTTTGGACCGGGCGCCGGCTCTTTTTATGTGCTCGGCTTCGTCGAGCTGCTGGGCTATGGGCTCGTCAAGGCGACGGCGCATACCAAGGTCGCCAATTTTGCCTCAAACCTCGCCGGACTGGCGACGCTGGCCCTGACCGGACATGTCTGGTGGACGCTCGGCCTCGCCATGGGCGTCGCGCAATTTTTCGGCGCGCGGCTTGGGGCGCATACGGCGATCCGTAACGGCGCGGCGCTGATCCGGCCGCTGCTCGTGACGATCTGTCTCTTGATCGCCGCCCGGCTGGCGTGGGGGCAGATTTAGCGCCTCACCAGCGCATCAGGGCGCTGCCCCAGGCCATGCCCGCGCCGATCGCCATCATGGCGATGAGATCGCCCGGCTTCAGCCGGCCGGCGCGATTGGCCTCATCCAGTGAGATCGGCAGCGAGGCGCTCGACGTATTGCCGTAGCGGTCAAGATTGAGCCAGCATTTCTCGATCGGCACGCCAACCCGCTCCAGCACCGATTCGACGATCCGCGCATTGGCCTGATGCGAGACGACATGATCGATTGCGGAAACGTCGAGGCCGTTGGCGTCGAGCGCCTCCTGAATGGCGAGGGGGAGGACGCGCACGGCATATTTATAGATCTCGCGCCCGTTCATATGCACCTTGTGCATATTGGCCGCGAGAACCTCCGCCGATTGCGGATTGCGGCTGCCGCCGCCCGGAATGTTTAAGATGTCGGCCGCGGTTCCGTCGGTATGGAGATGGAACGAGAGCAGCCCGCGTGCGGGATCCGTGGTGGGGCCAAGCACCATGGCGCCGGCGGCGTCGCCGAACAGCACGCATGTGTTGCGGTCGCTCCAGTCGACGAGGCGGCTCAAAAGCTCGGCGCCGATGACGAGGACGCGCTTGGCCGCGCCGGTCTCGATAAAGCGGTCGGCGATGGACAGGGCGAACAGCGAGCCGGAGCAGGCCGCGGAAATGTCGAAAGCGAAGGCGCGCTTGGCGCCAAGCTTGGCCTGCACGAGGACGGCGCAGGAGGGCAACGGCATGTCGGCCGAGATCGTGCCGACGATGATCATATCAAGATCCTCGGCGCGGCACCCGGCCATGGCGAGGGCGTGGCGCGCGGCGACCACCGCCATATCGGAGGTGTCTTCCCCCTCGGCGGCGATGCGGCGCTCCTTGATCCCGGTGCGCGAGACGATCCATTCGTCGGTCGTCGCGACCATCTCCTCGAGGTCGCGATTGGTCAGGACGCGCTTTGGCGCATAAGCGCCGGTCCCTAGAATCTGACTGTGTGTCAACCGTTCCCTTCCAACGCAATCGTCCGCTGGAGCCGTCTGTCGAACCGGCTTCAGCTTAAAAACCCGCCATGCGCTCCTGATCGCCCATTGGGCTGACCGGACGCGGGGCGCGCGGGCGCGGCTTAAGCTGAAAGGGATAGGCCTAAAACTCCCGCTTGCACAGGGATGCGGCCGCGATCCTTCGGAAGAAGGGACGCGCCGGCTTCAAATCTGCTTCACAAATTGAAATATTAAAGGCGAGCGCAGGAAGAAACCCCTTAAAAAACAAAGAGCAAGCGGCCACGAGGCGCCGCTTGCTCTTTGTCGCCCGAAGGCTCTGGCGGTGCGATCAGACCTTCGCGACGCGCCGCCGGGTCGCCGCCTTCGCGTCTGCCTCATCGAGCGCGTAGCTTTTTTGCAGGAAATCAATCGTTCCGCGCGCGGCGCGCAACGAATTATTGTCGACGCGCGGGCGCACCGCCGCGAGCGTCCAGTTGGCCGCCTCGCCGGCGGTTTCGCGCGGCTGCACGACCACTTCATTGACGAATTCAAAGCCGTCGCATTGCTTCAACGTTTCAAGGCAAACGGATTGCAGCTCCGCGAAGGAACAGACCGCGCGATTCATGAGTTTCTCCACCAAATCGTGTTTGCCATATGAACGGGTTTAGGCGCGGGCGTGGGCGAGATAGAAAGAGATACCATCCGACCATTGCGGCAATTACGACCGGACCGATGGGCTGACGCATTGCCTCGCCATGCGCCCGATTGAGAAGGCCGCCGGATTCTTCCGGCGCGGTGGGCCAGCCGACCTTGCGTTTCGGCGAGTGTATGCGAAGTATGCACCTGCTCCGACACGTGCAGCGCATCATCCCTGTTAGAACTTAAATATTGTACTCCAACGGAGTAAGTCGAGCTTAAGTCTTCCCCCGATTCTCCAATGTCATAAGGAGCCATTGGATCCCGTCCTGTTTAACGATGTCTTGCAATGAAACGCTAAAGGAACAGCAGAGCTGCCGACAGTCGCTTCCGTGTCGACATTCTATAAACGTGTAAACGCGAGAACTGTTCCCATCCGGCGTCGTTTTGCTTGCAAACGGCAGTGGCGCGGCGAATCCCGCCTGGCAGCGGTTGACCGACTTCGCGCCAGCTGGCTAGGGTTAGTTAAATTGCCGGAGGCCGCTCCGGATCACTTGGGGGGAAGCCGAAATGCGTTTTTTGCTTGGACTCGTCGTCGGCGTCCTGTTGACCGTAGGAGCCGCCTACATGTTCGATTCGACGCGCAGACCCGAGGGAGCGGACGCGGCGACGCAGCGTCAAATGGTCAATTGGGACGTCGTTCAGGCCGAACTCAAGACTCTGTCCGTCCAGATCGGCGACGGCTGGAGCCGCCTGACCGGCCGCAAGGATGGGTGACCCGCTCTACTCGATCTTTTCATTCGGGTAGACGCCCCAGAGATCGCCCTGTTGGATATAGCCTTTGAATCCGTCGCCCCAGACGCGGCACCAGGTTCCATCGCAACTGCGCACATTGGCGATCACATTCGACTGCAAATTGGCGGCGACGGCGGCCTTCGCGTCCGGCTTGTCGTAGACCGGCGAATCGGCGCCCTTCTTCCAGGGCGTCACGAGCGCCGTCCGCCGCCCCGACAGGAGCGAGTGCAGCACCCAGCCCTCCGATCCCTCCGAATCGCGCACCCTGCGCCAGATTTCGAATTCGGCGGTGATTTCGACGGGAAGTCCCGCACGCAGAAACACCCATGTCGTGCGATGGTCTTTCGAGGGGCCCTCGCGCAAATTCACCCGGTCCGATTTGAGGCTGACATAGCGCGGGATGGGCAAGCCGCTGGCCGAGCCGAGCTGATCTGCGTGGAGGGGAAGCGTGAAGGCGCCGCCCGTCAGCAGCGCTAAAGCCAGAACCGACAAAGCGTATTTCAAGGGCAGGGCCATGCGTCCTTCTCGTCCAGGGCGGCAAAACATCGTCTTTGCCCTCTCTTTACATCCGCCGGCCGGGTTCGGCCGCAGCGGCGTTGCGCCGCGGCGACGGCCAGGACCCGGAAAGCGTCCCGAACGGCGTCCTTGCAAACACTCCGACACACACTTCTGCAAGCATCTTGGCGAGCATCCTTGTCTTTGAACCGCCATCTGATACGAAGACCGTGGCTCCAGGGCCATGGCGCGGAGGCAAAAATTTGGCTCCGGGACAAAGCGCTGCGTTGACGCTCCCGTCTTGCCCCGGTCATGGTTAAGGGCGCGTGAAGAGGCTCGCGGCGGGCGGCAGCCCCGAGCCGGCGCGCCGCCGGGAGACAGGAAAGAGGCGGAAGGACAGGTAAAGGGATATGGTCCGCAAGAAACCGCTCGTCATCGTCACGCGCAAACTGCCCGACGTCGTCGAAACGCGGATGTGCGAGCTTTTCGACGCCAAGCTGAACATCGACGACAGGCCCATGTCGCGCAGCGAACTCGCCGCGGCGATGGCGAGCGCCGACGTCATTGTTCCGACCGTCACCGACCGCATCGACGGCGAGCTGATCCGGGTCGCCGGCGAGCAGATGAAGCTCATCGCCAATTTCGGCAATGGCGTCGACAATATCGACGTCGGGATCGCGGCCGAGCGCGGCATCACGGTGACCAACACGCCGGGCGTGCTGACGGAGGACACCGCCGATATGACGATGGCGCTCATCCTGGCTGTGGCGCGCCGGATCGTCGAGGGCGCGAAATCGATTCCCGACGGCTCCTGGTCCGGCTGGTCGCCGACCTGGATGCTCGGGCGCCGGATCACCGGCAAACGGCTCGGCATTGTCGGCATGGGCCGGATCGGCCAGGCCCTGGCGCGCCGCGCCAAGGCGTTCGGCCTGCAGATCCATTATCACAACCGGCGCCATGTGGCGGCCGCGATCGAGGAGCAGCTCGAGGCGACCTATTGGGAGTCGCTCGACCAGATGCTGGCGCGCATGGACGTCGTCTCGGTAAATTGTCCGCACACTCCGGCGACCTATCATCTTTTGTCGGCGCGGCGGCTGAAATATCTGCGGCCGCACGCCATCCTCGTCAACACGGCGCGCGGCGAGATCATCGACGAGGCCGCGCTGACCCGTATGCTCGAACTGGGCGAACTCGGCGGCGCCGGGCTCGACGTCTTCGAGCATGAGCCGGCGGTCTCAAAGAAGCTGCTGCGGCTTGCCGAGGCCGGCAAGGTGACGTTGCTGCCGCATATGGGCTCGGCGACGACGGAAGGCCGCATCGACATGGGCGAAAAGGTCATCGTCAATGTAAAGACCTTCCTCGACGGCCATCGCCCGCCCGACCGCGTCCTGCCCTCCATGCTGTAAAGACGGGCGATCCCGTGCTTGTCGCGCCGGCCTCTGCGCTTGCGTTGCCGTAGTACCAGCGGCCGTCGCTCTCGACCGAACGGTGAGGGGAGTCCCTTTTTGCGGTTGAGACGATTCCAAGACGCGAGGAGGATTCGCGTCACGTTAGCGGTAACTTTGTGGAGCGACTTTTTATCAGCGGAGCTGAGAGTCGGCTCGCTGCGGCGTCGAAGAATGCGAGCTAGAGCCGGCGTCTCTCCTTCGCTTGCTGCAGGGACGGCATCAACGGGACCAGGTCGCCGCGGATCGGCGGCTGGATCGGCAAACCTTGCGGAGCTGTAGGACGCGATCATCGATGCCGCCTGAGTGGCTTGGCGAAACCTTGTCGCGCAACCCGAGCCCATCACCTCGATCGGCAGGCGGGATGGGGCGCACATAAGTCAAATATCAAGGCCGTTGGCATAAGTGGCGCCTGCGGCCTGAACTGCGCGCCGATTTCATCCCGGCTGACTCAAAGCAGTGGGCGGCGTTTGCTTGAGCCCTCTGCGCTGGCGGTGGCCTCCAACGAGGAGCAGGACAGGAAGTCCAAGACCGGTCACAATAAAAAGAACATCGACCGATCGAGCCGGCGGCAACCAAAAGAGGGACGCGGCGGCGGCCAAGGCGCCGGCGCTGGCGACGAGCGCGGTGCCGAAGGAAATGAATTTTGCCTCCGAAACGGCATAAAGAAGGAGCGTGTAGGCTTTCTGGGCGACGACAGCGCCCATGAACAGACTGAGTGCGAAAACATCAAGGCTATCGCCTTTAACGGTCAAACTGAACATACGATCGATGTAGAGCGGCCCGGCAAAAGCCATCGCGCAGCCGACCACGACGCCATAGACAAGCCCGGTGACGACAAACAGCCGGTGAAGAAAGAGTTTGCGCGGCTGCTCCATCTGTCCCCAGCGAATGGAGATATAGGATGTCAGCGGAAACATGATGAGAAGCACAGGCGATATAAAGCTGCTGAACAGGCGCGAGAACGTGCCGACCCAGGCGGCCATTTGCGGATCGCCGGCAAGATTGAGATAATAAACGCTAAAGCTCAACAGCATCCCAAGTGCGCCGTCCGCCATGATCACGCCGATCGCGGGCATCACCATCGGGCGCAGCCCCTCGATTTTTCCGCGCAGAAGAAAAGGACGTTGAAGCAGGAGCGCGACGAGCGTGCAGATGCTTGCGAGCCCATAGGGCGCGAGGAGCGCAAGGCTGGCGAGGATGATTCCGCCCTGCGGCAGGCCGATCCAATAGACCGCCGCATAAATGACGACCTGAAAGATCAGCTGAAAAACCGCCGTCATATAGTGTTCGTTATAGCTTGCGCGCAGATTATCGAAGGTATTGAGAAAACCGGAGAGGATCGGCAGGACGCTGACCAGAATGAAGATCGGGGCAGTCCAGCTGCGCCCGGTGATCGCGATCATGACGGCGGCTGCCAGCACCGCCGCTGCGGTGACGAACGCAATTGTCGTCACGAAAATATTGGCCTGCTCCTTTTCATTGTGCGCGCCGACGCTGGCCGCCAAAAGCCGCCGTCCGACTGCATTTATGCCGCCAAACGGAAGAAGAAAAAGGGATCCAAGCGCCAGCGCGGACAGCAATTCGCCGTAAGTCGAAGGCCCGAGCGCCTCGCTGACTAAAGGCAGCACGATAAAAACCGAGGCGATGCCTGGCAGCTTGGCGATAACGTTAAAGCCGAGAGAGGCGATCAGGCGCCGATGGTCGGGCGTCAGGTTAATCGGTTTCAGAAGACTCTCCCTGGCCGGACGCAGGTTCAATCCTGCGTAAAGCATGGCGTTGAAAACAGAAAATTTAACTCGAAGACGACGCCTGCCGCTGTTTGGTCGGGGTTCGGCCCTCATGCCCGTCCGTCCTTGTTTCATGGGGCCGTGTTTGGGGGCGGGTCAGCTTGATCGCGACAGGGACGGCTCCGCCGGCTCCAATGGAACATAGTCGATCGGCGTATCGCGTCCCGAAGGCTTTTCTTCCTCGGTCTGCTTCTTGAGCCAGATTGACGGCATGTCGCCAAGGAAGGCGGCCCATCGCGAATAGGTGGAATTGGAGCCTACAAGGATGGAAGCGGACGACATGGCCAGCAGATCCGTGATGTCGGACCCGGACCGGTAGGAGGTCGCGCCGAGCTCAAGGAGAGGCCGCAACTCTGCGTCGCCGCCGTCTGAAAAGACGCGCACGGGTTTTTCCGGGTGCCTGGCGCGAAGATCACGGACGACGTCAACGTACCATGACAACGGAATTCTGACGTTGGCGACGCCCTTTTGGACGATGCTGGCGTCCGCCGGGACGGCGAAATCGCCAAGTCGTACGTGAACCGCAATAAATCCACTCTGCCCCCAAGTGTGATTTTCGGGGAGGGGATCCCGGATGATGCCGAGCAGCCTTTCGCGGATGAGATCGCGAAAGGGGTGTAGCCCCTCAAAGGTGAATTTCCGGCTTGAGACGACATTGAGGGCGCCGGGAACGAGCTCGGGGTCGGACTTTTCTCCGATTACGATCTCTGCGCGCCGCCTGTATCTGGAGATCAGCGTCCAAAACTTGTGCAGTCGCGAGATTTCGCCGGGAAAAGGCTTAAAAATCCGAAAATAGAGTCGATTGCTGCTTTCGCGACGGAGAAAAGATCCGATTTTCAATGAAAACCAGGGAGGCGCAATAACATCGGCGTCGCATTGAGCGGCAAGAACCACCGCGTGAAAATAGGTATAAAAGGAATTGCCGATACCGTGGCCAGACAGACGCAAAAACCAAAGATCGTGAACGCTCCCAAGCCTCGGATAGACTGCAATGCGGTTCGAATTTTTTTGCGGCATTTATTTGTTACACCCCAGCTAAAACGAGCGAACCCACAACGCTGATCGCGGGCGTCTCCGCATGTGCGGCCCCACGGGGGGGGGG
>NZ_PDZR01000015.1 GCF_002891535.1 Methylocella silvestris | reverse complement strand
CGTCTTCCTGACCCGCCAGGACGCGACCACCGCCATTGCCCGCTATATCGACGGCTTCTACAATCCGATCCGGCGCCACTCGGCGCTCGGCTATAGGAGCCCCGCTCAGTTCGAGCGAGCAGCAAACTGACGACCGTTTGCCTCTCCACTAAACCGGGGCAAGTCCACGCGCGTGCTGTCGTGCGAGCAAGCGAAGGAAGCCGCCCGCCTCTGGCTCAAGAAACTGCGCGCCGGCAGCGGGGCGACCACGGGCTTAACCGTCGGCGAGGTGCTCGACCAATATTTCGAAGCTAAAGCCTCCGAAGGTATGAAGTCGATTTACGACGCCAAGTCGCGCGCCGGCCTGCACATTCGGCCGAAGCTCGGCAAATCGCTCGTCGCCGCGCTGACCGTCGACCAGGTGCGCAAATGGCGCGACAGCATGGTTGCCACGCCGAAGAAGCTGCGGACCGGGAAATTCGCGACGAAGGTGAATACGCGCGCCGTCGATCTTTCGGACCCCGAGGCAGCGCGCAGGCGGCGCGACACGGCCAACCGGACGCTGACGACATTGAAGGCCGCGCTCAATTGGGCGTTCGACCACCGGCTCGTCGACGACAATAGCGCCTGGCGCCTTGTCAAACCCTATCGCAGCACGACGTCGGCCCGCGTTCGGTTTCTGACTGCGGCCGAGCAGCAGGCGCTTGTGAACAGCGCAGAGGCCGAATTGCGTGATCTCGTCGCGGCCGCTCTCATGACCGGCGCGCGCTTCGGCGAGCTTGCACGGCTCTCTGTTCGCGACTTCGATCCCATTAACGGATCGGTCTTCATTGCAGAGAGCAAGAGCGGCAAGGCGCGGCATATTCCGCTGACGGCCGGCTGCATCGCGCTTTTCGAGCGTCTCTCAGCCAATCGCGAGAAAACGGCGCCTCTCCTCGCTCACGCCCGCGGCCGCTGGAAGGCGGCTGCCTATCAGCGCGAGTTCAAGGCCGCGGTCGCCCGCGCCGAACTCAGCCACATCACGCTTCACGAATTGCGCCACTCCTACGCCAGCACGATGGTGCGGGCCGGCGCGCCTCTTATGGTCGTGGCGGAAGCGCTCGGCCATTCAGGAACGCGCATGGCGGAAATGCACTACGCGCACCTCGCTCCATCTTACGTCGCGGACACGATCCGCCGCGTATCGAAAACGAGTCCGCAGGCGATCATGCGCGCTGATCGAATCGCGCGAATCCTCGACTGGCGAACTGCCGGACATACCCTTTCCGATATCGCAAAAGCGGAAAAGATTTCGGTCAAGCGTGTATCCGACCTAATCGGTGAAGCGATTGAGAAAAAAGTCGATTTGTCGGCTACCGAGTTTCTGAAAATTACGAATCTTCGGCTGGAGCGGCTTCTTCGCGCGCATATGGCCAGCGCCGAAGCTGGAAACCCCCGCGCGGCAGAGTGCGTAATTGCAGTTATAGATCGGCAACTGAAACTGATCGGCAAGGACGCGTCGCTTAAATCCAACGATAAGATCGACGAGACACAAGCCGACAAATCGCTGCAAAGAAAGCTCGACGCCATCGGCGAGAAAATTCAGCGGTTAAAGACTGTGCAAGCGCCCAGTACGGGGGAGCCTTCAGGCTCTCCCATGAACAACGGCGAAAAAGATTGAGGCGATCATCCCTGACTTCAGGAAGACAGTCGGAGGGCGTCGAACTATTAATTCGCAAGCTAGCTGCACGCTTCCTTAAAATGCCGGGCCAGACACGCTTAACAGCTACTTGATCTTATGCATCGCGCTGCCGCTTTTAAGGACCTTCCCAAAGCCGGTCCTCCAAAAGCCCGGCGCCACGCATGACCTTAGTGTGGTGATTCATCATGTAGGGAAAATTGCCATCGCGGCCGTAGACCTGAGTCATCGAATGCAAAATGATGTTTCCGTTGATTTGCGCGATTAGAGACTCGTCTGCATCGACCTCGTCGCCATCATCAATTTCAAAGGAACCAATTATCGCCAGTTCGTTCGAAATTGGAAAAAGCAGTTGGGTGTTACGAAGCCCAAGGCCAGTAGGATATATTCCACGCCTTGCTGGGTCAGACCACATTATGCACATCGGGTGATCTGACGTGATGAAACCGGGCGCATTCGGCGGGGTTCGGAACAGCATCCAGCGGCGACTAAAAATGAGGGGAAGTATTTTATCAAATGTCTGTAGTTCCATTTGTAAATGCATCGATGTTTCCGTCTCGATTCTGAAATCGTCTCGATTCAGAAATTCGCGCATCTTTTCATAGTCGGCATCCGCGTCAGCAGGGAGAAAACCATCCTCTTTTGCGCGCCGAACTTGATACGCCCAACCCTCCGGCGTGGCAGCCGCTAAGTCCATCATCATCTTTGCGGTTCGCTCATGTGCTGCGCGAAAATTTTCGCGCAGCCGAGGGTTCTTTGTGGCCATCAAACCAATTAGATTGAAGATAAGGGCGCGATCGTTTTCATTTTTGATCGAACGGGCGCTGATAATTCGCTTGAGAGCTTGATCTAGTTCGGTTTCAAATCCAGAGAACGCATTTTCAAGCGCATCGGGGGGGCGGCCCTCAACGTCAATTGTGTGAAAGTCACGCTCTGCGGCAACATTCTTGGGGTTAGGCGAGAATATGCGTCGCTCTTTGAAGTCAACAGCGAACAGCCTTGGCTTCTCTCGATTCGAAACAAAACCCTTGAGATAGCATTGCGGGACGTAATGGTGCTGTCTTGCGGTCATTGCAACCTCGAAAGCGTTCTGGGCCAGACGTTCGGTCCGCCACCCAAAGGGCTCGCTCCCCTCATCACCAATTTGGCGGGCCGCCCCATCGTATCGCAATAGTCGGTGGTAACTCAGTTTGAAATTAGGATTCTCTCGCGGCGGTAACGCTATTTATACTGTCGGTTGCGAGCAGGAGTTCATAGCTTTTTCATCACCAGACGAGCTAGATTCTCCTCCATTTTTCGAAGCGAAGATCTCCGTTTATTCAAGCAAGATCAGCTTCTTTTAGAGCTTCGTAATATTGACCTCGGTCATGCCGAATGGGTTCAGCGACGCCCCCCCCCCCCGCGACGTTCTTCTGCTTCGCCACCGTGAATGACCAAATTTCATCGACTTGAACGGGCTTGTCTTCACGTTGCGTGCCTTTGCGTCGTGGAAGCCCGCAGAATCTGCTCGCGTCTTCAAGAAGCTTCAAAACAGTGCTGATCGATTTGTTCGCCAGCCGCGTGGCAGAGCGCATTGCAGCGGCTTCGCAAAGGATCGAAAGGATTTTTGAGCGCGGGTGGCAACAGGAAGCTTGACCTTCACACTTAGTGTCAATCAAAGGGCGATCATTGACCATTGTTGAGCAATCAATTAGACATCAAGTGTCATCACTAGATAGCTAATTGATCGCACTAATGGCAACGCAGAGAACCGACGAGGACTGGGCAGCCCTCCGTTTTGAGGCTGGCCAGCACTTTACGCCATCGACCCCTATTAATATGGCAGAGGCTTTCGCTGGACGCACGCCGCAGATTCGGAAGCTCATCGAGACGGTTTCGGAAAGGGGTCGCCACGCAATAATTTACGGCGAGCCCGGAGTCGGCAAAACATCTGTAGCTCAAATATTGCAGTATTTTGTGCCGAGGAAAACGTCCGAAGTGGTATATATTAGAAAGGCTGCCTTTTCATCAGACAACTATTCTTCAATTTGGATGGATATTTTTAAGAGTATCAAATTCAAAGTCGATATAGGCGATGGAATTAAACTGTATTCTGTCTCTGATATGTACTCAGCTGGCGTAACGCCTAGTGATGTCGTTCGAGAGCTGTCGAATTTCAAAGAAAATGACATTCCGATAATTGTTATCGATGAATACAATCTGATAAAAGACAAAGACTCTTCTCATAATATGGCAGAAACGATCAAAGCCGTATCTGACGCTGGCCTTAATGTAACAATCGTTATCGTTGGGATAAGCGATACTGTCGAAGATCTGATAGAAGGTCACGCATCTATTTCGAGGTGTTGTGAGGAAATATTGATGCCTCGCATGGATAGCGTCGAAATGCAGGCTCTTCTTGAGAGCAGAACATCAAAACTTGGTATGAAAATTATAGGTGACGCAAAATGGAAAATTATAAATTTAAGCAAGGGATTGCCAGCTTTCTGTCATGGTCTCGGTCGAGGCGCTGTCCTATCGGCAATCGATTCGAAACGGTTGTCCGTCGGCGAGGTTGATGTTGATAGTTCTATTAGCGCTCTTCTATCAAGCTCACAGAACACACTAAAAAAAGACTACGAGACAGCCATCAGGAGTAATCAAGCTAAAGCCCGATTCCGTCAGATATTGACTGCTTGCGCGTTGGCCAAGACAGACGAGAGCGGTTATTTCACTGCGAAGCAAGTTCAGGCCCCCCTCACTAGCATCCTCAAAAAGTCAATTGGAATTGACGGGTTCAACCCAAACCTTAAGGAACTCGCCAGCGATAAGCGCGGTGACGTTTTGCAGCAAATCGGCTCAGAAAGAATCTACCGTTATCGGTTTAGTAATCCAGCGATGCAGCCCTTTGTAATTATGAAGGGCATTCAAGATGGATTGTTAGACGAAAAGGCCAAATCTGCTCTTTCGAGCCCCGAACAGGGCGATCTCTTCCCCACCGTCAATTAGCGGCCTTTTTTGCGATTTCTTGGCGTTGGGCTTCGGTCAAATGCGAGCTTTGGCTTCCCCTTTCGTCCAAAGTTCTCGCGCAGCCACGTTTTGCCGGTCGCGGGGCCGAGGTCCTCTTTGCCCGTGGCAATGCGCATGGCCTTCACGGCGTTGCCGATTACGTCGGCGGGGAGCTTCTCGCCTTCAGGTCCGGTTGGCATTTACGCCTCCTTAAACCCGGAATCCGTCAATAATAGAAAATTGTTTTGGCCGAGAATAAGCCATTTCTTTTTAAGAGCATAATCCTTGGCCTTGTCAAAATCGGCGTAGGCACCCACTGCCGCTGCAAACCGATGCTGCACTTGGGGTATCGGGCCGCCTTGCCCCGAAAGCGACCCATCATCCACTAAAACGCGAAGGATTTTCCGAGCGCTCTCTTCTGCAGAAGGAATTTCAGCCATTTATTGCTCCTGCTTTCCGGTAAGCATAGCAGGGAGATCAAGCCAAAGCGAGCGCGCGTCAAGGCCCTCGCATTTCAAACTGAACACTGCCCAATAGCCAACTCATCAAACCATCATTCGGATGCGCTCGCCCACGAAACGGTCCCGCTGATATGAACGTCCACCGAGCAAAAAATGCTTTGACCAGAGCCATCTAAAGGGCGGGTTAGAAATCAAATAGTCCGAGATTTTCCGAGAATGTCCGAGCGCATGTTTTCCGTACATTTTCCGTATGACTGGCGCCCACAAATGGAAATTGTACGTAAGTCTTTGATTTCGTTGGCGCGCCCAAGGGGAATCGAACCCCTGTTTTCGCCGTGAAAGGGCGACGTCCTAGACCGCTAGACGATGGGCGCGGGGGCCGGGGCGCACATCAATGATCGACGCCGCCCTCAGCGGCGCGACATATAAAGCGCGATCGTCGGACTGGCAAGTTCGCAAAACACGAGTTATGAGGCGCGCGGTCCGCGCGCCGGCGCGAGATCGAGGAGCCGCAGTCGCACGCGCTGGGTTCCGCCCCAGCTATCGAGCGCCAGCGTCCCGGCCAGATGGACCGATGAGCCGAGCGCGGCTCGCAGCGCCTTTTCGAGCGGCTGCGTCGCCGCCCGAAACGCTATTCCATCGATCCTCGCGCCGTCGCCAGCTTCCGCGCGCAGCTGGAGGTGGCCATTGCCAACCTCCGTGACCCGGGTCAGCCTGTGCGCCGGTAGAGCGAATACCGGCTCGGAATTGCCGGCGCCATAGGGACCCGCCTGCTCCAGGGATTTTACGAGGGTCGTGGTCGCCCCGCCGGCCGTCAGCGCGGCGTCAACCAACAGCGCATGGGCGCCCTCGCCTCCCCGTTTTTCGGCCAGGCTCGCGTCGAGGAAGGCGCGAAAATCGTCCAGACGGTTTTTGGCGATCGTAATTCCAGCCGCCATCGCGTGGCCGCCGCCCTTGACCAGAATTCCGGCTTCGACCGCCGCGCGCACCACGGCGCCGAGATCGACGCCCGGAATGGATCGCCCCGAACCGACGCCGACATCTCCAGAAAAAGCAATCGCGAAGGCAGGCCTGCGCTGATTTTCCTTCAGCCTCGAGGCGACAAGGCCGACAACGCCCGGATGCCACCCCTCCGAGGCGACGACAATGGCGGCGGCATCGGCCGAGAGGCCGCCGGCGATCGCCTGCGCCTCCGCTTCGTCAAGGGTTCCGCTTTCGATCACCTGCCGCTCGCGATTGAGACGATCGAGGTCTTCGGCGATGCGCTTCGCCTCGATCGGGTCGGCGATGCTGAGGAGGCGCGCGCCAAGCGCCGCGTCGCCGATTCGCCCGCCGGCGTTGATGCGCGGGCCTATCAGAAAACCGAGGTGATAGGGGGTCGGTGGACCGTCCAGTTTCGCGACGTCGAACAGGGCGTTCAGGCCCGGGCGCAGGCGTTGGCGCATCACCGCGAGGCCCTTGGTGACAAAGGCGCGGTTCAGCCCCCCGAGAGGCGCGACATCCGCCACTGTCGCGAGCGAAACCAGATCAAGCCCGCCGAGGAGATCGGGCTCCGGGCGTAGCGCGAAAAATCCTCTTTCCCGGAGCATCCGATTGACGGCGATCAATGTCAGGAAAACGACGCCCGCGGCGCAGAGCGCGCCAAGACGGGATAAATCATCCTGCCGATTGGGATTGACGACGAGCGCGTCCGGCAGGATTTCCGGAGCTTGATGATGGTCAAGGACGATCGGCTCGAGCCCGAGCGCGGTCGCTTCCGCCAGGGGATCATGGCTCATCGTGCCGCAATCGACAGTGATCAGAAGCTGACAGCCGGCCGCGGCAAGCTGGCGGATCGCTTCGACATTCGGACCATAGCCTTCAACGATACGGTCGGGGATATAGACAACGGCTTCGACGCCGCAGGCCGTAAAATAATCAGCAAGGAGCGCGGCGGAAGCCGCGCCGTCGACGTCATAATCGCCAAAAATCGCGAGTTTGCGCGATCGTTCTACGGCCTCGGCGATCCGTGCGGCCGCCGGCTCCATGTCCTTCATGCAGAACGGATCGGGGAGCAGGCGCCGCAGCGTCGGATCGAGATATTCGTCGCAAGTCTCGGGCCCTACCCCGCGCCCGGCAAGGATCCTCGCCAGAATTTCACCGTGGCCGCGCAATTGCGCAATCGCTGCGGCCCTGGCTTGGCCGCCTGCGTCAAGCCGGTCGCGCCAGCAGGCGCCGAGCGCCGAACGTTCGACGCCGAGGAAGGGGCGGGGATGGGATGCGGACGATTCGCTCATGCCCCGGAGTCTAACGTGAGGAACTCGCGGGCGCGAGCCGGCAGGCATGCGCGTCGTTCCGCAAATAAACGGAATTATAAATTAAAGATTTCCCATTGGCCGATAGTCCAGCAACTTTTCGATGCGCTCCAAAAGCCCGTCGCGTGTGCCGCGGTAGGCTTCGAGCATTCTTTCACGCGAGCCTTCTACGGCCGTAGGATCGATGGTCGGCCAATAGAGAACCTCAATCGCCAGGGTGCGGGTGAGGTCGAGGACCTTGTGATGCGCTTCCGGCGACAGGCTTACGATGAGATCGAAGGACATATCCTCGAGATCTTCGAAAGTGCGCGGATTGTGGCGGCTGATGTCGACGCCAAGCTCATCCATCGCAGCGATCGCGAAGCCGTCCTGTTCTCCCTGCTTCAGGCCAGCGGACGCGAAATAGATTTCCTTTCCGAAAAAATGCCTTCCCAGCGCCTCCGCCATCGGCGATCGCACTGAATTTTGCGTGCACGCGAAAAGGATGGATTGTGGACGGTCCTTGATTCCGGCCTTCATCCTGGCGGCGCCTTCGCGTCCCCTTTCGCGGGCATTGACGCTAGCCCTTCCAGTGCAAAGCGGCGACCAGGGTGAAGATGCGCCTCGCGGTATCGATGTCGCAGTCGATCTTGCCCTTGAGCCGCTCGATCAGCATTTGCGCGCCCTCATTATGGAGGCCGCGCCGTCCCATGTCGATCGCCTCGATTTGGCCCGGCATCGCGGTCCTGATCGCCGCATAATAGCTTTCGCAGACAAAGAAATAGTCTTTGAGCAGTCCGCGCAACGGCGTCAAAGACAGGATATGCGTCACCAAGGGGGCGCTGTGCTCGTCGAGGATCTCGAGCACCAGCTTGGAGTCCTGCAGGGCGATTTTGAGGCCGTAAGGCCCCGCATCGTGCCCCGGAACGCCGAAACTGTTTTCCTCGATGAGATCGTAGATCGCGATCTGACGTTCATGCTCCTTGTCGGCGGTGCTGCGGCCGATCGACGTCTCGTCCAGCGTGACAGAAACAAGTCGATTACGTGCGGCTGGATCCGTTCCGCTCATGACGCTCCCTTTTCGAGACGAAGCGCGACTGACCGCGCGTGCGCATCCAGACCCTCCGCGCGACCGAGGGCGACCGCTGCGGGGCCAAGAACCGCGAGGCTATCCCGGCTGCATTTCAGGATTGACGTCTTCTTCATGAAATCCAGCACACTCAAGCCGGAAGAAAAGCGCGCCGAGCGCGCGGTTGGCAACACATGGTTGGACCCGCCGACATAATCGCCAATCGCCTCCGGCGTAAAGCCGCCCAGAAAAATTGCCCCCGCATTGCGGATTTGATGACTAAGCTCCTCGGCGCCAGCCGCCACGATTTCAAGGTGTTCCGCAGCCAGCCGATTGGCCAGGAGGACGCTTTCCTGAAGATTTTGCACGATGATGATCGCGCCAAAATCTCGCCAGCTCGCCGCAGCGATCGCGCGACGAGGCAGCGTCGCCAGTTGATCCTCTACGGCCGCCGCGACGGCATCAGCAAGAATCGGCTCGTCGGTAATCAGAATGGATTGCGCCGCGGCGTCATGTTCGGCCTGCGCCAAAAGGTCGGCGGCGATCCAGTTCGGATTGGCGTCGCCGTCAGCGATGATCAGCACCTCTGACGGACCAGCGATCATATCGATGCCGACTTTGCCGAAAACGCGGCGTTTGGCGGCGGCGACATAGGCGTTTCCCGGACCAACGATTTTCGCGACCGGCTGGATGGTCTGCGTTCCATAAGCGAGCGCGGCAATCGCCTGAGCCCCGCCAATGCGGTAAATCTCATCGACGCCTGCCAATCTGGCGGCCGCCAGCACGAGCGGATTCATTTTTCCGTCTGGAGCGGGGGCGACCATCACGATGCGCTCGACGCCTGCAACCTTTGCGGGCGCCGCATTCATCAGGACGGAAGACGGATAGCTCGCCGTCCCGCCGGGGACATAGAGACCGACGGATTCGATCGCAGTCCAGCGCCAGCCAAGCTCCACGCCCAACGCGTCCGTGAAGCGTTCATTCCGCGGATATTGCCGCTTGTGAAAAGCCACAATGCGCTCGTGCGCCAGTTCCAGCGCGTCGAGAGCCTCGGGCTCGCAAAGAGCGCTCGCCGCGTCGATCTCGGCCGCGTCGACTCGTAGCCCGACCCGGTCAAGATCGACGCGGTCGAATTTTTTCGTCGCGCGAAAGAGCGCCGGATCGCCTTCGGCGGCGACCTCGGCGATGATCTTCCTCACGACTTCGTCGACGTCCTCCGCGGACTCCCTTTTGGCGCCGAGAAGCGCTTCGAAAGCCGCGCCGAAATCCGCGCGCCTCGTATCCAGCCTCAAGGGCATGGCTCGTCTCCAAATATCTGAGGTCTGACGCTGCACCGTGTAGCGGTCTGTGCCGGGGGTGGCAAGATTTTGGCGTCTGGCCTCTCGCGAAGGCGTGCGAAGCCGCCCGCGACGCCGGCGTCAGACGGCCGGCCCGCGAATAAAGCAAGAAGATCATGGATATGATTGTATATTCTCGCAGTAATCATAGCGTATTAAATAACAGCAGTATTTGCTAAAATCTATTATTTACTACATCTATAAACTGCCAAAAAAATCCTTATATTTATCTTCCCTGTTTATCCCATGCATTTGATGGATCCGCTCAAGAATGAGTCTTTGCGACTCTTTGTCGAGAGCGTGCAGAGGAAGTCCGCGCCGTGCGATTTGTCTTCACCCGTTGCGCACCTTGAGGGCCGCGTCATCTGCCCTGCCCTGCGCAGCTATGCTTCGTTCGCCTCATCCAGCGATCCAGGCGTCAATGGCTGGATGTTCGAGGCGATTACCGTGCAATTGCCCGGGACGAGTGGAGGCCAACGATACAATATTTCATTCGGGGACGGAACTCGCAGCTGCGCTTCGGGACGCGGCCGCCCCGCACGACGAACACGAGCATAGATCAGCCAGGGGGGAGCCGGACTGGTACGCCGAATACATTGTCCAGGAGCAGGCCGGAAAACCGCTGCCGTAGCGAGCCGCGATTCCGAGGTCATCGTGATAGGCGCCGGCCCCAACTCGATTTCAAAGGTCTATGACGATGTCGCCTTGGGGCTGGCAGCAGCAGATCAACGCATTGCCGCCGGCGGGCGCGTCGATTGGCTCGGGCCGATATATCACGGCCCCGGCCACAAGCCCCGTCTCACAGGTGTGGCAAACGCCCGTCCGGCATGACCATCGTACCGGCACGTCGCACGCTTCGGCAAGCTCAAGCAGGCTCTGGCAGTTCGAACCCCAGTGAACGTCTATGCCGCTCCGGGCAAACGAGACGCGAGGTCCATTGCCGGGAGCCCCATGCGGCAGATGAGGCCGCGGGCGCGGCGCCGCTGCGACGCCTGGAGTCATGGATGGACCCGAGCCGAAAATCTCGGTGTGAACGTTGCTTGAAGCGACCCCCCATTCGGCGAGACCAGCGCTGAGATCGCTCAAGAAGGTAGGCGGCCCGCAGATGTAAAAGTCAGCATTTCGCGGCGTCCCGAGCTCTCGCACGCCGTCCATATCCATGTGTCCGCGCGCGTCGAAATCGACTCCCAACTGATCGTCGGCCGCAGGCGAACTGTAGCAAATGCGGCGGCGACTGTGGCCCAACATTTGCGCGAGGGCGTCCGCCTCAGCGGCGAACGGGTGCTCGTGATGGTCACGAGTTCCGTACAGCCACCAGATTTCCCGCGCCGAAGCCTCCGCCGCCAAAGCGTGGAGCATTGCCAGCAGAGGGGTCGCGCCAATGCCGGCGCTTAGGAACACAACAGGTCCGTCACCGGGCCGAAGCGTGAAGCTGCCCCGGGGTGCGCTCACGTCGAGCACGTCGCCAACCTGCAGTTCATCGTGGATGTATGCGGTAGCCGCTCCATGGGGTTCGCGCTTTACGCTTACGCGATAGTGTTCAGTGCTGGGTTCGCCCGATAGCGAATAGCTGCGCAAGAGCGCGGGCGCGTTGGCTCCAGCCTTCAGCCGCAGAATGATAAACTGACCTGGCAGGGCTTTGGTCAGAGAGGATCCGTCAACTGACTCGAAAGTCAGCGAGAGGACGCTGCTGCTTTCCTGAAATTTTCGCGAAACCCGAAGCGGGCGAAATCCCGGCCATGCCGGAGCAGGTCCAAACCGCCGAGCAAGCCCCGCGTTTCCTGTTGTGGCGCCGCCGCTTTGGTCCTGCTGGAGCAGCGCCTGGAAAGAGGCGCCCCAGCCGGCGCTCAGCGCGGGGATGCGCAGCGCGCGCTCGAGCTGGCCACGAGGGTGACCGGGCATATACAGCAGAGCGTTGATCTCGAAAACGCTCATGCGTTCGGGGCCCGCGGCGACCTGCATGATCTCGTCGCCGGCTCCCACCTCGCCTTCCTGCAAAACACGAAAGTAGAACCCCGGCCGGCCATGCGCCACCAGCAGCGCGGCCATCTGTGGTTCGCGCATTCGGATGCCTACCCGGTAACAGGTGACGCGCGGCTGCGTCACCTCCAGCAACGCGCCGCCGATACGATATTGATCTCCGATGCACACGTCTTGGTCGGACAAGCCATCAATGGTGAAGTTCTCGCCGAACTGCCCATGGGTGAAATCGTTTCGGCCGAGCTGGATTTGCCAGTAGCGATAGGAGTCGATCTGATAGACGAAGACGGCGCGGTGCTCGCCTCCGTGTCCGGCGATGTCTCCCTGCCCATCCCCGTCAATGTTGAGATGACGCACTATGCGTCGCCCTTGCACGGGCGTCTTCCAGATGGCGGTGTGGACAGTCTTCCCGCGCCAGTCGATATCGCGCGGCAGGCCGACGTTCACTGAAAGCAAACGCGCCGTCACCTCCACCTCCCGGACTGCCCATCGCCAGACACCTGCACGCGATCCCTTTAAGCAGCTGATGCAAGTTTTCGGCCCGATTGTTGGCGCATAATACTTGTTCCTGCAAGCCGCGCGAGGCCAATTTCGCGCAACACAGCATTGGATCATGCCTTTCATAAGTTGAGCTCGAAACAGCAAAAAAGCCCCCGCCTCGCTAGAGCGAGACAGGGGCAAAATGGGAGGCCGCGGCGCTGCGAGAGTCGTCAGACAAAGCGCGGCGTGTGATATGTTCTTTTGATAGGCGCCGCTTTGCTCCCGCCAGCATTTTCGTATCAGACGTCGTCGATTTTTCCCGAAAAGCGATAGGCGTGAGCGGCGGCAAGCGCCCGTGTCAAAGTATCAACCTTGGCCTCCAGCTTCTGGATCTCGTGCTGCAGGTCTTCGACGTGCTTCTCATATCCCTCGATAAGGGTGCGAATGCGCGCGTCGACGATCGTCGCCATCGATGGCTGGCGATTGAGCACCGCGACAATGATGGTTCCCAGCACGCCAAGCGCCGTCCCGACGCCGCCCGAGACAATATTCGACCAGACATCCGTCGCGTCAGGAACCGCCATTTGATGCGCGCTCCTCTCGCACGGGGCGGCCGCAAACGATCTTGAGGCGCAGTCCGTCGCCGCCGCGCGGATCGGCCGCCGCTGTCGCCAGACCGGCCATCCCGCATTCCCCGGGTGACGCCGTCACCTCGCGGACATCGAGGGCGGTTTCTCGCGTGCACGCCTCCTGCGGCGTCGAGGCGAGGCAGGTCAGGATAAGGACGATGATTTTCATGCGTCACCCACCCTTCCGGCTTAGCCATGCCGAGACATTCCCGGCGCCTAATGCGACGGCATGAACGAGGAAAAAACTCGAGACGATCGCCCATTCAAAAGTGTCATAAGGCGCAGGGAGCTTCGGAACGCCCAGCGGCCCAGGAGCGCCGAACAGAAATTTTGCGGCGAGGATCGTATCAAGGAAGACCAGGCCGAAATGAATGGCCGGCGGGACGCCCGCGATCAGCATGATCAGCCGATTGACCGGCTGGCCGTAGACCTGGACCTTCAAGGCGTTGAGTTCGATATCTGATTTGAGCGCCTGGCTCATCACGGCCGCGTCGGACGACGCGGCCGCCTCAAAGCCCTTCTCATTCAAATCGAGCTTGGCGCGCTCGTAATTCGTCCAGGCGGCGACGAAGGGTTTTATGAAGCCGCCGAACAACGCATTCAGAATTGGCAGAAGCAGCGCAATCATTGATCAGGCCTTTTCGGTTCGATCTGCGCCGCCTTTACGATTCCGAAAATATGCGTCACGGTCATGAGCAACATGATCGCCCCCGAGATCTTCAGCGCGACTCCCTCCGCGAAGAAGGCCGAAAAATCCACGAGGTGGAGATTCTCGAGGGCGCCAGGCAGGACCGTCACAAACACGCCGACGGCGCCGGAAAGCCAGGTCTTCTGGCCGAGCAAGCGCAGCTTGAACTTCTCCCATCCAGAGAGCCCGGCCTCGTCGATTTTGCCGAGAATTCCAGCGATGAGGCGGAATTCCTTCAGCTTCGGCCGGATGAGAAGGAAATAGACGGCGAGGCTCGCCGTGCTGAAAAGAGCAAACCAGATCATTCCAGGATCTCCGGATTTTAGCGTCAGGATTTTGCTTGCCCAACTGCGACCTGGGCCACGCTTGTAGTTAAGAGTTGGTCCACGGCGGTGGCCTGAGCGGCGGCCGCATCACCGAGAGCTTCAGCGCGCTGGCTTTGACGCCATGCCGCATAGGCGACAACAGCCGTTGCGGCGATCATCGCCACGAAAACGAGCGCGGCGACCCATAACGGACTTTCGAGAAAATGCTGCGCCCCAGCGGCGCCTACGGGAGCCGCGGCGGCGCTTCTCTTTGCAGCAGTGGCGTTTGCCTTTTGCCGCGCCTTGGCCGCAGCGGCATGCGGGGCGATCGGCGCAGAAGCCATCTTCAAACTCGCGGCCTCAATCCGCGCCACGCGCGCGCCCCAGCCCTTACCGAAGGCGCCCCAGGTCCCGAGCGCATGGAGGAAGGAAAGCCGAATATTCGCAATGTTTTCGATGACTGTGGCGATCGGCGGGGATCCCACACTGGCTTTGGCCAGCGCGGATCGGGCGCGCGTCGGACCCGAATTCACCGCAAAATCGAAGGCGGATAGATCCTCGCCCGGTCGTAGTTTCTCGCCATTGACCGCATCCCAATAGCAGCGGCGGTAGAGGTCTTCCAGTTCGGTATCGGAAATCCTCGAGACGCTTTGACGCGGCATGCGGCCGGCGCTGCGGTACTGATCGTAGCGACTCTGCGTTACGCCCTTATTGGTGTAGCCGCCTGGATCGCGCGGATCGTTCGACTCCCCACCCTCTTCTCGCAAAGTATAGGGGAGGCAGAAGGAAAATCGTCCCATGGCCATCGCGGTCTCCAAACAAGAAAAAGCCCGCACAAGGCGAGGCGAACACAGCGTAAGAAAATGAGGTGGTTGAACTTTTTCATCAAAAAAGCCGGGTCGGCGCGGACGTCATGTGTCCGCCTCGCGCCCTAATCGGAGCGAATCGCCCATCTCCCGCTCCGCGAGGACGGCGCCCCGAAACGACGCCGGAAAATGAGATCAAATTCGGGGCGCAATTCCGGCTTGGTCCAAGCAGCCGTTAGGGTCTGTTGTGATCGGGATGAAAAACAAGTTGGGATCGTTCAGCGACGCGACATAAGCCGCCTGCGCCGTCTCCCACGCAAGCGCAACCGCATCATTGGCCGACACCAGGACGCCGGTAACGAAAATAGGCATGGTGACGGAATAGGCCCGCGCCTGCGCGATGCATGACGCAAGGCCAGGTTGCGCAAGAGCGAAGCCGAACGTTGCGTCATTGACGCCGCGGCCAGCGAGATCACATCCGGGTTGTAGTTGAGCAGGTCAAACATATGTTCCTGCATTCGGTAATTGACGCCGCCGTTGTTGGCGTAATAACCGGTGCACCGATGCCCGCCGCGCGATAATCGGATATGCCGAGGCAATCGGCCATGATCTCGCCATAGCCGTCCCCAAGACCGCCAGGCAGATTTCCGGCCGACTGCGTGAGGCTGTCGCCGTTCTGGATCCAGCGTAGATTGTCGCTGGACGGCGGCGCCCAGATCGTCTCTGTCGGCCCAACCCATGCGCCATAGAACGATGTGGCGGTGATCATCTCGATCTCGATCTGCCGCTCTTGCCGGCCGCCGACAGCGGTAAAGTCGACCAGCGAATAGGAGGGCACGGCGCCCGATGGCGCATATTGCGCCAGAGAGATATCGCCCATTGACGATCAGCCGATATGTGCCGGTGACGCCGAGGACAAACTTCGGGCTGTCAGTCTTGAATTTCACGCGGGGGGCGAGCGCCTGCAACGGCGGATTATTGCCCGCGTTGCCGTTTCCCGTCGACCAGGTCGTGCCTGACGGCAGGACGAGATAGACGTTGGCGTTGATCCTCGGCCAGCCACCGGCGCAATAATACACCGGATTGACGCTTCCACTGACGACGGCGGCGAAGAGCTTGCTATAGCCCGCCGCCACAACAGCGGCCTGATTGGCGAAGAGGCTCGCCGTAGTCGTCACGGTCGGCGCGTTGGCCATAAGCATCGGCAGGCCGGTCGCCGGATCGATGAAATGAGGATTGCCGAGGCCTGACCGGGCGCGCGACGCCAGTCGTTTGATCTTGCCGAAAATCGTTTCCCCAGGTTGGGGACGCCCGCGAAGATCCATCGAATTAGCCCTCCCACGCCGTGAATTGCTGGAAAGCGGCCTGACCAATCAAACTCAGTGCATTGCTTGGAACGCGGCTTCCACCCCACTCGTAGCCATATCCGCCAGGATCGAATGACGTGGTCCCGAGCGCGCCCAAACCCGCTGATCCAGTGAGCGAAGCGCCAAGGCTCAACGCCTGACTGTCATTACGGAATGCGAGATATTGCCGCGATGCATTCACAGCCGCGACCGGAGTGGCGAGCGGCGCAAATCCTGTCAGATTGAAAGTCGCTCCCACTCCCGAGCCCGAGGACGATCCTTGTGACACCGGATTTGCAACCTGAGCCGCATAGACGCCGCCAGTGGCGACAGTCAGGGTCAACGGAGCCATCTTGACGCTGACTGTCGCACCGACAAGGCTGCCTCCCGTCACGGGCTCGGCGGCGACCGTGGTTGGATTGACGGTATAATTTCCCGCTGTCGTGATACTGTTGATCGAGGTGATAACTCCACCAGCGACCGTCGCAGACAGCGCAAACTTCGTTCCCGCTCCAGTGGTGCCGGTCAGGGTCTGTGTTCCTGCCGCGCCGCCGCTCCCCGCATTGACGATCGTCGGGATTGCCGCGAGTTGGGTCGCCACAACCATGAGAACCGCCGGAGCATTTACGCCGGTTCCGGTGGGTAACGTAATCGTATCGCTCGGCGCATAGCCGCCCGTTAATCCTGCGGACGCAATCGCCGCCGTGGAGACTGCCCCCCATATATAGCCTGATCGACTCGTAACCGCGATTGCCGTGTCCATCGCCTGAATCGCGGCAAGGATTGACGCGAGCGTCGACATCTCTGTCGCCTGATTTGCCGCAGTAGCGGCGCCCGCCGGAAGTGGCAGGGCGACGGCAGATATTGGTACTGCAGCCTGGTCGGTAGCCAGCGCGACAGCCACGCTATTCACGGTCGCCTGCGGCGCATTCGGCAAGGTATTGATCGTCGCCCCTGATCCTGGGGTAACGCTAAGCGTCGGCAAAGCCATTGCTTTACTCCGTTCTACGCTGCGACTGCAGCAATCAATCCACTATTTACTGATGCGCTGAAATCCATGACGCCGCTCGAAGCGCCGCCGCCGCCGACCAAGAAGACGCCAGAGCCCTCGTCGATCTCAACGCTGAAGCTATGAGGTCCCGCTGACAACGCTCCGGTCGCGATGGACCAGCGCCCGTTTACGTCGGCCGCCGTGACGCCCGCAGCGTTTGCCGACCCGTCAAGATAGAGTCGGACGCCCAGCCCCATGGCGTTCCCACTTGGACTCATCACTATGCCGCTGACAGACCCGGAGGCGTAATTTGTGGTCGTGATCGGCGAAGACGGGCCGTCGAATATTTGCCATCCATTGGCCTCAAGGATCGCAACATCGAACGGCGGGACTGAAATGGCCGCTCCGGGAACGCTTTGATAAACGCGACCGTTGATCGACACATCATTACGATTGCCATTTTCGGGCGGTGACATGAGTTGTGTCTTCATAGCAATTTAGCTCCCGCTCCACGCAAAGGAATTATCCCGCCATGAAGGGCGGATTCATCTGGGCATGAGGTCGACGGCGTTAGTTGAGAGCTTCCACGACGAGCTGACTGAGCTTGATCTGATTGACGCCGGTTCCTGTCGACCCCCACAAGGTCGCAACCTTGAGAGACAGCGCAGCGTTCGTGGCAACGCTCACAGGCATGGCAAGCGTATTTTGAAATGATGACAGGTTGACGTCCCCCGCCGCCGCCAGGACGGCGCATTCAATGCCAGCCGATGCGCTCGGGACGCCTATTGCCTGGAGGATCCACGAAAGCGCCGGCGGCCATGCGGTAGAGGCCGGCGCCGACCAATTACGAAAATCGACGCCGCCATCGCCCGTCGTCCAATCGCTCTGTTCCCTAATAAGCGACGCCTGCAACTTTGCTCCGTTCGATGCAATGTCGAAGCGAGCCTGCTCCGCTTGTCGCGCTATGGCGATCTGCGCCTCTCCTGCTGGGCGCGCGCTTGATATTTCCTGCCCCGCATTGCCGACATACGCCTGCGTCAGATTGGCGAAGGACGCGTTGATCTGACTTGCTCCCGAAATAAGCGTTGTCGTCGTCGCTCCGAGGGCGGTGTTTGCTTGCTGAATGCCACGCTGCAGGTAGGAGACGTCGGCGGTAAATCGAATAGTGACGTCATCTGCCATTGACACATTTCCTCAAGGTTGGGTCGCCGCCCGATAGTCCTGCTCGCCAAGCGTCGGCCCACCCCCGGGGTGACGCCGGCCTTCGCCCGCCGGTACGAACCCATCTGGAAATCGCGCGATCAGGCTGCCGATTCCGCTTGGGTCATATCCGGGCTTGCGACTTTCAGTTTCAGGTCTGCGTTCGACGCCATAGACGCTTTTCAGGATTTCATGCGTCGGCGGGTAGTCTCGCCAATAGGCAAACAGGCCGAGCACATCATGCAGCGTCATTTCATCGATCTCGGCCGGCGTATATCCGCAAGCCGACATCAGCCTTGAATAGATGAAGCCAAAATCAATGCGGGCGTCGGCTGCGCCTGAGCGCCCGCTCACACTTCCCCCGGCGCGCAGTCTCCTTCGGCCGCCGGCAGAAATCCGCCAAGACGCAGCACGGTCGCCATGGCTGCCGCGATTTCCGGGGCCGTCGCTTCAACGTCTCCGAGCGCCGACGCGGCCTCGGCGTTGTCGCGCTTCAGGGCGATCGCAACGATCGCCATGGCGGCCGAAATATTGCCCTTTGCCTCGGAGGCTCCCGCGATCAGAATCGGCTCAATTTCCTGAACCTGACGCAAATTTAGCGGCCGGATCGACCATTCGCGCGCTCCGAGCCGGATCGTTTCTGAAGCCGGCCTCATCACGACGCCTCCGCGAAGGACCAGGTCATCACATTTCCGGCGGCGTCAGCAAAGCAGGAGAAATCGAACTCTGGCATAACAAAATCTTCGAGCTTGGTGTGAAAGCTCAGCTTGTTCGAGGTGCAATTGTTGAGCTTCAGCGTCACAGCCTGTCCCTGGAATGTTGTGTAGAACACAGCCTGAAACGTCGGGGTCACGCCAAGCAGCTGATTGGCGACCGTGAATTTCTGTCCCGAGCCGGCGATGGAATAGGTGTAACTCACCAATACTGCTTTTCCTGCGTCGCCGGAGTTGAACGTCAAGACGCCGGTGGAAATGGAATATTGCCCAACAGCCGGGCTCGAAGCAACTTTTGTGAGAGGCAGGCCGGTCGCGGCATAGAGAACGCCCTCATCATCGACAATCGTCGCGGCGTTCGCCACAGTCACGGTGTAAGGAGACGCCGCCGGAATGGCGGCGGCTTCGGCGAAGGATGTTGCGATTTGACCCGCAGTCGGCGTCAAGCCATAGAAAAGGCTAGCGAAAGCCAATCCGGAGATGCGCGCAACCTTGGCTTTTCCGGTAGTCTTGATCGTGCCTCTCGCGATCGCCACGGGGCGCTGAAACTGGCCCGTCAGCTCCTTGATGGTCGCAGTCTCCTCGATCGTCACCTCCTGAACGAGGCCGAAATTGATCGGCGTCGCATTCGCTATATCCGTGCGGGTTCCGAGCAACACGCCCGAGCCGAAACTATACATGAGTGACCTCGCTGGTTCGATCTACGCCGATGCCGCGCGGACGCGACGGATCGGAAAGCACGCTAGGGAAGAACGAGTTTGATCGGAACGATCAACATCGCATCGCCGTCAAGATCGCCGGGATCTTTAAGGGTTTTCCCGTCGATGCGGCAGTGGTGCACGGCGCCGCCGAGCGTGTTGCGCCCGCGGATTAGATCTCCTCCTGAAATGGAAAGGGCGACGTCAAGCGCGTCCATCAAATCGTTCAAAAGCACGGCGCCCGTGATCGACGTATCCTTGGCGTTGAGATAGATGAATAGCTTAACCTCCATCACACGTTTCGGCGTTGCGCCTTCGCTCCACGCGTATGTCTCTTGGCCGCCCTCATACAGGAAACACGCCGGCCGCATCGCCGAAGGAACATCGCTCCAGAGTTTAAGCCGGCGCGAGGGGCCGAGTTTCCACGCATAGGCGGCGGCGATAGCGCTTTGTAGCGCCGCCAACGCGGTCTCCCGCTTCGTCGTAGCCATGCCTGCTCCTTGATCTGGCGTTGAAGTCCGCGTCACGCGCGCCGGGATCAGTCTTTCCGTAGACTTTCCAGCGCGGCCTCCTTGAGGCTCGCAGCGATGTCGTCCCTCATCTCGGACATCGACCCACCGAAAAAGGAATGGGCCGGAATGGTCGAGCCCGGATGATGAACTTTCTTGGCGAAAGCTTCTCCCGCGCCGCTGAACTTCAACGCCCGAGCTTTCACGACCACAATGTCGTGCGCCGTGGTTTTGCCGCCAAATTCCTGGATGGCCGCATAAGCGACCCCGACGCTCGACGCTATGATCGATATTGCGCCTGCATCATCCGCGATCGACGAGCGGATCGAAGCAGCCAGCGCGCCTGACTTTTGCTGCAAGCTTTCGCCAGACAGCTTTTTGACGATCCTCTCCTCGAGCGCGGTTCGCGCTGTTTCGGCGCGCTGAACCAGCGCCTGATGCAACGCATCGGAATCGAGCGTGAAATCGCTCATGGCGCGACGCGGCGGTAAGGCTGCAGGCCGGCCGCGACGAAATCGGGGATGTCCTTAACAAGGTAAGCCATGGTTTCCTGGCCGCCGAGAGATTTTGATTGTTGGCCGATGCGCGACCGATAGGAGTAGCGCTCGGCGACCCAGTCCATGCAGCAAATCGCAAGATCCGCCGGGACAAAGCCATAGGTGATTGTCGCGCCCATTCCCGCATTTGCTACATTGAATGTGTAGATTCCATCGGCGACCGAATATTGGCCAGCCGCAGGACTTGCCGCAACGCGGGTCATTGCGAGCCCGTTTAGGGTGACGCCGCCGTCGCTCGCCCAATCGCCGTAGGGCGACAGAGCTGTGACCAAAAAGGGCGCCCCTGGCGGGATCATGGCGGCCTCGCCCGCGATTTGGTAGCCTGCTAAATAGGACACGGACACATTCTGTATGCCGCAATCGAAGCGCCGCCCGCGAAGCGAGAGGCGCTGCCGACGGCCCGGAGGGGCGATGTCGCCCTCATCCAGAACAAATCCGGGCTGCAGCGAATCTGGCGTCATCGCCGGCGCCGGGGGAATCGGCAAGCTGTTCACGGCGCAGCCCAGCACCACATTGACAGGCCACTGACCGAGCAGGAGAGATCGCTCGCCACCGCCGTCAAACGTCTCGGAGAATTTCGTCGGCAGAATCGATTGCCGATCGAGATAATTCAAGATCCCGCGGCTGAGCCTCGTGATGAGCCGTGAAAGCAGAGCGTCATCGTCGGCGCCCGAGATATCAAGCCAGTCTTTGACATCTGCGAGCTTCGCGAGATCATAAGTAGACGCCATCGACCGGTACCCTTCTATGCGACCGCATGCGGCCGTCGTCTCGAAGCGAGGATTTCGTCGTCCGTCACGAAATGCGGGCGGTTCGCGATCAGTTCGCGCCTAGACGAACTCGATTGCGCGCAGAGCCAGAGCGCGGAGTCGGTCGTTCGTGATCGGTATGCGCACGCCAATGCGACGCTCTTTGAGAAAGAAGAACAGCTGACGGCGATTGAGTTGGGATATTGTGTTGACGCCGACGCCATTGGCGACATCGACGTGTTTTGGCTTTTCGACTGCTGGCGACTGAGCCTGGCGTTGTCCGAATAAATCTGCGAAGCTTCGTGTCGCGACAGCTGCGCCTTGACGTCCCGTCGCCTCCGCCGTGAATCCTTCCCCTTGCGGCGAGGGGCCAACTTCCCAACAGCTAAAACCATGCGCCGCCAGCGCCCGCCAATCCGTGGCCTTAACCACCAATGATCTGTCTTCGGAGATCTCGAGAGCCCGTCCGTCATGTGTGACGGCCTCGCAACATGGTGGAGCGCGAAGTTTCATAGACACAGCCCTTCGTCGTTGCATTCTTGGCGCTTCTGAACAATGGAGCGGTCGCACGCGACCGCCCCAATGATGGTTCAGACGTTGCCGATATTCGTGATCAATCCCATTGAGGGCGGAAAATAGTTCTGCAGAACCTGATCCGAGTAGACGCCATATTCATATTTGCGCGTCCGCAGCGGCCATTCGATCTGATAGTAGTCCTGGCGGGTGCGGATCTGAATGACGTTGCCGACGCCCGCAAGCGGATAGGGCAAGGTTTTGGTGGTGAGGAGAATGGTTCCGGCCGGCATATTGGGATGCACCCGGATATCGATCACGTTGCCGCCCTGCATCGAGAACCGATTGAGGTAGGTGCGGACCATGATGCCGCCGCCGATGAGATCTTGCGCGGTCTCAAAGACGAAGCGCTGCGCAGCAGTCTGCGAGCCCTTGACGATGATTCTCGATATGTTGAGCGCTTCCTGCGAACTGACCCACATGGTATCCGGGGACAGGCGATAATTGTCCCACATGGACTTCAGTACGGCGTCAAGCTCCATAACGCCGCCGGCGCTGTCGGTGGTCAGCCCGGTTCCGACGCCAGCTGACCCCGTCCCCATCGTGTAGAGCGTCGCGCCGGATCCGGGCTTGGTCGCCTGGTAGATCAGCCCGTCAAAGGCGAGCGCGTTGGCCGAATTATCACTCGCGCCAAGCGACGCGGCAGTCTGCGTTCCGGAGGCGGGCGCCGTGACGACGAGCGAATTGATCGTCGTGATCGCGCCTAGAACTTCAGAGTTCGCCGCGCCCCAGAACCAGGCGTATCCCATCGCGCCCGAGACCGGGGCGACGGTCACGTTGACGAGGCCCGTCGAGCCCGTGGTCGCGACCGTCGCATTGGCGCTCTTCTTGGCGACTCCGCCGCCGAAGGTGTCCGTCGAGCCGTCGGCGTTCGTGCGGGTGATCGAGCCCTGAACGCCGCCTGCGACCGAGCCGTTCATCAATCCGTCCAGCGTCAGGGCTGCGCAGATGATCGACCAGGTCTGCGCGGGAAGAGCGCCTCCGGTCGTCTGCGCCGTGAGAGTCGGCGTTGGCGTGGCTGCGATTGCGGACGAACAACCGCCGAGGATCATCGCCTCCTCGCCGATCATCAGGGCCTCGAGACCGGTCTTGGCGCCGATCGCACGAATGTCGTCGAATCCCTGACCGGCGAACTGGGCTTCGAAGTCAACGCTGGTTTCGACGCCGATCCCCTTGTAGTTGGCCGCGTAGTCCTGCGTCGCAACGGCAAGCACGCCGCCACGATTGGCAGAGGATACGCCAAAGCGCAGTCCGGTCGTGTTGATCGCGGTGATCGCACGCCAGGACGCCTGTATGCCGCCCTTGCCGGACACTCTGGGGATCGCGTTGCGTAGAGGCGTCATCACCGGGTAAAGAAACTTGGCGCCAAGCTCGAGATCGTAAAAGGTGAGTCCCGAACTGGCGCTGTTGCTTTCAGAGAAGGTGCTCTTCTCAAGACCCATCAGACTCCTGAAGCGCGGATCGCCAAGCGGCTTCGACTGAGCCGTCTTAAGCCGCTCGAGAATGTCTTGTGACTCGGTCTGCGTGGTCATGATTTGCTCCTGACGGAAATCGCTTTAGCGTGACGAGCCTGAAGTGCGCCCATCGCGAACGTAGGGTCGGCCACAGCAAATTCGCCTGCGCAACGCGCAGCGAAAGTGGAATTGGGGAAACCGGCGCGCCGATCGACAGTCGCTTGAGGCGGAGCCGCCGGCGTCTCGTCTAGCGAAGCGGCGACCTGGCGTTACGCTGAGCGAGCTTGATGGCGAGAATCGACAGCGTCTCCGGATCGGTGAGAAGCTTCTCCACTTCATCGCCGCGGCCGTCTTCGGACTTCGCCACCGCGCGCATTGGCCCATAGAAAGGCGGCGGCAAAGGCTGCGCCTCGATCTGCTGCACGCGCTTCAGCACATCGGCAAGCGTCGACGCGAACGCGTCGAAGCGCTTTTCCAGACTGGCGGAGACGCTGTCCTGCGTTGCGAAATCTCCCCCGACGGCGCCAGCCGTCCTGCCGCTTTGCCGGCTGCTTCGATCAGTTTCGACGTCCTGAGCGCGCTTGGCTGCAGCGGGGGCAAACTCATTTGCAAATACGGATTTGGCTTGCGACGCCGCCTTACTCGCCGATGTATCCTGCGCCAAGCTCTCTTGCGCCGCTTCGCGCAGGAGCGCCGCCGTCCGCATCAGGATGTCACGCAACTGATCCGCCAAGGTGGGCGCTCCGGCCTCGTGCTCCGCGCTTGCCCCGGCATTGCCGTCAAGAGCCTGCAACTCGTCGAGGAGGCCTTGCGCTTGAGACGCCGCGTCCGCCGCCTTTCCGAAGCGCCGCAATTCCCGCGATCCGTCCAGCTTGATCATTTCAAAGCAGGCTTGCGGAAGGCAGGGCAGATCGACCAGCGAAATTTCATTTGGATCGGCCGCATAACGCGTCAACCCTTGATCATCGGTCCAACGCTGCGCATAGGCGCCGCCCTGCGAAAAACCGGTGTAGACGCCTTCCGCAACTTTATTCCACTCCGCGTCATCGATCACTTTCGCGCAGATCTCGATCTGCTTTTCCTCATCATTGAAATTGATTTGCATGACCTTGCCGGCCGCGACGGGTCCGTGCATCGCCCGCAAATTGCCGAGTGATTTGCCGCCGGTCGCAGCCGCTATCGCCGCCGACCACTTCTCATAAAAGGGCTCCGTGGAGGCGTAGTCGCAGATCTCTCCCGCGCGATCCTCCGCTTCGGCTGTGGCGAGGCCATAGACCAGGCGCTGCGCAGCGTCGACCTTGGTAATCGGGATGAACATTCGCAACGCGGACATACGTCCTCCTTGACAGTTTGCAATTGAGAAGGCGTCTCGCCAATCCAAGCAGAGATCAATCCGGAAGCGGCACATAGCCCCCCGCCGTCAAGGTCATTGGCTTGTTCGCCGAAGCTTCGCGCAAGGGTATGCGGCCAAGCGCGGCGCGCGCTTCGTTGATCGTCAAGATTCCCTTCGACGTGAAATTGGAAAGGATGGTTTCCTGCGTCAGCGGATCGGTCTCGTGCCCGGAGGTCCAGACGAATTCGAGATCGGGCGCCTCCAACTCATCGGCCAGCACGTCGTCGATCAGGGCCTTGATCCAGGCGAGGATCGGCGCTAAACCTTCCTCGGCGGCAAGCTCCTTTTGCGTCTCCGCGGTCGCCCTGTTCATTGTCTGCGTCAAGCCTTGAGGCGAGATCGAAAAGGCGAAACAAACGATCCGCGCGAGCCATTCGTCGAATGGCCCTTTGAGCTCTGGCTCTTTGGTCTGGATAAAGGTCTTCGCAACGCCGCCAGGGACAAATTTCGCGCGGCGGCGGCGTCCGACATCCCCATCGAAATAGGCGTCCCAATATTTTTGGTACGATGCAATCTGGTCCGGCGTCCAATTCTCGGGAACGCCAATCAGACTGTCTGGGATGTTGCCTTCCGTAAAATAGTCGAGCAGATACATCTGCCGGCGGAGCGCGATATTGACGGTCGTCACGATCTGCTCGACCGGGCTCATGCCATAGACCCGGTTGACGCGCATGTTGCGCGGCCTGTAGACCAAGTCGCGGACAGAATAGTCAATCGCCGGAAAGCCTTTCAACACCTGCTGATAGGCGGTCGGATAGACGAGCTGACCGTCTTTGAAATAGGGCTCCGGCGTGCGGCCGAAGCCGTCGATGACAGGCTTGATGGTTGCCCCGTCGAGAGGCGTCAGGGCCAGCAACCGACCGGCTCGATCCCGCCGCTTGTAGAGCGCCGCGGCGTCGGTGACAAAGACCTCTTCGAGCAGCATGCGCAGCCAGTCGGCAAAGCAGCGGCTGCCGTCCGGGCGAGCGAAAAACCGCGTCGCCGCGCCAATGCGATCGCCGACGCCCGCGGCGTTTCCAATCTTGTCGCGGGCGGCGATTGTCCAGCATTGCCGCGCCGCCTGATCCTTGCGCGTCTCTATGATGAGCCGCAACAGGTCATATCCATCGGCAAGACCGCGCAAGGTCGCGAAAGTGACCGGCTCGGTATTGCGCGGCGTGGTCGACAGATTATAACCGGCCGGAAAATCCCACTGCCGCCCGGCGATGTCCGGCGGCCCCAGCGGGGTCATCGGCCGCTGCGGCCCAAACCAGCCATCCTCGCTCGCCGGGGAGGAGGTAAAGCGGATATCGACCTCATAAGGACTGAGCGACCAGCTTCTCGTCCCGGCGCTGCGATCGACCATGCTGATTCCTTCGCGTTTTTTCCAATGCGTCACGGCTTCAGAGGATCAGCCACGACTTCGGATTTCGGCTTCGCGGCGATAGAATTCGATGATGCCGGTTCCGTCGTCAGAACCAAACAGATGCGTCAACGCCCAGATCGCCGCGTCGGCATGATCCGGACTGCCGCCGCCGTTGTAGCCGGCGCTTGAAAATGCGCAGAGCTGGTCTTCCAGCTTGGGAAATCGGCCGACGTGATGGACCTGTCCCTGTGCGTAGCGCACCGAGACCGGTTCGGCGCGCACGGCCTTTCCCCGGCTTGCGGTGACGAGCCTAACGGGGACATTCCGATCCGCCGCCTGTATCGTCGCCCGAACCATTTCACCGCCGAAATTGCTTTCCGCAACGATGCAGTCGGCTTGATATCGGTGGAAGGCGACCACCACCCGCCTGCCCCAAACGGCCGGCGCGTCCCTGCACGATAAATCCTCCAGAATATAAGCGTCCCCGTCGACGCCCCTGGCCGCAACGACAATGCCGATTTCATCGGCTCCAAGATCGTCCCGGCCGGCGGCTCCCGATGGATCCACAGCAACAACGACCGCGGCTCTCTTATCGATGGATATGCGCTCTGCGGCGCATCGTCCCGCATCTATTCCGGCATAGGTCCAGAGCGCTCCCTCGACCTCATCCACATACACGCCTTCAAGAAAGCGCTTGCGTTGTTTTTCCGGCAAATGCGAGAGGCTTGTCAGAAATTCAGGCGACAGATTTGCCCTGTTGTCAGGCGGGTTGAGAAACGCCCGGCAGTAGCTCTCAGGATCCGGCAAAGGTTGCTTCGATACAGGGTCGCGCTTTTCTCCAAACAGCTGGTTGGTCCAATGGGTCTTGCCGACAGGGTTCAGATCAACGAAAGCGCGTTGACCGATCAGCGGCGCGATCTGCGCGAGCCGCGTGAAAGCGATAATGGCCGATGAATAGGGAATCTGCGACGCCTCATTCAGAAAAATAGTCGCGTATTCCAGCCCGAGTATTTTCTCGACGCGGTCTTTGTCGTCGAGGCCGCCGATCCAGATGCGCGATCCATTACCAAGTTCAAAATATCCGTCCTGCCGCCTCTCGCGCAGCGTCTCCTTTGGAAAGCAAAGGCGCATGACGCGCGGCAGCGTGTCCAGCGCGATGGACGCGCGGGCCGCATTGGCGTGAAAGCGCAGAACGGCATGCCGTGACTCTTCAGCCTGTAGCGCCCGTATAATGATTGCGCGGAGGATAAGGAAAGTCTTGCCCGAGCGCGTTCCTCCGGCAAGACAGGTGTAACGCTGCGGTCCCTCCAGCAAGCGGCGCGCCGCATCCTGGCCCAGGCTGAATGTCACCATGCACGATCCGTCTCGTCGTTGAAAATTCAAGTCGAAGGGCGGCGAGGCGCGCCGGCGCGATGATCGTCGCGCGACGGGACGGCAAGACGTGTTTGCTGGCGCAGGGGCCCGATAAGCTGCCGCAGCCGCATGAACTGGATCATGGCGTCGCGACGCAACAGGGGCGCTGCATACGCGCATATTGGCGTTGCATTTAGTTGCAAGTCAATGCATCCAGGCTGTAGAGGAAAATCAGATCTTACGTATTCAGCGGCATGAATGGTGTGGCCGCATGGCGCGCGCCGCGATCAACACCAGATGATCCGGTCGACCGCGCTTTGGCAGCGCAGATGAACATTGTTCGGCTTTTGCCAACGCCGCCGTCATGCGGCTCCAGAACGCCGCCGAAAGCGCCAGACGCAAGTGTGGCTCGGCATGCGCGTATATTGGCCTTGCAAACCGTTGCAGGTCAAGCCGTCAGACAAAAGCAGGATTCGTATATCTTACATTGCTCGACGCAGGCGAAGGAAGAATGAAAGGCGCGGCGCCTTTTGCGATTGTTCACAACAGAGCGGATGTCGTTGCTACGGGCCAACAGGCCGCCGCGTCAGCGATTCGTGCGTTGGCGCCCGCGATCCGAAACGGACTGCGGCAAGACGCAGACGCATCTCTGGCCCGGCATACGCGCATATTAGGGTCGCAAACCGTTGCAGGTCAACGTTCCGCGCCAGCCATCATATGACGTATCTTACAGAACTACCATGAAGTGATCAGAAGCTCTTTTGCGCGGCGTCGTGCAGCCGTCCCTGTGGCTTTGACCTAAACGCAACCTCGCATGCCGGGACGCCACAGCGCAGCCGGATCATGGTCATGATGTTGCGAGGAGATTGGATGCGCTCGCGCAATTGTGGCGCTGCACATGCGCGCATAAAGCGTTCACATTTCGTCGCGCGTCAAGTCTCTCGCGCGGTTGGGATTGCCGTGATCTTACGCCTCGATGTCGAAGCATGTGTGGATTACGCTGCGCGCAGCAGAACTTGCGACGCGCTCCACATCGACCGCCGGGGGATGGCGAGGAGTGGGTTGGGGAGACGCGTTCGTCAAATCCGACGAACGCGCCGTAGCGTGGCGATCAGAACACAAGGATGTTTCGGTCATTGAGCCATGACGCCAGATAGGAAAGAGCCTTGGCTCTTTTACGGTAGAATGTGTGGGGCGCCCATTTCTTCTCCTTGCACAAGGCTTTAACTGATCTCCCGCGCGCCGTGCGCGCCGCCCACAGGCTGGTGACGAGCGCCATGCCGCTATCGACGAGCCGCAATTGCCGCAGCCAATCGATGACGGCGTCCATCTGCGCTATTTCAGCGCTGGTCGGACGAAGCTCGCTTCGATTTAGCGTGGCGGCGCGGTCCCGGCGCTCGGCTTCGCCAAGTTCGGCCTGCGCCAGTTGATCGGCCCATTCGACCTGGTGGCGCGGCCAATGACCTCCCGGCTCTCTCGGTCCGCGCGACCGTGGCAGCCGGTCGAGCGTGACGAAGGCCTTGATGAGCGCCTTTGCGACCTGCTCGGCATCCCAGCGCTCTGGCAGACCGTTTGACTGCAGCGGGAAAGGGGCCTCGAGCGCATTGATCTTCGCATCAGGCTCCATCATCAAAATCCGTCGTCGAGAATATTGTCGATGAGGGCGGGATCGGCGGCGACGACGAGAAGAAGCAGCCGCACCATCGCCTCTCGGGTCAGGTTGCGCCTTGCCGCGGCGGCGTCGAAATGCTGTGTCGCCTCGGGGGGCAGGCGCAGGGCGAGGGCGGCGGCGGCGGCGCGGAAGGCGAGGCCAAAGCGCTGCGCCTGACGATGCACATTATTCGGGGTCGATGAAATCAGCGGATCTTCCGCGATGCGGCGCGCGTCCCAGCCCATGCCGAGCAGAAAGCCCAGTCTTGCGATGCGCTCGCCCGTCCAACGGGATTTGCGGATTTCAGTATGGATCGTCATGGCCTCTTACCCTTCCCTGGCTCCGGCGGCGGTGTTTCGCCGCGGTCAGGGTGTACGGTAAAAATACCTTAAATGTCCAGGTAAATTTACCTGATGCGCGCGGCAGTGTGTACGGTTATTCTACCTGTATGGAACTCGAAGACGTTCTCACCCGAATCGAAAGCCGCCTCGCCGTCGTCGGCCTGTCGGCCCATGCGGCCTCGCTCGCCGCGCGAAAGCCAGACGCCATTCGCAATCTGAAACGGGCGGTGAAAAGCGGCGACCGGCGCGGCGTCACCACCGAGACGCTCACGGCGCTCGCTCCCGTTTTGAAGACCACGGCCGCCTGGCTGCTTGAAGGCGTCGGCGATCCGACCCCCGGCAATCGCGTCCATGTCGTCGGGCGGATCGGCGCCGGCGCGGAGATTTTTCCCGAATTCGAGCAGACGCCGCCCGAGGGCCTCTATGAAATAGAAGTGCCCTTCCCCATCGCTTCGGACGCGATCGCCTTTCAGGTTGAAGGCGACAGCATGTGGCCGCGCTATGACCCCGGCGACGTCATCATCTGCTGGCGCGAAGGAGCCGACGCCGCGGAGGTGGTCGGCTGGGAGGCGGCTGTGCGCACCGCCGACGGCAAGCGTTATCTCAAGCGAATCCAGCGCGGCGCAAAGGCCGGCACCTTCGATCTCGAAAGCCACAACGCCGCGCCCATTCGCAGCGTCAAAATTGAGTGGGCGGCGGCGATCCAGGGGGTTGTCCGAGCCGGTCAGTGGCGCAGGCGATAGCGGTAAGATTGCTTGTCGTAAGGTTTTAATACCGTTTTATAGGTAATAATACCTGCTATTCTGCTTTGGCCTTTCGCCGGAGCAGACCATGCCGCCTCCCGTTTCCGCCCGCACATCCCCTCCCCGCGCGCGCCTCGAAGCGCTCCTTCACGCTCGAGCCCGACAAACCGTCACTCATCTCGTCAAATGCCGAGCCCGCGCCTACGCTGATCGTCCCGCCGATCTCGACGCCATTGCGCCAGGTCTCTCAGAGGCTCCGCCGCAAACGCTGATTGCCGTGGGCGAAGATCTCATGGCGATCGAGCGGCTCCAGCCGCGGCGCTGGTTCGGCTTCGGCAGCGAAGCCCCCGCCGTCAATGCGAAGGCGCTGATGGTGCTTGGCCGCGCCTTGCGCCGGCGCGCGACGTGATGACGCGGCTCTTCCACCTCGTCGCCAAAGCATGATCGACAGGGCTTGTTCGGCGCGCGCGCCACCCCACATCCATCGCGATCGCCATCCCACGCCGTCGCCCATTGTTCCGAACCTGGAAGAGATCGCCGGCGTCTGCCGCGCCCTCCGCATGCAAAGCACGAAGCGGAACCCGCTCCGTGATATCGCAGTTATTAACGTGCGCCGAGAGAGCCACGCCTGGAGACATCGAAAATGAGCGCACCGGCAATATCGTCTCCTGAGCTCGCCCCACGACCTCCCCTCGCCAATCTGGCTGACGATCTATTCGCGGTTCGCCGTCAAACGCTAGCGCTTGCCTCGCATCTCGGGCCGGAAGATCAGGCGGTCCAGGCGAACGAAGACGCCAGCCCCACCAAATGGCATCTTGCGCATACGACATGGTTCTTCGAAACCTTCGTGCTGAAGCCCTATCTTCCGACCTATCGCGTCTTCGACGACCGCTTCAATTTCTGTTTCAATTCCTATTACGAGCAACAGGGCGCGCGCCAGCCGCGAGCGCTGCGCGGTCTCCTGACGCGGCCGACCGCGCCGGAAGTTTTGGCTTATCGCGCCCATGTCGACGAGCAGCTCCACGCGCTTTTTGCCTCGGCGCGGTCGGCTGACCCGGAGCTTTTGAGCAGGGTGGAAATCGGCGTCAATCACGAGGAGCAGCATCAGGAGCTGCTGCTCACAGATATTCTTGCGCTCTTTGCGCAAAACCCGCTGCGTCCCGCCTATCGAGAAAGTCCAAAACCCTGCGCGCGTCACGACGTCAACGAAATGGCCTATCTGTCCTTTGAGGGCGGCCTCCGCTTCGTCGGACATAAGGGAGACGACTTCGCCTTCGACAATGAAGCCCCCCGGCATCAGGCCTTGCTGCGGCCCTTTAAACTTTCCGACCGCCTTGTCGCAAATGGCGAATGGATGGAGTTCATGGCGGATGGCGGATATCTGACGCCGACGCTCTGGCTCTCCGATGGATGGGCGAAGGTGACGAAGGAAGGCTGGCGCGCGCCGCTCTATTGGGAGCAGCAGGACGATCATTGGCTGCAGATGACGCTTTGGGGCTTGCAAACGATCGATCCGGCGGCGCCGGTCGTCCACATCAGCTATTATGAGGCGGACGCCTTCGCGCGCTGGGCCGGCAAAAGGCTTCCGACCGAATTCGAGTGGGAGACCGCCGCGGAGGGCATCGCTGTCGCCGGAAATATGCTGGAACAGGACGCGTTGCGTCCGCTGCCCGCGACGCCGCGCGGAGGGCTGCGCCAAATGTTCGGGGACGCATGGCAATGGACCCAGAGCGCTTATGCGCCCTACCCGGGCTACCGGCCGCAGCCCGGCGCGATCGGCGAATATAATGGCAAGTTCATGTGCAGCCAGCAGGTGCTGCGCGGATCGTCCTGCGCAACGCCAAAGAGGCATGCGCGCAAAACCTACCGAAATTTCTTTTACCCGCACCAGCGCTGGCAGTTCAGCGGGTTGCGGCTGGCGGACGAGGCGTGATGTCGCAGATCGCAGAACAAAAGCTCGGCAGCGTCCAGGACGCCGCAACAAGTCCCATTGCCCAGATCGTCCTCGACGGCCTCTCGCGCCCGCAAAAGACCCTGCCGAGCTTTCTCTTTTACGACGCGCGCGGCAGCGATCTCTTCGAAGAGATTACGCGTCTGCCGGAATATTATCCAACGCGCACCGAGGCGGCGATCCTCGTCGAAGCGGCGCCCCAGATCGCCGCTCATACGCCGCCCGGCGCGGTGTTGGTCGAATATGGATCGGGATCGAGCCGCAAGACGGAAATTCTTTTGGACGCGCTGCCCAATCTGGCCGCCTATGCGCCGATCGACGTGTCGCAAAGCGCGTTGGCCGAAGCGTCGGCCCGGCTTGGCCGCCGTTTCCCGACCCTACGCGTCATTCCGACGCTCGGCGATTTTTCCGCGCCCCTGATCCTGCCCGCCGGCCTGTCGCGGCGGCCGCGGACGGGCTTTTTCCCCGGCTCGACGATCGGAAATTTCGCGCCGGCCGAGGCCGCTGCTCTCCTGACCCATATGGCGCAGGGACTGGGTCATGGCGGCAAACTCATCATCGGCGTCGATCTTTTGAAGGACGTCTCCGTCCTCATCCCGGCCTATGACGACGCCTCCGGCGTCACCGCTGCGTTCAATCTCAATATTCTGGCGCGCCTCAATCGGGAGCTCGGGGCCGATTTCGATCTGCAAAGCTTCCGCCACGAAGCCCGCTTCAACGCGGCCGAGGGCCGGATTGAAATGCATCTCGTCAGCCGCCACCGGCAAAAAATCGCCCTGCTCGGTTGCCTGTTTCCGTTCGAAGCCGGCGAAAGCATTCATACGGAAAACTCTTACAAATATTCGATTGCGCAATTTAAGGCTTTGGCGGAACTGGCGGGATGGTCCTGCCAGCGGGTGTGGACGGACGAAGGCGATCTTTTCAGCGTCCATGAACTGCACCGCGGCGTTTGACGTTCCATCTCCCGTCCGCGCAAAGCTGTTCCGGTCGGATCGATTCGATCGGACGCAGAAGGCGATGAGCGGTCTCATATTCCGGCGCGATCTATCGACGCGGAGGGCCCATCCAGCTGAGCGATTGATCTGAATCTTTGGATTTGCGGCAAATTGCTTTAAGACGCTGGGTTAAGGCCGCGCGGGAGCCATGCCGATATGACGCAGACCAGAAACAATTTCGACTACACTATTCCGCAGCATGTCGACCGCCTGAAGGCTTCGCCGCGGCTATTCGAGAACGCCTTGCTGGACAAGCTGTCCCGCGTCCATTGGTCGACGCCAGTTTTCGTCTATACGCCCGTCATTATCCTGCTCGCGGTCTGGAGCCTTCAGGCTTTCAGTTTTCCCGTGGTCCTGATTGCGGGGGCATTCGGCTATCTTCTCTGGACGTTGACGGAATATTTCGGCCATCGCTTTCCATTCCACTACAAACATCCGAGCAAAATCGGCGCGCGCCTGCATTTCCTGGTTCACGGCGTCCACCATGATCATCCAAACGATCCGCTGCGGCTCGTCATGCCGGTGCTGCTCAGCATTCCGATCATGCTGATCGCCTTTCTGGTGGTCCGGGTGCTGTTCGGCCTGCCCTACGGCTATCCCGTACTGATGGGCTTCATCATCGGCTACCTCGCCTATGACATGGTGCATTATTATACGCATCATGCGCATCCGACGACGCGCCTCGGCCAGACGCTGCGCCGCCTGCATCTGATGCATCATTTCCGCGATCCGACGCGCGGCTTCGGAGTCAGCGCGCCCTGGTGGGATTATGTGTTCGGAACGCAGCATGAGAAGCAGAAGCGCGAGCGCGCCGCCGACGCCGCCGATTGAAGGCGGCGCCCGAACTTTCCGGAGCGCTTTCGATCGAATCGGAGCATTCGGCCGACAAAAGAAATAGCTTCAGATTCAGAAGCTTGAGGATATTTAGGTCAATCAGATTTATTCAATCTGGGCGCATATGCTCTAGACTTGCTCGCGCGATGACCTGTTTTGCCGGGGCGCCAGAGCGCCGCTGCGCGCGTCGAACTTATGGCTCGCCCAGATGACCTCATGCGTCGTCCAGCCGCGCAGCCAAGCGCTAAGCGCCAGCGCTTCCCGACCAAGATAAGCCAACGGCGACCACAGGGAAATCTCCCAGCCCTTGGCGGCGGCAAAAGCCGTTTCGGCGCAAAACCATCCGCCGAGCGTGACGCCAAAAGCCGCCGGGGCCGGCCATCCGAAAAGCGGCGCGGCAAGAGCGGCCGCAATCGCGGCCGGCAAAGGACTCGCAAGCGGCTCCAGCGCGTAGGATAATTCATTGGCGCGGCGGATCACCGCCCAGCGCGCCTGGCGTTGAAAAACGGCTTTGAGACTGCGCGCGCCGACCTCTTGGCGGATGGTGCGGTGGGCGAAAACAGTTTTGAGGCCGATCCGCGCCATGGCCATCGAGAGGGCCGTATCCTCCGCCAGATTTCGGCTCATCGCCTTGACGCCGCCCGCGCGTTCGAGGTCGCCGCGTCGAAAAACCATCACCTTGCCAACGCCAAAACCAAGTCCTAGCGCCGAGGCCGAAAGCAGGAGGCGGGCATGCGCGTTAAGAAGGCTCGCCTCGATCCTGGCGGCGAAACCTTCCGGCCTGACGGCGACGGGAACGCCGACCACGAGGCCGACGTCCGAGGTCAGATTTTGCAGGAAAGCCGTCATGACGTCCGGGTCGAGCGCGATGTTTGAATCCTTCGTCATGACGACGTCATGGCGAGCCTCGACCAGAGGCGCAGCGATATTGTTCAGCTTCGGGCTGATCGCGAAAGCGCCGGACGAATGGATAAACCGGCAGGGACGGGAGGGATGCTTCGCCGCAATCCGCCGCGCTGCCGCCAGAGCCGGAGAGTCCACCTCGGCCGCGCTGATCAGAATTTCAAAATCGGGATAGTCCTGCGTGAAGATCGAGCCCTGCGTAACGTCAAAGCCGGGATCGACATGTTTGATCGGCAGGATCGCCGAGACGGGCGGACGGGCGGTTGCGCTCGCGCGCCGCCTTTGAATATAGGGCTGGGCAAGGCCGCAAACGAAGGTCGTCAAAAGCAGCGCCAGGGCGACGCAAAGCCAAATGGCTCCAGCAAAACTCAAGACTGTCGCGACCATGATCCAAATCCAAGCGCGCCATGCGCGATCTGCGAAACTCAGCCGATCCAGCGCCGATTCGCCTTGACCTGAAGCGTCTTGAGCAGGAGACAAATGGCCGCGCGTCCCGCGGTTAAAGCATTTTAGCGCCACAGGCGCCATCCCGAGGCTTCCCCTGCTCTCTGCGGCAAAGACCGCCTTCCGCCTTTGCCAAAGCATGATTGCAAAAGCTTGCGGAGTTTTCGGCGTCATGCTTTTGGATGCGCGATGCCCGAATTGCCCGAAGTCGAAACCGTGCGGCGCGGACTGGAGCCTGTGATGGTCGGCGCGCGCATCCTGAGCGTCGATCAGCGGCGGCCAGATCTCCGCTTTCCCTTCCCGGACCGCTTTCCTGAGCGCCTCGCCGGCCGGCGCATTCTGGTGCTCGGCCGCAGGGCTAAATATCTTCTGGCTGATCTCGACGACGCCAATGTCATCATCATGCATCTTGGCATGTCGGGCTCCTTTCGCATCGAGCAAGCCGGCGTCGCGAAAAACCTCTCGGCCGGCGGCCCGGCGCCGAAAAACGCCCTGCATGACCACGTCGTCTTCGCCCTCGCCGGCGGAGCGCGCATTATCTACAATGATCCGCGCCGCTTCGGCTTCATGCAGATCGCGCCGCGCGCGGAATTGGCGGCCCATCCGCTCTTGCGATCACTTGGCGTCGAACCTCTTGGCAATGAATTGAGCGGCGCGGCGCTCGCCCGGCTGTTCGCCGGGAAAACAACGTCGCTTAAAGCCGCGCTGCTCGATCAAAGTCTCGTCGCCGGCCTTGGCAATATTTATGTTTGCGAGGCCTTGCATCGCGCCGGCCTGTCGCCCCTGCGCCAGGCCGGCAGCCTGACAAGACAATCCGGGCAGCCGACGGAACGCGCGAACCGGCTCGCCGAGACGATCCGCGAAGTGCTCGAAGAGGCTGTCGCGGCGGGAGGCTCCTCGCTGCGCGATCATCGCCAGGTCAATGGCGCCCTGGGGTATTTTCAGCACAGCTTTCGGGTCTACGATCGCGCGGGGCATCCTTGTCCGACGCTTCGCTGCGAAGGCGAAATCACGCGAATCGCGCAAGGCGGCCGATCGAGCTTCTTCTGTAGCCTGTGTCAAAAATAAAACGCCCGACTCATGAGCCGGGCGCCGCTGCTTTCATCCTCCGCGCCGCAACGGGCTCGGATCAAATCAGGAATGGGCGACCTTCATCGGCTGAGCCGAGCCAAGGACGACCACCTTTGTTCCAACATTTGTGCGCTGATACAAATCCATCACGTCCTGATTGACCATGCGAATACAGCCTGACGAGACGCTCTGCCCGATCGTCGCCGGTTCGTTGGTGCCGTGGATGCGATAAAGCGTGTCGACCTTGCCCTGATAAAGATAATGGGCACGGGCTCCGAGCGGATTGCTTGGGCCGCCCGGCATGCCGGTACCGCTCTGCAGCTGGCTCATCTGCTTCAGCAATTCAGGGCGGCGCTCCAGCATTTCCTTCGGCGGATACCAATCCGGCCATTCCTGCTTGCTGTTAACGGTTGAATCGCCCGACCAGGCAAAGCCTTCCCGGCCGACGCCGATGCCGTAACGCATCGCCTTGCCGCCCGGCTGGACAAGATACAGATAATGCGCCGCCGGGTCGATGACGATTGTTCCTGGCGCCTCGGCGCCGGAGTAGGAGACTTCCGCGCGGCGGAACGCGGGGCCAAGATCGGATTGCCTGACGGCGGGAACGACGAATTTGCCGTCCTTTAGCTCGCCATACATCGAATTGAAGTCGCCGCCCTGGGACACAACGGCGCCCGCGGGAGCCGACGCGGGAACATTCGCAGCGATCTGACTTTGTTGGCCGCCGACGCAGCCGCCAAGGCCTAAAGCTGCTGCAGAGGAGACGCCAGCGAGAAGGGAACGGCGGTTTAGCTGAGTCATGGGGCGATTCATTGGTTAAAGGAATGGAATTTCCAGCAAGATAAAGCAGAAAAACCGGCGGCGATATTGCACAGAAGTCACGCCTTAAAATTCTTTGAACTTAATGCTTGCGGCCCACCCGCGCGGCGCAGCGGAGGTTTTTCCGAAAAATCGCTTGCAATCCCAGAAGTTCGATATATCTTTTGAGTTCGATATATCTAGATACAGTTTTAGATAATCTGCAAAAGGAAAAACAATTGAGATTTCACCCCTATTTCCACGCTTTCGCCCATCGCGAAGATGGCTCGCGCCGCGAGGGATGCGGTCCTGCGGGGCTGTTTCGCCGTCACGGCCGGCCGGGCGGACGGCAGCGCATGTTCGAGCAGGGCGACCTTCGCTTCGTCGTTCTGAAATTGATCTCCGAGAAGCCTTCGCACGGCTATGAGATCATCAAGGCGATCGAGGACCGGCTCGGCGGCGCCTATGCGCCAAGCCCCGGAGTCATCTATCCGACCTTGACGCTTCTCGAAGAAATGGGCGCGATCCGGGTCAAGGAGACCGACGGTCCGCGCAAACTTTATGAGATAACGCCCGACGGCGAGACGCTGCTGCGCGACAAGGACGCGACCGTCTCGGCGATTTTCGAGCGCATGGCCGATATCAATACCCGCCATGGCGGCGGTCCGGCGCCGCAGGTCATCCGGGCGATGGAAAATGTGAAGACGGCGCTCCGTCTTCGTACGTCGCGCGGTCCGCTCAGCGCGGACGAACTCGCCCAAATCACCGCCATTCTCGATGAGGCGGCCAAGGCGGTCGACGCCAGCTGAACGGCCGCGTCCCGGACCGCCTATCGCGTCCAGTAAAAGGCGAGACTGGCGCGGATCCGATCGAGCGGGGCGATCTGGTCCTCGGGAAAGACGAAGCTTCTGGCGGTGATCGTCTCGAAGGTGCGGATATACGTCGCGGCAGCCTCGAGGATCACTTCCGGCGGGATTGCCGGGATCGGATCACGATAGGGATCGCAGCGGGCGCTGACCCAGTGGCGAATGAAATCCTTGTCGAGACTATCCGGCGGCTCGCCGCTTTCGAGCCGCTCCGGATAGGTTTCCTCCAGCCAGTAGCGGCTGCTGTCCGGCGTATGGATTTCGTCGGCGAGAACGATATGGCCTTCGGCGTTGAAGCCGAATTCATATTTCGTGTCGGCGAGAATGAGGCCGCGCCCCGCGGCGATCTCGCGCCCACGCGTAAACAGCGCCAGCGCCTTTTCGCAGACGTCTTCCCACTGCCGCGGCGTCAAAAGCCCGGACTCGAGAATTTCGTCCGCCGTCAGCGGCGCGTCATGCGAGCCATGCCCCGCCTTGCTGGTCGGCGTGACGATCGTCTGCGGCAGCTTCTCATTGGCTCGCATGCCGTCCGGAAAGTCGAGCCCATATATCCGCCGCGCGCCGGCCCTGTACATCGTGAGGATCGACGTCGCCGTCGAGCCCGCGAGATAGTCCCGTACAATGATTTCAACCGGCATCATCTCGAGCCGCTCGACGACCACCACATTGGGGTCGGGATTGGCGCGGACGTGATTCGGGCAGATATCGGCGGTCGCCTCGAACCAGAAGCGGGCGATTTCAGTCAGTACCTGCCCCTTGAAGGGGATCGACGCCAGATTCTGGTCGAAGGCGCTGACGCGGTCGGTCGCGATCAGGATGCGTTCGCCATTCGGGAGATCGTAATTCTCCCGCACCTTGCCGCGATAATAATTCGGCAACTCGGGGATGAAGGCTTCCTCGAGCACATAGTCGCGGTAAGGAGCAAGGCCTGCGGCGTCGATGCGCGGGGGGGTCATCGCATCCTCTCCGCTCTGGCTCAGGCGCTTTCCTTGGTCCGGACCGCGCGCTTGCGGTCGTTCGGATCAAGGAACAGCTTGCGCAGCCGGATCGACTTCGGCGTCACTTCGACGAGCTCGTCTTCCTCGATATAGGCCAGCGCGCGCTCGAGCGTCATCTTGATCGGCGGCGTCAGGCGCACAGCTTCGTCCTTGCCGGCGGCGCGGATATTGGTCAGCTGCTTGCCCTTCAGCACATTGATTTCAAGATCGTTCTCGCGCGTATGCTCGCCGACGATCATGCCGCGATAGACCTTCCAGCCGGGCTCGATCATCATCGGGCCGCGATCTTCCAGCTTCCACATGGCGTAAGCGACAGACTCGCCGGTATCGTTGGAGATGAGGACGCCGTTGCGCCGGCCGGCGATCTCGCCCTTCCACGGCGCATATTCATGGAACAGCCGGTTCATGATCGCGGTGCCGCGCGTGTCCGTCAAAAGCTCGCCCTGGTAGCCGATCAGGCCGCGCGTCGGCGCGTGAAACACGAGCCGCAAGCGGTTGCCGCCGGAGGGACGCATCTCGATCATCTCGGCCTTGCGCTCGGCCATCTTCTGCACGACGACGCCGGAATGCTCCTCGTCGACGTCGATCACCACCTCTTCGATGGGTTCGAGAATGGAGCCGTCTTCAGCCTTCTGGAACACGACTTTCGGCCGCGACACGCTGAGCTCGAAGCCCTCGCGGCGCATGGTCTCGATCAGGATCGAGAGCTGCAATTCGCCGCGCCCGGAGACGATGTAGGAATCCGACCCCGGCGAATCCTCGATCTTCAGCGCGACATTGCCCTCGGCCTCCTTATAGAGGCGGGCGCGGATGACCCGGCTCGTCACCTTGTCGCCTTCGGTCCCCGCGAGCGGCGAATCATTGACCGAGAAGGTCATCGACAGGGTCGGCGGATCGATCGGCTGCGCCTGCAGCGGCTCGGTGACTTCCGGCGCGCAAAGCGTGTCGGCGACGTTGAATTTTTCGAGGCCGGCAATGGCGATGATATCGCCCGCTTCGGCTTCCTCGATCGGCGTGCGCTCAATGCCGCGGAAGGCGAGAATCTTTGAGACGCGGCCCGTCTCGACGATATTGCCCTTGCGATCCAGCACCTTGACGGCCTGATTGGGCTTGATCGAGCCGGCGAAGACGCGGCCCGTCACGAGGCGGCCGAGATAGGGATTGGCCTCGAGCAGCGTGCCGAGCATACGGAAGCCGCCCTCTTCGATGCGCGGCGTCGGAACATGCTTCAAGACAAGATCGAACAGCGGCCCCATGCCGTCTTTCGGCCCCTCGGGGCTGTCCGCCATCCAGCCCTGCTTCGCCGAGCCGTAAAGAATGGGAAAATCGAGCTGCTCGTCGGTGGCGTCAAGCGCTGCGAAAAGATCAAATACCTCATTGACGACTTCGGTCACGCGGGCGTCGGGCTTGTCCACCTTGTTGACGGCGACGATCGGCTTCAGGCCGATCTTCAGCGCCTTGCCGACCACGAATTTGGTCTGCGGCATCGGTCCTTCGGAGGCGTCGACGAGCACGATCGCGCCATCGACCATCGACAGAATGCGCTCCACCTCGCCGCCGAAATCGGCATGGCCGGGCGTATCAACGATATTGATGCGGGTGTCGCCCCAGGCGATCGACGTCGCCTTGGCCATGATCGTGATGCCACGTTCTTTTTCGAGATCGTTGGAATCCATGACGCGCTCAACGACGCGCTGGTTTTCACGAAATGAGCCCGACTGCTGCAGCAGCCGGTCGACGAGAGTCGTCTTGCCGTGATCGACGTGAGCGATGATAGCGATATTGCGCAGCTTCATAGGTGCAGTGTCTCGATCGAGCGCCAGGTTTTGCTCCGGCGCATAAGGCAGAGAGCAAACGCCAATAAGGCGAGCCTTCGCGCTCAGCGGCATAAAGCTGAGCCGGCCCGCCAGCGATTTGGGATATTTTTCGCGTTGCAACAATTCAATATACGAAATGCGGCGATTTGAAAACCGATATAATCGACGCTTCCGTTTCCGCCAGACCGGCATGATCTTTTGAGCGCACGCGCGCGGCCGCAGACCGCCTAGAAACCCCTGCAGGCCAAAGGCCTAGGTTCGGCTTCGGCGGCCTGACTTTTGTCTTCCGGCCGTCCCTTGCAAGCGTTAAATTGAGCTGAACGCTATAAAAGCGCCGCGCTCGGAGCATGTCCCGTTCAGATGGAATCATCTGGACGATAAGGACATGCTCCAACTTATTGACGTGGAGCGATTTCTTGTCGGTCACATGTTTCCATGTGACCGGAAAACGCTCTAAGGGGGGGGAATATGGACCGCGCAATCTCCGCCCTCGCCGTCATGGGCGTCGCCGGCTGCGGCAAAAGCTGCGTCGGCGCCGCCATCGCGGTCCTCAGCGAGGGGCGTTTGATCGAAGGCGACGCCTTCCATCCTCCGGCAAATATTGCCAAGATGAGCGCAGGCGCGCCGCTGACGGACGAAGATCGCGCGGGCTGGCTTGATCGCCTGGGCGAGGAACTCGTCGCCTGCCTTGGCGCCGGCGAACGCCCGGTCCTCACCTGCTCCGCGCTCAAGAAGCGTTACCGCGATACGCTGCGCCATGCCTTGCCGGGGCTCGGCTTTGTCTATCTTGAATTGACGCCCGAGGTCGCGGCGGCGCGCGTCGCCAACCGGCCGGGGCATTTCATGCCGGCGAGCCTCATCAAAAGCCAGTTCGACGCCCTCGAACCGCCGCATCGCGAAGCGGCGACCTTGACGCTCGACGCAACGCTTCCCCTCGAAATACTGGCCGAACGCGCCAGCCAATGGTGGCGCGCCTCCAACACTGCGGGCGGCGCCAATTCAGCGCAGCCGGAGCGCGGGGAAACCTATCGGTCGTTGCGCGACACGAGCGGGGCCTAACCCATGTCGGAGATCACGCGCGAGACCTATCTACTTCTCGACGCCGCCGTTACGATTATCGGCCTCGTGTTGCTGATCACCAATTTCAAGGTTCATCCCTTTGTCGCCCTGATTCTGGCCTCAGTTTTTCTCGGCCTCACCTCCGGCATGGCGGTGGATCTCATCATGAAATCCTTCCAGGAAGGGTTCGGCGGGGTCCTCGGTTTTGTCGGCATCGTCCTTGGCCTTGGCACCATGCTCGGCAAGCTGATGGCCGAATCCGGGGGCGCCGATCAGATCGCCCAGACCCTGATCCGCTCCTTCGGCCGGGAGAAAGTGCATTGGGCGATGATGCTGGCCGCCTTTCTCGTCGGCATCCCGCTTTTCTTCGAAATCGGCTTCGTGCTGCTGATCCCGCTGGTCTTCATCGTCGCGCGCCGCTCCGGCGTTCCCCTGATCAAGATCGGCATCCCGTTGCTCGCCGGCCTTTCGGCGGTGCACGGATTGGTGCCGCCCCATCCCGGACCGCTGCTTACCGTCAGCGTGTTCGGCGCCGATATCGGCAAGACGATCCTTTATGGCCTGATCGTCGGCCTGCCGGCCGCCGCTGTGGCCGGGCCGATCTTCGGCTCGTTCATTTCGCGCAGCATTCCGGGGCATGTCGCGCAAGATCTCGCCGATCAGTTCGTGCAGGACACTAAATATTCAAGCCTGCCGAGCTTTAGCGTCACGCTGACGACGATCCTGCTACCCGTCTTGCTCATGCTGCTGAAAGCGCTGGCCGATGTTCTGTTCGCGACCGGCAGCCCTGTCCGCATCTGGATGGATCTGATCGGTCATCCCATTACGGCGCTTCTGGCGGCCTTGCTGCTGGCGTTCTACACCTTCGGCTCGGCGCGCGGCTTTTCGCGCGAGCAGATAGGCAAGCTCCTTGATGCGAGCCTGACGCCAATCGCCGCCATCATGCTCATCGTCGGCGCCGGCGGCGGCTTCAAGCAGATGCTGGTCGCCAGCGGCGTTGGCGACGTCATCGGCCATCTCGCCGTTCGCGCGGAAGTCTCGCCGATCCTGCTCGCCTGGCTCGTCGCCGCGGTCATCCGCATCGCGACGGGATCGGCGACGGTCGCGACCATCACCGGGGCCGGCATCGTCGCCCCGGTGGTGGCGCTCGTCCCGGGCGTCAACCGGGAGCTTCTGGTGCTCGCCACCGGCGCCGGATCGGTGGTGCTGTCTCACGTCAACGACGCGGGTTTCTGGCTGGTCAAGCAATATTTCAACATGACCGTCGCGGAGACCTTCAAGACGTGGACGGCGATGGAGACGATCCTTTCGGTCGTCAGCCTCGGCCTCATCCTGCTGCTGGCGCATTTTGTCTGATTTATTCCCCGACGAGGCGCGGCGCGAAAGTTCCGCGCGGGGAGGCAAGATATAGCCGGCGCTCGGTGATCGCCTGACGCGCCTGATTGAGCGCCAGATCGGTCGCCGCGACCCGGCTGCCGCTCATCGCGTGATTCCAGTCATGGGCAAGGGCCTGGGCGAGGAGGTCGTCGGCCTCTTTTTCGAGAGCGTCGAGCATATCGGCCCGCGTTGCGGCTCGCGCCGCGGCGATGATCTGCAAGAGACGATGCAGGATTTCCTCAAGATCGGTGTTGCGCTTGCGATTGAAGCGCGCCGCCAGCGTTGCGATGGCGGTGCCGAACAAGCTGGCCAACATCGCGCCGATGTAAATGAAATCACTGTATTTATCGAAGAAGCTCTGCTCTTCGTCGCCAAGATAGGCCAGCGTTCCGGGGTGCACCGGAAGCGCTGCGCCCTTGTCCGTCGGAGGCGGCTCAATGCGATTTGCGATCGGCTCCTGCGCCGCCAGCAAAGGCCGCGCCGTCAGCAATAACTCGGTCAGTTCGGCGACGACGTCATTGCCGAGGCTGTGGCGGGCAATGAGCCGCGTGCTGACGCCGAGCGTCTCGAAACTCGACGCGGGCTTCGGCTGAGCCCCGCCAAAAACGCCGCGCAGCACTTCGATCGATTCAAAATTGGGACTTCGCTGGGAAATCGCCTTGGCGTCGTCGATCGGGATGAACACGGGAGGCCCGCGCCCCGCCTGCGCCACTGCGGCCACCGCCTCGGTCAGGGTTTCAGCGCCCGGCGTATCGATGACGAGCGCCGCGTCGACATCGCGCCGCTCGATCGCGTCGGGCAATTCGGCCGGCGTCAGCGGCACGCGGCGGACGGAGGACGCGGCCACATCATATTGAGCGAGAGCCGCATCGAGCAGAACGTTGACGCCCGAGCGCCCCGTACGCGCCGCTTCCACCACGCCGATGCGATGACCCTTGAGATCGCCAAACTGGCGAATCTCCGATCCGGCCGGGGCCATGAGCACGGCCGCGTTGCGCCGCATGATCAGCACGGTCTGTCCGCTGACCGGCATGGAAACGTCGCTGCGCACGATCGCGAGATCGACGCGCTCGTCCTCGAAGGCGCGGGCGCTTTCGGCAAGGGAATCGACAAGAACGAGCTTCAGCCGCACCTGATCGCGCGCTTGCGCGAATTCATGCGCCGCAACGGCGAGCACATGCTGATCGTCGCTTTCGCGGGTGACCGCTACGCGCAAAACGGTGGGGCGCTCATAAAGATAGAGGGAAAGTCCGGCCGCGCCGAGCACGCAAGCGACGCCAACCGCAACAAGGGCGATGCTACGCAAGCCTACCTCCCTGCTTCGGCCGCGGTCTCTCGCGGCGATCGCTCAATGCGACACCAAAACGCGGCGGCGTCATGACGTTCGGACGACTGGATTCAGGCGATTGCAATGTCGGCCGCCTCCCGAATCTGCTCTGCCTCGGCGCCCCCGGCGAATACGGCGCCGATCAGGATCAGGCAGGGTCCGGACGGCGAGAGCGCCGCGGCTTTCGCGGGCAGGCTCGCCAGCGTTCCCCTGATCACGCGCTCGTCCGGGCAGGTCGCGCGCTCGACGAGAAGCGCCGGCGTCGAAGGGTCCGCGCCATGCGCCGCCAGCTGCTCAACGAGGGAGCTGAGCGTTCGCGCGCCCATATAAATGACGCTGGACGCGCGGGGGTCGGCCAGCGCGCGCCAGTCGATGTCTTCCGGCAGCCGGCCGTCATGGGCGTGGGCGGTGATGAATTGCAGCCGCCGCGCCCGCACGCGCTCGGTCAGCGAGAGCTGCAGCGAGGCGGCCGCCCCGAGCGCCGCCGTGACGCCGGGCGCTACGCTTGTCGCGATTCCCGCGGCGTGAAGGGCGGCAAGCTCCTCGCTGGCGCGCCCAAAAATCATCGGATCGCCGCCCTTGAGCCGCACCACCCGCTTGCCCTCGGTCGCGAGCTCGATCATCAGGGCGACGATGTCGTCCTGCTTGCAGGACGGCCGGTAGCCGCGCTTGCCGACCGGGATTTTTGTCGCCTCGCGGCGCCCCATATCGAGAATCTCCGGCGCGACAAGATCGTCGTAAAGCACGACATCCGCCGCTTGCAGGAGGCGCAAGGCTTTCAGCGTCAGCAGTTCCGGATCGCCCGGGCCGGCGCCGACGAGCGCGACGGAGCCCTGCGCTGCGCGCGGATCCTCAGCCGTCGCCTCCGCCAGCAGCGACTTGAATTCGTCAGGGCCGGGCGGCGCGGCGTTTGGCGTCAAAGCCCGCTGGTTAAACAGCTCCCAGAACCGTCGGCGCCATTTTGGAGCGAGATCCAATGCCTTCAGCGGCGCGCGCCAGGATTTAGCAGCGCCGGCCCAAAGCCGGATCGCCGCCGGCAGCATGGCTTCGATACGGCCGCGCAAGGCCTGTCCGAGAATGGGCGAGCCGCCATCTGTCGAAATGGCAATGACCAAAGGGGAACGATCAACGATCGCGCCGAACTGAAAATCGGACGAAGCGGGCTTGTCGATCACATTCGCCGGAACGCCGCGCGCCCGCGCGGCAGCGTGAAATTGCGCCGCCTCTTCGGCGCTGTCGCAGTCGGCAAGCGCCAGAGCCGCGCCCTCCATGTCGCCGGGCTCAAATCGCCGGCGGACCAGCATCACCGACGCGCATCGGCGCTCAAGCTCCGCCAATCCGTCGCAGGGGGCGGCGGCGAAAACCGCGACCGACGCGCCGGCCGCCTGAACGAGTTCGGCTTTCCACAAGGCGGCCGCGGACCCGCCGGCGATGACGACGCGCCTGCCCCTGACATTGAAGAATACCGGCAGCGAGGCGAGCCCGGTCATGATCGGGCGGCCGGGCTCGGCAGGCGCTGGAGCGGCCGACGTCCTGTTCATGGCGACGCTTTCGTCATAGTCTGCGCTCGGAAATCTTTTGAACGCCAGTTTAGCATCCGGGCGATGGATTCATGTCCGACCTGAGGTTAAACATTCAATATATCAGACGAATTCCGTTCCGCGCCAGAGTTCGGCGCGCCGCTCTGCTTGTCGTGGCCGCGCCCCTTGTCTGGTGCGCTCCGGCGCTCGGCGATCCGACCTTCGCGCCGAGCTTCTTTGATCCGCATGCGCGGCCGAGCAAGCCCGATCTCGGCAATCTGCACAGCCTCCGCTTTCTCACCGACAGCGATTATCCGCCGTTCCATTTCGAAATGCCGGACGGCGCTCTGGCAGGATTCGACATCGATCTCGCCCGCGCCATTTGCGAGACGCTGAAGCTCTCTTGCACAATTCAGGCCCGTCGCTTCGACACGCTCGTCGACGCCCTCAAAGCCGACGAAGGCGACGCCATCATCGCCTCGCTCAAGATCGACGCCAAGGCACGGGAAACGCTTGATTTCACGGTTCCTTACGCCAAGAATCCGGCGCGCTTCGTTCGCTTGCGGCAGACGCAGCTCGGCGAGGCGAGCCCGGAGACGCTGCGCGGCAAATTCATCGGCGTGATCGCAAGAACGGCGCATGAGGCCTATCTCGACGCATATTTCAAGGGCTCCGTGCGCAAAACCTTCGACTCGCAAACGGCGCTGACGGACGCGCTGAAGAATGGCGACGTCGACGTCATTTTCGGCGACGGCGCCGCCCTCAGCGTCTGGCTGCAAGGACCGGCCGCGCGGGATTGCTGCGCTTTTTCCGGCGGCTCTTTCCTTGAATCGCATTTTTTCGGCGATGGCGTCGGGATCGCGCTGAAAAAAGACAATCCGGCGCTGCGGCAGGCGCTCGATTACGCCCTCGCCGACCTTTGGGCGCGCGGGGTCTACACGGATCTCTATTTGAAATATTTCCCGCTGGGATTTTATTGAATATAGCGCCTGAGTTCATCGGCGACCTGGGCCGCCGGCCGCTCAAGATTAAGCGCGTTGACGAAGCGGCCGTCGGCGTCCATCAGATAGACGACGCCGGTATGATCCATGGTATAGGCGCCGCCCTCGCCGTCCTGTTTCCTGAAATAGACTTTGTAGGCCTTGGCGATGGCGCGAATCTGCGCGTCGCTTCCCGTGACGCCAATGATGCGCGGATCGAAGCTTTCAAGATAGTCCTTCATCGCCTGCGGCGTATCCCGCTGCGGATCGATCGAGACGAACAGCGCGCCGATCTTTGCGTCCGCCCCGAGTTCCCCGAACACAGAGGAGATTTGCGTCAACGTCGTTGGACAGAAATCGGGACAATGGGTGTAGCCGAAGAAGACGATGTGCGGACGTCCCTTCAGGCTGGCGTCGGTAAAGGGCTCGCCAGTCTGCGCAACGAGCTCGAACGGACCGCCGATCCGCGCGACGCCCTGCCCCTCCGCCCGATCGGAAAGCTCGCGCAGGGCAAAAGCGCCAAACAATGCGAGGCCGAGCCCCAGCGCTGCGACGATGACGAGGAATTGACGGGACGTCTTGGTCATGCGCTTTGCGTACCAGATCGCGCGGTCGGATCCAACTCACGAAAACCGGCGCCAGGACGCAGGCTGCGTCAGCCAATGGCCGGCGCCGCATGAGCCAGGATTTCGTCGCTGGCGCGCAGCAAATGGCGGATCCGGCGGGCCGCCGGGTCCAAGACTTGGCGTCCGCCGCTGCGCCCCCTATTTTGAGGCCAATCCCGCCGCCGCGGCGGCGCGTCCAAAGTCAGCTCCCCCGGAGGATCGAATGGCCGATAAAATACCCGTCACCGTGCTCACCGGCTATCTCGGCGCCGGCAAGACGACGCTCTTGAACCGCATTCTCTCCGAGGACCACGGCAAGAAATTCGCCGTCATCGTCAATGAATTCGGCTCGATTGGCATCGATAACGACCTCGTCGTCGGGGCCGACGAAGAAGTGTTCGAAATGAACAATGGCTGCATCTGCTGCACGGTGCGCGGCGACCTCATCCGCATCATCGAGGGGCTGATGAAGCGCAAGGGCAAGTTCGACGCGATCATCGTCGAAACCACGGGCCTTGCCGATCCGGCGCCTGTGGCGCAAACATTTTTCGTCGACGCGGATGTGCGCGAGGCCGCTCGTCTTGATGCGGTGGTGACGGTCGCCGACGCGAAATGGCTGGCGGAGCGGCTGAAGGATGCGCCCGAGGCCAAGAGCCAGATCGCCTTCGCCGACGTCATCATTTTGAACAAGATCGACCTCGTCGGCGCCGAGGATCTCGCCGATGTGGAGGCGCGCATCCGCGCCATAAATCCCTACGCCCGGTTGCACAAGACGCAGAATTGCGCGGTTTCGCTGGAGGAAGTCCTGAACCGCAACGCCTTCGATCTCGACCGCATTCTCGAAATCGAGCCGCAGTTCCTCGAAGTGGAACAAGAGCATGATCACCACGAACACGACCACAACCACGATCATGGGCACAAGCACGAGCATCATGACCATGACGATCATCATGCCAAAAACGGCCACGGCCTGAAGCATTACCATGATGAGGAGATGCAGTCGGTGGCCCTGACGATCGAGGGCGACGTCGATCCCGATAAATTCCTGCCCTGGATCAATTCCTATATCCAGACCGAGGGCGCAGCGATCCTGCGCTCCAAGGGCATCATCGCGCTGAAGGACGAGCCGAAGCGCTTCGTCTTCCAGGGCGTGCATATGATCCTCGACGGCGATCTGCAACAGGACTGGAAGCCGGGCGAGACGCGCCGCAGCCGCGTCGTTTTCATCGGCCGTCACCTCAAGGAAGATGAAATCCGCAGCGGCTTCCTCGCCTGCGCCGCCTGAGCGAGATCCCATGGAAACCATCGCGAGATCCCCTATGGCGGCGCCAACATCGCTGACGTCCAATGTCGCGGCGCTCGACGCCGGAGCGCCGGTGACGGCCGCGGCTTTCATCGCTGGGGCGCCCGCTTTCGCGCTGGGCGACGGACAAATTCTGCTCGGAGGCGGCGCTGACGCAAGACTGGTCGCGGCGCATCCGGACGCCGCCATTCTCATCGCCGTGAAGGCGGGAGATGTTCTGATCACCGGCGGCGACGATGGGCGCGTGGTTGAAATCGCGGGCGATGGCGTAATGCGCGAGCTTGCGCGCGAAAAAGGCAAATGGATCGACGCGCTGGCCGCCCGCGCGGACGGCGCTGTCGCCTGGTCGACCGGACGGCAGGTGTTCGCCCGTGGCGCCAAGGGCGACGTCAAGGCCTTCACGGCGCCGTCAACCGTACGCGGCCTCGCGTTTTTGCCGAAAGGCTACCGGCTCGCCGTCTCGCACTACAATGGCGCAAGTCTGTGGTTTCCCAACGCCGCGGCGGAGCCCGACGAATTGCACTGGAAAGGCTCGCATCTCGAGATCACCGCCTCCCCCGACGGAAAATTCATCGTGACCTCGATGCAGGAGAACGCGCTGCATGCGTGGCGCCTCTCGGACAAGAAGGATTTGCGCCTCAGCGGCTATCCGGCGAAGCCGCGCTCCATGTCATGGTCGCATGACGGAAACTGGCTCGCGACCTCCGGCGCCGAGGCCGCCATTGTCTGGCCGTTCAACTCGAAGGAAGGCCCCGTCAACAAGGCGCCGAGCGAATTGGGCGTGCGCTCCGCAAGGGTCACGACGGTGGCGTTTCATCCCAAAAGCCCGATCCTCGCGCAGGGCTATGAGGATGGCATGATCCTGCTTTGCCGCCAGGCGGACGGCGCCGAACTTCTCGTGCGCGCGGAGGGGGCCGGCGCGATCACAACCCTCGCCTGGGACGAGACCGGACGCAGGATGTTGTTCGGCGGCGCCGATGGCGCGGCGGGGTTGCTGACAATGCCGGCCTGACAAACGCAGGCGCGGCGTTAATTCTCCGTCACATGGCTCTGCTAGATTTTTGGGATTCCATGACCTCGATCAAGGCATCCCATGAAAATCGATGAAATTGCCGCGCGCGCCTTCGCCATGCCGCTGAATGATCCGTCTTATCCGCCGGGGCCCTATCGATTCTACAATCGCGAATTCATGGTTATTTCCTACCGGACCGATCCAAGCGCTCTGCGCGCTGTGCTGCCGGAGCCGCTCGAGCCTGTCGGCGACATCGTCAAATATGAATTCATCCGCATGCCGGACTCCACCGGCTTTGGCGACTACACGGAAACCGGGCAGGTCATCCCCGTCTCCTTTCGCGGCGAGCGCGGCTCTTATGTTCATTCGATGTATCTCGACGATGAGGCGCCGATCGCCGGCGGGCGCGAAATCTGGGGCTTTCCCAAGAAACTCGCCAAGCCGACGCTCGCGCGCGAACAGGAAGTGCTCGTCGGCAAACTAACCTACGGCTCGGTGCTCTGCGCCGTCGCGACGATGGGCTACAAGCACAAGATACTCGATCTTGAACCGACGCTGCGCGCGCTCGACGAGCCGAATTTTCTGATCAAAATCATTCCCGACGTCGATGGATCGCCGCGCATCTGCGAGCTGGTGCGCTACCACATGCAGGACGTCGATCTGAAGGGCGCCTGGAGCGGCCCCGCCGCCCTGCAACTCTTCAATCATGTCGCAGCAGACGTGGCCCGGCTGCCCGTGCTCGACGTGGTGTCGGCGACACATTTCATCGGCGACATGACGCTCGGCCTCGGCGAGGTCGTGCATGACTATCTGTCGCCGAGTCGCCTGTCCTCGGACGAAAACGCCATCCTTGAGGCGACGCGATGAACGAGATGACGCCCACCCGCGCGCCAAGAACAGAAGACATCGCGGCGATCTCGCGCGCCTATGATCGCGTCGCCCTCGTGCTCCAGGGCGGCGGCGCGCTGGGCGCCTATCAGATCGGCGTGTTCCAGGCGCTGAGCGAAGCCGGCGTCGAGCCGAACTGGATTTCCGGCGTCTCGATCGGCGCGATCAATTCGGCGATCATCGCCGGCAACACGCCGATCTCGCGCCTCAAGAACCTTGAGGCCTTCTGGAATACCGTGTCCGGCCGCAAAATCTGGAGCTACACGCCGCAGGGCGATCATTTTCGGGATCTGCGCAACCAGACAAGCTCGCTGTTCACGCTGCTGATGGGGCAGCCGGGCTTTTTCCAGCCTCGCAGGACGAGCCCGTGGCTGCAATTTCCGGGCTCCGACGGCGCAACCAGCTATTACGATTCTGCAGCTTTGAAAGCGACGCTCGAAAGCCTGATCGACTTTGACCTTCTGAACGACGGACGCAAACGGCTGAGCGTCGGCGCGGTCAATGTGCGCACGGGAAACTTTGTCTATTTCGATACGCAAAAGCAGCGCATTGGGCCGGAGCACATCATGGCGTCCGGCGCGTTGCCGCCGGCGCTTCCCGCGGTGAAGATCGAGGGCGAATACTATTGGGACGGCGGCATCGTTTCCAACACGCCGCTGCAATATTTGCTCGATCAGGAGGAACATCTGTCATCCCTCGTGTTCCAGGTCGATCTGTTCAGCGCGCGGGGGGTGCTGCCCCGGCAGATGTCCGACGTTCTGACGCGTCACAAGGAGATCGTCTATTCAAGCCGCACGCGGCAGAACACCGACACATTTGCGCGCATCTACAAGCTCAAGACACAGCTTGTCGACGCCCTGAAGCGCATTCCGCCGGAACTGCTGCTGCCCGGCGAACGCGAATTGATCGCGCAGGCGGAAAAGCCGGCCATCGTCAATATCGTCCAGCTGATCTACCAGCATAAGAATTACGAAGGCCATGCGCGCGACTATGAATTCTCCGGCACCTCGATGCGCGAGCATTGGGACTCCGGCTATGAGGACACGTTGCGCACCCTGCGCCATCCCGAATGGCTGCGGCGCTCCTCTTTGACGAAGGGCGTGACCCTGCACGATCTGCATCGCGAAGACCCGACCTGACAGTTTCGCGGCGCGTCGGCCCCCCGCGTCGCGCCGCGACTGGACCTTGTTGACCCCGGCGCCTATCTTACCGGCGTACAAGCGCCACAGGGGTGAGCAATGCTGCGGTCAAGGCTCGCTCTATGCTTCGGGATAGCGACCGGCGTCGCCGCGTCGCAAATCCCCGAATACGCCCAACAATATCGTCAAAGGCTTGGCGGCGCGATCGACGAATTGCAGGCGATCGTCACAACCTTCGACGACGACAGCGCGCGCCAGGGCCTCAGCGAGGACGAAGGGATTGCGCGGCTGCGCGCCAGCACAGACGAATTCGTACGCGACCGCGGCAGCCAGATGAAGGATGTTTCCGAGCGACTCCAGAAACTGACGCGCTCTAACCAAGCCATGGCGCAATCGGGGCCGATCGGACGCTTGACGGCGCTTGCCGCCGACTTCGATCCCTTGATCGCGCGCCGGGCCTATGCCAGCTTCGAGCCTGCGGTTCCGGTGACGGGCGAGGGTTTCGCGCTCGGCGGGCTTGGTTTCGTGGCTGGTTTCGGCGCCTGGCAAATTCTTTTCGCGCCGTTCCGCCACCGCGGACGCGGCCGCGCGAAGCCGGCTCCGCTGCGGCGCTGACGCATGGCCCGTCAGCAGGAAGCAACGATATGACGCCCAACATTCTTTCGATCGCCGGCTCAGACCCAAGCGGCGGCGCGGGGATTCAGGCCGATCTCAAGACATTTTCGGCGCTCGGCTGTTACGGCATGGCGGCGATCACGGCGCTGACGGCGCAGAACACGCGCGGCGTCAGGGCGGTCCATGTGCCGCCAGCCGATTTCGTCGCGGCTCAGATCGACGCGATATTTGACGATATCGCGGTCGCGGCGGTCAAAATCGGCATGCTCGGCTCGGCGGCCGTCGTCGAGGCCGTGGCCGATCGGCTGGCTTTTTACAAGCCGCCCGCGATCGTGCTGGATCCGGTGCTGGTCGCGACAAGCGGCGACGCGCTCGCCAGCGAGGGCGTCGAACAGGCGATCGTCGCCCGCCTGTTCCCGCTCGCGAGCCTCGTGACGCCCAACCTCAGTGAGGCGAGGCGCCTCTCCGACGCGCCGCGCCCGTTAGGTCCGGCGCAGATGCGCGAGGCGGCGGACCGCCTCGTTCGGCTCGGCGCCAAAGCCGTGCTGATCAAGGGCGGCGACGCCGGGGGCGAGACATCGGAGGATTTTTTCCTCGACGGCGCAACCGAGGAAATTCTCTCAGCGCCGCGCGTCAAAACGCGCAACACCCATGGCACGGGATGCACGCTGTCTTCGGCGATCGCCGCTTTTCTCGGCCGCGGCCTGCCGCTTCTCGACGCCGTCGCCGCCGCCAAAGCCTATCTCACCGGCGCGCTCGGCGCCGCGGGCGCCCTGAATGTCGGAACGGGAGAAGGCCACGGGCCAACCCACCATTTCTTCGCGCTCTGGCCGAAGGCTTGAGGCCACGGCGTCACAGCCGCTCCAGCGTCGCCTGATCCTGCCCGCCGCCGAAATATTTGCGCAAAGCCTCGAGGAAAACGCGATTGTCCTCCGCCGTTGCGGCGAACAGCGTCATCGAAGACTGGAATTTCAGCATGTCGGGATAGCCGAAAATCTCCGCCGCCGAGCCGCCTTCGAGCGCGTTGACGATTTCGGCGCAGCTTTTGAGCCGCGGCCCCAGAATCATGTGGCGCAGATAGGCTTGCGCCTCGGCGCGCCCGGACATCGCATAGCGCTGCGCCATGGCGCTCGATCCGAGCCCGGCGATCTGCGGAAAGATGAACCACATCCAATGCGTCGCCTTGCGCCCGCGCTGGAGCTCCGCGCAGGCCCGCGCGAAGACGCCCTCCTGGGCCTCGACGAAACGGCGCAGATCGAACGGATCGTCGGAATCCGGTTGCGGCATGGCCGCTCTCCTCGATTTACGCCCCGTCAATGCCCGTTTCCGCGGCGCTGTTCCAGGCGCCCCGAAACAATTGACATCGCGAGCGCCCCTTGCGACGTAGCAAACCTATGAACGCTTCCGACCCCCAGCTTAAAGACCCCGTGGCGCGCCGGCGCACTTTCGCCATCATCTCCCACCCCGACGCCGGCAAGACGACGCTCACCGAAAAGCTGCTGCTGTTCGGCGGCGCGATCCAGCTCGCCGGCGAAGTGCGCGCCAAGGCGAACCGCCGCCAGACCCGCTCCGACTGGATGGGCATCGAGCGCGAGCGCGGCATCTCTGTCGTCACCTCCGTGATGACCTTCGAATATGGCGGCTGCGTCTATAATCTGCTCGACACGCCGGGCCATGAGGATTTCTCCGAAGACACCTATCGTACGCTGACGGCGGTCGATTCCGCCATCATGGTGATCGACGCGGCCAAGGGCATCGAGGCGCGCACGCGAAAACTGTTCGAGGTCTGCCGCCTGCGCGACATCCCGATCATCACCTTCATCAACAAGCTCGACCGCGAGACGCGCGACCCGTTCGATCTCATCGACGAGATTGAAAAGACGCTCGCCCTCGACGTCGCACCGATGACCTGGCCGCTCGGCTCCGGCCGCGGCTTCAGGGGCACCTTCGACCTTGCGCGCAATATCGTGCGCCAGATCGACCGCGACGGCGAGCCGGTCGCGGTCTCCGGCCCCGACGACCCGTTCATCAAAAGTCTGCTTGGCGAATCCGAATTCGAAACCGTGCGCGAGCAGATCGAACTCGCGCGCGGCGGGCTCAAGCATTTCGACCGCAAGGCGTTTCTCGAAGGCCATCTGACGCCGACCTTTTTCGGCAGCGCGCTGCGCAATTTCGGCGTACGTGACCTCATCGACGCGCTCGGCGAATTCGCGCCGCCGCCGCAGGGGTTGGAAGCCGCCTCGCGAAAAGTCGATGCGCGCGAAGACAAGATGACCGGCTTCGTCTTCAAGATCCAGGCGAACATGGATCCGAACCACCGCGACCGCATCGCCTTCATGCGCGTCTGCTCGGGAAAACTGCGGCGCGGCATGAAGGCGAAGCTGGTGCGGACCGGCAAGAACATCGCGCTTAATGCGCCGCAATTCTTCTTCGCGCAGGACCGCCAGCTCGCCGAGGAAGCCTATGCCGGCGATGTCGTCGGCATCCCCAACCATGGCACGCTGCGCATCGGCGACACGCTGACCGAGGGCGAGGATCTTGTCTTTCGCGGCGTGCCGAGCTTTGCCCCGGAAATCCTGCGTCGCGTGAAAATCGGCGACGCGATGAAGGCGAAGAAGCTGCGCGAAGCCTTGAGCCAGATGGGCGAGGAAGGCGTCGTGCAGCTGTTTCTGCCGAACGACGGCTCCGGCGCCATCGTCGGCGTCGTCGGCGCGCTGCAGCTCGACGTGCTGGCCGAGCGGCTTGAGGCCGAATATGGGTTAGGCGTCAGCTTCGAGCAGAGCCGCTTCGAGTCCTGCCGCTGGATCACGGCGCCTGCCCCCGAACTCGACAAATTCATCCGCGCACATCCCTCGTCAATGGCGCTCGACCTCGACGGCGCCCCCGTCTTCATGGCCGCGTCGGCGTGGGATCTGAAATATGAACAGGACAAATGGCCCGAGGTGATTTTTTCGGACATCAAGGATTACCAGAAGGCGGCGTAGTGGCCTGTACCTGCATCGCATTGAGAAGTGGCTGGGGAATTACGTGCAGCTAAAGACGACCAGACTCGCAATGAGTAGCTTATTGAGGTTTGATTTTGCGCCTCCGCGACCCAAAGTCCGTAGGACTTTAGGCAGACCCGCTACTGCTCGGCCCATGCTCGCTGACGCGCCAGTCGCTATTCATGGGGCCAAATACAATCTGATTGGGATCGGCCCGGGCCGCAGCCAATTCCTCATCGGTCACTGCAAAGCGCAGAAAATCACCATTTAAATCGTGCAGGCAGGTCACCATGCTACCGTCTGGGCGAAGAATCCAGGAAGGATCATTAAAAGTGAAGCGCGCGATCAAGTCCGCTTGCCGTTTTGGATCGTGATGCACTTCCAAGTACGGATTAAAATATCGCGGCGTATGCATTTGCGAAACAATGGCATTAAGCGCCTTATTCCAATAGTAAGTTACCCTCGTCGCATCCTCATGAAGAACAGTCTGATCATAGATTATGCGCGCGGCAACTTCCGCAAACTGTAGCGGATGGAGCGCGTGACCGGCTAAAAACTCGTACCAATGTTGGCGAAAGCGTCGGTGCAAGCCGCCATCGAAAATACATATGATACCGAGATTGTCGCTACGAAAAGCAACTCCCAAGGTTGCCGGATTGTCCATGAAATCGAAGGCTTCAAATCGATTGTCACGGGTATCTATACGAAAACGGTAGAGCGAAAACGGAGCACCACAAAATAACTCGGGAATAAGTAGATCGTTATTAAAGCATGATTCGAACCCCTTTCCCGTAGCAAATGCGCGCTGCATCATTCCGAGATAAAGCGTGCCCGGGAACAATTCATCGGGGATAATGCGCCCCGGTTTCGGCAAGCCCCGAGTTCTATAATCGATAACGGAATGACTCTTGCGGATGAGCAGCCAGAAAATTTTTCCAAGCCAGACTGCAAGTTCAGCGTCGCAGACCGTGACGATGCTAGTGAATGGGTCACCGTTGGTAAGAAGCGGCGCAAGGCGCGTCTCAAGGGCACCAAAAGTCGTGCCATTGCACCGCTGACAAATTGTGATTTTGACGGTCTTGTAACGCTTGCCTAGGAAATTCGGAATATTGAGCTTCCGGTTCCAAAGCTCGTGGTGGTGTTGAAGCCATCGCGGAAAAATATGCTCTTCATCTGAAGGAAAACGCGCAAAGGCCCGCCCGCAGAGGGAGCAATGCGTCAGGACTTCTCTGGCTTTTAGCACGTCCCTTATCATCCGTAGCGACATGGCAAGAGTTCCGAAATTCGTCAGGGCATGTTACTAAGGCGAAAAACATACTTTAGTCCGTCTGCTCCGAACGAGTTCTCGACCGTGCACCTCACCGCACCACTATTGCCGGGAGCGACGAATAGGAACAGTATCTCGGTGCCAAGCCCGTAATTGAACTCGGCTTGCGCCTTGAGGCGGCTCTATTCCACGCCGTCATTTCGGGTACGCCCCTTCCACCCTCAGTTCTTCGCCTTGTCCACCAGCTTGTTGGCGCCGATCCAGGGCATCATGGCGCGGAGCTTTGCGCCGACTTCCTCGATCTGATGCGAGGCCGCCTTGGCCCGCGTCGCCTTGAACGAGGTCTGGTTGACCTTGTTCTCCAGCATCCAGTCTCTTGTGAATTTGCCCGACTGGATGTCGGTCAAGACGCGCTTCATTTCGGCTTTCGTCTCCGGCGTGACGATGCGCGGGCCGGTGACATATTCGCCATATTCGGCGGTGTTCGAGATCGAATAATTCATGTTGGCGATGCCGCCCTCATAGATGAGGTCGACGATCAGCTTCACTTCATGCAGGCATTCGAAATAGGCCATTTCCGGCGCATAGCCGGCCTCGACCAGCGTCTCGAAGCCGCCCCGGATCAGCTCGACGAGGCCGCCGCAGAGCACGACCTGCTCACCGAACAGATCCGTCTCGCATTCTTCGCGGAAGGTTGTCTCGATGATGCCCGCGCGCCCGCCGCCGATCGCCGAGGCGTAGGAAAGCGCGATGTCATGGGCGTTGCCGGAGGCGTCCTGCGCGATGGCGATGAGGCAGGGCACGCCGCCCCCGCGCTTATATTCCGATCGCACCGTATGGCCCGGGCCTTTTGGGGCAACCATGGCGACGTCGAGATCCTTGCGCGGCTCGATCAGGTTGAAGTGGATGTTGAGGCCGTGCGCAAACAACAGCGCGGCGCCCTGCTTGAGGTTCGGCGCCAGATGTTCGCTGTAGATGTCGCCCTGCAATTCGTCGGGAGTCAGCATCATCACGACATCGGCCCATTTGGCGGCGTCGGCCACACTGAGAACCTTGAGGCCCTCGCCCGCCGCCTTCGCCGCCGTGGCCGAGCCCTCACGCAACGCGACGCAGACATCCTTGACGCCGGAATCGCGGAGGTTCAACGCATGCGCGTGGCCCTGGCTGCCATAACCGACAATGGCGACCTTCTTCGACTTGATGAGATTGATGTCGGCATCCCGATCATAATAGACGCGCATGACGTGACGTTTCCTCAAAAACTGCCGCAAGCGTTGCGGACGATCTACGAATAGAATGACGGGCTTTTTAAGCGCCCGCGCCGCTTTGTCAAAGCAACCGCAAAGCTCACATCGCCTGCGGGCCGCGTGCGATCGCGGCGACGCCGGTGCGCGAAACCTCGACGAGGCCGATCGGCCGCATCAGCTCGACGAACTGGTTGATTTTCGCGGCGGCGCCGGTGAGCTCGAAAACGAAGCTTTCAATGGAAGCGTCAACGACTCGCGCGCGGAAGGCGTCGGCGAGCCGCAGCGCCTCCTCGCGGTCCTGGCCCCTTCCGGCGACCTTGATCATCGCCAGCTCACGCTCGACGGAATCGCCGCGCAGGGTCAAATCGGTCACCTTGTGGATCGGCACGAGCCGCTCCAGCTGATGGCCGATCTGTTCGATCGCGACCGGCGTGCCGGTCGTCACAATGGTGATGCGCGACAGATGCTCGGCCTGCACGACCTCGGCGACGGTCAGGCTCTCGATGTTGTAGCCGCGGCCGGAAAACAAGCCGACGACGCGCGCGAGCACGCCCGGCTCATTATCGACCAGCACCGAGAGCGTATGCGTCTCGATGTTGGATTTGCCGATGGCCGAGGAATAGGGCGAAAGCGGCGCGGAGGGGGGAGCGGTCACGGCGTTCATGTCTCTCAAACCAGCATCTTGCCGGCCGCGTCGATCACGGCCTCGATATCGTCTTCGTCGGGCATCAGCATTTCATTATGCGCCTTGCCCGAGGGAATCATCGGCAGACAGTTTTCGGTCTTGTCGACGATACAATCGAACACCACGGTGCGGGGCGATTCGATCATCTCGATAATGGCGCCATCAAGACTTGCGGGATCCGAGCAGCGGATGCCCTGCGCGCCATAGGCTTCGGCGAGCTTGACGAAATCAGGGAGCGCCTCCGAATAGCTCTGCGACAGACGCCCGCCGTGCAGCAATTCCTGCCATTGCCTGACCATCCCCATATATTCATTGTTGAGGATGAAGATCTTGACCGGCAAACGGAATTGTATGGCGGTCGACAGCTCCTGAATATTCATCAGGATCGAAGCTTCGCCGGCGATGTCGACGACGAGCGCGCCCGGATGGGCGATCTGCGCGCCGATCGCCGCCGGCAGGCCGTAGCCCATCGTGCCGAGGCCGCCGCTGGTCATCCAGCGGTTCGGCTCTTCGAAATGATAGTGCTGCGCCGCCCACATCTGATGCTGGCCGACTTCCGTCGTGATGTAGGCGTCGCGGTTCTTCGTCAGCTCATAGAGGCGCTGTACCGCATATTGCGGCTTGATCACCGCGCCCGACTGCTTGAAGGACAGCGACTTCCGGGCGCGCCATTTGTCGATCTCCTGCCACCAGCGCGTCAGCGCGGCCTCGTCGGGCGCGGATTTCCGCGCGCGATAGGCATCTAACATCTGCCGCAGCACATGCGCGCAATCGCCGATAATGCCGAGATCGATCTTGACGTTCTTGTTGATCGAGGAGGGATCGATGTCGATGTGGATCTTCTTCGAGCCGGGCGAGAAGGCGTCGAGCCGGCCGGTGATGCGATCATCGAAACGCGAGCCGACGGCGATCATGAGATCGCAATCATGCATGGCGTTATTGGCCTCGAAGGTCCCGTGCATGCCAAGCATGCCAAGCCATTTGTCGCCCGAGGCCGGATAGGAGCCAAGGCCCATCAGCGTCGAGGTGATCGGAAAGCCGGTCAGTTCGACGAATTCGCGCAGCAGCCGCGAGGCTTCCGGCCCGGAATTGACGACGCCGCCACCCGTGTAAAAAACCGGCCGCCGCGCCGCCAGCATCATGGTGACGGCGTGCTCGATCTTCTCGGCGTCGCCGTCAAGCCTCGGCTTATAGGTCTTGTGCTCGATTTTGTGCGGGCCGAAATAATCGCCCAGCGCGAATTGAATGTCTTTCGGAATATCGATGACGACGGGACCCGGCCGACCCGTTTGCGCGACGTAAAACGCCTCATGCAGCACACGCGGCAGATCCTCGATCGAGCGCACCAGATAATTATGCTTGGTGCAATGGCGCGTGATGCCGACCGTGTCGCATTCCTGGAACGCGTCGGAGCCGATGAGATGCGTCGGCACCTGGCCGGTGATGCAAACCAGCGGGATCGAGTCCATCAGCGCATCGGTGAGGCCCGTGACGGCGTTGGTTGCGCCGGGTCCCGAGGTCACGAGGACGACGCCGACCTTGCCGCTGGAGCGGGCATAGCCTTCCGCCGCGTGCGCGGCGCCCTGCTCATGGCGCACCAGTACGTGAACGATCTGGTTCTGATGAAACAAGGCGTCGTAGATCGGCAGCACCGCGCCGCCCGGATAGCCGAAAATACTGTCGACGCCCTGGTCCTGCAGCGCCCGCACGACCATCTCGGCTCCGGTGATCAAATTCGACATGCTCAGCTCCGGAATAGAATTCCGATCTTCGGCCGATCGGACCTTCGACAAGGCCTTAAGCCCTCACGCCTCCTGCGCGGCGCTGGCTTGCGGACAATAAAAAAGGCCCCTAAGGGCCTCGGGACGCGCGCCAGCTCGGGAACTCGGAGTTTATCTCCGTCCCGACCCCGACGCGCAAGTTACGATGAGAGAAAACTTCACGTTTATTCCTCAAATAGGAGGCCGGTCTATAGCCGAGGGCCGGCTTGGCGTCAATGATCTTTCCGCGCGCGGCCGATCCGCCCCGGCGCTAAGCGTTAAGGCCGCCAGCTTTCGGGGATTTTTCGTGTCCGACGCGACGCCGCTCAATTTAAACGTCAAGGCGCTCTTTTTCGACGTCTTCGGCACGCTGGTCGATTGGCGCGGCGGCGTCGCGCGGGAGGCCGAAGCCCTTCTGGCGCCGCTTGGCTATCGCCTCGATTGGCCGGCCTTCGCCGACGCCTGGCGCGGCGAGTACCAGACCGGCATGGAAGAAGTCCGCTCCGGGCGGATCGCCTTCGCCAAGCTCGATCTGATCCATCGCCGCAACCTCGATCGCATTCTGCCGCGCTTTGGCCTTGGCGGAGCCCCCGAGGCCGCGCTGGGTGAACTCAATCTCGCCTGGCGCCGGCTCGACGCATGGCCGGACGTCGCGGCTGGGCTCGGTGCCTTGCGTGAGGCGTTCCTGATCGCGCCGGTGTCGAACGGCAATATTTCGCTTCTCGTGGCGCTGGCGCGCCGCAACGGCTTTCCCTTCGACGCCATCCTCGGCGCAGAGATCGCCTGCGCCTACAAGCCGGCGCCGGAGGTTTATCTCAGCGCCGCGGCAGCGTTAGACTTGCCGCCGTCGGCCTGTTTGATGGTCGCCGCGCACAGCGATGATCTTGCCGCTGCGGCCGCCTGCGGCCTCAGGACCGCGCATATCGCCCGGCCGCTCGAGTTCGGACCCGGCGGAAAGGGCGAGCGTGCGCCGGAGATCCAGACGGACTTCGTCGCCGCCGACATCAGCGATCTCGCGCGGCGATTGGGGGCGACGGAATGAAGCAAAGCGACCTTGAGCGCCGATGCAATTGCGCGCCGCACAAAAATGTCATGTAATACCGCTACTGCTTTGGACAATCGCGCCGCTCAGGTGGCGGAGGCGTCGGCGTTCGCAAAAGGCCTGCGCCGGCGGCGTCTCTTCAAACCATTGATCTGGCGTTATTTCTGAATCGTCGGACGATTTCATCCGGCCGGAAAGAGCGCTAGGCTCAAGTCATGACCAATTCTGATCGACCCCTCCCCGCCGCCGCGGATGTGCGCCGCTTGACCGCCCGAGCCCTCCTGCTCGGCGACCGCATCGACGCCGCCGGGCTCGAGCGCTCCGACACAATCTCGACAAATCCGCTCGCCTTCCACGCCGGCGCCAACGGCCTCGTCGCGCTCTACCGCTTCGGCGTCGCCGTCATGATCGGCCTCTCGCCGCTGGAGGAAGACGATGTCCTGACGCAGGTGAAACTGCGCGTTTCGGGACGGCACGAACACATCGACGATGAAATGGTCGTCCTCGAAATCGCGCCCCAGTTCGACGACAGGATCGAACCCGCGGGCTCGATCGCGATGAAGGACGCGGCGCCGGAGCGCCTTCTCGTCGTCGCCGACGCGCTCGCCAAAAGCGTCTCGCTCGGACGCGATGAGCGCGAGGTCAACGCTGTGTTCGACATCGTCGAACCCTTTGCGGCGAGCCTCGCCCGCACAGGACGGCCACCCTGGAGGCGCCGGTCCATGCTGAAGCTGATCGGACAGACGCTGCTGGTGCAGCATCGCGTCTCAGGCCGGGTCGCCGTCGAGGAAAAGCCCGACGTTCTTTGGGACCGGCCCGATCTTGAGCGCCTCTACGCGCGCCTCGAAGACGAATATGAGCTGAAGGAACGCGCCGAAACCTTGAAGAACAAGCTCGACATGATCGTCGAGACCGCGCGAATCCTGACCGACATCCTCGACGCCGACCGCGCGACGCGGCTCGAGGCGACGATCGTCATCCTGATCGTCGCCGAGATTCTTCTAACCATCGGCCAGCTAATCTTTTTCAGGCCGCACTAAGCTTCGCGTCGTCCTTTGCAGGTTCCCCGCGGCCGGAGGTTTTACGGCGGGCCGCCTCACATTCAACCACCCTTGCGACGCGCGTCGTAATCGGCGAGCCGCCGGGCCACGATCGCCGATCGATCGAGCGCAGCGGCATAAGCCTCGCCGCGCTGCGCGATCACCGCGGCCGCGGCGCTTGTGCTCTCGGCTTCCTGGACGTCACGCGCGGCGGCTTCGACCTCCTCCCAGGCGGCGGCGGCTTCCTCCATCAAATCGGCCCTTCGGCGCTTCGATCGCTCGCGGGCAAAATAGCCGTAGATGAGGGCGCCGAGAAACGCCGCAGGAGCCGAAAAGACGATCGGGAGGTCGAACCAGCGATCGGCAATAGCGAAAGCCGCGATCCAGAGCGCGATCGGCGCCCAGTCGCGCAATGCCGCCGCGTATTTCTCCGGAAACGTTTCCGCCATCGGCAATCAGCTGACCCGCTTTAATTTCATCAACGACGGCCCTGAAAATGAGCGCCATCGCGCCTTGCGAGCCTATCGGCGCGGACGGCGCAGCTGCTATATTGCGCGCTCCGTCCGCGATGGCGCGCTGGCGTTACATGCGGCTTTCGCCAAGCTGCGTTCTTTAAACATCGCTTGCCCGCGACACAAGGATCCTCACGTTTTAACGCAGCCAAAGTCCCGCTCCGGTCGGCGGGCGCAAAGAGGGGAGCGCCTGCCATGGTGCGCGGATTCGTCTTGCTCCTTTTATGCCAGCTTGCGGGCGAGGCGTTTTCGCGCGCTCTGGCGTTGCCGGTGCCCGGCCCCGTGCTCGGCCTCGTTCTGCTTTTCGCCAGCCTGCAGCTTTACCAGCGCGTCAGCGGAACCGATCGGGCGGCGGTCGGCGAAAGCGACGTCGGGCGCGTTTCCGACGGGCTTTTGCAAAATCTCGCGCTGCTGTTCGTGCCGGCCGGGGTCGGCGTGGTGCAACACCTCAAGCTGATCGAAGATCACGGTCTCGCCATCGCGGTCGTTCTGATCGGATCGACGGCGATCACGCTCATCGTCACTGTTCTTGTCTTCCTCGCTGTCGCCCGCTGGGTCGACGGGGCCGCCGGGGAGGCGAAGCCATGACGGCGCCCTTCAACCTTTGGGTCTATCTTTCGACGACGCCGCTTTTGTGGCTGAGCATCACCCTGCTCGCCTTTCTGGCGGCGGACGCGCTGTCGCGTCTTACGAATCGCAACCCGCTGGCCAATCCGGTGCTGATCGCCGTCATCTTTGTCGCGACGCTGCTGATGCTGACCGGAACCGACTACAAGGTCTATTTCAACGGCGCGCAATTCGTGCATTTTCTGCTGGGGCCGGCGACGGTCGCGCTCGCCTTGCCGCTCTATCGCAACTGGCCGCTGGTGCGGCGCAATCTGCTGCCGATGGCCGCAGCTCTCCTCGTCGGATCGGCGACGGCCCTTGTGTCGACGCTGGCGATCGCGCTTGCGTTCGGATTGCCGCGCGATATTCTCGCCTCGCTCGCGCCGAAATCGGTGACCGCGGCGGTAGCCATGGCGATCTCCGAGCAGCTCGGCGGCGTTCCGGCCCTCACCGCCGTGCTGGTGATCTCCACAGGCATCATCGGAGCAGTCATGGTGACGCCCCTGATGAACGCCATGCGCATCCGCAACTTCGCCGCGCGCGGGTTTGCCGTTGGCCTCGTGTCGCACGGCATCGGCACCGCCCGCGCCTTTAGCGTGGATTCCGTCGCCGGCACGTTTTCGGGCATCGCGATGGGGCTGAACGCGGTCGCGACCGCGTTGATCGCGCCGATCTTCCTCCTCCTCATGTGAAAGCCGGGCGGCGGGCCACGCCCGGCACCATCAAAAGCTCAAGCAGATCTTGCCGAAATGTCTGTTGCTTTCCTGATGGCGAAAGGCCGCGACGATTTCCTCCAGCGCAAAGCTTTTGTCGATGACCGGCTTCATGCCGGTGGCGTCGATGGCGCGAATCATCTCGATTTGATGCTTGCGGCTGCCGACGATCAACCCCTGCAGGCGCAATTGCCGGACCAGCGCCGGCAGCAGCGGGAACTCGCCGGCGACGCCGGTCAGGATGCCGATCACCGAAATAAGGCCGCCGACGCGCGCGGCCGCCATGGATTGTTCGAGCGTCGCCGGGCCGCCGACCTCGACGACGTGGTCGACGCCGCGCCCGCCCGTGAGCTTGCGCGCCGTCTCCCCCCAGGCCGCGTCAGTCTTGTAGTTGATCACATGATCCGCGCCCATCGCCTTGAGCCGTTCGAGTTTTTCATCGCTCGATGACGTTGCGATGACGCTCGCGCCCGCAAGCTTTGCAAATTGCAGCGCGAAGATCGAGACGCCGCCGGTCCCCTGCACAAGAACGATGTCTCCGGGTTTGAGCCTGTCGTCGACAAAGAGCGCGCGCCACGCCGTCAGGCCGGCAGTGGTCAAGGTCGCCGCCTCGGCGTGGCTGTAGCCTTTCGGCGCATGGGTGAAGGCCGTCGCCGGGAGCGTGACAATCTCGCGCGCGTAGCCATCGACGCCGTCGCCGGGAACCGTGGCGAAGCTGTCGACGATCGGCGCGTCGCTGAGCCAGGTCGGAAAGAAGGTGCTGACGACATGATCGCCAACGGCGAATTCGGTCACATCGGGGCCGACGGCGGAGACTTCGCCGGCGCCGTCGGCCATCGGAATGCGCCGCTCGGACGGCCCCCAAACGCCGCTCACAACCACGTAGTCATGGTAGTTCAGCGAGCAGGCATGCAGTTTTACGGTTATTTCGCCGCTCTTTGGCGCGGCGGCCTCGCTCGCGCCAACCACCACGTGGTCAAACCCGCCACCGGCTTCGACGAATATGGCCTTCGCCATTTGATCCTCCCTCCAGATTGTCTCGTTGGTTCGCGCCGTTCCCGCTTCTGCGGGAGCGCGTGAATTTGATCTAGTCGAACAGGGCGAGAGCCTCATCGGCCAAAAGGCCTCCCTCGATGCAAATCTCGGCAAAGCGCGCCCGGCGGGCAAGATCACGGCACGGCGCATCGATCTGTCCGATCCGCTGCGCCAATTGCTCGATCGAGGCGGCATAGACCAGCCGTCCGACGCCGCACCAGATGATGGCGCCCATGCACATCGGGCAAGGCTCGCCGGTCGCGTACAGCGTCGAATCCCTCAGCCGTGCGGAGCCATAGGCGGCGATGACGCCGCGCAGCGCCACCATTTCCGCATGCGCCGTCGGATCATCATTGGTCTCGCCGAGATTGCGGCCGGTGGAGATTGCCTCGCCATCTTTCACGATCAACGCGCCAAAGGGAAAATCGCCAAGCGCCGCTTCTTTCAGCGCCATGCGCATGAAGCGCTCGTCGGTCGCGCGAGAAATCATGCGCGCATCGTCCCTGTCTTGATGAAGCGCTGACGCCAGGAGAGCGCCTCGTCAAGCAAACAGGGAGCATGTCGCCCGTAAGATGCCGCCTCGGCCCGGGCAAAATAGTCGAAAAGCGCCGACCCGTAGTCCGGATGGGCCGAGTAATGAAAGATTCCGCGGGCGCTCTGCCTTGGCGAAAGGCCGCGCGGATCGGCCATGCGCGCGAAATCGCCTGGGCCGCCGGTCGAGACGCGCGCGCTGGCCCGCTCGGCGAGGATGGTCGGAACGGCCCTAGGATAGCCCGAGCCCGTAAAGCCAATCATGTCGATCAGCGACGCCGCGGCCACGGCGCTCGTCATCTTCGAACGCCGTTTTTGACTCTCAATGCGTCCAAACCCGCTCAATGGCTCGCGCTCCCGGCAAATGTTTGATTTTCACTTGGCTTTATCCGCCCCTAAGGGTCTTGGCCATCAGCACTATTGCCTAGATCACGATAAAATTCTCGTCGGCGCCCTACGCCTTTTGCGCCAGATCAAATCAGCTTGCAGCCGGAGGCGTCGCGCGCTAGGTTCGCATTTCGCCTTGGGGTGCTGCCGGAGACGGCGGCTGAGATCACACCCATCGAACCTGAATCTGGATAATGCCAGCGCAGGGATCGGCATCTTAGCAAAGAGCGTCCCGTTTATCGCTCCGAGCATCCGCCTCCTGCCAGAAAACGACAAAACAACAGCGCGGAGGAGCGAGATGAACATTCACGACAAGCCGAAGGGTCTTCGTCCGGAAAGCGTGACCGCGGGTCCCATGGCCGGCTCGCGCAAGATCTATGTGCATCCCGACGGGCTCTCCGACATCGCCGTGCCGCTGCGCGAGATCACGCTCGATCCGTCCGCGAAGGAGCCGCCGGTGCGCGTCTATGACGCCTCCGGCCCCTACACGGAATCCGAGCCTGCGATCGATCTTTCCGCCGGATTGCGGCGGATCCGCGACCCGTGGCTGGCGCGGCGCGCCGGGCTCGACTTCTATTCGGGACGACCGGTTCAGCCGGAAGACAATGGCTCGGTGTCGCCCGACCGCCTCGCGCCGCCCTGCCCCGCCAACACGTCGCCACGCAAGGGCCGCGACGGCGCGCTCGTCACGCAATATGAATTTGCGCGCGCAGGCGTCATCACCGAAGAAATGATCTATGTCGCGGCCCGGGAAAATCTCGGCCGCGAGGCGATGCTGGAGGGCGCCGAAGCGAAAATCGCCGACGGCGAAAGTTTCGGCGCGTCGATTCCGGCCTTCATCACGCCGGAATTCGTGCGCGACGAAATCGCCCGCGGCCGCGCCATCATCCCCGCCAACATCAACCATTCCGAGCTTGAGCCGATGATCATCGGCCGCAATTTTCTTGTGAAGGTCAACGCCAACATCGGCAATTCGGCGGTGACGTCCTCTGTCGCCGAAGAGGTCGAGAAGATGGTGTGGGCGATCCGCTGGGGCGCCGACACGGTCATGGATTTGTCGACGGGCCGCAACATCCACAACATCCGCGACTGGATCATCCGCAACTCTCCCGTGCCGATCGGCACCGTGCCGATCTATCAGGCGCTGGAGAAGGTCAATGGCGATCCGACCAAACTGACGTTCGAGCTGTTCCGCGACACGCTGATCGAACAGGCCGAACAGGGCGTCGATTATTTCACGATCCACGCCGGCGTGCGGCTTGGCTATATTCCGCTGACGGCGAAGCGGACCACGGGCATCGTTTCGCGCGGCGGCTCGATCATGGCGCGCTGGTGCCTCGCCCATCACAAGGAGAGCTTCCTCTACGAACGCTTCGACGAGCTGTGCGACGTCATGCGCGCCTATGACGTCTCCTTCTCGCTTGGCGATGGCTTGCGTCCGGGCTCCATCGCCGACGCCAATGATCGCGCGCAATTCGCCGAACTGGAGACGCTCGGCGAGCTCACGAAAATCGCCTGGAACAAGGGCTGCCAGGTGATGATCGAAGGGCCGGGCCATGTGCCGATGCACAAGATCAAGATCAACATGGAAAAGCAGCTGAAGGAATGCCACGAGGCGCCATTCTATACGCTCGGGCCGCTGACGACGGACATCGCGCCGGGCTATGATCATATTACGTCCGGCATCGGCGCCGCGATGATCGGCTGGTTCGGCTGCGCCATGCTCTGCTATGTGACGCCGAAGGAGCATCTCGGCCTGCCCGATCGCGACGACGTCAAGACAGGCGTCATCACCTACCGCATCGCCGCCCATGCCGGCGATCTCGCCAAGGGCCACCCGGCGGCGCAGCTGCGCGACGATGCGCTGTCGCGCGCAAGATTCGACTTCCGCTGGGAGGATCAGTTCAATCTCGGGCTCGATCCTGACACGGCGCGGCAGTTCCATGACGAGACGCTGCCGAAGGATGCGCACAAGACCGCGCATTTCTGCTCGATGTGCGGGCCGCAATTCTGCTCGATGAAGATCACGCAGGATATTCGCGACGAGGTCGCCGCGATGGAGCGCGAAAAGGGCATGGCTGAAAAGAGCGCCGAATTTGTCGATGGCGGCGGCAAGCTTTACGTTTAATTGAGAAGCGCCCGGACCCGCGCCGGGCGCTTACTTTGCCGCAGCGAGCCGCCCAGTCAGCCTAGCGCTCCCGAGGCCGGAGCCGTCCCGGTGGACGCCTGCGTTTCAAGCGCGGCGATTCGCGCGCGGAGCGCTTCGCGTTCGACCCGCGCATAAGCGGCGGAGGCCGCCGCCGCAAGCTTTTCGAGCGCATGGCGATCAGCGCCATCGAGACTGGCGCCAGACGTCTGCGCGCCATAAAGCGCGACGGCAAAGCACCGCAGCGCGTCGGCGACAGGCAACGCCAGCGCCGGCTGCTGCGGCCCTTGCGGAAAATCGCTCTGCCGCGTCCGTTCGGGATCGATCTCGAAGGAAGGACCGATCGTCTTTCCCGCCAGAAGGGGGGCGTTCGGATCGAGCACGACCGCCATCTCCGGCGTCCATCCGACGCCGTTTTCATAGCGCCGCATTTGGTCGCCATCGCTGCGATACACGGCCGCCGACGAGAGGGCGAGCGCGCGAGCCGGACCCTCGGTCAGAAGCCGATCGATTTCGTCGGCGCTTCTTGCGGCAAGAATAGCTCTTTCCATTTGCGCAAAGCGCGCCTCCGCGCCGCGCCGGTCAGGGTCAAACAGGCCTTCGAGGAGGCGCACGCCATGTTCATGCAGGCGTGAAATTGCAAAAAGGAGAATGGAGGCGATCACGAGCGAGGCCCAGGCCGGAAGGTGGATCCAGTCGTGGAGCTCTTCGATCTGGCCGTGCAGGAACAGCGCCGGCGCGCTCAACAACAGTCCCAGCACGGTGGCGCGCCGCAACGGGATCGAGACATTGATCACCCTCGGCCGGCGGATCGCCTCGACAACGAATATGCCAAGAATGCCGTTGATCAGGAAAAGCAAGCCGATCGCGTCTTCCGTGAGCGAGAATTCGATCAGCGAGGTTGACTGCGCAAGCGACGCCACCACGCAGGCGGGAAGACCAATGAGACAGCCCCAGATCACCCAGCGCAAACGCTGGAAATCTTGCGGCTCGAGATCTTTTCGCCGCGCAAGCAGGATGAAGAGCACAAGAACGCTGACGAAAAGACCCGCGATCAAAACGATCCGCGTCAGCACTTCTGTCCGATAGCCAAAGGCGCTTCCGACAGCGAGCACGGAGATAGCGCCAAGAGCGATCGTCAAAGCCGGCAGCGCGCGCTCGAGAGGCCGCCATTGCGTCTCGATGCGGCCTGTCGGCGCGCGCAGGGCAAAGAGGATGAAGCCTGCGTACCCGGCCGCCTGGAACAAGCCGCTGGCGACTTCCTGCGCAAGCAAGGCCGCGGGCCATTGCTGAAGTCTTGCGTAAAATTCGAATTCCTGTCCAGGATTGAACTGGACGGCATAGATGAAGAAGCCCCAGGTCATCGGTCCAGGCCGGATCCACACCAGCCATGCGGCGCCAAGGAGGAAAAGCGCGCCAGCGCCCTGGTCGAGAAAGACGATGAGGTCTAGCAGCCAATTCGACGGGGGCGTCCGCGCGGCAAGATCGATCCTCTCCCCCGCTCGGGGCGATCCTTCCGCCAGCCAAAGCGCGCCGACCCGGCCCGGCATGACCCGTTGCTGGCCTCCGCGCGCCGCGAGCATGGTCGCACAAGTGTTCGTATCGACCGGAATGCAGCGCATCTTCGGCAAGTCGATTCGATCGCCGACCCGCAATCCCGCCTGCCACGCCGGCGACGCCGACTCCTCCGCGAAGGGTCCCTTCACGTCGAAAATCAGGCCGTCATTGTTTGCAAAGAAGCCGAAAGAGCCGAGCGGACGCGCCAGCCGATAAAAATCCGGAACAATGAGCGCCAGACCATAAAGGGTCAGCACGGCAAGCAACAGGCGTTCAAGGCGCCGGCCGCCCGTCCCTACGCTCATCGCGCCGCCACGGCGGCGGATTCTGGCCGTTTACGCTGCATCGGCGCTCCAGAAGCAGGATTGAATGCTGACCTTCGCCGACGCATCGCGCCTTGAGCCGCGCCGGCGGAGATTTTTGTTGCCGGAGCCCCCTTCCCGCGCTGCTGCGCGACCCGCGGGCGAAGACGGCTCCTCTAAAACGTCACGCCATATACTGGCCGCCGTTGGCGCTCAGAGTCGATCCGGTGATGAACCCCGCATCGTCCGACACGAGGAACAGGACGCAGCGCGCGATCTCCTCGGGCTCGCCGAGCCGGCGCACCGGGATCTGCGGCAGGATTGATTTTTCGAGGACTTCCTTCGGCACGGCCTTGACCATTTCCGTCCCGATATAACCGGGGCAGATGGCGTTCACGGTGACGCCCTTGCCGGCGCTCTCCTGCGCCAGCGCCTTGGTGAAGCCAAGGTCGCCCGCTTTCGCCGCGGAATAATTGGTCTGGCCGAACTGGCCCTTCTGGCCGTTGATCGACGAAATATTGACAATCCGCCCAAAGCCGCGCTCGCGCATGCCCTCGATGACCGGACGGGTCATGTTGAACAGCGAGTTCAGATTGGTGTTGATCACCTCGAACCATTGCTCCGGCGTCATTTTATGGAACGCCGAATCGCGGGTGATGCCGGCGTTGTTGACGAGGATGTCAACCGGACCTAGATCCGCCTCCACCTGCTTTAGACCCTCGGCGCATTGCTTGTAGTTCGAGACGTCCCATTTGTAGACGGGGATACCCGTCTCCGCCTTGAATTTCGTGGCGGCGGCGTCATTGCCCGCATAGGTCGCCGCGACAGAATACCCAGCCGCCTTCAAAGCCGTGCTGACAGCCGCGCCTATTCCCCGCGATCCGCCGCTTACTACTGCCACTCGCGCCATTTCCGTTCTCCCCAATCCAGCTTTCACGCTGTTTTTCTTTAATGCGTCACTTTAACAGCCGCCGCCTGTCAATCGTATTCTCTTCGGTCCAAAACGCAAAAAAGCCGCCCTTCCCTGGACTTTGGTCAAGCGGCTCCGAAGCAGCGAGGCGCGTCTTCAAGCGCCTCGCCGCTTTAGGTCTTAGCGTTCGATGGTCAGCGCGATGCCCATGCCGCCGCCGATGCAAAGCGTGGCGAGGCCCTTCTTGCCGTTGCGTCGACGCAATTCATGCAGCAGGGTGACCAGCACGCGGGCGCCCGAAGCGCCGATCGGATGGCCAATCGCAATCGCGCCGCCATTGACGTTGACCTTGTCGGGATCGAGCGCGAGATCCTTGCAGACCGCCAGCGATTGCGCGGCGAAGGCCTCATTGGCCTCGATCAGATCAAGATCGGCAACCTTCCAGCCGGCCTTTTCCAGCGCCCGGCGCGAAGCCGGAATGGGGCCCGTGCCCATGATCGCCGGATCGACGCCCGCCGTCGCCCACGAGGCGATGCGGCCCAGCGGCTCAAGGCCGCGCTTGGCCGCCTCGGCGGAGGTCATCAGCACCACGGCCGCAGCGCCGTCGTTGATGCCGGAGGCGTTGCCGGCGGTCACGCTGCCTTCCTTGTTGAAGGCTGGGCGCAGCTTGGCGAGCGCCTCAAGCGTCGCGCCCATGCGGATGAACTCATCCTTGTCGACGACGATATCGCCCTTTTTGGTGCTGATCGTGTAGGGGATGATTTCCTCGTCGAACTTGCCGCCTTTTTGCGCCGCCTCCGCCTTGTTCTGCGAGGCGACGGCGAAACGATCCTGTTCGTCGCGGGTCAGCTGCCATTTGGCGGCGATGTTCTCGGCAGTCTGACCCATATGATAGCGGTTGAAGGCGTCCGTCAGCCCGTCGGTGATCATGGTGTCGGCGAATTTGAGGTCGCCCATCTTGACGCCAGAGCGCAAATAGGCGCTGTGCTGCGCCTGCGACATGCTTTCCTGACCGCCCGCGACAATGATATTGGCGTCGCCGCCGGCGATCTGCTGCAGTCCGAGCGCGACCGCGCGCAATCCCGAGCCGCACAACTGATTGATGTTGAAGGCCGTGCGCTCCTGCGGCACGCCGGCCTTCATCGACGCCTGACGCGCCGGATTCTGCCCTTGCCCCGCCGTCAGCACTTGCCCGAGAATGACTTCGTCGACTTCACCCGCCTCGACGCCGGCCCGCTCCAGCGCGCCCTTGATGGCCGCCGCGCCAAGCTCATGCGCCGGGACCGCCGCGAAGCCTCCGTTGAATGCGCCGACGGCGGTGCGCGCCGCGCTCACGATAACAATATCAGACATGGGCATCCTCCTTGGGGCGGCCATTGCGGAGCGTCCAAACTCCAAAGGCTCTTGCCCGCATGATCCTACGACAACAGAGCGCCGTCGAAATGGATTATAGTGGCCGCGGCGAAAAAGGGAGCAAAAAATCGCCGCAGAAAACAGTTCTCGCCCTGCTCCAAACGTCATATCCTGAACAAAGTCCGATCCGACCCGGCACGGCGAAAAGCTTAAGCGCCGCTGCGCTTGCTTTGTGTTTGCGCAAGTTTCGCTCGAAAGAGGCTTGACCGCGGCGCGTCATTTTGGGATCGATTCATCCAAACAAGAAAAGGTGAGGTCGGCCGCAACATCCTTGGAGAAAGCGAAGCAGATGGCTCACGTAGCGACTTCCGGAGGTGGACGACCGGCCATGGCACATGACAAACAACCCATCACAATCAAGAAATACGCGAACCGGCGCCTCTATAACACCGGCACCAGCGCCTATGTCACGCTGGAAGACCTTGCCGGGATGGTCAAGAAAGGCGAAGATTTCGTTGTTTTCGACGCCAAGAGCGGCGAAGACATTACGCGGTCAGTGCTGACGCAGATCATCTTCGAACAGGAGGGCAAGGGCGGACAGAGCCTCCTGCCGATCGCTTTTCTGCGCCAGCTCATCCGCTTTTATGGCGACAGCATGCAGATGCTGGTGCCGACCTATCTCGAATTCTCGATCGACAAGCTGACCAGCGAGCAAGGCCGGTTCCGCGACAAGATGGCGAGCGGCATCGGTCCCCATGCGCTCGGGCCGAGCTTCGTCTCTCTCGAGGAGCAGGCGCGCAAGAATATGGCGCTCTTCAACCAGGCGCTGGCGATGTTCACGCCCTTCGTCGCCCCGCTGGCGACGCCGGAGCCCTTGCCCGAAGCGGAGCCGGCGCCAACGACGAAAAGCGATATCGAAGATATGAAACGCCAGCTCGACGAAATGCAAAAGCGCATTGAGGGCATTACGCACAAAGAGTGAACTTTGCGCGTCGCGCGCCCTCAGGATTCTGGATCGCGCGCCTTGCGCAGCTTCGCCCAATAGGCGAGCCGCTCGCGCAAATCGCGCTCGAACCCTCTTGCCGTCGGCGAATAGAGCTTTTGTCGGCCAAGCGCCTCCGGCCAATAGTTCTGGCCTGAAAAAGCATCCGGCTCGTCATGGTCATAAGCGTAGCCTGAGCCATAGCCTTCGTTTTTCATGAGCTTCGTCGGCGCGTTCAGGATGACCTTTGGCGGCATCAGGGAACCATGCTCCTTGGCGAGGCGCATCGCGCTCTTGTAGGCGATATAGGCCGCGTTCGACTTTGGCGCCGTCGCCAGGTAAATCACCGCCTGCGCGATGGCGAGCTCCCCCTCGGGAGAGCCGAGAAAATCATAGGCGTCCTTGGCGGCGTTAGCGATGACCAGCGCCTGCGGGTCGGCGAGCCCGATATCCTCCACCGCCATTCGCACCACGCGCCTTGCGAGAAACAGCGGATCCTCGCCGGCGTCGAACATGCGCGCGAGGTAATAGAGCGAGGCGTCTGGATCCGAGCCGCGCACAGCCTTGTGCAGCGCGCTGATCAGATTGTAATGGCCCTCCTGCGCCTTGTCGTAGATCGGCGCGCGGCGCTGCACGATCTCGGCGAGTTGTTCCGGGCCGAAGATTTCGCCGGGTGCGGCGGCGCGCCAGACCTCCTCGGCGAGCGTCAGGGCGGCGCGGCCATCGCCGTCAGCCATCCGCACCAACGCGGCGCGGGCCCCGGGCTCCAGCGGCAAAGGCCGCGCCTCGAGCGTTTCCGCCCTTATTAAAACCTTCTCGATCGCCTCTTCGTCGAGGGCGCGGAAAGTCAGGACGCTGGCGCGTGAGAGCAGAGCGGCGTTGAGTTCAAAACTCGGATTTTCGGTGGTCGCACCGATCAAAGTGATGGCGCCGTCCTCCATCACGGGAAGGAAACCATCCTGCTGCGCTCGATTGAAGCGATGGATCTCATCGACGAATAGCAGCGTGCCCTGGCCGACGGCGCGCCGTCCGCGCGCCTCCTCAAACAGTTTTTTGAGCTCCGCGACGCCGGAAAAAATTGCCGAGACCTGGACGAATGCGAAATTCGTCTCATGCGCGAGCAGGCGCGCGACCGTGGTCTTGCCAGTGCCGGGCGGCCCCCAGAAGATCAGGCTTCCAAGCGAACCCGATGCGATGCGCCGCGTCAGCGCGCCATCGGGGCCGACAAGATGATCCTGCCCGACGACCTCGGCCAGCGTTTTCGGGCGCAGGCGATCGGCGAGCGGATGCGGCGCCGATGTCTCAAGGCCCGCAGCCGCGAAGAGATCGCTCATGGTTCAACCTTGCCGATTCTGCCGGACGAAGGAACGCGGCGCAGGATTCAGCCCCCGAGCACTGTTGTCTCCACCTGCCCGCCGCGCAAAATGGTCAGCTTCCAATAGGCATGGCGGCCGTTGACCGCCTTCTCAAGATCGCGGGTCGTCTGGATCTTGACGTCATTGATGAGAAGAATCACGTCGCCCTTCTGGAAATTGACCTCCGCCGCGGTCGACCCATCCTCGATTTCGCCGATCACGACGCCATCATTGACGCCGTGTATTGACATTTCCTCCATCACCGCCGGCGACAAATTGATCACCGTCGCGCCGGAGAAAGGCGAGGGACCTTTCAGTTTGACCGGATCGCGCGCCGGGATTTCCGCCGCGGGCGATAGCGCCAGCTTGACGTTCAGCGGCTTGCCGTTGCGCATCAGCGAAAGCGAGGCCTCGCCGCCGAGCGCCTTGGTCGACAGGCGATAGCCGAAGCTTTCAGGATCGTCGATCGTCTGACCGTCGACGGCGGCGATGATGTCGCCGCGCTTGACGCCGGCCTTGTCCGCCGGTCCGCCATCCGTGACTTCGGCGACGAGGGCCCCCGACGGGCGGTCGAGGCCGAGCGAGTCGGCGATTTCCCGCGAGACCGCCTGCAGGCTCGCCCCCAGCCAGGGCCGCCGCACGCGCTGGCCGGATTTCGCCGCCGCGACGACAACCCGCACCATATTGCTCGGAACCGCGAAGCCGATGCCGACGGAATTGCCCGTTTGCGAGAAGATCGCCGAATTGATGCCGACGAGTCGGCCCCTCATATCGACGAGGCCGCCGCCGGAATTGCCCGGATTGATGGCCGCGTCGGTCTGAATGAAAAAGCCGGAATCGGAAATGCCCGCCTGGGTGCGGGCCAGCGCCGAAACGATCCCCTGCGTCACGGTCTGGCCGACGCCGAAGGGATTGCCGATCGCCAGCACGAAGTCGCCGACTTCGAGGGCGTCGGAATCGCCAAGCTCCATCACGGGGAAATTGGCGCCGCCCTTCAAGCGAAGCACCGCAAGATCGGTGCGCTGGTCGCGCAGCACGATGTCGGCATCGAACTCACGCTTGTCGGCAAGCGCGACCTTGACGTCCGTCATGCCTTCGATGACGTGATAATTGGTGACGACGAGGCCGGAGGAATCGACCAGCACGCCGGAGCCGAGCGAGCGCGAGGTCGAGCCGCCTGGGCGCCCGCCCCCGCCGAAAAACCGCTCAAAAATCGGATCGTCGTAGAGAGCGTTGCGCGACCGCTTTTCCGTGCGCGACGCATAGACATTCACGACCGCGGGCTGCGCCTTTTTCACCACCGGCGCGAGAGAGAGCATTACCTCGGTCGCGGCCTGCGGCGCCTGACGCGCCGTCTCCGCCTGCGCGGAAAGGCCAAAGCCGACAACAAGCGCAAGCGCGACGCCGCAAGCGCGGCGCAGGCGATCATCGCGCCTTGCGAAAAATCCCGTCGTCATGGACCGCTCCATGGCATGGATCGGCGCCATGGGATTGCGCCATGGCGCGATCGGGTGAAACATTCGCCCGGCTTTTGCAAAGGGCTCGGCGGCCTCGCGCCCGAACTGGGCGCCGCCGCCCGCATTTACGACGCGACGGCCGCCTCGTCCTGATCCGCGCCGAACACGGGGCCGGAATCCTTGCCCTTGGCGTCAACGTCGCGGTCGACGAATTCGATCACGGCCATCGGCGCATTGTCGCCGTAGCGGAAGCCGGCCTTGAGCACCCGGGTATAGCCGCCGTGTCGATCCTTGTAGCGCGGACCCAGCACGGCAAACAGCTTGCCGACGAGCGCGACGTCCTTGATCTGGGCGATGGCTTGCCGGCGCGCATGCAGATCGCCGCGCTTGCCAAGGGTCACCAGCTTCTCGACCACGGGGCGCAAATCCTTCGCCTTTGGCAGAGTGGTGACGATCTGTTCGTGCTTGATCAGCGCCTGGCACATATTGGCGAACATCGCCTTGCGGTGCTCGTGGGTGCGGCCGAAGCGGCGGTGCGCGTTGCCGTGATACATCTGGCTATCTCCATTATTGTTGCGGCCGCCGTGCCAAGGTACGGCCGCTGCTTTGTCCCGTTTCGGGACATTGATCTCGATGGCGCCGAGCCGCGAGGGCTCAGTAATGTTCCTCGAAACGCTTGGCGAGGTCGTCGATATTGTCCGGCGGCCAGCCATTCACCTCCATACCGAGATGGAGGCCCATCTGCGCGAGCACTTCCTTGATTTCGTTCAAGGATTTGCGGCCGAAATTCGGCGTGCGCAGCATTTCGCCTTCGCTCTTCTGGATGAGGTCGCCGATGTAGACGATGTTGTCGTTCTTCAGGCAGTTCGCCGAACGCACCGAAAGCTCGAGTTCGTCGACCTTCTTCAAGAGCGCCGGATTGAAGGCGAGCTCCGGGATCGACGGCGTCGCCTCGACGCGGCGCGGCTCCTCGAAATTGACGAAGACGTTGAGCTGATCCTGCAAGATGCGGGCGGCGAAAGCGACGGCGTCTTCCGGGCTCAGCGCGCCATTCGTCTCAACCTGGAGCGTCAGCTTGTCGAGATCGAGGTTCTGGCCCTCGCGCGTGTTCTCGACGCGATAGCTGACTTTCTTGACCGGCGAGTAGAGGCTGTCGATCGGGATCAGCCCGATCGGCGCGTCCTCGGCCCGGTTGCGGTCGGCCGCGACATAGCCCTTGCCAGCGTGAACCGTGAACTCCATGCGGATTTCGGCGCCCTCGTCGAGCGTGCAGATCACGAGGCCGGGGTTCAGGATGGAAATGTCGCCGCTGGTCTGGATGTCGCCGGCAGTGACCTTGCCAGGCCCCTGCTTCTTGAGGACGAGCCGCTTCGGCCCGTCGCCCGGCATCTTGATCGCGATGTCCTTGATGTTGAGGACGATGTCGGTCACGTCCTCGCGCACGCCGGGAATCGAGGAGAATTCATGCAGCACCCCGTCGATATGGACGGAGGTGATCGCCGCGCCCTGCAGCGACGACAGAAGGATGCGACGCAGGGAATTGCCGAGCGTGAGCCCGAAGCCGAGTTCGAGCGGCCCGGCGACGATGGTCGCAAAACGCTTCGGATCGTCGCCCGAAATCACTTCAAGCTTGTTGGGTTTGGTGAGCTCTTGCCAGTTTTTTTGAATCACGAACAGAGCCTTTCTGACGGTGCGGCGCGCGATGGCGCCCGGACTTCGACGCGCGGAGGGTCCGGTCGGCGGACCATGGCGCGGCGCAGATCGAGTAAGAAACAGAGCGCCCCGGATGGCGGCAGGCCGACCGGGAGCCGCTCAGACGCGGCGGCGCTTGCGCGGACGGCAACCATTATGCGGGATCGGCGTCACGTCGCGGATGGAGGTGACGGTAAAGCCCGCCGCCTGCAGCGCGCGCAAGGCCGATTCACGACCCGAACCCGGACCTGACACTTCGACCTCAAGCGTGCGCATGCCATGCTCGGCCGCCTTGCGGGCGCAATCCTCAGCCGCCATCTGCGCGGCGTAGGGCGTCGACTTGCGCGAGCCCTTGAACCCCATCGTGCCGGCCGACGACCAGGAAATGGTGTTTCCCTGCGCGTCCGTGATGGTGATCATTGTATTGTTGAATGTCGAATTCACATGGGCGACGCCGGAAACGATATTCTTGCGCTCGCGGCGACGAACGCGGGTAGCTTCTTTTGCCATATGTCCAAATCCTTCGGGCGCGCCCGTAATGCCAGGCGCTCGGGAGCTTTATTGAAACGGGTTCGCCAGTTGCGCGGCTACTTCTTCTTGCCGGCGATCGGCTTCGCCTTGCCCTTGCGGGTGCGCGCATTGGTATGCGTACGCTGGCCGCGAACGGGCAGCTGGCGACGGTGCCGGAGGCCCCGGTAGCAGCCAAGGTCCATCAGGCGCTTGATGTTGATCGCGACTTCGCGGCGCAGATCGCCCTCAACGAGATAATCGCGGTCGATGGTCTCACGGATCTGCAAAACCTCGGCGTCGGTGAGCTCCGACACGCGACGCGCGTCGGGAATATTCACCTTGGCGCAGATTTCTTCGGCTTTCTTGGAGCCGATGCCGTGGATATATTGAAGCGCGATAACGACGCGCTTATTGGTCGGAATATTGACGCCAGCTATACGTGCCAAAACCTGTCTCCATATCGGCCGCGACGGCGGCAAGGCGCGCAGCGGCGAAATAAATTAAAATGCCCGCGTCCGGTGGAGGCCGGCCCATGCGGGGCGCCTAACTCAATCGGAGACGCAGCAAGCGTCCCCGGAAACATGCGTTTCAGGCTGAAGATGGGGCGATAGCCGATCTGCGCCAACCCGTCAAGCGAATTAAACGATCGCGCGCGTGTGCGGGGCGATCCGGACGGTCCGTCAATGGCAGGCCGCGGCGCTTCCCGCAAGGCGGGCGCGGGGGCGTATCATCCTGGAAGAGCGCGGGCCGAGCGCTTCGGACGCATCGGGAATGGGACAAGCTTTTGCCGCGCCGCCGCGCGTCCGGGCAGGACGCATTTTCACAAGACGCCGCCGCGCCCGGTCGGTCGAAGCCCTTACGCGGGCGGCGGCGCGTGGAATGCGCCAGGCTCCGCCAACCGAATTCGGCGAAACCGGCTGTTGCAATCGCAATTCGTTTGCGCCATATAGCCGAAACCGTCGGCTCCGCAGCCGCCGGATGGATGCGGGTGTAGCTCAGGGGTAGAGCACAACCTTGCCAAGGTTGGGGTCGAGGGTTCGAATCCCTTCGCCCGCTCCAAATTTTCTTCAAGAAAATTAGAGCGTTATGACAGGGCCGCCGCGAGGCGGCCCTTCGCTTTTGGCGCTTACATTCTGGTTATCAAAAAAATGTAAGCACTATGTAAGCAGTCCGGCGAAAGCTGGGTGCGGCTTGGGCGTGCTCTGGCGTGCCTATGAGGCCGGTTCCGAGGCCACTTGGATGGCCAGCAACTACCGCCAGCTGCCGCCAAGGCGGTTCCCGATCCCGATACTGGACGCTCGCCGGGCAAGTTCAAATCCTGCCCGCGCAACTGTCCTCTCGGTGGTAGGCGATAGACGCAACGCCCAGGGTCGGCCTCTGACGACCATTCTGTTGTGGGGGCTCGCAACACCCGATTCTTGCGATTGGTCGAGCGGGCCATCCCCCGCCTAGCAGCATAGATCGACCCTTGCCCTCCATTGGCCCGAGAAAACTTCGCGCTCTGGGGCTAAGCGGCCGGGTTTCACCGGGTGGCCGGCGGCCTTGGATCCGTAATCGGCTTAATTCTGGTGATCCCGGCAGCTCCATAAATTCACGCCCATACATTCCAAAACGGCATATATGATATTATCACGAGCTCTCTTCTGTAAGAATCGAGAATGGATCATTTGAACGTCACGGCAGCACTGATGCTGAGCCGCCAAGGAGACGCCCGATGAATTTCCAGGAAACCTTCGCCCATATCTTGCAGTCCGATTTGCCGCTGCAAGGCAAACTCGATGCCTTCAAGGTCGAATTCGATACCCGACTTGCCCCCCCGGCGGCAGTCGAAGCCCTGCATCGTTCGGTCGACGAGCTGATCGCGTCGGGCGCGCCGGCTCGCGCGCTGAAGGTCGGCGACGTTGCGCCGGCGTTCACCCTCCCCGACCCGGACGGCAATCCGGTTTCGTCCGAGGCGCTGCTCGCAAAAGGACCCCTGGTGGCGACCTTCTATCGCGGCGTCTGGTGCCCGTACTGCAATTACGAGCTGACCGCGCTCGAGGCGGCCCGCCCGCAGATCGAGGCGCGCGGTGCGAGCCTGGTCGCGATCTCCCAGCAGCTGGCGCCCAACAGCCGCAAGTCCCAGCGGCAGAACGGGCTCGGCTTCCCGATTTTGGGCGATCACGCTGGCGAAGTCGCCTCGCAGTTCAACCTGCGCTGGACGCTGCCGGAGTATCTGCGCGTCGCTCACAGGACGCTCGGCGCCGACCTGCCAATCTTCAATGGCGAGGACAGCTGGACCCTGCCGATGAGTGCCCGCTACGTCATCGCGCAGGACCGAACGATCGTCTACGCCGAGGTGAATGGCGATTATACCCGCCGCCCCGAGCCCTCGCTGATGTTCCCGGTCCTGGATCAGCTGGCAAGTAAGCGCGCCGCCTGACTCTCTATTCCGTTCCGCCCTCATCTTCGGCGCACTAGCGCACTGAATGTGGGGCGGGGCGATGGGGGAGCACCGTCGCACACCACCGTTGCCGCACGCGCAGCGCGCAAATCGGTTCGGCAGCAGATCCGGAAGGTCCGAGCCGGGGAAGGCGCAACGTCTCTTCATTGAGAGTTACGGGCCTTCCGCATCGACCGGATGGGAAAAGTACTTTCCATGATCAACGTCTTCGATTTCGTCACACTCAACTCCGTCGAGGTTCACTGGTCGATCAGATGAAGCTGAGTTTCCGAAAAGCAATTTCAAAAAGGATTTAACAATGTTGGTCGACGGGAAATGGATGGCAAAATGGCAACCCGTGGAGGCCACTGACGCCAAGGGCGGCTATGTTCGTCAAATTTCCAGTTTCCGCCACTGGGTTACTCTAGATGGCGCGGCAGGTCCGACGGGACGTGATGGCTTCAGGGCCGAAGCCGGTCGCTATCACTTGTACGTGGCGCTGACCTGCCCATGGGCGTCACGCGCGGTCATCGCCCGAAAGCTCAAGCAGCTTGAATCCGTAATTTCGATGAGCGTCGTCGAACCGGTCCTGACCGATGAGGGGTGGCGCTTTGGCGACTACCCAGGGGCCCACCGCGATGAGCTTAGCGGCGCCACTTACCTGCATGAAATCTACACTGACGTTGATCCTCATTTTACGGGTCGGGCGACCGTGCCGGTGCTTTGGGACAAGCAGCGCCAAACGATCGTTAACAACGAATCCGCGGACATCATGCGGATGATCAACTCCGGTTTCGGCAAGTTAGCCGGAGGCGAATTTGACCTCTACCCAGAGGCGCTTCGCGCAGACATCGATGCATTGAACGACCACCTCTATTCGCGGCTGAACCATGGCGTCTACCGTGCCGGCTTCGCCACCACCCAGGTTGCATACGAAGAAGCGTTCGCTGATGTGTTCTTGGCGCTAGATGAGCTCGAAGAGCGCTTTAGCCGGCGCGGGGCTTACCTGTTCGGAGACACCTTGACGGAGACCGACTTGCGCTTGTTCGTGACGTTGGTGCGTTTTGACGCGGCCTATTACGGTCTGTTCAAGTGCAATCTTCGCCGAGTTGCCGACTATCCTGAACTGACAGCCTACCTCGCCCGGATCCTGACCATACCGGGCGTGCGCGAAACCGTGAATATCGACCACATCAAGCGGGGCTATTATTCCATAAAGGCGCTCAACCCGCCTGGAATTGTACCCACCGGGCCCCATCTTGCGGGACTTGATGCGGTTGCGTCACCCAAAACCCAAAGTCAAAACCACGCCCAGACCAATGGCGTTGTTGCAGTTCGTAAGGAATCTGTAACGGCGGCGTAGAATATACTTTACATACAAAGCAGTCTTCATTTTTCCTTTAAGGATTACCACAGTGAGCGTTCTAGAAGAATTCGACCATTCATCGCCATTCGTTCTCTACGGGATGAAGACGGGCAATTGCATTCGGGCTGCGATGGCGTTGGAGGAAGCCGAATTGCCCTACGTCGTGCGCCATTACGACCCAAGGGCGCCCGGCGAGGGCGAGGTCGAATACAGGCGCCTGAATCCGACCGGAAAGGTGCCGACCCTGATCGATCTTTCGCAGCGGGACGATCCATTCGTTTTGACTCAGTCCAATGCGATCGTGCTCTATGCCGGATCTAAGGCACCGGAAAAACTGCTGCACGCAGGCGATGCGCGGGCCCAGGCCCGTGTGCTTGAGCGATTTACCTATTTCGTCACGGACGTAATCGTGCCGAACCACGCTGGATTTTTTCTAAAGCTTCAAGGTGATGCCGTCGCCGCAAAGGTGCTGTCCGATCGCTCCATGGCTGCCATCGAAGATGCGGAACGCTTCGCTTCGGCAAGCACGTTTATCGCCGGCGACGCTTTTTCAATCGCCGATATCGCAGCTGTGACGATCGTATCCGCGGTCGCCGACGAGCTGCCCTGGGACCGACTTCCCGCGCTTTCACGCTGGTTTTCTCAGGTCCGAACACGTCCGGCATTTGTCAGAAGCACATCCGCCTTTGATGGGTGATCCGGGGTGCCGCATTGGCACTCCAGTTCGCATCCGTTCCTCGGTCGCATCAAATCTTATCCAATTGCTCAACGTGGCCCAGGGCCTGAGGAGATAACTATGTCCGAAGCAATCAATTATACTCCGCCCAAAATCTGGGTGTGGAACAAGCCTAATGGTGGAGACTTCGCCGCCATCAATCGGCCCACTGCTGGGTCAACACATGAAAAGGACTTGCCGGTCGGCAAGCACTCGCTCCAACTTTATTCTCTCGCCACGCCAAATGGTCAAAAGGTGACCATTTTTCTCGAGGAACTGCTTGAGCTTGGCCATAAGGGCGCCGAATATGATGCTTGGCTGATCAGAATTGGACAGGGAGACCAATTCGGCAGCGGCTTCGTCAAGGTCAATCCCAACTCCAAGATCCCCGCCCTGATCGACCGCTCGGCCAAAGACCCGATACGCGTATTCGAATCTGGCGCGATCTTGACCTATCTGGCCGAGAAATTCGCGGCCCTCCTGCCGACTGATCCTGCCAAGAGGGCGGAAACCTTGTCCTGGCTGTTCTGGCAGATGGGCAGTGCGCCCTACCTCGGGGGTGGCTTCGGGCATTTCTATGCCTATGCGCCAACCAAGATCGAGTATGCCATTGATCGCTTTGCGATGGAGGCGAAGCGCCAATACGATGTTCTCGATCGGCGCCTGGCGGAGACGCCCTATCTGGCGGGCGATGAATATTCGATCGCCGATATCGCAGTGTGGTCTTGGTATGGGAATGTCGCGCTCGGCCGGTTCTATGGGGACGCGGCTGAATTTCTGTCACTCGACGAATATGCCAATGTCCAGCGCTGGGTAAAAGCCATCGCCGATCGCCCCGCGGTCAAGCGTGGGCGGATGGTCAACAGTTTGTTTGGGGAGCCGTCCGAGCAACTTCTCGAACGCCACGATGCAAGCGACTTCGACCGACTAACTCAGAACCAGTTTCACGTTCCTTGAAGCGATTGAGTGGATCTGAGCTTCGCCAAGATTTGGCGCCTCCGGAGGTTTGTACGATGGACATCGATACTCGCGCCCTTTTTGCACCGATGGTTATAAACGGCCATACCGTGAAAAATCGCTTCTCGGTCGCGCCGATGACGCGCATCTCGGCGACTGAAGATGGCCGAGCAACCGAAAGGATGACCCGCTACTATGAGCGTTTCGCACAGGGTGGCTTCGGGACGGTCATCACCGAAGGCATATACACCGATCAGGCATTTTCGCAGGGCTATGTCCATCAGCCCGGTATGACTGACCAGACGCAGGCCAGTGCTTGGACGCCGGTCGTCAGAGGCATTAAGGCGCACGGTACACTCGCCATCGCCCAGCTCATGCATGCCGGCGCTATCAGCCAGCACAATCGATTTCGCGACAGCACCGTAGGGCCGTCGCCCGTCCAGCCGAAGGGCGAACAGATGACGTTCTATCACGGCAAGGATCGCTACGTTCTGCCGTCCGCGATGAAGGAGGATCAGATCGCCGACGCAATCAACGGCTTTGCCGAGTCTGCGGGGCGCGCGATCGAAGTCGCCGGCTTTGACGCCGTCGAGATCCACGGTGCCAATGGATATCTGCTCGACCAGTTTTTGACCGAGTACGCCAACGCCAGAACGGATCAGTGGGGCGGCGCCACAGAGAACCGGGTGCGCTTGATCCTTGAAACGCTCAAGGCGGTGCGTGCGCGGGTGGGTGCCAAGGTGCCGGTCGGCGTCCGTCTGTCGCAAGCCAAGGTGAATGACTATCATCACAAATGGGCGGGCGCGGAGCGCGATGCCGAGATCATCTTCGGCAGCCTGGCCGATGCCGGCGCCGATTTCATCCATGTGACCGAGTTCGAGGCATGGCAGCCAGCGTTCGCTAAGGGCGGTCCCTCCTTGATGCGTCTCGCCAAACGCTATGCACCCAAGGCGGTGATCCTTGCCAACGGCAGTCTGCACGACATTGAGCGGGCGACGGCCGCGCTGAACGAAGGTGCCGATATCCTCACCATAGGGCGGGGTGCCCTGGCGAACCCAGACCTGCCCAGGCGCCTGTCCGATCGGAACGCTCTCAACGCGTTCGATCCGGCGATCCTTGGGCCGATCGCCGACGTCAAGGAAACTGAGCTGGCGACGTGAAAGCAAGTTGGCGCCGCGCACGACCGTGTGTGCAACGCATCGAAAGGAGGAAGGAGATGGCTCGGTTTGCATCGATGGTCGAGATGACGGCCAAACCTGGAAAGGAAGCAGAGGTCGAGGCGTTTCTCGCGAGAGAAGCGCTGCTCGTAAAAGACAAACCTGGAATCCTGACGTGGCATGCGACAAGGGTTGAAGGGGAAACGGGGGTCTATCGGGTGTTCGACACGTTCGTCGACGAAGCCGCCCGTGATGCCCATTTGAACCGTCAGCTCGCGCCGAGCATCGTCTCCACCACGGCGCACGAGCGGTTCGCGGTGCAAACGTTCGCTCGTGAGGAAGTTGACTATCTGTTGATGCCGGTCACCCTTGACCGGCTACGACAGGCCCTCGATCGGGTGCAAGAGTCTGAAGGCGCGCCCTCGCTTTCAAGAACCAAGCCTCGATCCGAGTTCTGGGTACGCGACGGCGGCGACATGGTCCGCATCGACGTCGATCGGATCGATTACGTCTCGGCGGAAGGCGACTATATGCGGCTGCATTTAGGGAGTTCCTCCTATCTGCTTCATTCGACGCTTTCCCAGCTCGAAAGCGAGCTCGACGCGGCGGCCTTCCTGAGGGTTCACCGCTCCGCCCTGGTGGCGAAACGAAGCGTTGTGGCGGTCGGTCGCGGTCGCTCCGGAAAGTGGGTCGTTCGCCTGCGCGCCGGCGGCGAGGTCGCCATCGGCGAGAGCTATATGGCGAGCGTCCGAGCGTTTGTGAGAGGCTGACAACGCGGCGCGGCGCCTTTTCACCCGGATCACCTTTCCATTAGCAAGCCACAGGTTGGCCTAGGTCGAGTTGCTATGCGCGACTTGATCGAGGACCAACCGGCGACCGGCGACTGGAATGGACCTGCACGCGCTGGATCCTGTACTGAATGCAGCACGGTCCGGGGCGAAGGGGACGGCGCCGCATCGGCCGGCACGGCGAAGCAAATACCACGGAGGGGGGCAGCTTCGCCATCTCTGACAGCCGCCATTGAAACGCGATGGAGAATAGGGATGTCCACACTGCGCCGTGCGGGATCAACCGATGTGGAGGCCCTGGCAGCTTTGGCTCGTCGAACCTGGCGCGAGATGTCACTGGTCGATTTCGCCATGCCGTATTCGGCGGAAGATATCGCCGCGTTCGAAGGAGAGAAGAGTTCCGAGGCAGTGGTGCGAGCAAGACTCCTCGATCGGGACCAGGCAACATGGGTCATCGACGACGAAGGCAAGCTAATTGGCTATGCGGATGCTGGCCCCTGCAGCTTGCCGCACCCCGACGTAGCGGCGTCCGATATGGAGCTGAACCGTCTCTATGTCAGCCGCGCCAAGCAGGGGCAAGGCCATGGCGGCCGTCTGATGCAGGCTGCGCTTGCCTGGATGGGCACCCGTTCGGCCGGAGCACAATGGATCGGAGTCTGGTCCGGCAACCGAAAAGCCCAAGCGTTCTACGCGGCGTACGGCTTCGAAACGGTTGGCGAGTATGATTTTCCGATAGGCCAGTGGATAGACCGCGATTTCATAATGCGTCGCACCCGTCCATCACAGTGAGAGACTTCAGAAATGTCTGGGGCCGCTCGCGCAGGGCCTCGTCACGACCGCGCATTGGCTGATAGTGTCATGCGGACCGGCTGACCCGGATCAGCCGCAGGCGCGACGCTCAACGAGCCGATCCTTGGAACATCAGCATCGCGGCATCACTCGTCTCGATCGAATGAACTGACTTGCCTTGGCATGCTTTCCGGGGAGAACGTCAGCGGCTCGAAGGAACGTGCCGCTGTTCAGCGACACCAACCCGGCGGCGATGGCAACCACCCCGTTACAGGGCAACCGTATCTCCGCGGTAGAAGCGCCGGGTGCAGCCGGCCAGCCCGCAATACGAGCTCGGGCCGGGGAGCGGCGCGAAAATCGGCGTTGTTTTGGAGGTCGCAGCACCGGCGCGCCGGGTAAGCGATCCCATAATTATTCGCGTCGATCCAAGCCATCAATTATAACCGGTGAAGAACTCTGCGGCGATTTTCCATTGTCCGCCCACTTTGATCAACTCCATCGTCTTCCAGCCCCAGCTTTTTTCGGTGGCAGTGCTGTTCTCGAAGACCAGCGAGACTTGCGCTAAGGTACCGTCTTGTTTGATGTGGATGTCCTTGAAGCTCTGCGTGAAGGGTTCTCCCTCGAACACAGCTTTGCGAAATTCCTCGTAATGTGAAGTGTTCACCGTAGGATCCTTATCCTTCCGGGAAAGCGGGACGCCCGAGAAAGGAATGCCCTTGTCTAGGAGCAAGGACTCAAACAACGCCTGATTCTTGGTTGAAACGGCTTTTGTGTAAGTGTCGAGCACCTTCACAATCGCCCGCCGGTCCGCGCCGCGGCTTTCGAAAGTGGCGGGGACGGGTGTACGGTAGGGCGCCGCAATTGCCGGCGCGACCGACATCACCAGGACCGCACCAAAAAGAAGAACCTTCATATCATATTCCTAGCTCGCAAAACGGCGTTTAGCGGTTCGCCGCGTCGGGTCGTACATAGATGACTGCGCCAGCAAGGTCTTGGCCGCCCCACGGGCTGCGATATATCCACCCAAGCCTTGCCCTGGTCCACCAGCGTCATACGCCCTTCGCAGAGCATTGGCGATCAAGACTTGGAGGGCGTGAGATGAGCACAATGCGCTTCAACCAAGATCACCAATGGATACGCCTTGACGGCGACGAAGCGGTCGTTGGCATCACCGATTATGCTCAGGCGCAGCTCGGTGAAGTGGTCCATGTCGATCTCCCGGAAGTTGGCGCCCGCCTTGAACGGGGCCAAGAGGTGGCAGCCGTGGAATCGGTGAAGGTGTCCAACGGTCTCGATGCACCCATCTCGGGCGAGGTTACGGCCGTCAATGCTGGCGTCACCGATGACCCGACAATGGTCAATGTCGATCCGATGGGCGCGGGCTGGTTTTACAAAGTTCGCGTCGCGGATGGCAAAGAGAGCAAAGCTCTCATGGATGAGGCGGCTTACATGACGTTCATCGATACGCTCACAACGTAGAAACGCTCACGGACATGCGCGCCCGACGGGACCGTTCACCCTCGCTATCTCATCCCCACCAAGAGCAATCGCCGCGTCCCATCCCGCACGATCGCGCGAAATACCGCTGGCGCAATCTCGTCGAGCGCCTTTTTAGCACGCGTAAACTGGCGGCGGGTTGCTACCAGAAACGACACCACCAAAAAATCCTACCTCGCGTTCATCACACTTGCTTCGATCAAACTGTGGATACCCTCTGTCCACGACGCCTACGTCTTCGAGAAAATCTCTTCGAACCAGCTCACGAACGCGCGCGCCTTCGCCGTCGGCAGCCTCCCAGACGGAAATAAGGCCCATAGGTCAGCGTCGGGAAGCTTCCAATCGGTCAGCACCGGGACCACGCTCCCGCTCGCAAGCTCCGGCTGCATGACCCACCGCGTGCTGATCGCGAGGCCAAGGCCGGCAATGACCGCCTCCCGAACGCCCTCGGCCGCGCTGAACGACAGCCGCGTGGGGATGCGGACGGACGTATTCTCACTCGCGCGACGAAAGCGCCATTCCTCCGCGATCAGCCCCTGCGTGTAGACAAGCGCGGTGTGCTCGAGCAGGTCATCCGGGGTGGACGGAGTGCCCATCCGTGCGAGGTATGTAGGGCTCGCAACGACCAATCTCTCGCACGTGGCAAGTTTTCGCGCGGTGAGGCTCGAATCCGATAGCTCTCCCCCACGCAGCGCGACGTCTACGTTCTCGCCCATCAAATCAACGAAGCGATCGTCGAGGACGAAATCGACACCAAGATTTGGATGCGCGTCCAGGAACCCGCCGATCTTTGGAATGACATGCAGTCTCGCGAACGTGACGGGCGCGCTGACGCGCAGCCGTCCATCGAGCCCTTTGCCCAATCCGCGCGCGGCGGTCTCCGCCTCATCGGCTTCCGCGAGGGTGCGGCGCGCCCGCTCGTAGAAGGCCTGGCCAGCTTCGGTCGGATGAAGTTGGCGCGTTGTGCGGACCAGAAGCCGCACCTGAAGGCGCTCCTCCATCGCCGCGACCAATTTCGACACATTGGGTTGGCCAATCCGCAAATCGCGGGCGGCGGCGGAGAAGGAGCCACTCTCAACGACGCGAACAAACACTTCCATCGCATGCAATCGATCCATCCAACACCGCCTATTCCATATTTGAATAGGTTATATCGCCTTAGCCGTTCTACTGCAATTTCTTAGAATGGATCATTTGAACGTCACGGCAGCACTGATGCTGAGCCGCCAAGGAGACGCCCGATGAATTTCCAGGAAACCTTCGCCCATATCTTGCAGTCCGATTTGCCGCTGCAAGGCAAACTCGATGCCTTCAAGGTCGAATTCGATACCCGACTTGCCCCCCCGGCGGCAGTCGAAGCCCTGCATCGTTCGGTCGACGAGCTGATCGCGTCGGGCGCGCCGGCTCGCGCGCTGAAGGTCGGCGACGTTGCGCCGGCGTTCACCCTCCCCGACCCGGACGGCAATCCGGTTTCGTCCGAGGCGCTGCTCGCAAAAGGACCCCTGGTGGCGACCTTCTATCGCGGCGTCTGGTGCCCGTACTGCAATTACGAGCTGACCGCGCTCGAGGCGGCCCGCCCGCAGATCGAGGCGCGCGGTGCGAGCCTGGTCGCGATCTCCCAGCAGCTGGCGCCCAACAGCCGCAAGTCCCAGCGGCAGAACGGGCTCGGCTTCCCGATTTTGGGCGATCACGCTGGCGAAGTCGCCTCGCAGTTCAACCTGCGCTGGACGCTGCCGGAGTATCTGCGCGTCGCTCACAGGACGCTCGGCGCCGACCTGCCAATCTTCAATGGCGAGGACAGCTGGACCCTGCCGATGAGTGCCCGCTACGTCATCGCGCAGGACCGAACGATCGTCTACGCCGAGGTGAATGGCGATTATACCCGCCGCCCCGAGCCCTCGCTGATGTTCCCGGTCCTGGATCAGCTGGCAAGCAGACGCTCTTAAACGCGTAAGTCGAAGTTTAGTCACGAAACTGAGCTGGCGATGAAGCCAGCTGAGTGCGGCGCGCGCAGCAGCGTGCGCATGTCAACAAAGGAGCAATGAAATGGCTAAGTTTGCATTCCTGATCGAGATGAAGGCCAAGCCCGGCAAAGAAGCAGAAGTGGAGGCGTTTCTCGCAAAAGAAGCGTCGCTGGTGAAGGACGAGGCGGGAACCCTGACCTGGCACGGCTCGAAGGTCGAAGGAGAGCCGGGCGTCTATCGCGTGTTCGACACCTTCGTCGACGAAGCTGCTGGCGAAGCGCATATGAGCGGCCCTCCCGGGCAGGAGTTTGTCGAGCGGGCAGACGATCTGTTTGCCGAGACCAAGGTCCTTCGCCTGCAGGTGATCGTACACAAGTAAGGCCGCACGTCGGCGCTTGATCGCCGATACCGACAGGCCTTGGGCGGCTTGGCGTGACCAACGCGCCAGCCGCCCATCCTCCCGCTTTCCTCGAAAGGACGTCCAGTGGATATTACATCAACGAAACCTACGGTCGTGCTCGTACACGGCGCGGTCGAAGATTCGTCGCTTTGGACTCATGGTGTGATCCAGGGGCTCCAGCGCGAAGGCTACGCGATCAAGGTCTTCTCCAATCCCTTGCGGGGCGTTGCGCACGATGCTGCGTACCTGCGAAGCCTGCTGGACACGATCGAGGGACCCGTGCTCCTCGTTTCCCACGCCTATGGCGGCGCCGTCATCAGTCAGGCCGGGGACGACCCCAAGGTCAAGGGGCTTATCTACGCGGGCTCACCGATGCCTGCGGCGGGGGAATCGACAAACGACTGTCTCGAACGGTTTCCCGGCGGCGACTTCGCGACGTCGGTCGAGCTGATCCCGTACACCTTGCCAGACGGGACCAGCGGCACCAATCTCGTGGTCAAAGCCGACAGGTACAGTTATCTCCTGGCCGCTGACGTGCCCGAGGACAAGCTCGCCCTGATGATCGCCACCCAGCGACCCATCTCGCTGGCGGCCCTCAACGAGAAACTGACGTCGGCTGCCTGGACGAGCAAGCCGAGCTGGCAGATCCGGCCGCTTCTGGATCCTGTCATCCCCCAAGCAGAGTTTCAGTTCGAAGCCGGTCGTGCCCGCTCCCAGGTTATCGAACTGAGATCTTCGCACGCCATCCCCGTAACCTTCCCTGAGGTCGTGGTCGATGTAATCGGGCAGGCTGCCCGCGCAGTTGCGCCCTGACAGCGGCGGCCCTTGGGCACGGTGGCTGTTCACGGCTGGCCCGGAGTCTGTTCCTGGGTCTGTCGGACATCGGTGTCATCAAAGCCGCCTTACGCATTTTAGAGTGAACGCTCCAAAACCAACTATGCCGCGCTGAGAACGTCGACTTTCGCAGCACAATACAGGCCCGCGACTAGACGCTACCGACCCATCGTTGAAAGGAACTACCTTGATCCGCTTTTATTTTCACCCGACGCCGAATCCCGCCAAGGTCGCGCTGTTTCTGGAAGAAACGGGGCAGCCATACGAGACGATCCCCGTCGACACCAGCAAGGGGGAGCAGCATTCACCGGCCTTCCTCGCGATCAACCCCAATGGCAAGGTCCCGGCTATCGTCGACACGGACGGTCCCCGGGGCCGCGAGGCGCGTGTGTTCGATTCTACGGCGATTCTTCTCTATCTCGCGGAGAAGACCGGCCAGCTCGGGGGCGCGGCTGAAGACCGGCCCGAGCTGCTGTCGTGGCTCCTCTTCCTCGCCTCCGGCCTCGGCCCATTCTCGGGCCAGGCCGCGCATTTTCAGTTCGCCGCGCCCGAAGGCCTCGACTACGCGCGCAACCGCTATCGTCGCGAGGCCGAGCGGCACTATCAGGTGCTGAACGACCACCTCGCGGACCGCGCGTTCATAGTCGGCGACCAGTACACTATCGCCGACATATCCGCCTGGGGCTGGCTCGACCGGGCCTCCGTAGTGCTCCGCGGCGCGGAGGATCCCTTGGCCCCTTATCCCAATCTCAAGCGCTTGTTCGAGGGGGTCGACGCACGGCCGGCCGTGGCGCGAGCGCGGCAGGTAGGCAAGGAGCACACCTTCAAGACGGTCAACGACGAGGAGACGCGCCGGGCGCTCTTTCCGTCGAATTATCCCCCTGCTGCCTGAGCCATCGTCAAATCCCGAGGAGATCAAGCGTGATTGAGTCCACCGACTACGCGCCGTCCACGGTTTGGACCTCGAACAAGGAGAATGGCGGTCGCTTCGCAAACATCAATCGGCCCATTGCCGGCGCGACGCATGACAAGATACTGACCGTCGGACAGCATCCGTTCCATCTCTACTCGCTGGCTGCCCCGAACGGCGTCAAGGTCACGATCAAGTTCGATGAGCTGCTCGAACTCGTCACGCCGGCGCCGAGTACGGACGCCTGTGCCTTCCTGCAAGCGCTGGAGTCCAGCGGCTTCGAGTATGCGCTCGATCGCATCGGACGCTTGGAACAGGAGGTGGGACAACGCGCCGCTCCTGCCAACGCTCGAAGAGATGCCGAAACTCGTCACGCGCGCCTGGGGACCGCGAGGCCCGACCCTGAGGACAATTCACTAAGTGAGTGTTGAGCTTCAGAACATGAAGTGGGCAATCGCTGTGTCGCAATTTCGAAGTTTGCGGCAAGCGGCCGAAAAATTGAATGTGCGCCAATCAACGCTGAGCCGACGGATCCGAGATCTTGAGCAGGAGGTCGGCGCTACTCTATTCGAACGCACGAACGGCGGCACTCGGCTTACCCCGGCTGGCCAAGAGTTCCTTGAGGCAGCCCGACGGATCATCGAAGAAACCGAGCTCATGATCTCCCGCTTGAAAACCCGGTCGAGAGGTGAGAGCGGCCGCCTAACCGTCGGTGTTCATGCGTCGCTTTCGGCTGGCAATCTCAGGGCTACGTTGGTGGAGCACCGCCGTGCGTTTCCGGACGTCGAAATCCATTTTGTCGATGGATCGAGCGAACACTTGATCTCCGACGTGGCAAACTCCGCCATCGATGTTGCCTTTGTCGCCGAGAACTACCCCGGGCGGGATGACAAGTCGCTTTCGGTGTGGAGCGAGCGGGTCGTCGTCGCCTTAGCGGAGGATCATCCGCTCGCAAGCCGCGATGTTGTTCACTGGAGCGACCTGAGACATGAGGTACTGCTGTTGCCGCAGCGCGGTCCCGGTCCGGAATTCCTAAAGCTGCTCGTTACTAAAGTGGGACATTCTGATCCTTGCCGTCTTCTTCGCCACGATGTCGGACTGGATCGGCTTCTCACGCTGGTCGGTGCCGGATGGGGCATTTTGCTTGCACTGGAGGGCGCGACCGGAGCGGTCTATCCCGGCGTTACTTATCGGGAGGTGCATGACGCGGACGGACCAACTCGCCTTGCCTTCCGCGCCTACTGGCGCCAGACAAACTTCAATCCTTCGTTGCTACCCTTTCTCGCTATCCTGCGAGAGCGTTATCCCGATCTCTCGGGCGCTCTCGCTCCCGGCTGAGCAGGGTTTCGTCGTGCCTTCGCGAATACCCGATCGGTCGCCATGAACCGTTCGATCATCGGCGCGATCAGCTTGGCCGGATCGGGCGCGGACTGACCGGTGGTCCGACCTAGAATCTCGGCATAGGCGATCAAGTCGCGATGCACCCCGGCGGGCAGCTCAATGCTGACCTTGACCGGCTTGTCATCAGCGAGCGGCCCGAGCTTAAGCTTCATCATGGTTTCCCTCCCTGTCCGTAGGGCGCGAGCACCAGGTCACGCGTAACGATGACGCGGACCGGGAAGCCGGGGCGGATCGTCAGCGTCGGCTGGATGTTGAGTTGGCGCTGGACGATCTGCTGGCCAGTCTGGCTGATGCTGTTGGAAGCGCCGCTGCGGATCGCCTGAACAAGGTTGTTCTCATCCTGGCTCGTGCCTGCCTCCGCGCCCACGCTGAGCAGAGTCGAGAGGACGGCGGCCTTGAACAGCATGCCCCAGCGATTGTCGACCTCATCCTCGAGCCCGGCATAGCCCTGCGTGTCCGCGCCGGGCTGGCGCTCCAGCACGATCGAGCCGCCGTCCGGCATGATGATCCGGGTCCAAACCAGGAGGACACGGCTCTGGCCGAAGGCAACAGAGCTGTCGTATTGGCCGATCAGCTTCGCACCCTGCGGGATCAGAAGATATTTTCCGGTTGGGCTGTCATAGACCGCCTCCGTCACCTGGGCGGTGATCTGGCCCGGCAGATCGGAATGGATGCCGGTGATGAGCGCGGCGGGGATCACGGTGCCGGCCTGCACGACATAAGGGGAGGCCTTGGCGTCGAGCCGATCCGGACTGACCGTGCGCTTGTCCGTCGAAGCGTTGAGGAAGGCTGTCTTGCGGTCCTGCATGTTCTGCGCGGCGCCGGCGTCGACCGGCGGTGTTGGCGTTGGACCCGACGTAGTCCCTGCCGCAACCGGGGCGGTGAGCCCGACCGGCTGAGGCTGCTGATTGGTCTGGGCGAAGAGACGGCTGAGCCGCGCCGCCTCAATCTCTTGGGCGCGGCGCTGCGCTTCCGGGTCGGGCGTCGTTCCAGGAGCGACGGTGTTGGGTGCGGCGCCGGCATTGAGGATCGGCTTGCCGAGATCGCCGGGCAGTGGCGGCCCAAGCGGGGGCGCCAGGCGCGGCAGGCCGGTGTAGTCCCTAGGTAATCCGGCGAGGCCCTCGGCGGAGGGACGATTCTGCGTGGAGAGCAGTTCGGGGCCGCTTTGCGTCGCGTTGCGAGTCTGGAGCGCGTAGCCGAGCGCGCCCGCGACGGCGAGCGCCGAAACGGCGCCGAGGCCGATCAGCACCCTGCGCGACAAGCGCGTGACGCGCGGCCGCTCGCCCCGAAGCCGCAGATCAGGCGGCACGACGGGCGTCGGCGACGGCGGCTTTTCTTCAGGACCTTCCGCCGTCATGACCGGGGCCTTCCGTCGGTGCGGACGATGCGCACTCGCCGCTCGCTGTCCTTGTCGCCGAGGCGCAACTCGGCGGCGGGGAACAGCCGGTCGACAATGTAGTAGTTGCGGTTGACCCGGTAGTTCACCAACTCGGAGCCGCCGGCCGGACCGATGACGAACAGCGGCGGCATTTCGCCCTGGGCAATCCCGCTCGGAAATTCGATGTAGACCTTCTTCCCGTCGTCGAAGGCGCGCAGCGGCCGCCAGGCCGGATTGTCACCCTGGATCGCATAGCGAAAGTTGATTGACGCGAGATCGACGCCGGTCGCGATCGGCGCCGCGGCGTCGGCCTCCTGGTTCTGCCGCCGAAGCGCGATGAGCTGGTCTTCGGGATACTGCCAGGAGACGGAGGCCATGTAGGTCTTCTCGGTCGAGCGCAGTTCGAGGAGGTAGGTCCGCCGATCGGTGTTGATTACCAGATTGGTGAGCAGTTCCGGTCTCGTCGGCTTGACCAGGATGTGGATCTTCTTGGTGGCGCCCGCGCCGCTCTCGGTATCGCCGATGATCCAGCGCACCGTGTCGCCGGCGGCGACGGGGCCGGAGCCGACGAGCTGCTCGCCCTCCTGCAGCGCGATGTCGGTGATCTGACCTGGCGCCGTATAGACTTGGTATAGCGCGCCGCGCGAAAACGGATAGACCTGGACCGCGTTGATGAAGCCGTTGCGCGCCGGCTGGATCCGCGCCGCGGCATTGGCCTGGTTGACGCGCACGGTCGGGTCCGCGGCTTCGGGTGTCTGCTTTCCACCGTCGATCGGCTTCAGTTGTCCAGGCAACGGAAGAGGCTTCGGCAGCTCCACGATCTTGATGGGCGCCGGCGGATCGGAAGCGAGCTTCGCTGGCACGGCGCTGTCGTAGTTGATGTCGGGCGGAATGAAATTGTGCGCGCAGCCGCCGAGAGCGGTGAAGGACATCAGCAAAGCCGCGAGGCCGGCTTTACGGAAAGCCATGTCTGCGCCCTTCCGGGTCTGCTGAATGACGGAGAAACGCGAAGCCGGACCGCCGGCTTCCTTAGAAATCGGTGGGGTCATTGTCCCAGCTCCTTCGACCAGTTGATTGCGGTGACGTAGATGCCAAGCGGGTTCTTGCGGAGCACGTCGGCGGAGGTCGGCGTCTGGATCGCGATGGTGAGGATCGCGGTCCAACGGGTGTTGTCGGCGAGCGCGCCGTCCTGATAGCGATGCTCGACCCATTCGACCCGGAAGCTCGATGGCGAGGCGCGGATCACGCTCGAGACGTCGATGGCGATCTGCTGTTTGCCGAGCTTGGCGAAGGGGTCGTTCGCGCGGGCGTAGTCGTTGAGCGCCTGGGAGCCCGAGGTGGTGGTGAAGTCGTAGGCCTGCAGCCAGTTCTGCCGCACGATGATCGGATCGGCCGGCAGAGCGCGGACCATCTGGACAAAGTGGGCGAGATACCAGGCGATTTGCGGGTCGCTTGGCGCGTAGTCGGCGGCGGCGGGGGCGACAGCCTGCGCCTGGCCGAGCTTGTCGACCTGCACAACCCAGGGGACGATGCTGCCGTGGGTCGACTGCCAGACGAGGCCGCCGGCGAGGCCCATGGAGAGCGCCAGCGAACCGAAGGCCATCAGCCGCCAGTTCTTGGCCTGCACCCGGGCCGAGCCGATGCGGTCGTCCCAGACCTGGGCGGCGCGCTGATATGGGGTCTCAGGCTCGGGCGTCCGGCCGAAGCGAACCGTGGGGCGGCGAAACAGCGCCATCTTATTCTCCTCCAGAGAGATCGACGGAATGGCCGCCGCCATGGCTGTCGCCGGACCTGAGGACCTGCGCGGCGGTTTGTGCCCCGTGGACCATCGACTGGTTGCGCTTCATGCGCTGGGTCCAGGCCGGTGGGCCGGAACCCTCCGATCCGCCCGTGGGCGCCGCGGGCGCGCCTGGTGAATTGCCGCCGACCGTCCCTCCGGTCGATGAGCCGCCGGTTGCGGCGAAACTGGACCGGGCGCCGGCGGCGAAGCTCTCCCGCATGGAACTGCCGGCTTGGGCGGCGGCACGCCGCACGGGCGCGGCGGCGGCTGAAGCGGCCGCCCGCCCAACCCCGCCG
>NZ_PDZR01000014.1 GCF_002891535.1 Methylocella silvestris | reverse complement strand
CGTCTTCCTGACCCGCCAGGACGCGACCACCGCCATTGCCCGCTATATCGACGGCTTCTACAATCCGATCCGGCGCCACTCGGCGCTCGGCTATAGGAGCCCCGCTCAGTTCGAGCGAGCAGCAAACTGACGACCGTTTGCCTCTCCACTAAACCGGGGCAAGTCCATAAAGCATCTATCTTCTCGTTGATTCTTGCGGAGCTGCTGCCCATCGGGGGCGCCATCAATGCGGCGCGGCGCGCAATCGGGACCGTCGGGTGGGCGAGCGCATCGCGCGGCTGCGGCGGCGCCTGCCCATGGCAGAATGAGGCGCTGCTTGCCTCGAATGACTCCTTTGTCGCGCGCGATCTGCACCGGATCGGTCAAATCAATATCCCCCGCCTCCTGAGTCTCGGGTGCAGCCGCCTGGATACCGGAAAAAACGCCGAACCCTTACCTGAGATATTAGGTCGCTCGAAAATAGATGTCGCGGGACCGATCATCCGTTCGTGTCATGGAGGGCCCGAAACGCCTTATAGAGGTTGCGCGGGTCGAGTTGTCCCTTGAAGACCGCCGGCGGCTTGCGATCGAGGTGCAGCAGCGAATAGGCCGCCGTCATCGCCGAGCGAATCGAATATTCGACCGTGAACACCACGTCGTCGGGTTGCTCGCAGAACTGGCCGGTCACGGCGAAGTTCGCATAGCCCTTGGGGTGTACCTGTGGGCGATCGCCCTTTTGTCGGATCAGAAATTGGCTGGTGATGAAGGGCATGATGCAGGGCAGGCAGATCGCGCCGGCGAGGATTGCCTCGGCGCGATCAGACGAGCCAAGTTGGCCGAGCAGCTCGGTCATGATCTCGCGGCCGTTGCAGGTCGACATCGGCTTGCCGACATGGTCGCCGGGCTTGCCGATCGACAGGGCGTACCCCCACAGCACCTGAACGTCGTCGGGCTGGCCGATGAAATGCGGCTGATGCGGCAGCACGATCGACATCAGCCAGGCGGAGTCGGTGAAGGTGATCAAGCCGCCCTCGCCGGGGACGTTTCCGGCGAAGTCGCGGATCAGATCAAACAGTTGGGTGTTCTTGAGCGTGGTGGTGAACGACATCCATTTGGATTCGTCGACATGGTCGGCGAAATTGGCCGGGTTACCCAGCTCCGGGCGACCTTGGGCGATAGTCTCCCACAAGGCCCAGGCCCCGCCGGTGCGCTTGTCGTTCAGCACCGGGACGTCGTCCATCGTCCCGTTGGAGGACGCCTCGGTCATCGAGCCGAGGGTGGCAATGACGACATCCTGCGGCTCGACTGCGATGCTGCCGCTCTCACCTGCCCGCTCGAAGGCGAGCGCATCGGCGAAGGTCTCGCCGTCCCTATCAGTGAAGGCGATGTCCTTGATCGTGGTTCCAAGCTGGAATTGCACAGCGCGTTCGTCGAGCCATTTGCGCAGCGGCAAAACGAACGAGTCATATTGATTATAATAGGTCCGCATGATCCCGCGCAGCTCGTTGAAGCCATCGACCATGTGGGTGAAGCGCACGAAATAGCGCTTGAGCTCGACCACGCTGTGCCATGGCTGGAAAGCGAAAGTCGTGCACCACATGAACCAGAAGTTCGTCTGGAAGAATGCCTCGTCGAAATGGTCGGTGATCCGGCTGTTGCCCAGCAGCCCTTCCGGCTCGACCATCAGCTTCTCGATCGTCAGAATATGCTTCTCGGATAGGCCGAACTCCGGCGCGTCGATCTTGTGGCCAGCGCGCACCAGACGCGACTTGGAGCCGGTCTTGATGATCTCGTTCCACTGCATGATCTCCTGCGTCACGGTCTGCTTGCCGTCGAGCGTCGGGACGGAGGAGAAGAGATCGTAGGTGCACAGATACTTGCTCTCGATCATCCGGCCGCCGCGGACGATGTAGCCATGCTCGGCGTCGCCGGCGCCGTCGAGGGCGCCGCCAATCCGGTCCAACTCCTCGTAGATCGTGATGTTCTTGCCCAGCAGATCCCCGTCGCGGATCAGGATCACCGCCGCAGCGAGCGAAGCGATGCCGCCGCCCACGAGATGGGCCTTGGTGGCGGAGCGATCGGGCTTGGACACGATGAGGCCTTTCGTTTGCAAAGACTCTTGTTAGAAGTACACTATGCCGTATAGTTTATGCTGTCCAGCCTGCCTCCGAGTTCCGTCAGATCGATCGAACGCAACGGCGTCATTGGGATCGGTAAGAAGACGCGATGAAATCCACCGCAAAACCCAAAAAAGACGCTCGATCACAGAAAGGCGGCCGCCCTTCAATCAGCGAGGCCAAGGCCCTTTCGGGCCGAATTCTGGAAGCCGCCGCCGAACTGTTTCTCGAACATGGATTCAAGGGAACGAGCACGGACCAGATCGCAGACGTCGCCGGCGTCACCAAGCGCACGCTGTATGCGCGGTATCCGGGCAAGGCGGCGCTCTTCGAGGCGGCGATAACCAGCGCGATCGATGCGCGCCTCGATGCGCTCGAATTGTCACTACCGGTGGGCAGGGATATCCGCTCGCGCCTGATCGCGGTCAGCGAAATGCTGCTGCGATGGCTCCTTACCGATCGAAATATCGCCATGGAGCGTGTCGTATCGAGCGAAGCTTTGCGCTTTCCAGCGTTAGCCCGAAACCTTCATGCTCACGGTTTTCACCGTGCGGCAGCGATTGTTGAGCATGCCTTGTTTGATGCAACAAAGACCGGGGAAATCAGCCTCGACGATCCCGCGTTCGCGGCTGATTACTTCATGACAGCAGTCATCCTCCCGCCGTTTCGCCGTGCCGGATTAGGATTTATTCCGGCCGAACTGGATGATCCGGGCCGCGACCGCATTCGCTTCGCCGTGGATCTATTTCTGGATGGTTGCCGGCGCACTTAAGAGAGGCATAGTTCATTCGCGAACGGAACATGCGCGCTCGAGGTGTCGCAATGATCGGACTTGGTTGAGATAGCCCCAAATGTAGAGGCGGAGCATGTCACCAGGCTGGAATCCTGGTCTGCCAGTCGCCGCCGCGACGACCCGGTTAAAAGCCCCGCTCGGCCAGGTCCAGACTAGCGACGAATGCATCGACGACACGGACGAGGCTGTCTGGCGCCACGTAGTCGTCGATGCATGCCGGCAGCAGACTGATCTGATCTCGGCTGTCGCCATCGATGAAGCTCAAGCTTGCCTCCGCGCGCATAATAGATTGATTCTACAGTGATTTGCTCGATTAGCCAAATTCTTGGGACGTTCTGGATCGCCACCCGATTGCAAGGCGAACCTCGTGAAGTCCGGATCGCGGAAGGAAGGCGGGCCGCGCTATCGACCCAAGTCGTACGCTGGGGATGTCCGCTTGCAGACACCTGTCCACTGCAAGCGTCGACGGCGACCTGCCGGGCGTCAGTCGCGCGATATTGACAGCCCCACCAGAAGCGGAGCGTACGCGGCGAGCCTGCGGGATACGAACTCCGTGAAGAGCCGCACGCGCTCCGTCTTGCGTGTCTCCCCCTGTGTGAGAAGCCAGAGCGTTCCGTAGATGTGCAGGTCCGTGCCCGGCGCCCTCACGAGCAGCGGGTCGGCATCGCCGACGAAGCACGGCAGTGTCGTGATCCCGAGCCCTTGCCGTACAGCAACGATCTGCGCCGCGGCGTCCGTGATCCTGAATGGAACCCCGGTGGTCCGAATCTCACCCTCGCTGGCCCAATCCGGGATGCCATGAAGGCTTATGACGATCCACCGGAGGGGATCAGGCGCGCCCGCACGCCATCCGGCTAGCCGATCGCGAGACATGTAGACGCCGCCGAACAGCTCCGGCCCCTTTAGGCCGTGAAGATTGAGCGGCAGGGTTTTGCGGTCGTAGACGACGCGGATCGCGACATCGGCCTCTCGGTTGGTCAGATTTGCCAGCTCGCCGGACGACAAGATTTCCATCTCGATGTCCGGATGCAGACGCATGAATTCGGCGAAGTCCGGCATGAGCAGATGTGTCGCGAGGGGCGGCGGCAGCGTCACACGCAAAAGCCCGCGCACGCTCTGGTCGCGACCCAGGACGCGCGTCTCCAGCTGGTGCGATGACGCTTCCATCTGCTCCGCGAGCTCGAGGACCTCCTCGCCCGCCGCCGTCAGGCGGTAGCCCGAAGGCAGCTTTTCGAACATTTGCGTCCCGAGGCGTTCCTCGAGCTGGGCGATGCGTCGCAGCACGGTCGCGTGGTTTACTCCGAGACGCTTGGCGGCGGCCCGCACCGAGCCTCCGCGCGCGGCGGCAAGAAAGTAGCGAACGTCATCCCAATCGATCATGGTGCAATCCGGCACCGCAGGGTGCGCCTTCCAGAGCCTAACTCATCGTATTGCCGTACGAGCGGTCATCGTAACACAGGTCGACGAGTGCGGGCCAATTCCGAACCGCGGAACTTATCATCACGGCTGGCGTTGGTAGCCTTACCGGATCGTTTTTGCACCACCGCTTTGCGCGCTTCCGCATTCAACGCCTGACCTCAGCGGACCCATGTTGAGGGTCTCGGGTGACCTCCCCGTACAACCAAATACCCGGGACGGCGAAACAAGGACTGCACGACATGACCAGTTTGAATGGAAAGACCGCCGTCATCACGGGCGGAGCTACCGGCATGGCCTCGCCTCGGCAAAGCGATTCATCGAGGAGGGCGCCTTTGTCTTCATCTTCGGCCGCTGGCAGGAAGCGCTCGACGCGGCTGTGGCCGAGCTTGGGCCCAATGCCCGGGCGGTGAAGGGCTCGGTCTCGGATGAGGCCGACCTCGACCGACTCTACGCGGCGGTGAGGGCCGAGCGCGGAAGCCTCGACATCGTGTTCGCCAATGCAGGGGCGGGAAGCCCGCTTCCGCTCGGCAAGATCACCGCCGAGCACATTGACGCGACCTTTGACACCAATGTGAAGGGTACGATCTTCACGGTCCAGAAGGCGTTGCCGCTGATGGGCTCGGGCGGTTCGATCATCCTGACCGGATCGAGCGCCGGCGCCACGGGCGCCCCGGGATTCACTGCCTACAGCGCGAGCAAGGCGGCGGTGCGCAATCCGGCGCGGACCTGGGTGGAGGACCTGAAGGGCGCCGGCATCCGGGTCAACGTACTGTCGCCCGGGCCGACCGCGACCGAACTCGCGAAGGCAGCGCTGGGCGAGGACGGGATGAAGGTCTTCGCCTCGATGACGCCGCTCCAGCGCATGGGCGATCCGGCGGAGCTCGGGGCGGCTGCTGCCTTTCTCGCGTCGTCGGACAGTAGCTTCATGACCGGCAGCGAGCTTGCCGTCGACGGCGGCCTAGCACAAATCTGACGCGCTACGCCCGGCCGGGCGCTAACAGTGAAAGCAATAGAGTAGATCGGACACGAACCGTTATAAGGGAAAGGAGAGATTACAATGAGCATCGAAAATAATGTCCAGACTGTGAAGGATTTTTTTGCAGCAATGGGCCGCGGCGATAAGCAAGGGCTGCTGGCGTTGTCTGCCGACGATATCGAGTGGATCATTCCGGGAAAGGACTGGCCACTGGCCGGAACGCATCGCGGGCACGCGGGATTGACGGATTTTCTTCAAAAGGCTTCCGAAACCGTTGAAACTTCTACAGAGCCCTCCGAATACGTAGCGCAGGCAGACCGGGTTCTGGTCGTCGGCGTCGCTAACGGGAAAATCAAAGCCACGAATAAGCCGTTCAAGGACGATTGGATTTTCGCCATTACCGTTCGAAATGGCAAAGTGGCGAACATCCGGGAGTATATCGACACGCAAGCACTGGCGCGGGCCTCCGAGATGGACGCGAGCCCAGGCACTAACCCATCGAAACCGATACCACACGAAACAATTCGTAAAGTCAGCTGACGCGTTGAACAGCGGCAACGTCTTGCCGAAGCACCAAATGGCGGCAACCAACTCCAGAAAGGATAGCTTATGCTTGATAATGAAAAGTTCATCAGAAAACTCTACACCTATGCAGAGGGGAAAGGATTAGATACGGAGAAGTTTGTCTCAATGTTCTCTGGCGATGGATACATGTTGGATATGGCTTCCGGCACGAAGTTCCACGGGAAGGCCATTGGTGACTCCATTGCCAGCTTAGCAAGGGCATTCCCCGACGTCCACCGTGAGTTACTTAGCATCTACGTCGCGGAGAACGTCGTCGTTGTCGAAACCGCAATTCGGGGAACGCATAAAGGTGAGCTGGCCCTTGCCTCCGGAACGCTACACCCAACAGGCAAGACAATAGATGTCCCGGTTTGCGATGTTTATCACCTTGAGGGGGGGAAAATCATATCCTTTGATTGCTACAACTTGCCTTCCGTAATGCTGCAGCAACTTGGCGAAAAACATATGAGGTTATCGTGATCAACAAACCCCGTATCGCTATCGTGATTGGCTCGACCCGGCCCGGTCGGTACGCCGACAAGGCCGCTGGATGGATGCTGAAACAGACCCAGGCCCGTAACGACATCGAGGCGGAGCTTGTCGACCTTCGCGACCATCCGATGCCCTTCTTTGATGAGAAGGGGCCGCCTATGTCGACGCCCAGCGAGAACGCCGAGGCATTGCGCTGGCAGAAGACACTCGCCCGATACGACGGCTTCGTTTTCGTGGTGGCCGAATACAACAGCTCGATCACGGGTGCGCTGAAGAATGCGCTCGACCAAGCCTATAAGGAGTGGGGACGGAAGCCGTTCACTGCCATTGGTTACGGCGGGGCCGGAGCGGCGCGGGCGATTGAGCATCTACGCCAAATCACGAGTGCGCTGCGAATGGTTTCGACCGCCCCCACCGTCAACATTGGCGGCGCCGATTTCATGTCGACCTCCCCGATGGGTGCAAACAAGCCCATCGAAGACATCGAGGCACACCTGCTTGCCTCCACGAAGTCGGCTTTGGATGAGCTCGTCTGGTGGGCCCACGCGACGATGGCGGCGAAAGCCGCTGAAGCTTCATATCGGCGCGACCCGAACGAGCTGGCGGCGTAGCGCTGGCCATCTGCGGCCATCGGGTCGGGAGGTAGACGGTAGATTAGCCATGCATCGCCCCCTCGCATGCCGCGCGTTCGTCGAATGCCCAACCGTAAAGGAGATCTCGATGTACGACCAATCCAAGCTATCCGAGTTGATCCGGTTCGCACGCGTCGATGCGGGGTCCACCGTCATCGACGTTTACCCAGGCGAAGGCGACTGGACTCGTCTCTTCTCCGACATCGTGGGCCCCGAAGGACGGGTCTACAGCTTCGTGCCGGCCGAAGTCGCCCACTTCAAGAACGATCCGGTCGGCAGCATGCGGACGCTTGCGAAGGAGCCGGGCCGAGAAAACGTCGAAGTCGTCTCGGCGGACCTCGTGGCGATGCCGGAGGTCACGCAACCGGCAAATGTCCTGTGGCTGCACCTGTTCTACCATGATCTCCACACCGCGCTGATCCAGGCCAGGGGCGCGACGGCAGCCGACTTCAATCGAGCTGTCTTCGAGCGGCTGAAGCCCGGTGGGTTCTACGTCATCATCGACCACGCCGCCGCGGTCGGGGCGGGCACGAGCGACGCCCAGTCGCTGCATCGGATCGAGCCTGCATCCGTGCGCGAGGAGGTGGAGGCGGCCGGCTTCGTGCTGGACGCGGTAGGCGCCATGCTCGCGAGCAAGGACGATCCGCACTCGATCAAGGTGTTCGATCCGTCGATCAAGGGCCAAACCGATCGCTTCGCCTATCGGTTCGTGAAGCCCTGATAGGTCCCGGCGCCACCCCCAAGCGAATTTCGGTTCATGGGCGATGTCCCAGCGTGACGCATAAGGCAGGAATCGGCGCGGCACGAGTTCGAACCTTAGCTAGGCGGGGAGCTCTTGTTCAAGTTTCAATTTGAAGCGATCACGTTTGGAGCTGGGAGGCCAATTCGGCGATCTTGCGCCCGATTTCGGCATTGCCGCTGGATTGGATCGGCATCGCCAACCCGCGCATGATTTCGGACTGGCGATGGGACGACACCGTTCCATAGCTGGAGAAGGTCGTCAAAACGCTTTCATGGCCGAGATTTTGGCTCCAGACCTTAAATTCCTCCGGGCCGAGGCGCAGCTCATAGGCGAGTTGCGCCAGTGTGCTGCGAAAGCTGTGCGGGTTGGCATAGGGCAATCCGGCGGTGGCGAACGCCTCTTTGAAGATTTTGCGGATAGCCGTGGCGTTGCTCCAGTGCTTGCGGGAGAGACCGACCGCCAAAAAACGCTGGTCGGGGCCAAGGTCGACCTCCGTCGCAGGAAACAGGGGATCGTCATTGCCCCATAGTCTGTCCTTTCGGAGAAAATCGATCCATTCGAGGACGATCTCGCGAATATCGCTCCCGACCGGGAAGAAGAACGTCGTGAACGTCTTGCTGCGCTTTGTGTTGACCTCGCGGGCGTCCTGCGAGACTTTTCCAGCATTGACGTCGATATGCTTCAGCTTGAAGGAGGCGACGGCGCCATCGCGTGCGCCGGTAAGCAGGGTAAAGGCGATAAGCGCGCGATCTCGTTTTTGAAGATCGGTTTGCGCTGGCATCACGCTGAGGACGTGACGGATTTGCTCGATGGTCGGCGCATTCTTCTCGCGATGCGCTGTCGCCACCCGCGCCTCCTTTTCGGATAGGTTGAAATATTCCGCGTCCGCATAGCTGATCCGCGACTTGCAGCCGGGCCGTCCTGCCAGCCATTGGAAGAACGCCTTCAAGGCGCCGAGCGTCGAATAAAGAGTGGCGGCGCTCAATCGCGCGCCTGTCTGCACGTTCGTCTGCTCGTTAAGATGTGTCTTGAATCCCTTTGCCTGTTCGATGTGAAAGGCTTTGAAGTCGCGGCGCCGGGTGTAAGTTTCGAAGCGGTCCAGAGCTTTGGCGACGCCGTCGAGCGACGCTTCGCTGCGGCCTTTGGCGTCTTTGAGAAAGGCGAAATATTCGCGTTTGATGCGTTCGTTTGATGCGTTAGATTTCGCCATCAGCGTTGCTTCCTATTTGAAGGCACAATTCAGACGGAGGGGGATCCTCTCGCCTATACGCCGCCGATGGTGTCTTAAACGTCACGTCCAAGGCTCCTTTCGCCTCCTCCAATTTGGTAAGCGACGTACGTCGGTTCATGATTTTTTCGCACTGTGGACATAAGCCAACAAGGTTCCCGCCCGTTGCAGACGACGCGATATAATCCGCAACTCCGGCATAGGGCGCTCGCGGCGCGCGACATTTCAGGCAATAGAACTGACCCGGTAAAAGGCGGCGCTTGCGCGTCGCTTTTTTGGCGTCGAGAAAGGCGCGTATGTCCTTTCCAAGAAGCAAGGTTGGACGGCGCTCATCCAAAGTCGGCAGGCCCTGCCGTATCCACGAACGCACGGTGTTCTTATGTACGCCAAGTGTTTTGGCCGCTTCTTCAACCGTATAGTTCCGATGGATTTTTATGCGCCGCGAGTCGATGCGACGGTTGGGCATCCGCTATGAGACGCCCTTGTCGATCAGCGCCCTTATGTCTTCGACGCGCCAAACCGTCGTGCGCGGGCCGAGCTTGACAGGTTTGGGAAACCGGCCGCTTTTGACGCCGGCCCACCATGTCGACCGGCCTATGGGAATTGGTCCGATCGGCGCCAGGACAGAGTTGAGGCGAACAAATCCGGTTTGAGGAAAATGCTGAATGCCAGCATGTCGCGCGCTAACGCCATCGCTCGATTGAGCCATGGACAATCCTTTCTCGTCTTGATCAACGATCCAGCGCCCCAAACAGTCTTTGACTGAAAGTGAGTCGCTGGGTAGGATTGTCCCGCTCCTAGCCGAGCGCGGGGTCAAACCCACAGAGTCGCATTTACCCTGCCAGGGGTTGTGCGGCTCTTTTTTATCGTCGGCCTCCGTGCGGGTGGCGCGCTGCGAATCATCTCGATCCGACCTTCCGAATCTAAAGACGGTTGAAAAGATTTCGCAAATGCAAAATGGGTTTTCCCACATATGCACAGGTTCTGGCGCGATTTCGCAAAATTCGCCAATCGCTTAATCCACGCGTCCTCGCAATGCATAGGCCTATTGCGATTGAGCGACCGCAGCAATTTGACAGCGGAGCTTATACATCTATTTGCCGGTGCGACAGCGATCGGTGGGCCTGAGTGTTAGTCGCGCGGCATCCAGCATGTGGGCTTTCGGAAATTCTCCGCCCGAAGCTGCCGGTCGGCTCTCGGCCCAAGCTTGCCGGGTGCGATTGCGATTGACTTCGGTCGCTTAAATGTAGCTCCGCGCGCGGCCGCAGTTCAGTCTGGATCTCAGAAGCTTAATCAAAAAAAATCGAAGGCCGACGGCGTCGCGTTCGGATCCTTGAAACGACAAGCTCCGACGCCTTCCTTGCGTCTCCCTCGCTCGCCGTATGAGTGATGCCGATCGCCTCTTGAAGGCTGCGAAGATGGCGCGCCTCCGGCGCGTCGTTGATCGAAAGGATAAAGCCACCGGCGATCGCCGCGAGCTGGTCGGCGAGGCGGCGAAAATCGGCTTTCGTGAAGGCGTCCGCGCCGTAAAAATCCTCAGTCCCGAAATAGGGCGGATCGAGATAAAACAGCGTCTCCGGCCGATCATAGCGCGTGATGAAATCGCCATAGGGCAAGTTTTCGATCACGACGCCGCCGAGGCGCTCGCTAAGCGCGGTCAGGATCTCGGCCAGCTTCGTCACGTCGAATCGACCTGGCGTTCCGGGCGAGACGCCGAAGTTGCGGCCAGCGACCTTGCCGCCAAAGGCCGTGCGCTGGAGATAGAGGAATCGGGCCGCCCGCTCGAGGTCGGTCAAGGTGCGGACATCTGTCGCGACCAGGCGTTCGAACTCCCGCCGGCTGGTCAGCTGAAATTTCAGCATGTCCATGAACGGCGCATAGTGGCGCTGCAGGATGCGGAAAAAGGTCGCGACGTCGCCGGAAAGATCATTGATGACCTCGGCGGGCGGAGCGAAACGCCGGCGCAGGAAGACGCCGCCCATGCCGACGAAGGGCTCGGCATAAGTCTTGTGCGGCGCAGATTCGATCCGGGCGACGAGCGCGGCGGCGAGCTGCTTCTTGCCGCCGATATAGGCGGCGGCCGGCCGCGTCGGCTCGACGCGGCGAAAATCCGAAAAATCCATAATTTGGAAACCTGCGCGCGGGCATGGTCGCCGCGCGTGATTCGTCACGCCGGCGGCAAGCCTATTCGCAGTTGTGAAGGCTTCGCGGACTCGCTTTGCCGTGGAGACCGCCCGCTGCCGGGCTGGATCGCGCCCTGCCTGCCGACGCTGGTCGCCAGGCCGCCGGTCGGCGCCGACTGGATTCATGAGATCAAATGGGACGGTTACCGGATCTCCGTTTACGTCGAGCGGGGCGCCGTCATCGTTCGCACGCGCAATGGCTATGATTGGACGGCGCGCTTTCCGACGATCGCCGAGGCGCTCGGCAAGCTGAAAGTTCGATCGGCCGTTATTGATGGCGAAGCGACCGTGCTGGATGAGAAGGGCGGATCGAGCTTCGCGGAGCTGCAGGCCGAATTGGCAACAGGCGGCGGGCAGCGAGCCGTGCTCTACGCGTTCGACCTGCTTTTTCTGGATGGCGAAGACTGGCGGGCGCGTCCGCTAGAGGAGCGCCGCGCGGCCTTGGCCGGCCTTATCAAGAAAAAACCGCCACTGCTGCTCAGTCAGGAATATGCCGGAACCGGCGCCGATTTCTTCAGGGTCGCCTGCGAGCATGAGCTCGAAGGGATCGTCTCGAAGCGCCTCGACAAGCCTTACCGATCCGGCCGCAGCAAGGATTGGCTAAAGACGAAGTGCGTGCAGACGGAGGAATTCGTCGTGATCGGCTATCAGCCGTCGTCCGGCGCGGTCCGCGCGCCGCTGGCGAACATCAAAGTCGCCCGGCGCGAAGACGGGACCTTGCGCTACATGGGGGCGGTGGGCACGGGTTTCAGCGAGCGAGTCGCGAAGGTCCTGCGTGACAGGCTTGACGCCATCAGGTCCCCGCGCTGCGCGGTCCCAAAGCTCAAGGTTGCGGGCGCCCTTTGGACGAAGCCGGATCTTGTGGTTGAAATTGATTTCCGCGGTCTGTCGGCAGGCGGTGAACTGCGCCATGCCAGCTTTCGCGGCATCGTCGAATAGAGCGGCGAGACTGCGATCCGCGGCAACCCGAACTTGCTCTAAACAGTTTCCGCAGTTATCGACGAAGGCAAAGTGTACCCTCAACGGGCGTCCGTTCCCTTGCCTTTGTCGATCTGTCCGGACGGCTTGTTGGCGCCTGGCGGGATCGCAGAGGGCAAGCCGTCTTGACCCGCTGCGGCGCCCGTGCTCGAATTCGCGCCTTCCGTGTTTGCCTTCTCTCCGGCGCCCGCGTCGTTCTTGCTCTGGCCGGTGGGATTCGTATTTTGGGCGGCTGCGATTTGTGACCACGCCAGAAGCGCGATTGACAATCCGATCATCAACTTCATGACGCCGCCTCCTCCAAGAACCAGAGCGTAACCGGCCGCCATAGTTGCAACATTCGTTAGCGGTCATTTTAGACTGCGGTTCAAACAAAGACTTCGATCATAAGTTCCTCCACAGCTTGACGGTCAACACGGCCTGACAGCAGCGTCGGGCGAGCTGGTAGAGGGCGTCTCAGCGCTTTAGAAGCCGCCGTCAGGCTGCTTTCTTGCCGCCGTCGACGACGCGCAGGCGGCGCTGTCCTTCGGTCGGCAGGTCCGGCGGCGGCGGCCAGTCGAGACCGACTGGCCTGAAAAACTCATGCAACGCCAAGCGCCAGCAGAAACTTACCGGAGCGATTTTATTGACCCTGCATCTAATACTTAAGAAGCATGCGGGCCAAGCTGCCTCTCTAGAGCCTAAGCTTAAACAGAATAACTCCATTTGGCTTGCGACAATTTATTATAACCTTGACGTGCCTATATTAAATTCCTATATGCAATCTATCGTTGAAATAAAAACTAACAATATACGATATTAATACGCTAAATAAGCACAAAAATATCACAACGTAAGCGCACTTAATACTGCGCTTTAATGAATAGTGCTGCGTCTGCGGTCGCAATAAACAACAATGGAGCTTAAATGTCCGATACTTTTGATAATACAATCAAAGCTGTACAAAATAAACTTGCAACGGTTGGCGCCCCAAATGTCATCTTAAATGAGAGCCTCCTCGCGATAGTCGCCGAAGTTACCGACTATTCGAAAAAGTCACTGGACAATCGTCGTGATTTCATCGGGAGCCTGCTCGAAGCCAAGTCGCTCAACAGCGTCTTTCAGATCCAGTCCGAATATGCCAAGACGGTTTTTGGGCGATCCCTCGCCGAGGCAATGAAGATTGGAGCGCTCTATTCCAATGTCGCCAAGGCGGCCTTGAGGCCAATTGAAGGGGCGATGCTCAAGCCCAAGGAATGAAGCAATCGGCTTCCCGTTCTCTTTCTGACAACGGAGGCCAACGACGCCATAGGGCCGATCCACGCCAAGGCGATGCCGGTGCTGCTGACGACGCCCGAAGAATGGGACGCCTGGCTGTGGGCGCCGCTGGCCGAGGCGCTGGCGCTGCAGCGGCCTTTGCCCAGCCAGGCGCTGAGGATCGTGGCGAAGAGAGAGAAAAGCGATGGCGACTTTGGCTTGAAAAACTCATGCGGCCGAAAATATATCCCTGGGCTTCGATGGTGGGGGATAGCCGTGCAATGGATTCGATTTGACGCGCGTCTCGAAAATAAAATCGACGAGGCCTTTGAGGCTTGGAAGGCGCAGCTGGCCACGCACGACGTGAAAGAGATTTAGCAGCGGCAATGTATCGAGGGGCCGAGATCCCAAAAGGCGATCGCCAAATTGGTTGATCGTCGCTTCATTGACCACCTCACGAAAACCGGCATTCCCTTTGAGATGCCTTAATCGCCGTAGGCGTTATTGAATGCACGGCGAGGAGTTGGGCCGCGCCGATAGGTGATCGAGCCGGCTTCCGAAGGCTGTTGTGGCTCTGGTTGAGATCGCACACCTGCAGCGGCCACCGGATGAGCCACAAGTAAAACTAAGCGGCCAATCTGTCGGAAATCCGACAGACGCGCCCTACTAACCGCGATAGGTTTCCAACGTTTTTCGTCGAGCAAATGCCCCGTGCACGGAGGCGGCTCATGGACTCGGAGACCGTTGCCCTTTTGAGATGGGTCTTTGAGCGCCGTTTGGCGCTGGTCCCTCGGTCTCAGCAGACCGATGAAGGGCGGCTGGTGCTGGCTATCACCTCGTCAGATTGGCGGAGGATGGTGAGCTCGATCCTGAGCGTCTGATGCGAGCGGCGCTCACATGGCCGCTAGATCTACGCTGCATCATAAGGGGCGGTAGGTATGCGCTCGAAACGTAAACTACGCAGTTCTGCGCCATTCTCTCTCAACGCAGCGAAGCCCAGCGGCGAGGCGGCCGTACAGTTGATTCGCTTTGACCAAGACTTAAGGCAACGAGTCGACAGGGCTTACCAGGAATGGCAGGCCCATCTCCCTGCAGGCGATGAAAGCCGCAAAACTCCCCGGAGATTATTAGGCGTGGGCTACAAAGAGAGCATCATTAAGCCAGTCGATAAGCGCTTCATCGAACACCTCACGAATTTGGGCCTTCCGTTTGAGTGGCTATGAGAAGCTGCGGCTTCACACGCTGAGGACGCAACGCTCGGGGTCGATGGTCAAGCCCAAGGAATGAAGCAAATGGCTACTACGAGAAGTTTCGGACACGTGCCAAGAGTTGCTCCGCGGCCGGAATCGACTATCGGGGCCTGACAGTAGACGTCGAGCTTCGACGCGCGAGCTTCGCGGAGGAGCGGAAATATAAAGCTGTGGTGGGGATACATGCGCCGGACCATCGATATCGGAAGGCTAAGACAAGAAAATATCAAGGCGCGCAGAATTCTCGACTTGCGTATTGCAACAACGATTTGGAGGGCGACGCTATAATAGGCAGCAACAAACGCCCTGCCACCGCGATTCTTTAACAGCACCTTGTCCCGATATGCGCGCAGCATGTCTACATCTAAGGCGTCCGCTCCATACAATTCGGTATCGATAAAACAATTGCCGCGGCCTTCATGCGCGTCGATCCCGGCCTTCACGTTCCGTGCGATCCGAGAAATAGGCGTTCCCAAGGAGTGAGCAGAGATCAGCGTCCCGCATCCCGATTGGCAGTAAAAGTTTGAAAATCCGATGTTGCATTTCTTGCAAATCATCCCCGCGGAGCCATCGCTCAACGGGCCGAACCGAAATTCCAGCGAGCCGCAATCGCTGCATTCCGTCAATTCATTTTGCGCGCCGCACCGAGGGCATATCGCGGTGGCGATCATGGTTTCCCCCTATGAAATCGTTATCGTTCCGAGCACATCGGTTGAGGACCGAATGGCCGAATTAGCGTCATGCTAATCCAGTTCTGGATCGTTCGGCTAGCGATCTCTCCAGAAAGCCCGTAGCTGAAGGCCGCTTAAGCCCCAATCCGCGCGAGGCCTGCGCAGCGTCAAGTGCTTTGGCGGGCAAAGGCGACCCATCGCTCTTTGTGGTTTCGCTCAAGGTCACTCCGTTAACCGAAACCTGAAAATTTTAACTTTCACGGGCCAGGAGGCGTATTCTGGGCGGCATGGCCAAGCGCCCGCCTGCCAAGCCCCGTCCGATCGACCACAAGACAGATGTCGCCTCGGATGGGCTGAGGAGTCGACCGCATGTCTTTGGTAGCGAGGCAAAACTCCTTCCGGGCTTACTATCAAACAGTGCCCGCCGCCACCCGCTCAATGATCTACGCTCAAGCGCTCGGCCTTCAGCTTTCGTCCTTCTCCGCCTTCGCTGCCAGCACGATGCCATAGCCGGCGACGGCGCTGTGCGACACGTCGGCGCTGCGCCGCCATCCGCGCTCAGATGCACGCCCTTGACGTGATTGATCTCAACTAGCCGGCCGTCGGGCAGGGCGATCAGGACGCGCGCTTCTCGCGACATCGATATTCGTAAAACCCGGGTCGTTTTGGCGGCCGCTCATCTCGATCAATCCGACCAATAACAGGCCGCGAAATCTGAAAGCACTCTGCCAGCGCTGCCATATGCTGCATGACCGCGCCGAGCCTGGCCGTCGGCGCCGGCTCACCCTGCGCATGCGCAAAGCGATCGGCGACTTGTTTTTGGGACTTTATCGCCCGTAAGGGGCCGTCTAGCTCGTGAAAAACCCAGGGCGGAGCAGCTGGATCATTCCGCGCGCTCCGCGACGTGACCGCCGACACGCGCTCTGGCTGGCGCGCTGCTTCAGCACCACGCCGCAGTTCTGGCTGAAGACACGGCCCCGGCTGAGGCTAGTGCCGGGTTGTGGCCTTTGCGTTCGCGTGCGCCAGGAAGAACCGCATCATTTCCCGACTGGCGTTAGGACCACACGGATCCGTGTAAGAACCGCTCGCGCTGCCGCCGGACCACGCATGGCCTGCGCCGTGCAGGACCCACTGCTCAAGGACGTCCTGTCCAGCATCGTTGGATTGGACCGTCCGGGTATAGGCCATTCCGCCCGGCGCCTCGCCGTGCGTTACTGCTGTGGCCAACGTCGTTTCCGGCCTCGCCTGAGCAATGACCTGATCTCCATTGACCAGGTTGACCGTTCGATCACTGTCGCCGTGAAATACGATGGTAGGCACAGCCGGCCCGTCACCCCGTGACCGGATCGCGCCGCCTCCGTTCATAGCGGCGAAAGCCGATGGCATGTCGTTGGCGGCGCCGCAGGCCAACCCCGAATGCACGCCGACCGCGGCAAACAGGTCGGGATGGGTCGCTCCCATGATTGCGGCGGCGGCCCCCCCGGCTGAGAGACCCGCCACGTAGACCCGGGTCGGGTCGGCCGAAAATTCGTCGATGACCGCCAGCGCGATGCCCGCGATCAGCGAGGGCTCTCCGCCATCGCGGCGCTGATCTTCGACCTTGAACCAGTTCCAGCACTTTTGCATGTTTGCCGACTGCGGTTGACGCGGATAGACGACCAGGAAGGTCTCCTTCTCAGCCAGTTCATTCATCCGCGTGCCGGCCGCAAAATCGTCCGGGTTCTGGGTGCAGCCATGCAACATCATCACGACTGGCAGAGCCTGGCCGGTGTAGTTGCTTGGGATGAAGACCTTGTAGGTCCGGCTGCCCGCGCTGTTGGAGTAGGTCCGCTCCTCGAAGCGAGCGCCATCCGCCACTGGCAGGGGCGCTTGCCCTCTGGTTGCGAGATCTTCGCCCAGGCTCGAGAAGGAAGCCTGCTTGGCGACACGGCTGCGAAACGTCTGCATCGCCGTGGAGACATCGGGAAAGCCCAAGGGTTTGCCGACCGGCGCGGATCCGCCAGCGGTCGGCCCCGTTGCATAACCCGACGCCGTCCAGGCCCCGCCTGGCGATGATGGAGCCACCATGTCGATCGTCGGCCATGAACGCTTGGCTCGCCATGCCTGCCCTTGCGACGCCCGGTTTGGCTCGTCGTTCGTTGTACCAGGCAGCTTAGAGCCCTGGAGGAGCGCCATGGCCTCGGTGAGCTTACCGGCCTGAGTGAGACGGGTTACCTCGCCTAGGTCGATCTTACTGAATGCGTTCATGGTTGTGATCTTTCATTGACGGGGGAAGCCCCGCTCTGCGGTGGGAGGATGGATATGGTCGCTCAAACGGTTCGGTCGGAGAGCGCGGCCTTGACCGCAGGGCTGGCTTGGAAGGCGCCAAGCACTTCAACCGAGGCGATGGATGCTCGGGCGAGCTCGGGCGTAACGTCGTCGTCGATGAGGGCCAGGCCGAGGACCTGGATGTGCAGTGGCGCTCCCGCGTCACGCGCCGCCTCAAGGTCTCGCTTGGTGAAGTGCGACAGGCCGAGACTAAGTTGCTTGCGCGCCACCGAATGGCGGACCGCCTCATCCTGCCGTTCGAGCAGGCTCCGCACGGCGGCGCGGATGAAATCAGCGCGGTTCGCGTAGAAGCCGTCGCGCACCATTAGGTCGACGCGACCGAGATCTATGAAGCCGAGGTTGACGGTGACTTTTTCGCTGTCGGGTACTTTTTGCCGAAGCTCCTGGATTTTGTTCACCATCCTGTTAACCCCTCCACACCATCCCATTGGATGGTCTAGAGATGGTACGCGACAGACAGATCGCAAGGGGACGAAGATAGTCTAGGCCGCCGCGATTGACGGCGAGGGAAAATCGATTTTACCGAGCTGCAGGCGCCGCTGACGCGGCACGGCGCTCAAGCAGCGGTGGCTGTGCGCTTTCGATCTGCTGGTTATCGATGGCGAGGATTGCGCAAAAAGCCGCTTGAGCAGGAAGCGACCGCCGCGTCAGCATCGGCGTCGCCCCTTTCGCGAGAATCGCCACGCCGTTCCAGCTGCGCTGGCCTCGCCAGACTGCACCGTAGCCGGCCGCCTCAAGCGCCGCGAGCGGAAAGACTTGATCCTCAGCCTTCAGTTCCTGAAGGCAGACCACGTCAGGTTGCTCGGCGGCCAGCCAGTTCAAGAGGTTCGGAAGCCGTTTGTTTACGTTGTTGATATTGAAGCTGGCGATCTTCATCCGGTTTGGCGACCTATTTGGCCACGTGCTCGGGCTTTCCCTTGCGCTTGCTATGCGCAATGTCCTCCAGCTGCTCGGGCATTCACTTGCGCGGCGGTTTTAGCGGCATGGAATGCGCCGATTCAAACCCGGTTCTAATGTCGTGGCCGTCACGTTGTTGCAAGGAATGATTGCCTGGACGTGACGCGCGTGACGTAATGCGTAACGTTATGCGCACCTCGGGGTGGAAAAGTTTCAAATCCGTCACGCCAAGAGACTATTGTCATTTAATCTTGGGAAAGCTCTGTGGGGCGACAAGGGCGTGACCATTTAAGCGCTGTTCTAGCTACATTGTCATATTGCTATTCGAAACATTTAATGACCTTGCTATTGCGGCTGCTAGCGCCGCTGTCCTCCCGGTTGTCGTAAACTAGAGGCGGACGCCAATGTCGTATGCTCTCGACTTGAAGGAATGCGAGCGCGAACCGATTGCCACGCCAAGCTCCATCCAGCCATATGGAGCGCTGCTCGTGCTTGATCAAAAAGGCAAGCTGATCGTGCAAGCCGCAGGCGACACAGAACGTTTGCTGGGCATTAAAAATTCAGTCCTTGGCAAATCGGTGGCGGACGTTCTCGGAATCTCGGTCGCCGATCTCCTAACGCAGGCCGATGATACGTTGCTGGGAAAGCCAGCCTATCTTTGCGATCTAGGTTGAGGACTCATTCAGATCCATGAAATCATTATGGCGGCAAGTGCGAGGCCGGAGAGATAGTTTTGCGCGTGACGATCATATCTTGTTGCGACGCGTCGCCAGTCCTTCAGCTTGCAGAACATGCGTTCAATGACGTTTCGGCGTTTGTAGGCCTTGGCGTCGAGCGGATAGGGCGTCCGCCGTGAGGCGGTGGATGGAATGACCGCCTTGACCTTCCCTTGCTTGAGCCAGTTGCGCAGGCTATCGGCGTCGTAGGCTTTGTCCGCCAGCAGCCGCTTTGGTCTTGCGACGGCTCCAAGCAACGGAATGGCCATCGAGATGTCAGCGGTGTTTCCCGGCGTCAGCGCAAAGGCGACCGGTCTGCCGCGATCATCGGCCAAAGCATGGATTTTGCTGGTTCTTCCGCCGCGCGAACGGCCAATGGCCTCGGCGAATTCCCCCTTTTTGAACCGCTCGCCGAGCGATGCGCCTTGACGTGGCTTGAGTCGATGGAAAGTTCGTCCGGCACGGGACCGGCGGCCGCCATTTTCTCGAAGATACGCTGCCAGATGCGGCGCTGCGACCAACGATTATAGCGATTGTAGATCCTCGTTGGCGGCCCATAGGCTGGTGGAACGTCGCGCCAGCGGCATCCTGTTTTCAACACATGCAGGATGCCTGAAATGACGGTCCGATCGTCCACCCGCGGCTTTCCCGGCTTGCCGCGCGGCAGATGCGGCTCCAGCGCCTCCCATGCCGCATCCGACAGCCAAAACAAACTCTTCGCCATGACATTCGCCCCCGCGACTCAGATCATGGAGAATAGATACCATAGAATCAAATGACTGTATGGGTTCTCAACCTAGGGTCGAGACTCATAACCAATAGCTGACAGTTGCGGCGATGCAGACGGCGGCGAGGAAGTTGGCGGCGTTACGGTCGTAGCGCGTGGCCACTCGCCTGAAATCCTTCAAGCGGCAGAACATGCGTTCGATGGCGTTGCGGTTGCGGTAGAGGTAGGGTGAGAAGCAGTTCTTCCATTTGCGGTTGGCTTTGGGCGGAATGTTGGGCATCGCGCCGCCCTTCTCGACCTGGCGGCGAATGGCGTTGCTGTCGTAGCCTTTGTCGCCGTGCAGGATTTCGCAGGCGGAAAGCCGCGCCAGCAATTGCGCGCCGGCTGTGCAATCGGCGACGTTTCCGCCCGTGAGTATGAAGGCGATCGGTCGACAATTCGCGTCGGTCAAGGCGTGGATTTTGGTCGTGCGTCCGCCGCGGGAGCGGCCGATAGCCTGATTTTTCTCCCCCTTTGCCGCCGCTTGCAGAGCGATGCGCCTTCACCGCCGAGGAGTCGATGAGAACCTCCGCCGGCGGCCCGCCGGCGTGCGCGAGCGCCTGGAACAGATCGACCCAGACGCCCTTGGCGGCCCAGCGGACATAGCGATTGTAGAGCGTCTTCTTCGGCCCGTATTCTGGCGGAGCGTCGATCCAGCGCCCGCCGGATTTCAGCACATGAACGATCCCGCTGATCACCCGTCGATCGTCGACCCGCGCCTTGCCACGCGTATCGGTGGGAAGATGCGGCGCAATCTTCGAAAACTGCGCATCCGTCAGCCAAAATTGGTCCAGAATCATCGCCGGCTTCCTTTCGGAAACCGTGAATCACAACCTGCCCATCTCGCCAAGCCCTTTATGGGTCTGGACCCTAACTAATCCCCGCAATCGAAGCGCGGGCCGGCTTCATCAGCGTTGTTTCCTATTTGAAGGCATAATTGAGACGGAGATGGGTCCTCTCGCCTACGCGCAGTCGATGGCGTCTTAAACGTCACGTCTAAGGCTCCTTTGGTCTCCTCCAATTTGGTAAGCGTCGTACGTCGGTTCATGATTTTTTCGCACTGGGGACATAGGCCGACAAGGTTCCCACCCGTCGCAGAAGACGCGAAATAATCCGCAACTCCGGCATAGGGCGCTCGCGGCTCGCGACATTTCAGGCAATAGAACTGACCCGGTAAAAGGCGGCGCTTGCGCGTCGCTTTTTTGGCGTCGAGAAAGGCGCGTATGTCCTTTCCAAGAAGCAAGGTTGGACGGCGCTCATCCAAAGTCGGCAGGCCCTGCCGTATCCACGAACGCACGGTGTTCTTATGTACGCCAAGTGTTTTGGCCGCTTCTTCAACCGTATAGTTCCGATGGATTTTTATGCGCCGCGAGTCGATGCGACGGTTGGGCATCCGCTATGAGACGCCCTTGTCGATCAGCGCCCTTATGTCTTCGACGCGCCAAACCGTCGTGCGCGGGCCGAGCTTGACAGGTTTGGGAAACCGGCCGCTTTTGACGCCGGCCCACCATGTCGACCGGCCTATGGGAATTGGTCCGATCGGCGCCAGGACAGAGTTGAGGCGAACAAATCCGGTTTGAGGAAAATGCTGAATGCCAGCATGTCGCGCGCTAACGCCATCGCTCGATTGAGCCATGGACAATCCTTTCTCGTCTTGATCAACGATCCAGCGCCCCAAACAGTCTTTGACTGAAAGTGAGTCGCTGGGTAGGATTGTCCCGCTCCTAGCCGAGCGCGGGGTCAAACCCACAGAGTCGCATTTACCCTGCCAGGGGTTGTGCGGCTCTTTTTTATCGTCGGCCTCCGTGCGGGTGGCGCGCTGCGAATCATCTCGATCCGACCAATAAGAACGTACTAGGGCCACCCAGCTTCGCAAGTGGCCCCGCGTTCTCCACAACGGATATTTCGCGTTTCCCTTGGAAGAACAAATACTAATCCGATTTTTCCCCGCAACTCACAGAAACAGCCGACACGAAGGCTCCCGAATGAGCTTCACGGCTCCGCGAAACTGAAGCCGTTATCCACAGAGCTTTAAGATTTTTCCGCCATCACGTAACGCATCCAACTGATCGGCCCAGACGGCCATCATGGCCACCCGTTCACTCCAGTAGTCCGCGCGGTGGTAGGCGCGGCGAATGGCGTCGGTTTCGACGTGCGCCAATTGCGCTTCGATCGCGTCGGCGTTCCATCTGCCGCTTTCGTTCAAAACGGTGCTTGCGACGGCGCGGAAGCCGTGGCCGCTCATCTCGTCTTTGCTGAACCCCATGCGCCGAAGCGCGGCATTGATCGTATTTTCGCTAATGCAACGCTCACTGGACCGCACTGAGGGAAACACGAGCCTTCCGTGTCCCGTGACGATCTGGAGTTCCTTAAGAATCGCAATGGCTTGCCAAGCGAGCGGCACGCGGTGAGGGCGGCGCATCTTCATGCGAGCTGCGGGAATCGCCCATTCTGCTTTTTCAAGGTCGAACTCGCTCCATTCGGCAAATCTGAGTTCGCCGGGCCGGACGAATGTTAGAGACAGCAAGCGCAGAGCCGCGCGAACCTCGGGCGAGCCGTCATAGTCGTTGATCGCGCGGAGCAGGCCGCCGAAGGCTTTGGGGTCGGTCAGCGCGGCCCGATGGGTCACCTGCGGCGCCGTCAAGGCTCCTTTGAGCGCGAACGTCGGGTCGGCGTTCGCTCGTCCGCTGGCGACGGCATAACGAAAGCATTCGCCAATTGTTGAGCGGAGGCGCCTGGCGGTTTCATGCCGACCACGGCCTTCGACGGTGCGGAGCACGGCAAGAACCTCCGGCGCCGTGATATCTCCAATAGGGCGACCGCCCAAAGCGGGCCGCGCGAAGTCGAGGAGCCATTTCACTTTCTGGATCGTCGTGGGCGCCAAGCCTTCCCGGTTCTTCTTGGCCAACAATTCATCAGCGATCACGGCGAAAGTGTTGGCCTCGGCGTTGGCCTTGGTCAGGGCCAGGGTCTTTTTTTGTTGGCCTGGATGAGTTCCTGCCGCCAGAAGCCGCTTGGCGTCATCCTTCTTTTCGCGCGCATCCTTAAGGCCAACGACTGGATATGCTCCAAGGCTGAGCTTCAGCTGTTTTCCGCCGAAGCGATAAGCGATATTCCAGAGTTTCGAGCCGGACGGAGTCACCCATAGCTGGAGGCCGCCGCCGTCCGACAGCTTGAGAGTGCGGCCATCTCGGGACTTGGCGGCTCGAATCGCAGCGTCTGTAAGCGCCATTGTTGGCCTCGTCTTCCTGATGGCTTCGCTTAGGCCAACAAGAAGGCCAACAAATTAGGCGGATGTCAACGGACGACCAAAGACAGCGTGAGACGCTGAAGAAGCAGTTTATCCAATGATTTCAATTAAAATTGCGACGAAAATGGACGTTTTCGGACAGTAATTTGGTGCCCAGGGGCGGAATCGAACCACCGACACTGCGATTTTCAGTCGCATGCTCTACCAACTGAGCTACCTGGGCTTCGCGGCGGCGCGCCTGCCGCGAGAGGCGTCTTATAGAGGAGCTTTCCCGCGCTTGTCCAGCGTCCGCGCCAGCCAATTTTCCCGGCGCCGCCCGGCTCTTCAGCCAAGCTGCTCGACGCTTGCGACGAAGGCTGCGATCCTTCCGATTGAGTCCTGGTCCAAAAGCAGCGCCGGATGACCCTGTCCGGGGGCGATATAGGTCTGCGCGTCCGGGCGGCGCCGGACCATTTCCGCGAGCGTCTCCTCTGACAGAAGATCGGAGGTTTCGCCGCGCACGATCATCAGCGGCGTTTGCCGCAGCGCGTCGAAAGCCTCCCATAGCGGCGGCGGCGGATTGTCGGGATCGAGATCGTCGATCGCTTTCGCAAGCTGGGGATCGTAGCGGGCGCAAAAACGCCCGTTCTCGTCCGTGAAGGTGATTTTCGCATAGGCCTCCCACTCCTCATCCGAGAGGGTGAACTGCGCGCTCATGGTTCGTTTCAGCGCGGCCACGGCTTCAAGCAGCGACTGCGGCGGCGGCACTTTGCCGATATAGCCGCGAATACGGGCGAGCCCGGCGCGATCGAGAACGGGGCCGATGTCATTCAGCACGATTCCCGCGGCCAGCGATGGATGCGCCGCGGCCAGCATCATGGCGTGCAGCCCGCCGCGGGAGGTTCCCATGAAGATGGCGCGCTCGACGCCGGAGACCGACAAGGCAGTGAAAATGTCGTTATGTTCGAGAGCAAAGCTATAATTCTTATAATCTGAATCATATTCAGATCGGCCGCGCCCACGATAGTCGAGCGCAAGCACGCGGCGCCGGCGTCCGCCGGCGAGCCCTTCCGTCAGGGCGCTCGCAAGCGGTCCGAAATCGGCGGAATTGCGCGACAGGCCCGGAAGGCAGATGACCGGCAGGCCGGGATCCTGCGCCGATCCGTAATCGCGCAGAAAAAGCTTTAATCCGTCATCGCTTGCAAAGAAGCGTTCGTTGAAGGGAACCGAAAGCGGCGCGGCGCGGGAGGGGGATAGATCGGGCGACGCCATGCGTTCCTCGCTAGTCACGATGGTTCTGGAATGTTCAATCCAAAATCATGCAGCGTGATTTTCTTCATTTAGAGCATGATGTCGGTCTGAAAGTCTGCAACTTTCCGGCATCACGCCAAAGGTGACGCACACTTCAAATTACGCGCGACAGCTGCAGGCTTCGCACCGCGCTTGCGAGGGCGCGCACCGCCTCTTGGTAAATATGCATTTACCTAAACTTTTATACTTTGGAACTCGTGGATTGTCGCGGTGTTGGGCCTACATGCAGCAGATTCGCCAGCCTCCACCTGTCGTTCTCGTCGTGGAAGACGAACCCTTCGTCCGCATGTTGGGCGCCGATGTGCTTGAGGACGCGGGATTTGCCGTGATCGAAGCCGCAAATGCCGACGAGGCTTTGCGCCTCCTCGCGTTGCGCTCTGACGTCGCAGCCGTTTTCACCGATGTCGAGATGCCAGGTTCGATCGACGGCGTAGGGCTGGCCTCGCGGATTCATGACTGCTGGCCAGAGATCGGCGTCGTGCTGACATCGGGGCGGTGCGTTCTCGAGGCGGGCGTGCTGCCGACGCGGGATCGCTTTGTGGCGAAGCCCTATGCGCCCGCGGGCCTGCTGCTCGCGATCGAGGCTGTGATCGCAAGCGTAGCGGGCGGGGATTGAAGCAATGGAGCAAAGCTCCCGTCAGGGCGTCGCGTCGGCTTTCTGCACGGGAGCCGAAGCCGCGAAGCGCGTGCGGTAGACCGTGGTGTTTTCAAGGACGCGCTGCACGTAATTGCGGGTCTCGGTGAATGGAATGCGCTCGACCCAGTCGATCGGATCGACTCCCGGTTTTCGCGGATCGCCGTAGGCGTCGAGCCATTGCTTCACCCGGCCGCCGCCGGCATTGTAGGCCGCGAAGGTCAGAATATAGGAACCGCGGCTCGCGGCCAGAAGGTCGCCAAGATGGGCCGCGCCAAGCTGCGCATTGAAGGCCGCGTCTGCCGTCAGGCGCGCTTCGTCGAAGGCGACGCCGGCGCGCTGAGCGGTCGTCCGGGCCGTCGCGGCGATCATCTGCATCAGACCCTTCGCGCCCGCGGTCGAGACGGCGGTCGTATTGAAGGCGCTCTCCTGACGCGCGATCGAATAGACGATCGAGGGGTCGGCCGAATTGCGCAGCGGCTGATAGGCGGGCACGCCATAGGCCGGAAAAGCGAGATCGTCGAGCGCGACGCCGCGCTGGCTCGCGGTTTTGCCGACGGTCAGCGAAATATTGGCGTCGCGCTGGCGCGCGACGACGGTTGCGAGCGCCGCCACCTGAGCGGGATCTTCGAGGTTGCGCGCCGCCTCGACGGCGAGCGGATTGGCAAGACTCTTTTCGCCGATGGCGTAGAGCAGCTCCAGAACCTTGACCGATTCGTTGCGCGCCTCGCCCCGAACTTCCTGCTCGGGCATGCGGATGAGGGCCGGCTTCAGGCCGAGCTTGTCGCGCGCGAGCTGACCGTAATAGGAAGCCGAATGGGCGGCGGCGCGCTGATAGAAGGCCTCGGCCGTCGCGGCTGCGTCCGGCGCATTGGACGCCTCTGCGGCGCGGGCGCGCCAATAGGCGGCGCGCGCCTGCGACATTGGAGTCTGCGCCAAGGCCATCAAACTGTCAAAATGCGCGGCGGCGCGGATGGGGTCGTTCAGAAAGCGCAAAGCGATCCAGCCGGCGTGGAACTCGGCTTCGATCTGCATCTCGCGCGAGGCGGCCGTATGTTCATCGCAGATTTTATAGGCGGTGCTTGCGTCGCCCTGATCGAGCAGCTTGCGCGCCAGAAGACGCCGCTCCACCCACCATTCGTCGCCGTCGACGATGACACCGGGATCGCGCGGCGCGGCCAGCATGATGGCGGCCGCCTCCGTGATCTTGTCGGCGCGGCGCAGCTTCTGGATCATCGCGAATTTATAGCCGGCGTCGGCGCGCAGCGGCGCCGGCACCGCGGCGAGCGCCTTGTCGCTCGGCGCCTCGGCGATGACGGCCGCGCGCGCCTTGGCGAGGGCGACGACGTCGGGTCCCGCGAGCGCCGCCGCGCGCATGGCGTTGGCCACCTGCTCCTTATAGAGGAAACGGTCGGCGCGATATTTATGGTCCGCCTTGTCGAGAAAGGCGCCGAAATCGGCCTTTGTCCGCGACTCGAGGGCCGCATTGAGGTCGGAATTGCGCCAGACCGTCTTGACGAGCGCCGCGGCCTCTTTGATCTTGCCGTCGTCCTTCAGAACGCGCGCGAGGGCGAGTTTGCCAGCCGCTGTCTGTGGCGCGGCGCTCGTGAAATAGGATTTGATCAGGCTCGCGCCCTTGCGGTCGCCAAACAGCGCTTCCTCGCTGCGCCGGCGCAGCCAGTCCTGCGCGGGCCAGGTCGGATGGGCCGCCATGAAGGCCTGCAAGCGCTCGAAGCCGGATTCGCGCGGAAAGGTGCGCAGCGCGACCCATTCGATCGCAGCCTTCACGATCGGGTCCCTCGCCGTCTTGCCGGCGGCGTCGCCGGCGGCGAGCGCGCCAGCCTTGTAGAACGACAGCGCTTCCTTGAGGCCGGTCAGATCGAGGCCAAGCTCATGCGCGGCGAGAGCGAGATTGGCGGCCGGCGCCTCCGGGGTAGGGGCAAGGCCCGCGCGCAAGGCCGCATCATCGTCGGGATCGAGCTCTTCCTCGAGGAAGGGGATGGCCGGCGCGATAAAGCGGGGCTCGGAGCTGGTCAGGCCGCGTAGCTGAGCGGTGAGCGCCGCGATATTTTCGGGCAGCCCCTTCTGCTGCAGATAGGCGCCGCTGAGGCCGAGCACGGCCGCGCTGGCGAGGAGGGCGAATTTCGAGGGACCGAAGCCGAGGCCAGCAACGGCCGCGCCGAGCGTCTTTGCGCCGCCGGAGCGCGCCGCATAGGATCGCGCGAGCATCTCTCGATCAACTCTGCTCATTGGTGCTCCAGAAGGTCAGTCTGAACCCTTCATTGTTAACAAAGGTAAAATGTTCACAGCGCCGCGGGCGGCTTTGTTAAGCCGGGCCTTTGCGAAAAACAGATTGGCGTTTATGTCTCTTGCTGCTTTAAGCCGAAGTCTCGCTTGCAAACTGAGCCTGCAAATTAAGGCGCCGATCAGGCGGATCGGCGAAGACAGGGAATAAATGACTAGAAATCCGGCTTTTAGAGGCTCCATCACCGCGCTGGTCACGCCCTTCAAGGACGGCAAATTCGACGAAGCGACCTTTCGCGCGCTGATCGACTGGCAGATCGACAGCGGCACGCATGGGCTCTCGCCGGCGGGGACCACGGGCGAATCGCCGACCCTGTCGCACGCCGAACATCGCGACGTCATCGCCGCCTGCGTCAAAGAGGCGGCCGGGCGCGTTCCGGTCATCGCCGGCACGGGATCGAACAATACGCGGGAAGCGATCGAACTTTCGCGCTACGCTGAAAGCGTCGGCGCCGACGGGCTGCTCGTGGTCGCGCCCTATTACAACAAGCCCTCGCAGGAGGGGCTCTATCTGCATTACAAGGCGATCAACGACGCGGTCGGCATTCCGATCATCGTCTATAATATTCCGCCGCGCTCGGTGGTCGACATCGGCGTCGAGACGATGAAGCGGCTTTATGACTTGCCGAATATCGTCGGCGTCAAGGACGCGACCGCCAGTCTTGCCCGCACGGCGCAGCAGCGCGAGGCGCTCGGCCCCGATTTCATCCAGCTGTCCGGCGAGGATCTGACCGCCGTCGCGGTGATGGCCCTTGGCGGCCATGGCTGCATCTCGGTGACCTCGAATATTGCGCCGAAACTCTGCGCCGAGATGCAGGACGCCTGCCTTTCGGGCGATTTCGCGCGCGCGCTAAAGATCAACGACCGGCTCAGCCCCCTGCATCAGGCGCTGTTTCTCGAGCCTAATCCGGCCGGCCCGAAATACGCGCTCGCCGTGCTCGGAAAAATCACCGAAGAGCTGCGCCAGCCGATGCTGAAGGCCAGCGCGCATGTCCATGCCCCGATCCGGGCGGCGCTCGCCCATGCCGGCGTTCTCGTCGATGCGTAGATCATTCTCCGGGCCGGCCGCCAAAAGCGGGGCGGGTCGGCGCGAGGCAGGTTGAGTGGCCCCCAAAAAAGAGAGTCTTTACAAGGTCGCGGCGGAGAATCGTCGGGCGCGATATAATTACGAGATCGGCGAAATCTTCGAGGCCGGGCTGATGCTGACCGGCACCGAAGTGAAGTCGCTGCGCACCGGCAAGGCGACGATCGCCGAGAGCTACGCCTCGGTGGAGCGCTCCGGCGAGCTTTTTCTCATCAATGCGACGATCCCCGAATATTTGCAGGCGAACCGCTTCAATCATGAGCCAAAGCGACCGCGCAAGCTGCTTTTGCACGCGCGCGAGATCGTCAAGCTGGCGCAGGGGACCGAGCGCGAGGGCATGACCATTGTGCCCTTGAAAATCTATTTCAACGATCGCGGCCGGGCGAAGATCGAGATCGCGCTGGCTCGCGGCAAGCAGCTGCATGACAAGCGCGAAACCGAGAAGACGCGCGACTGGAACCGCGAAAAGGGCCGGCTCCTGCGCGAGAAGGGGTGAGCGTTCGCCATTGTCCTCAAGTAAAGCATTAACTGCGATCCCTCATGTCTCACAATAGTTTCGGCCATCTGTTTCGCGTCACGACCTTCGGCGAGAGCCATGGGCCGGCGATCGGCTGCGTCGTCGACGGCTGCCCGCCCGGCCTCCCGCTTGTCGAGGACGACATTCAGCGCTTTCTCGACCGGCGCCGGCCGGGCCAGAACCGCTTCACGACGCAGCGGCAGGAGGCGGACAAGGTCAAAATCCTGTCCGGCGTCTTCGAGGATGCGCAAACCGGCGGCCAGGTCACGACCGGAACGCCGATTGCGCTTCTGATCGAGAATACGGACCAGCGCTCCAGGGACTATGAGGAGATCAAGAACGTCTATCGGCCCGGCCATGCCGATTACGTCTATGACGCGAAATATGGCGTCAGGGATTATCGCGGCGGCGGACGCTCCTCCGCGCGCGAGACGGCGAGCCGCGTCGCCGCCGGCGCGGTGGCGCGCAAAGTCGTCGCATCCGTAAAGATCCGCGGCGCGCTGGTGCAGATGGGGCCGCATAAAATTGACCGCGCCAAATGGGACTGGGACGAGATCGACAAAAACCCGTTCTTCTGCCCGGACGCCGCGGCGGCGCGTTTCTTCGAAACCTATCTCGACGGCGTGCGCAAATCGGGCTCCTCGATCGGCGCCGTGATCGAGATCATCGCCGAGAACGCTCCGGCCGGCTGGGGCGCGCCGATCTATGGCAAGCTCGATTCCGAGATCGCCGCGGCGCTGATGTCGATCAATGCGGTCAAGGGGGTCGAGATTGGCGAAGGGTTCGCCGCCGCCGAATTGTCCGGGGAAGACAACGCCGACGAAATGCGCTTTGGCAATGAGGGCAAGCCGATTTTCCTCTCGAACCACGCCGGCGGCGTGCTGGGCGGAATCTCCACCGGACAGCCGATCGTCGCGCGCTTTGCGGTCAAGCCGACTTCTTCGATTTTGAAGTCGCGCCAGAGCATCGACCGCTTCGGGCGCGAGAGCGAGATCGTCACCAAGGGGCGACACGATCCTTGCGTCGGCATCCGGGCTGTTCCGGTCGGCGAGGCGATGGTCGCCTGCGTTCTCGCCGACCAGTTCCTGCGCCATCGCGGGCAAATTGGCGCGGGTCCGGCCTGGCCGTTTCCGGCCTGATGCGACTCTTGAAAGCGGCCACCGTTTAGTGTAGCTAAACGCTCCTTCTCAAGCGGGAGACGCGGTTTCGCATGAAACTCGGCGACTGGCTTAAGCAGCAAAATGTCAGCAAAGCGGAATTCGCGCGCAGAACGGGCCTCTCCAAAGGCGCGATCTCGCAATTCTGCAATTCCGGAGAAGCCTGGGTGTCACGCGAAACCGCACAGCATATTCTCCGCGAAACGCAAGGCGCGGTGACGCCGAATGATTTTCTCGCCATCTTGCAGGTGAAGGAGCTTGTGGCCATGGGCCAATCCGTCTCAGCGGCGATCGAGGCCATCGCCCGCGGCGAACTCGTCATCGTCACCGACGACGGCGATCGCGAAAACGAGGGCGACCTCGTCTGCGCCGCCTCGCTGTGCACGCCGGAGAAAATGGCTTTCATCATCCGCCATTGTTGCGGCATCGTCTGCGCGCCGGTTACGGCGTCCGAGGCGAAGCGACTCAATCTGGCGCCGATGGTGGCGACCAATGACGCCCCGCTCGGGACAGCCTTCACCGTTTCCGTCGATGTGCGCCATGGCTTGACGACCGGCATTTCCGCCGAGCAGCGCAGCAATACAGTGCGCGCGCTTGCCAATGGCAATATGGGCGCGGCGGATTTCGTGCGCCCGGGCCATGTCTTCCCGCTCATCGCGCGCGAGGGCGGGGTGCTGATGCGCTCCGGCCATACCGAGGCCGCCGTCGATCTGGTGCGCCTTGCAGGCCTGCCGCCCGTTGGCGTCATTTGCGAACTGGCCAATGACGACGGCACAGTCATGGCCGGCCCTCAGATCGCGGCGTTTGCCAGCGAACATCGGCTGAAGCAGATTTCGGTCGCCGATCTCATCGCCTATAGGCAGGCGCGCGAAAAGCTCGTCGAACGGGTCGGCTCCTTCCATGTCGAGGGGCCGAGCGGACCCCTGACCGGATATGCCTACCGCACGCCTTTCGATCAGGTGCAGCATTTCGCCTTCGTTCAGGGCGAGATCGGCGATGGTCGCGATATGCCGACGCGGCTGCACAGGGTCGACATCATCGCCGATGTGATCACTGGCGGCGACAGCATCAAAAAGACCTTCGCCTGCTTCAAAAGGCTAGGGCGCGGCGTGTTCGTCTATTTGCGCGACGGCGCGGCGGGCGTTCCGGCGATCGTCGCGGGCGCCGCGCCCGATGATTCAGAGTCGCAGCGCACCAACGCCTGGCGTGAGGTTGGTCTTGGCGCGCAAATTCTGCGCGATCTCGGCGTTTCGTCGATCCGGCTGCGCACATCGCGGCCGATGACTTATGTCGGCCTCTCGGGCTTTGGCGTCGAGATCGTCTCGAGCGAAGGGCTCGAATAAGATCAGCCGCCCATCAGCGTCTGCACATGGGCGGATGAACAGCGCGACAGCGCGATGAGGTCGTAGCCGCCTTCGAGAATCGAGACCAGCGCGCCCTTGGCGCGACGCTCGGCGATCTCCATGAGTTGCGTCGTGATCCAGGTGAAGTCGGCGACCTCAAGGTGCAGCGCGCCGATCGGATCGAAGCGGTGCGCGTCAAAGCCCGCCGAGACCACGATAAGGTCCGGGCAAAATGCGTCGACGCGCGGCAAAATCTTTTGCGTCATCGCTTCGCGAAACATCCGGCTGCCGGCGTTCTCCGGCAATGGCGCGTTGACAATCGTGCCATGCTCGCCACATTCATCGGCCGCGCCGGTGAAAGGATAGAGCGGCATCTGATGCGTGGAGGCATAGAGCACGGTCGGATCTGACCAGAAGATCTGCTGCGTGCCATTGCCGTGATGCACGTCGAAATCGACGATGGCCACGCGCTCGGCGCCATGCGCGGTTTGCCCGCGCCGCGCTGCGATCGCCGCCAGATTGAAGAAGCAGAAGCCCATGGCGCGGGCTGTCTCGGCGTGATGGCCGGGCGGGCGCATCGCCACGAAGGCGTTTTTGCTGCGCCGCCGCATGACGTCGTCGACCGCGACGACAACGCCGCCGACCGAATGCGACAGCGCCTGCCACGTGCCGGGGCTCATCACAACATCGTCGGCGAGGTCGATAAATCCTTCCGTCGGCGACGCGGCCCGGATGCTTTCGACATAGGATTCAGGGTGAACGTGCAAAAGCGCGTCATAGTCCAGCTCGGGCGCGCACTCGCGATGCAGCAACTGAAAAATTTCGCTTTCAAAGGTCCGTTCGATCACCCTGACGCGGTCGGCGCGTTCGGGAAAGGCAGGGCCGGTGTCGTGGTCGAGGCAGCAGGGGTGGCTGACAAAAAGCGTCGACACGGGGCGGCTCGCTATGTTTTTGGTTGCGCTGCACAAATCGCGCGCAGCGAAGGGTAAAACTCCCAATATTGCCTGCAACAAACGGTGTCTATGAAAACTTGCCGCAAGAGCCGCTAAACCGACTCAGGAGCCGGCGCCGAGCGGCGCGCGCCCGATCGTGACCTCGACAAGTTCGGGCGGGCGCATGAAGCGGATCGGCGCATGCGAGGTGCCAAGACCGCCCGAGATGATGAGATGACGGTTGTTTTCGACGATGTGGCCGTAGACGAGATCCTTGAACACCCGCGCATAACGATCCTGCACAAAGGCGATGTTGACCTGGCCGCCATGGGTATGACCGCTCAGCGTCAACGCCACCCGGTCCGGCATGCGCTTGAAGACGAAGGGTTCATGCGCCAGCATGATCGCCGGCGCGGCGTCGGTGATTTTGGACAGCGTGCCAGGCAGATCGTCGACGCCGCCGCTATGGCCCGCAGGACCCGCCACCTGGTCGCCGAGCCCGGCGACCCAGAAAGGATGACCGTCCTTTGCAAGGCGCACCGCGTCGTTTTCGAGCACTTTGATATGGGCGGCGGCAAGAGCGCTGCGCACGCCCGCCGCGTCGTCGGCCGGCATGCTCGGAAGCGGACCATGCAACCAGTCATGATTGCCAAGCACAGCATAGGCGCCAAGCGGCGCGTTCAAGATGGACAGCGCCTCGCCCCATTGGTCCGGCATGACCGGCCCGGTGACGAAATTGTGGCCGCCGCTGTAATCTCCGAGGAGGAAGACGATGTCCGGTTGAAGCGCGTTGGCGAGTTCGGCGATCGAACGGATCCGCGCGGCGGACATGAAAGGCTCGCAGGCGTGAATGTCGGCGATGAGGACAGCGCGTAGCTGCAAATCAGCCGGCCAGCCGGGCGGATCGACGTGATAGGGCGTTACCTGCAAACGAAACCCCGGCTCAAACGCGAAAGCGTAGGAGCCAAATCCCGTCGTCGCCCAAGCGGCGCCGCCAGCGGTTTGCAAGAATAGCCGGCGGCTGATGCGAGTCATGCCGCAACCTTACCGTAAACCGCGCCCGGAGCCAAACCTCGGGCCGCAGGCCGCATACGGCGCATAGCGTGGCCGAGAGCCAAAGATCGAGCAGCCCTGGTCAGGCCGCTTTCTCATCGCGGATCACCGCCGGATTCTGTCCGGCGTCGGCTGGTTTCGCCTTGATGCGCTTGTTTGATTCAAGCGCGGCGGCGACAGCGGAAATGCCGATTTCGCGATATAGTCTCGACAAAAGATCGCGCGCCGGACCCTGGGACGCTTGAGTGTCTTGAGCCTTTTCTTGCTGAATCATCAATTTAACTCGCTTGATTTGAGGCGGTGTTCCGCGATGCTGACAAAATTCCCAAGGCTGAAGCTAAACGCCGGAGCCCGATTGAATGGTCCTGTCCAAGTCTTGACCCTTGCTATCGAACCCGCTTTCCGCCTGCCGCGCTGTGCGATTTGTTTCATCTGAGCGCCGGACTGCCTCACTTTTGCGCCCGCTTTCGTTTTACAAGGCCAAAACCAGTCACGATTTCATGAATTTGCGTAAACATTCGCTTTTTCGCGCGGCCCATCGGAGCTTTGATTCGTCGCAGGTTACGGAGCGGGAATTTGCGCCGCGCCGTGGCCGACCCCTCAAAGCTAGGCGCGGAAGACTTGCGCGAACGTTAATGAAAGGCGTCAGGGATCGTCCAAAAACGGGTCGTTCCGGCTTGACGGCACGGAACGGTCTTGCGAAGAGCGGATTTTCTAGGCAGGCGTTCGCCAATTGGCGGATTTTTTTGCGAGAAGATCACGTTGTGAACCAATTTTGTCGCAAGATTTGTTTGGCGTGACGCGCAATCGCCGTGTTCATGAGTCATCGGTCCGAACCTCGAACCCGCCCGATGCGGCTTCACCCTGATCGAGCGCCTCATCACGGGGATTTAACGATTTATTGAGCGGCCACAGGGATCGGATTTTGAATCAGGCACTTTTGGATAGGGCGCGTTCGCGGCCCCGCGCGCGCGGCGCAGCTGCTTTGGCTGACGAGGCGTCTCCCGAAGATGAGGCCCCCTTGCAGAAATCGGCCATGGCCCTCGCGCGCGAAGCCATCCATCGGCGGCGCTCGATCGGCAAGAAGATCGCCGCGGGCTTTAGCGTCCTTATCGCCATCTTTTCGATTTACGTCCTGGTGCGGACCTTGTCGGCCGTCAATCTTGGCGATTTGCGCCAGGCGATCGCGGCCACGGGCAATGATCAGATCGCCATGGCGATGGCGTTGACGGGCGTGTCCTTCCTGACCCTGACTGGCTATGACGCCCTCGCGCTGCGCCAGATCCGCGCGCGCATCGCCTATGCGACGACCGCGCTCGCCTCCTTCACCAGCTATGCAATCTCCTTCGTGCTGGGCTTCCCGCTAATCACGGCCGGCACGGTGCGCTACTGGATCTATTCGCAGGTGGGGCTTTCGGCGAGCAAGGTGGCGAGCCTTACCCTGATCGCCGGCGTCACCTTCTGGTTCGGCATGATATTCGTCCTCGCGGTGGGTTTGATGCTGCGCGCCGAGACGGTCAGCGCCATCAATCATCTCACCCCCGCTCTCAACATATTGATTGGCGCCGGCCTCTTCGGCGGCCTGCTGTTTTATCTGGTGTGGGTCTCGCTGCGTCGGCGCAAGGTGCGCATCCAGGGCTTTCGTCTGCAACTGCCGGGCTTCAGCCTGTCGGTCGGTCAGATCGTGCTTGGCGTGATCGACCAATGCGCCGCAGCGGGCGTCCTCTATGTGCTGCTGCCGCAGGAGAGCCACATCGACTTCATCGCCTTCGCGGCGACTTATGTGTTCGCCGCCATTCTTGGCGTCGCCAGCAACGCTCCGGGCGGCATCGGCGTTTTCGAGGCGACGATGCTGAAGGCCGTGCCTGGCGTCGCGCAGGAGCAGATGCTCGCTTCCCTGCTGCTGTTTCGCGCCATTTATTATCTTGGGCCGTTTATCCTGGCGCTCGCCATGCTCGGGGCGCATGAGGCGTTCCGGCGCTGGAAAAGCTTGCGCGAGGCGATGGATCGCTCCGGACGGCAGCTCGACGATCTCGATTGATCGCCGCCGCAGTTTGAAGTCGTCGTAAAACTGAAGCATGATTTTGCTTCGCTCTCTCGATTGCCGTCGCGGCTGGAGCTGGCGGGACAGGAGGGCTTGCCAATGACGAATGCGAGATCAGGCGCTCTCCGCCGGCGGGTCCTTTGCGTAGGTTCGCGCCGATGAGGGCAAGCGCGCAGGCGATCGACATGCCGGCGCGCGATCGCGCCATCGTCGCCGGGCTCATCGACGCGCTGCCTGAAGCCGCGATCGTCATCGACCAGAACGATCGCGTCATCGCCCTCAACGCGCCAGCGCGCGCGCTGTTTCCTGCCTTGCGCCCCGACCTTTTGCTCGCACGCGGTCTACGGGCGCCGGATGTGTTCGATTGCCTCGCCCGGGCGCGCGCCTCCGGCCATCAGGAGCGCGCGACATGGCTCGAGCGGGTGCCGGTCGAGCGCTTTCTCGAACTCCATGTCGCCGCCTGGGATTGGCAGTCCGGCGCGCAATCAATGATTCTCAGCCTGCGCGATCTTTCCGAATCGCGTCGCGTCGAACGGATGCGGGTCGATTTCGTCGCCAACGCCAGCCATGAGCTGCGCACCCCCCTCGCATCGCTGCTGGGTTTCGTCGAGACTTTGCAGGGCCCCGCGCGCGAGGACGCCGCTGCGCGCGAGAAATTTCTGAAAATCATGGGCGAGCAGGCGCGGCGCATGACGCGCCTCGTCGACGATCTGCTCTCGCTGTCGCGAATCGAGCAGCATCTTCATCTTCTGCCGCAAAGCCCTGTCGATATGGCGGCGATCGTGCGCCACATCGCCGACACGCTGACCCCGCTGGCGCAGGACTCCGAGGTCGAGTTCACGGTCGAAACCGCCGGCGTCATCGTGCCGGGCGACCGCGACGAATTGTTGCGCGTCGTCGAAAATCTTGTTGAGAACGCCATCAAATATGGCGCGAGCGAAGCTCCAGAGGGGCAGCGCAAGGTCGAGATCTCGCTTGTCGCGCAGGAGCGCCAATGCGTGCTCAGCGTGCGCGATTTCGGCGCCGGCATCGCGCCCGAGCATCTGCCGCGGCTGACAGAGCGCTTTTATCGCGTCGACGCCGGCGCGAGCCGGGCCAAAGGCGGCACAGGGCTCGGCCTCGCCATCGTCAAACATATTGTCGCGCGCCATCGCGGGCGTCTTGCCATCGACTCGCATCCGGGGCAGGGGACGACCTGCGTGGTCACCCTGCCGCTGCAGCCGCCGCCCCGCAACAGAGCGGGATAAAGGCGCCCTGCATCCGGTCCGCGCGGCAAGCCGGGGCAAAAAATCGGCCCGGCCGATGACCGCTGTCATCAATCTGTCATGCAAGCTTCATAAATAACGAGCCTCGGCCGATTAGAGAGCGTGGGCCGGGGAACCTAATCCTGCCGGCTTACGCTGCGGCGCTCGATCAAGCGATCGCCCCTGACAGCCCGCAGCAAACGTGCGGGCGCCGACGAGCCCGCGCATCACCGTCTGTTCGAAAGAGGCGTTTCATGAATTTTCCGTTCCTGCGATCAGCGATCGTGGCGGCCGTCGTCGGTCTTGCCGCCGCTCCCGTCGCGGCGGCCGATATCACCGGCGCCGGCGCGACCTTCCCCTATCCGATCTACGCCAAATGGGCCGCGGCCTATAAGACCGAGACCGGCAACGGCCTCAATTATCAGTCGATCGGTTCAGGCGGCGGCGTCAAGCAGATCAAGGCGAACACCGTCACCTTCGGCGCCACCGACGCGCCGCTGAAGGCTGACGAACTCGCAACCGCCGGCCTCGCGCAATGGCCGATGGTCATCGGCGGCATCGTTCCCGTCGTCAATCTCGAGGGAATCAGCGACGGCCAGCTGACCCTGGACGGACCGACGCTGGCCAACATCTTCCTTGGCTCCGTTAAGACCTGGGACGATCCGGCGATCCAGAAACTCAATCCCGGACTCAAACTGCCGGCCACCGCGATCGCCATCGTGCATCGTTCGGACGGCTCCGGCACCACCTTTAATTTCACCAATTATCTCTCCAAGATTTCGCCGGACTGGAAGGCGAAGGTCGGCGAGGCGACTGCAGTCGAGTGGCCAGCGGGCATCGGCGCCAAGGGCAATGAAGGCGTCGCCAACAACGTGATCCAGACCAAGGGCGCGATCGGCTATGTCGAATATGCCTATGCCAAACAGAACAAGATGACGACGACAAAGCTTGTCAATCACGCGGGGACCGCCGTTACGCCGACCGTGCCGAGCTTCCAGGCCGCCGCGGCCAACGCCGACTGGGCGCATGCGCCCGGATACTACCAGATTCTGACCGACCAGCCGGGCGCGCAGTCCTGGCCGATCACGGCGGCGACCTTCATTCTGATGCAGAAGCAGCCGACGGACGCCGCTGCAGCGGGGGAGGCGCTGAAGTTCTTCTCCTGGGCCTTCAACAAGGGCGCCAAGGCGGCTGAAGATCTGGATTATATCCCGCTGCCCGAGCCGCTCATCAAGCTCGTCCGGGCGACCTGGGCCGCCGACATCAAGGGACCGGACGGCAAGGCGCTGATCAACTGATTTCAACGCTCCAAACTGCCGCGGCGCTTCGGCGCCGCGGCAGATCACACAGCGGCGCAAAAGACGAAATGACCAAAGCGCGACCAGGCGATGCGGAGAAAAACATTGGTTGACGTCGCCCTCGAAGACGTTCCCTCCGCCAAGGCGCAGGACAAGCTTCGCGTCCTGAACTGGCTGCGGCTGCAGGACAAATCATTCCATTTCATCACCATGGGCGCGGCTCTGACCGTGCTGCTGATCCTTGGCGGCGTCATCGCCTCCCTGGTCATCGGCTCGATTCCGGCCCTTTCGACTTTTGGCTTCGCTTTCTTCACCACCGAAAAATGGAACCCGGTCACGGAGCAGTTCGGCGCCCTCGCGCCGATCTATGGCACGCTCGTCACCGCCGCGATCGCCATGCTGATCGCCGCTCCGATCGGGATCGGCGTCGCCATCTTCCTGACCGAGCTTTGTCCCGTTCCGTTGCGGCGGCCGGTCGGCATCGCAATCGAGCTGCTCGCCGGAATTCCCTCGATCATCTATGGCATCTGGGGCCTGTTCGTCCTAGCGCCCTTCCTGCAGAAATATGTGCAGCCGGCGCTGATCGATGCTTCCGCCAACATCCCGGTGCTGTCCTCGTTGTTTGCGGGACCGCCCTATGGCATCGGCATCCTGACCGCCGGTTTCATCCTCGCCATCATGGTGCTGCCTTTCGTCGCCTCGATCTCGCGCGATGTGTTCGAGACTGTTCCGGCGGTGCTGAAGGAGGCCGCCTATGGCTGCGGCTGCACCACATGGGAAGTGATCCACGCGATCGTCATTCCCTACACACGGGTCGGCGTTATTGGCGGCGTGATGCTCGGTCTTGGCCGCGCGCTTGGCGAGACAATGGCGGTGACCTTCGTCATCGGCAACGCCCACCGCATTTCAGAATCCCTGCTCGCGCCCGGAACGACGATCTCCGCCAGCATCGCCAATGAATTCACGGAAGCCGTTGGCGATCTCTATACGTCCTCGCTGATCGCGCTTGGCCTGATCCTGTTTCTGATTACGTTCATCATCCTCGCGATCGCCCGCTATCTGTTGATGCGGCTCGAACGTCAGGCGGGGAGCTGATCCATGTCGCTTTACGCCAGCCGCCGCCGCACCAATGCGATTTATATTGGGCTTTGCTACGCCTCGGCCTTCTTTGGCCTCGCCTGGCTCGTCGTGATCCTGATCGATCTCCTCATTCAGGGGTTCGGCGGGCTCTCGCCGGCGATCTTCACGCAGATGACGCCGCCTCCGGGAGAGTCGGGCGGCCTCCTCAACGCAATCGTCGGCAGTCTGATAGTCACATTTCTTGGGGTTCTCATCGGCACGCCGCTCGGCATGCTCGCCGGCACCTATATGGCCGAATACGGCCGTCATTCGAAGCTCACCTTCATCGTCCGCTTCATCAACGACATTCTCCTCAGCGCGCCCTCGATCGTCATCGGCCTGTTCGTCTATGAGGCGCTGGTCGCGCAAGCGAAGCATTTCTCGGGCTATGCGGGCGCTTTCGCGCTGGCCGTGATCGTCGTTCCGGTGGTCGTCCGCACCACGGAGGACATGCTGCTTCTTGTCCCCAATACGCTGCGCGAGGCGGCCTCGGCGCTCGGATTTCCGCGCTCGCTCGTGATCGGCAAGGTCGCCTATCGCGCCGCCCGCGCGGGGCTCATCACCGGCGTGCTTCTCGCCGTCGCCCGCGTCAGCGGCGAGACCGCGCCCCTGCTTTTCACGGCGCTGAACAACCAGTTCTTCAGCACCAATCTCAATGCGCCGATGGCGACGCTTCCGGTCGTCATCTTCCAGTTTGCGCTGAGCCCTTACAAGGAATGGCAGCAGCTGGCCTGGACCGGCGCCCTCCTCATCACTTTCGCCGTGCTCGCGCTGTCGATCGGCGCGCGGGCGCTTGGCGCGCAAAGGACCGACAAATGACGACGACAAGCGCCATCGCCAATTTGCGACAGAAGGTCTCGATCCGGGATCTGAATTTCTATTATGGCGATAATCTCGCGCTGAAGAGCGTCAGCCTGCCGCTCTACGCCAATAGGGTGACGTCTTTTATCGGGCCGTCCGGCTGCGGTAAGTCCACGCTGCTGCGCGTGCTTAACCGGATGTACGATCTTTATCCGCAGCAGCGCGCGACTGGCGAAGTCGTCCTCGACGGTCAGAATATTCTAAGGCCCGACGTCGATGTCAACCTGCTGCGCGCCCGGGTCGGCATGGTGTTTCAAAAGCCGACGCCGTTTCCGATGTCGATCTATGACAACATTGCTTTCGGCATCAAGCTTTATGAAAAAATCGGCAAGTCGGAGCTTGATGACAGGGTCGAGGCGGCGCTGACCAGCGCCGCGCTCTGGGGCGAGGTCAAAGACAAGCTCAAAGCTTCCGGGCTCTCTCTCTCCGGCGGACAACAGCAGCGCCTGTGCATTGCTCGCACCGTCGCGATCGAGCCCGAAGTCATCCTGCTCGACGAGCCGTGCTCGGCGCTCGACCCGATCTCGACGGCGAAGATCGAGGAGCTGATCGACGAATTGAAAACGAGCTACACGATCGCCATCGTCACCCACAATATGCAGCAGGCGGCGCGCGTCTCCGACCACACAGCCTTTATGTACCTTGGCGAATTGATAGAATTTGGCATGACGACCCACATCTTCACGCAGCCAGACAAGAAACAGACACAAAACTATATCACCGGCCGGTTCGGCTGATCTTTCACGGGTATTTTAGCGAATTGTGCTGACGCGAACCGGTCTCCGCTTCGCTGGCAAGACCAGAGCTTCGAGGCAAATGCAATGGCCGATCATATTGTCAAAGCTTACGACAAGGAACTCGAGGGGCTCGGCCAGAAGATCGCCGAAATGGGCGGCATAGCTGAGAAAATGCTGGCCGACGCCATGGACGCGCTCGGCGATTTCGACGTGCAGCTCGCCAATCAGACAATCGCCACCGATCCGCGCCTCGACATGCTCCAGCGCGAGATCGAGGAGCAGGCTATTTTGACGATCGCCCGCCGCCAGCCGCTCGCCGTGGACCTACGCGAAATCATCGCGACTATCCGGATTTCGAACGATCTCGAGCGCGTCGGCGATCTCGCCAAGAACATCGCCAAGCGCGCCATCAAGATCGCCGGCGACGTGCGCATTCCGCGCGCCATCATCGGGCTCAAATCGATGCAGGAAAGCGCCGCGATCCTGTTGAAGGACGTGCTCGATTCCTATGCCGAGCGCGATATCGCCAGAGCCCGGGAGGTCTGGACCTATGACGCGGACCTCGATTCGCTTGAGGATTCCGTCTTCCGCGACCTCTTGACCTTCATGATGGAGGATCCGCGCAATATCTCCTTTTGCGCGCATCTCCTGTTCTGCTCGAAAAACATCGAGCGCATCGGCGATCATGCGACCAACATCGCCGAAACCGTCGTCTATCTCGTCAGTGGCGAGACGATGCCGACCGACCGGCCGAAGGGCCGCAGCATTCTGTCCGACCCGCCAGCTGCAAAGTGATCCCATGAGCGATATCCACGCCAACGCTGACAGCAAAACCGACGGCCGGCCGGGCGCCGCCCGCGGTCTTTCGCCAACGCCGGCTCCGCGCATCCTCATCGTCGAGGATGAAGCGGCGCTGAGCATGTTGCTTGCCTATAATCTTGAAGCCGAGGGTTTCGTCGTCGATCGCGTCGAGCGCGGCGACGAGGCTGAAATCAGGCTCAGCGAGACCATGCCTGATCTCGTCATTCTCGACTGGATGCTGCCGGGCGTGTCGGGCCTTGAGATCTGTCGCCGCATGCGGGCGCGGGAGGCGACGCGCAGCCTGCCGGTCATCATGCTCACCGCGCGCGGCGAGGAGAGCGAGCGCGTCCGCGGCCTTTCCATCGGCGCCGACGATTATGTCGTCAAGCCCTTCTCCGTGCCCGAGCTGATGGCGCGGGTGCGCTCGCTGCTCCGCCGCGCGCGGCCGGATCGCGTCGCCGCCGTGCTGTCGGCGGGCGATCTCGAACTCGACCGGCAGAACTGGCGCGTTCGCCGCACCGGCCGGGATGTGCATCTCGGCCCGACCGAATTCCGCCTGCTGGAGCATCTGATGGAGCGCCCGGGCCGCGTCTTCTCGCGCGCCCAGTTACTTGACAGCGTCTGGGGGCTTTCGGCCGAAATCGACGAGCGGACAGTCGACGTCCATGTCGGCCGGCTGCGCAAGGCGCTGACGGCGCCGGGCGAACGCGATCCGATCCGCACGGTGCGCGGCGCCGGCTATTCCTTCGATGAAACGTTTGCGAGGGCGGCAGGGGCTCTGGACCGGACGCCTTGAGGCGTCCGGCGCGACCCAGCCCGATTTGACGGGCCGCGTTGCATGGCGTTGACGCTGTCACGCTTTCGGCGGCAAGGCGGATCCTGATTGCGCGACTTAAGCGATTTTTGGCGGACGCTGCCGGCGGCGATCCTGCTGCGGTTGATAGGCGATAGCCGAATGACAGCCGCAATAGGGCCCCGCGCCGGGCGTTTTGCGCGCGCCGCAGAAACGGAAATCGGCCTGCGTCGGATCGCCGATCGGCCATCTGCACATCGATTCACGCAGCTCCATGATGGTCACCGGCTCGATGATCGGCACGACGACGTCTGCGCTCGGAGCCTGTAGCGGGGCCTCGAAGCGCATCGGTTCCGCGGCCAGCGCTGTATTTCCGCTGATGAGGCCGGGGCCGGCAGACGGCCTGTGGGCGGTCGGCTGTGGCTGCGCCCGCGACATCTGGTAGTGCGCGCCCTGGCTGGCGATCGGGGCGGAGGCGTGATGAACCGGGGCGACCGGATGATGGGCGATCGGGCCCGAGGCGTGGCCAAGCGACCCATGGCCGGACCCATGGCTGGACGTTCGCGCCGGGGAGCGCGGCATAGCTTTCGGGCTCGCCTCGCCGTCGGTTGGCGCGTCGCCCTTGGCGCGGCCGGAGAGCCCGAGCCTGTAGACCTTGCCGATCACGGCGTTGCGGGTCAGGCCATTTGCAAGCTCATTGGCGATCTTGCTGGCGCTCATTCCCTGCAGCCACATTTTCTGCAGCAGGTCGATGCGTTCATCGGTCCAGGACATCGAACTCTCCCAGGGTTTGGCGATCCGCCGGCGCGCCATTGACTGGCCCCGTACGCTGCGCCTTTACATTTTGTTTTCAGGCTTCATTTGATCCGGAAAATGCCACTGGCTCCGGATCGTGTGCGCGGCCTATCGTTGCGCCGTTTGACAAGAAGCCTCGCGATCCTTTTGAACCTTGCGGCCGCCATTTCGTGCGGCGCCGAGGCGTTGCGCGTTTGCGCGCGAGACGATTCAGCGCCCGCATTCACGACGCCCGTTCTGCTCGCCTCCGCCGCGGCGGCTGCTGAACACGATATGTCGTGGCTTGCAGGGCAAACGCTACACTAGTGGTAGAAATGCATGCAAGCCTCACGGAGGGCGCAGGCAGGTTTTCAACAAGTGCTTGCGCGCGGCGGGGCGCAAGACTCCCCTCTTTATCCATTGGCGGCAGGCGCTAACCCTCGCGAGCCCTCGCCGGCCGCGCTGGCGTTTGCGTCAAAAGCTGCGCCGGCCGGCCGCTCCGCGCGTCGGGCGCAGCTCCACGCCTCTGAGGCTAGCCGAAGCAACTTGCGCAAGGCTGACGCGCGGCCAGGCTCCGACCAATACCTCCTAATTGACCCGGCCGGAGGGAATGCCTACATTGCGCTCAACGACTTTTGCCGCCCAATGGGCGGCTTTTGATTTTTGCGGCTTCCCAATCGGACCGAACGTCAACCCGGAGCGAACCTTTGCCCTCGTCGCTGCTTCCGACCTATGCGCGCGCGCATCTTGCCTTCGATCATGGCGAGGGCGCCTGGCTGACGGCGACGGACGGCGAGCGCTATCTCGATTTTGGCGGCGGCATCGCCGTGGCCTCGCTCGGCTACAGCCATCCTCACCTTGTCGAGGCGCTGATCGCGCAGGGCCGCAAGCTCTGGCACACGTCGAATCTGTTCGAGATTCCGCAAGCCGAGCGTCTCGCCGCGCGCCTGTGCGAAGCGAGCTTCGCCGACTTCGTCTTCTTTACCAATTCCGGCGCCGAGGCGGTCGAAGGGGCGATCAAGACGGCGCGCAAATATCAATCCGTTTCCGGCCATCCGGAAAAATTCCGCATCGTGACCTTCAAGGGCGCCTTCCACGGCCGCACGCTCGCCACCATCGCGGCCGGCGGCAATCCGAAATATCTTGATGGCTTCGGTCCCAAACTCGAGGGCTTCGACTCTGTCGAATTTGGCGATCTCGATGCGGTGAGGGCCGCGATCGGCCCGCAGACGGGAGCGATCCTGGTCGAGCCCATTCAGGGCGAGGCGGGAATTCGCGTCGCCTCCACAGCGTTCATGCGCGGCCTGCGCGCGCTTTGCGACGCAAATGGCCTGCTGCTCGTCTGCGATGAAGTTCAGTCCGGCGTCGGCCGCACCGGCACGCTCTTCGCTTATGAGCTCTACGGCGTAAAGCCGGACATCATGGCGATCGCCAAAGGCATCGGCGGCGGATTTCCGCTCGGCGCTTTCCTCGCAACGCGGGAGGCCGGCAAGGGCATGACGGTCGGAACGCATGGGACGACCTATGGCGGCAATCCGCTTGCGACCAGCATCGGCAACGCCGTCCTCGACGTTGTTCTGGCGCCGGGGTTTCTGGATCATGTCGCGGCGGTCGGCGGCAGGCTGAAGCAGGGGCTGATGACGTTGATCGAGGCCTATCCGCGGACCGTCGCCAATGTGCGCGGCGAGGGCCTGATGCTCGGGCTTGAGCTCCGCGCGCCGGTAGCGGATTTCGTCGTCGCCGCGCGGGCCGAGAAAATTCTCGTCATTCCAGCCGGCGACAATGTCGCCCGCCTGCTGCCGCCGCTGATTATCAGCGAGGCGGAAGCGGCCGAAGGGGTGAAGCGGCTCGGGGCCGCCTGCGCGCGTCTTGAGAAAGCGACGTCCGGCGTCAATGAGGCCGCGGGATGAGCGATCCCATCCATGGGCGTCGGTCCGGCTTGCGGCACTTTGCCGACCTCTCGGAGATTGCGCCCGGCGACCTCCGCCGCATTATCGACTCCTCTCTTGCGATGAAGGCAAAACGCTGCAAGGGGCGCCGTTCGACGGATCGTCCGCTCGAAGGTAAGGTTCTGGCGATGATCTTCGACAAGCCTTCGACCCGTACGCGCGTCTCCTTCGACCTCGCCATGCGCGAACTGGGCGGCGAGACGGTCATGTTGACAGGCAAGGAAATGCAGCTTGGCCGCGGCGAGACCATCGCCGATACGGCGCGCGTACTGTCGCGTTTCGTCGACGCCATCATGATCCGCATCCTCGAACATCGCGACATGGCCGAACTCGCCCGCTACGCCGACGTGCCGGTGATCAACGGCCTCACCAAGAAATCGCATCCCTGCCAGGTGATGGCCGATGTGATGACCTTCGAGGAGCACCGCGGGCCGATCAAGGGGCGCAAGATCGCCTGGTCGGGCGACGCCAATAATGTGCTGGCGAGCTGGGTGCATGCGTGCCAGCGGTTTGATTTTTCGCTATCCGTCGCATCGCCTGCAGAACTTGGGCTGCCGCCGCAGCTGCTCGACTGGGCGCGCCGGTCGGGCGCGAAGCTTGCGGTGACGCGCGATCCCTTCGAGGCTGTCCGCGGCGCCGACGCCGTCGTGTCGGACTGCTGGGTGTCGATGGGCGACAAGGACGAGCAGCAGCGGCAAGGATTGCTCTCTCCTTATCAGGTCAACGCCAAGCTCATGGCCGCAGCCGGCAGCGAGGCCATCTTCATGCATTGCCTGCCGGCGCATCGCGGCGAAGAGGTGACCGACGAGATCATCGACGGGCCGCAATCGGTCGTCTTCGACGAGGCCGAAAACCGGCTGCATGCGCAAAAGGGCATTCTTGCCTGGTGCCTTGAGGATTCCGAGGAATGAGCGGCTGGCGACCTGACAACGCGCCGCAATCGCGCGTCGTTTCGGATCGCGGGCAGGACGACGCCGTGCTGCCCTTCGCGGTTGAGCGGCTCGACGTGCGCGGCAGGGTCGTGCGGCTTGGCCCCAGCGTCGACGAAATTTTGAAGCGGCACGCCTATCCTGTCGCCGTCGCGCGCGTCCTTGGCGAGGCGCTGGCGCTGACCGTGATGCTGGGATCGTCGCTGAAAATCGCCGGCCGCTTCCAGCTGCAGACGCGTGGCGACGGGCCGGTCGATATGGTGGTCGTCGATTTCGACGCCCCGGATCGGCTGCGCGCCTTTGCGCGATTCGACGCCGCCCGCCTCAATCAAGCGCCGCCGGGCGCCGATCTGCTTGGCGCCGGGCACCTTGCCTTTACAATCGACCAGGGCGCCGAGGCGGCGCGCTATCAGGGCGTCGTTGCGCTGACCGGGCAGGGGCTGGAGGAAGCCGCGCATCAATATTTCCGTCAATCCGAGCAAATTCCGACGCAGGTGCGACTCGCCGTGGCGCAGCATGTGACGACCGAGGGCGTCAGCTGGCGCGCCGGCGGCCTTTTGGTGCAATTCCTCCCGAGCGCCGCCGAACGGCGCGGACCGATTGATCTTCCTCCCGGCGACACGCCGCCCAGCGTCGCCTATGAGCCCCTGCGCGAGGACGACGCCTGGACCGAGGCCAAGGCGCTGGTTGCGACCATCGAGGACCACGAGCTGGTTGATCCGATGCTGTCCAGCGAGCGGCTGCTCTACCGCCTGTTCCACGAGCCGGGCGTAAAAGTATTCGAGCCGCAGAGCGTGCGCGACGCCTGCCGCTGTTCGGACGAGAGCGTCAGGGCCATGCTGCTTGGCTTTTCGCCGCAGGAGCGCAGGGAAATGGTTGGCGACGACGGACGGATTGGCGTCACCTGCGAATTCTGCTCGACGTTTCGGGCTTTCGATCCGTCAGATCTTGGCTGAAATTCTTTCCGTGGAGGAAGCGGCGGCGCGCGCCCTGGCGCGGGCCGGCCGTCTTGGCAGGCCGAGCAGCGCCGCCACCGCCGCCGCAAGATCCGCCTCGCCATTTTCCTTCGCGCGCGCGCCGGCCATCTCGATCGCCGCCTTGATTTCGACCGGGGCGATCATCGCCAGCTTTTGCAGTCGCGCCGGCGCGCTGGCGCGGCAGCGCACCTGTGGCGCGCGCTTCTGATTTGCGGTGAGCCAGAATTCGCCGTCCCGGCACAGCTCCGCGGCCTTTGTTTTCAGGAGATCGAAGGCGGCGGCAAGATTTTGCGCCGCGCGTCCCCCGAGCCGATCGCGGCCAAAAAAGGAAGCGACCCGGCGCATGATTTCATCCTGGCGGATCGGCCCTTCCTGTTCGATCACCGAGCGGGCGATCGCGGCGAGATGGGGCGCGTCCATGGCGTCGATGGCTTCGCCGGGGAAAGCGTCTCCGCTCGCCATGACATAGGGGGCCGGCAGGGCTGCGACCCGAAGGGCGGGGCGCTTTGTCCCGGGCTCTGCTGCGGCGCGCTCCTTTGGTCTCGTCTTGCCGGCAGTCCGACGCGCGGGCGCCGGTTTCGCATTTTGGCTTGCGGCGCCAGGCGTCGGCGCCGGACGCGCCTCGCCGCGTGCGGTTTCGAGCGCGGCTTTGAGCTTGCGCAGCTGTTCGTCGCGACGATAGAACCAGTCCGTGCTCCAGATGCGGTGAATGCGCCAGCCGAGCCTTCCAACACCTCCTGGCGCAAGCGGTCCCGCTCGCGCGCCCATAGCGCCGAATGATAGGTCGCGCCGTCGCATTCGACGCCGAGGATGAAGCGACCAGGGCGGGCCGGATCGCGCACGGCGAGATCGAGGCGAAAGCCGGCCGAGCCGACCTGCGATTCGACGGCAAATCCCATCGATTCGATTGCGGCGGCGACATTGGCTTCGAACGGCGACTCGAAATCGCCGCCGGTGGCCTTCGCTTCTTCGAGAACGCCGGTTTCGGCAAATTGCAGGAACCGTTTCAGCACGCGCGGTCCCGCCCCCGTCGCGCGTTCGAGGTTGATGTCGCCCGAGCCGAAGGAGGCGAAGATCTCGCAGCGCGCCCGCGCCCTTGTGAACAGCACATTGAGGCGGCGCTCGCCGCCCTCGCTGGAGATCGGACCGAAGGCCATCCGGTCGAGCGGCTTGCCCGGCTCGCGCGGGCCGTAGCCAACCGAGATCAGGATCACGTCGCGCTCGTCGCCCTGCACATTTTCGAGATTTTTGACGAAAACATCCTCGCGGCCGCGCTCGCGCAAAAAGGCCTCGAGCAGAGGATCGCTGCGCCGCCGCGTGTCGAGGCAGTCGCCGATGAGGTCGCGCTGCGCCGTCGAGAAGGTGATGACGCCGAGCGAAAGCTCGGGATTGGCTCGCGCGTGCTCAGCGCAGGCCGCCGCGATCGCCTCGGCCTCGACAAGATTGGTTCGAAGGCCGCCGCGATCGTAGGAGCCGGCGACGCGCCGCACGATGAGGCCCTTGTCGCCGCGCTCGCTCGTCGGCGCCAGCGGCATGATGAGGCGGTGATAGAATTCCGCGTTCGAGACCTCGATCAGGGAAGGGTGGCGCGAACGATAGTGCCAGCGCAGCATCTGGCTTTCGACGCCGCGCGCCTCGCAGAGCGACAGGATGCTCTCGAGGTCGCTGACCGGGGCAAAGCTCGCGCCGCCTCGGCCCGTGGCCTCGTCCTCGTCGGTCGAATCGACGTCATCGGCCAGCATGCGGTCGAAGAATTGCGTTGGCGGAAGCTGCTTCTTGTCGCCGACGATGACCATCTGGCGGCAGCGGGCGACGACGCCGAGCGCGTCGCCCGGCCGCACCTGGCTGGCCTCGTCGATGACGAGAAGATCGAATTCGAGCGCGCCCGGCGGCAGATATTGCGCGACCGAAAGCGGGCTCATCAGGAACACCGGCTTGATCTTCTGCACCGTCTCGCCGGCCGTCTTCATCAATTTGCGCAGGGGCATGTGATTGCGCTTGCGGCCGATCTCGCCCCTGACGACGCCCATCGCGCCGAGCGCGCCGCGGGGCAGGTCGGCCTGGTGTCGGGCGCGCACGCCGAGGGCGACCGCGCGGCGGCGGCGCTGCTCGAGGGCGCGGAAAATTGCGATCAAGGCGTTGTGGCGATCGCCGTCGAAGGCCGCGAGCTCGGGATCGGCGGCGATTGCGCGCCGCCATGTCGCCTCGGCGAATGCGGCTTCGATCATGGCGGGCGCGCGCGTCGGCTCGAGCGCGCCGCTGGCGAGCGCGTCGGCGAAGGAGGGAGGACCGATCGCGCGCATTTGCCGGTCCGCCTTGGCGAGCCGGGCCCATTCCTCGAAGCGGCCCGGATGAATTGCCCACTGGCTGGCGCGTTCGGCGAGGCGTTCGAGATCGATTGCGCCGATCGTCTTGGTCTTGAACAGGGCCGCGAGGTCGACGTCGAGCGCCTGCAGCGTCGCCGCGACCAGCGGCTTTAGCCCGTTGAGGTTCGCCTCGATATCATCGGCGAAGGGGCCGGCGACGCCTTTGCGCGCGAGCTCGATGATGCGGTCGAAATTGAGGTCGGCGTCGAACAGGGCGAGTTCCTTGAGCGTCAGCGCCGTCCGGTGAAGCAAGGAGAAATCGGTTTCGCTGCCGCGCCACAGGCCGCCGAGGATGTCGCGCAAAAAATAAGATTCGACGTCGAGGGCGCTTGCGAGCTCCTGACCGCGGATCAACTCGTCGACGAGCGCGAGGCGGCCCGCCAAACTCTTCGGCAGAGGGGCTGTCGCAAGGCCGCGGATAAGACGCTCACTGTCGCGACAGGCTTTTGAGAAGCGCGCCGGCCAGAAAGACGCTCCGCGGGCCAGCGCCGGGCGCAGCCGGGCAAGCGGAGCGCGCCAGATGCCCTGCTCGAACGCGCCGGCGAAATGAACGTGGCGCCTACGCCAGTCGAGCCCCTTTTTCGCGGTCTCGATCACGCGGTCAAGGGTGGCGGGCTCGCGGATCGCCCTTGCGATCGCAAGCCCTTCTGGAGGCAGCGCGGCGACGACCCGCAGGAGGCCGATGAGGCTGCTAACCCCGGCGAGAGTGGCGCTGCGCTGCAGGCCAAGAAAGCGGGCGACGCCGGAGGCGGTTGCGGCGAGCGCGCCCGCTTCCTCGGCGAGGCGCTTCATCTGCGGCGCGAGGCGCTGGAAGTCGGCTGGCTGAAGCGCGCTCCGGCGCACCCCGAAATAGACATGGCGGTGCAGCGGCCCGGCGCCCGCCGTCAGCGTGGCGAGCCGTTCGACGCATTGGGCTCTCGACTCGTAATCCTCCCGCGTCCAGCGCGCCGCGATTTTGACCAGCGCGGCGTCCGGCGTGATCTGGCGGGCATTGGCGGCGATCTGGATTCCGAGCGCCTGGCGCGCGGTCATGCCGGTGTCGGATACCGGAAGGTGGAGCCGGCCGGCGACATGATTGAGCGCGCTGCGGACGGCCGCGAGTTCGTCCGCCGTCTTCAGATCCTCGAAGTCGCGATCAGCGGCCGACTGCAGAGTCTGTTCGAGCCGGTCCGCGACCAGCCTCTTGTTGGCCGTGTGGCTGTGCAGTTCGAGGCAAAGATCGCCGAGGCCGGCGTTTTTCAGGCGATCGAAGACGACGTTCAGCGCGGCCATTTTTTCGGCGACGAAAAGCACCGTCTTGCCGTCATGCGCCGCGGCGGCGATGATGTTGGTGATGGTCTGCGACTTGCCGGTGCCGGGTGGTCCCTGCACGATCAGATTGCGCCCGGCGCGCACGCTTTCGATAACGCGCGTCTGCGAGGAATCGGCGTCGACCACCTGAACGAGATCTTGCGGCGCAAGGATCTCGTCGAGCCTCGCGTCTTCCATGAACAAAGGCGGCTCGCTGGCGAAGCCGTCGCGCAGCAGCCCGCGCACGAGCGGATGTCCGCTCAAGGAATTATGCGGCCAGTTGGCGGGATCAAGGTCGCGCAAGATGAGCAGCTTCGAGGAGGAGAAGAAGCCGACTTCGACCGCGTCGGCGTCGATCGACCAGCGCCGCTTCGCGGAGATCGCGGTCGCGACAGCGCTGAAATAGCCGCTTGGCAGCCAGTTTTCGGCGTCGGGCACATCCGGCAGGCTGATCGCGAAATCGCCGCGCAAACGCTCCTGTAGCGCCTGGTTGGACACAATATCGTCGTCGCGGAAGACGAGGTCGAAGGTTGATCTTCTGGCGTCGCGAACGAGGGTGATCGGCAGCAGGATCAGCGGCGCCTCGCGCAGAGCGTCGGATCTCTCGTCTTCGTACCAGCGCAGAAAGCCAAGCGCGAGAAAGAGGATGTTGACGCCGCGCTCCTCCTCTGCGGTCTTGCCGTCGCGATAGATCGCGTGCAGGCGCTTTTGCAGGACTTCCGGCGCAAGCAGGGTTTGCAGACCGCTGCGGCCGGGATGCCCGCCGCCGCGCGCCGCCGCCTCGTGATCGGGCCGCGACGCCTTGGCGTGAGCTGCCTTGGCCTGAGTCGCCTTCACGTGGGCCTCTTGGCCGGCGACAGGGAGGAAGCGCAGCTGCTTGCCTTCGCGGACGAGGTTGACAAAGACGGGATCGGGCTTGGCGCCGACCAGCGGCAGGCAGCGCGTGCGTTTGGCGCCGCGCGGCGTGTGGATGAGACGGTTGCGGGCGCCGGTCTCGACGAGTTTCAGGCGGGCGTCGGCGAGTAGCCGCTCGATGTGCGTTTCGCGTGTGTCGAGTTTCTTTAAGTGTCGCGCTTCTGCAATCGACGTAACACCGCCCATCGACGTGCCCCTTGGGCGGGCGGGTTCATTCGCCTCACGAAAGCCGCAATTCAATCAGTTAAGGTCAAGCTTATGTTGAGTAAAGATATTTATCAGTCAATAGCTATTTTATGGTGAAGCTTTCGTTATGCGCCGCGCTTCGTCAGAGCGGCGCAGAGGATGATTTCGCCCGCCAAAAGGCGCATCATGGCGGCGGTGGTGAGGGCAGGGGCTTCGTCCGATGAAATCGATCCTGATACCGGTCGAGGACCACGTCATGATGGACGCGGTGATGACTTCGGCTCTGACGCTGGCGCGCCGGTTCAATTCCTACATCGAGGGGGTCGCCGTCGGCCCAGACGTCGTCGAATTCGTCGCTGCGGATTTTGCCCTCAGCGGCGTTGTCCTCGACCATCGCACGCGTCGCGATTTCGTCGATCACGGCCGCCGGACTTTCGAAGGCTTCATGGAGAGCCGGCATATCGAGCGGCCGCGCGATGGCGAGGCGCGGCCGTCCTATGGCTGGCTTGGCGACGCGCTCGTGTCGGACAGCGGGGTCGGCGAATATGGCCGCGCATTCGATTTGATCGCCGTGGGGCGGCCGGGGACGGGACCCCGCCTGCCGCGTAAATCGACGCTTGAGGCGGTTTTGTTCGAAAGCGGGCGGCCCGTGCTCATCGCGCCGCCCGAGCCGCCGCAGACGCTTGGCGAATGCATCGCCATCGCCTGGAATGGAACGACCGACACGGTGCGCAGCGTCGCCTTCGCCATGCCGCTGCTCGAACGCGCCCGTGACGTGATCATCCTCACCGTGCCGGGACCGGCTCTGCCGGGGCCGAGCGACGAACAAATGGCGCGGAGCCTGCGCCGGCACGGCGCCCCCGCGCGGGTCGGCGTCATCGAGGCCAAGGATGAATCGCCCGGGGCCGCGCTTCTCGCCACCGCCGCTTCGCTTGGCGCCGATCTTTTGATCAAGGGGGGTTATACGCGCAGCCGGCTGCGGCAATTGATTTTCGGCAAAGTGACCAGCGAGATTCTGGCCGAGGCGAATCTGCCGGTCCTTATGGCGCATTAGAGCATATTCCGATCATAGAAGGCCGCGCGAACCCCTCCGAACTGCTGAGCGGGAGTCTTCAATGCCCGCGCCGCCACCGGTTGATTTCGCCGGAATCAGCAAAGGGCGATCTTGCCTCTTCCCGCATGCCGCTCGCTTGCGGCTTGCCGAGGCGTAAAATCCATCAAATAGTCGCCAGATCGATTGAATTTCTGGTTGGCGGACGCGTCATTCTTTATAATCACCTCGAGCGGCGGCCTAATTGGGAACTATTCTATTGTTGACGGGAACTTTTCTATGATCCGACTGGAAACGGACTTGTCGTGCGCGGCAGATCGCGGTCGCGACTGGCTGTGCGCTAGGCTTGCAGGCCTCGTGCTGGCTTTCGCCTTGAGCGCTGCGCCCTTGGGCGCGCAGCCGGCGGCGACGCAATCTCCCGTTCCGGCCGGCGAGCAAACGCCAAGCGCCGCTCCGGAGGCGGCGCCGGCGCAACCGGGAAGTCAAACGCCGGTCGTCGAACCGGCCAGCCCGCAGGAGCTTGCGGCCGTAACTCCGCATCCAGCCACAAGCCCGTCCGGGCTGGAGCCCGCAAAAGCCGAGCCACAGCCAATGACATCCCTTGCGGCGGCGACGCCGACAGACCTTTCGCCCTGGGGCATGTTCCTGCACGCCGACCGTATCGTGAAAGGCGTGATGATCGGCCTCGCCTTCGCCTCGCTCGTCACCTGGACGATCTGGCTCGTCAAAAGCCTGGAGCTGTGGCGGGCCCGCGCATCGGCGCGCCGGGACCTTGAGGCGGTCACAGAGGCCGAAGATCTCAGTGCGGCGCAAACCGCGTTCAAGGATCAGCGCTCGCCGGTCGCCCGCTTCGTCGAGGCGGCGCGGAGCGAGGAAGTCCGCTCGCGCGGCTTGCCGGCAGAGGGCGTCAAGGAGCGCGTCGCGGCGCTTTTGTCCCGTCTCGAGGCGCATGCGGGGCGAAAGATCGCGCGTGGAACCTCGGTGGTCGCGACGATCGGCGCGACGGCCCCGTTCGTCGGTCTGTTCGGCACGGTGTGGGGCATCATGGACAGCTTCATCGGCATATCGAAGACTCACACGACCAATCTTGCGGTCGTCGCCCCGGGCATCGCCGAAGCGCTGCTGGCGACGGCGATGGGCCTTGTCGCCGCCATTCCGGCCGTCATGATCTACAACGTCTTCGCGCGCGCGATCACCGGCTATAAGGCGCAGCTCGGCGACGCGGCGGCGGAGGTGCTGCGCCACGTCTCGCGCGATCTTGACCGCGCCGCTCTGTCCGGGGACGAGCTGGACCGGCATGTCATCGCCATGCGCCGCCCGGCGGAGTGAACGCATGGCCGTGAAGCTAACGCAGGCGGATGACGATCTCGAACTCAACCACGAGATCAACGTCACCCCCTTCATCGACGTTATTTTAGTGCTGTTGATCATTTTCATGGTCGCCGCGCCGCTTTCGACGGTCGACGTCAATGTCGATCTTCCGGCCTCGACCGCGCAAGCCGCGCAGCGGCCGGACAAGCCGCTGTTTTTGACGGTAAAGCCGGATTTGTCGCTCTCGCTCGGGGAAGAGACCATCGGGCGGACGGCGCTTGGCGCCGCGCTGGACCAGCAGACCGAACATGACAAGGAGACGCGGATTTTTGTGCGCGCCGACAAGACCGTGCCCTATGGCGAGGTCATGGAAGCCATGAATCTGCTGCGCGCAGCCGGCTATCTGAAGATCGGCCTCGTCTGCCTCGACGCCGCCTCGGTTGCCGGCACTCCGCCGCCGCAGAAGGCGCCAGGCGCGCCGCTATGACCCTGCAGGCGCATTTTGTGCTGCCGCCGGAGGAGAAATCTCCGGTCGCCCGCTGGATTGCCGCCGCCGCTGTCGTGTTCGTGGCGCATGCGGGGCTGGTCTATTGGCTGACGCGCCAGAGCGAGCCCGAAGCGCTGGCTAGCGCTGCTGAATCCGCGATCATGATCGAACTGCCCCCGATGGCGGTAGGCCAGGTGGATGGCGGCGGCGCCGTGGTCGCGCCCGAGCCCGAGCCGGAGATCACGGCGGAGCAGCCGCAAATCGAACCGGAGCCGGTCCCGCAGCCTGAACCTGATCCGGAGCCAACTCCGCCGCCGGAGCCGGTTCCCGACATCGCGCCCGCGCCCAGGGCCGATGCGGTGCTGGTCCCGCCGGAGCCGCCAAAGCCGCTGATCAAACCCAAGCTCGAGGCAAAACCGAAACCGAAGCCAACGCCAAAGAAAATCGCGCCTCCTCGCGAAAAGCCGGCGCCCAAGCGCGCGGAGCCGGCCCGCCTTCCGCGTGGCGTTACCCCGGGCCGAACCGGCGGGAGGCCCGGCGAAGGCGGGCAGGGCGGCGGCGGCGCGGGCGGCGGCGGCGGCGGATCGGCGATGTCGGCCTCGAATTGGCGTGGTCTCGTCTCGGCGGCGCTCAACCGCAACAAGCGCTACCCGGCCGGCGCACAGGGCGCGAGCGGCGCCGCGACAATCGCCTTCACCATAGACCGCTCCGGCAGGCTGGCGTCGGCCCGCCTCGTGCGCAGTTCGGGTTCGGCGGCGCTGGATCAGGAAGCGGTTGCGATCGCCCACAGATCCAGCCCGTTCCCGCCGCCGCCAGCGGAGATGGGCGGCGCCGTCACGCTGTCCGTGCCGATCAACTTCCGACAGCAATAGAGACAACCGTAAACTTGAGCGGGAGTTTTTCCCTGTCGCCTAGACTTTTCCCCGGGGATGGCCTTTAGTTTAAATTCAGGGCGAACAGCCTGATGGAGAAGATGAAGATGACGGTTCAACCCTCTGCTTTTGCAAAGTTTTCCATGTGTAGCCTGCTTGCGGCTGGACTGCTGATCGCTGGCGCTCCGGTAGCTTTCGCCGGTTCGGACGTCGTCAAAGAATATGACAAGGACGCCGACAAAACGCTCGATCTCGCGGAGGTCAAAGCAGCTGCTTCGGCGGAATTCGACAAGTTAAACAAGGATAGCGACGACACGTTGGACCGCGCGGAAACCAAAGGCGTGGTCAAAGGGAAAGCTTTCAAGGCGGCTGATCCCGATAAGGACGGTACGCTGACCAAGGCCGAATATATGACGATTGTCGAAAGTCTGTTCAAAAAGGCCGATGTCGATAACGACGGCACGCTTGAGGCCAAGGAATTCCACTCGAAGGCCGGCCGCGCGCTCGAGAAGCTGATCGACTGACGCGCGGCGCGACAAGCGCGAACAGGGGCGATGCAAAGGGGAACGGGTTGGTCTATAAGATCCGCCACGCCAACGGGATCGCCCATGTCCGCGCAAAAACTTCCTTCGAAACTCGATCAGCTGAAGACCATGACGGCCGTCGTCGCCGACACCGGCGACATGGAGGCGATCCGCGCTTTCGCCCCGACCGACGCCACCACCAATCCGACGCTCATCCTGAAAGCCGCCCAGCTCAAGGCCTATGAGCCTCTGGTCAATGAGGCGATCGTCTGGGGCCGCAGCCATAATCGGCTGACGAGCGAGGTCGCGGACCGGCTGGCGATCAATTTCGGCGAGGAACTGACCAAGATCGTGCCCGGCCGCGTCTCGACCGAGGTCGACGCCGATCTGTCCTTCGACGTCGAGGGGACGGTCGCCAAGGCTCGCGCCATCATCGCCGAATATGAGCGCCGGGGCGTCGGCCGTGATCGGATCCTCATCAAGATCGCGGCCACCTGGGAGGGCGCCCATGCCGCACAGATCCTCCAGCGCGAGGGGATTGACTGCAATATGACGCTGGTCTTCTCGCTCGCGCAGGCCGTCGCCTGCGCCGACGCCGGCGCCTTTCTGATCTCTCCCTTCGTCGGCCGCATCCTCGACTGGCACATGAAGGCGCAAGGGAAAAGTTTTACGGCGGAGACCGATCCCGGCGTCCTCTCGGTCCGGCAGATCTATGATTATTTCAAGGCGCATGACGTTTCGACCGTCATCATGGGCGCCTCGTTCCGCAACAAGGCGGAGATCGAGGCGCTTGCCGGTTGTGACCGGCTGACGGTCTCGCCCCAGCTGCTCGATGAACTCGCCCGCGACGATGGCGGACTTGAGCAGCGGCTGACGCCGCATGTCCCGGCGGACCGGATTCCGGCAAAGCTTGATCTCGACGAAAAGACCTTCCGCTTCATGCTCAATGAGGACGCGATGGCGACCGAGAAACTTGCCGAAGGAATCAGGGTGTTCAGCGGCGATCTTCGCGCTCTGCGTGAGCTTGTCTCGCAGCGCCTGCTTGCGGCGGCGGACGGCGAATTCGCCAGCCTCTAATCATGATGATTTTGCAGATAAGGACGCCGGCGTGACGCAGCGCACCGGCGCCGCCTGAGAGCCTCGCCATAAAGGCGGCGGAGGTTCCCATGGCTGTCAAATTTGTTCCGCGCATCACCTGGCCCAAGAACGAGCTGCTGCTGCCGCCGGAATATTTCGGGGTCACGCCGCCCGCGGGGGTCGCTCAAGGCGACATCCGCTATCCCAACATCGTCGACGTTCCCGAAATGATGCGGCTTTCGCCGAATACCAGCGCCGCGCAGTCGGGACAGCTGAGGATCGTCGACGGCCTCGTCACCGCGGCGCCGACGATCCGATTCGCCGACGCCAATGCGCAATGGCGCAGAAGTTCGGCGTCAGGATCGGAGCACGGTCCGTGGAAATTCGAGTTTCTGGGGGGCGATGTCTTCCTCGATCTCGAGATGGCGATGTATCTGGCCAAATCGGTCGACTACAATCCGAAGGACGATCTCTCCGTGCAAATTTTTGCGCGCATCTATGAGCATGAATTGCTGCATGTGCTGGATGAGATCGACATTGCGACGAAATGGCTGCCGCCGCAGCTTCTCGGCGAGCCGACGATCGGACGCTATCTCGTGCAGGGCGCGCCCTATGTCTATGGGCTCGGCTCGAGTACGGCGCTCGACCAGGATTTCCACGACTTCATCGCGTCGATTATCGTCGCGAATGTCTTTAATTTCTGGGTGACCGAGAAGAACCGCCGCGCCCGTCTGCGCGATGCCCCGGCCCAATATAAAATCGTGCAGGATCAGGTCGACACGCTACGTCAGCGGCAGATCAACCGCCACTGACCTCAGACATCCGAATCGAGGCGCAAGCCCGCAGCGTTCGCGCGGGCTCGGATCACAAAAGCCCTCAGGCTTCCTTGTTCTTCGGCGTCAGGATCTGGCGGCCGCGGTACATGCCGGTCTTGAGATCGACATGGTGCGGACGGCGCAGCTCGCCCGAATCCTTGTCTTCGACATAGGTCGGAGCCGCAAGCGCGTCGGCGGAGCGGCGGAACCCGCGCTTCATGGGGGAGGTCTTGCGTTTCGGAACGGCCATAGGTCAGTCTCAACTAAACTTTTGTGCGAGCCGTGGCTCGGCGTGCGTTTCAAGGCGAGCGCGCCTCATACAATGAAAATCCAGCGCTGGCTATCGTAAATCGAAAGCCGGGGCGAAGGGAGCCTGTTCGCTCTGCTTTCCCAATACATCGATTTCGGGCTTGGCCGCAGCCTCAATTGACGCAGGAGAGGTCTTCGTCGCGCAGCCGCGCAGCGATGGTGGCCGCGCGCCGCGTCATCTGGCGGCTTGGATGGGCAGGATCTCGCATGCGCGGGTTCGGCAGGGCGGAGGCCATCAGCGCAGCCTGCCGCGCATCGAGCCGGTCGGCGCCTTTCTGGAAATAGCGCCGCGCCGCCGCCTCCGCGCCGAACAGCCCCTCGCCCCATTCGGCGATGTTGAGATAGATCTCCAAAACGCGCCTCTTCGGCAAAAGAAAGTCGATGATCAGCGCCAGCGGGATCTCGATCGCTTTGCGGACCACTGAGCGCGAGGGCCAGAGAAAGAGGTTCTTGGCGGTCTGCATGGTGATCGTCGAGGCGCCGCGCGAGGGGCCATCCTCGTCGGCCGAATCGATCACTTCCTGCAACGCGCCCCAATCGACGCCATGATGGCGGCAGAACAACGAATCCTCGGAGGCGATCACCGCCGCGCGCAGATTGGGCGAAATCTGATTGAGCGGCACAAAGACGCGATCAACCGGCTCGCCCTGGATATAGCGCGCCAGCATCAAGGTGGAGGTCGGCGGCACATAACGATAGGCGAAAATGAGCCCGACCACGCCGAGCAGCAAAGCCAGGGCGAGGCAGAAGATAATAGCGAAGAGTTTGCCGAAAAAGCCGAGGGGGCCCGAGCGCGCCATGCCGGAGCCTTGACCGATCTGCCGCGATCGGGCAAGCCGAACCGCAACTTTATCGACAGGCGTCGGAGAGCCGGCCGGTTCTTCCTGCAAAACTAAAAAGGCGAAGCATATGGCGGAGGGCGCCGCGAGGGAATTCGACAAAAGGCTGAAGACCGCCGCCGACGCTGCGGAGACGATGCTGGACCGTCTGCTCGGCCCCTCGCCGCTGGCTGGCGAGATTGCCCGGCCGCGCCGTCTCATGGAGGCGATCCGCTATTCGAGCCTTGGCGGCGGCAAACGGCTGCGGCCATTCCTCGTCATCGAGACAGCGCGGTTGTTCGGGGTCGAGGGCGAGGGCGTCATCCGCGCGGCGGCGGCGGTCGAGATGATTCATTGCTATTCACTGGTGCATGATGACCTTCCCGCGCTCGACAATGACGATCTGAGGCGCGGCCGCGCGACCACCCATAAAGCCTTTGATGAGGCGACCGCTATTCTCGTCGGCGACGGCCTTTTGACCTACGCCTTCGACGTTCTGGCCGATCCCGTGACGCATGAAGATGCCGCGATCCGCGCCGAATTGGTGCTCGCGCTGGCGCGGGCCGCCGGCTTTGGCGGCATGATCGGCGGCCAGGTTCTCGACCTTGAAGCCGAACAATCGACGGCGCCGCATACAGCCGAGGCGGTGATCCGGCTGCAAAGCATGAAGACCGGCGCGCTGCTGCATTTTTCCGTGATGGCGGGCGCCATCATCGGCGCCGCCGACGTAAAAGCTCGCGCGGCGTTGTCGGCCTACGGCCACGCGCTCGGGGCCGCCTTTCAGGTCGCCGACGACATTCTGGACGTCGAGGCCGATGAGGCGACGCTCGGCAAGCGCGCCGGCAAGGACGCCGGCCGCAACAAGGCGACGCTCGTCGCAGCGCTCGGCCTCGAGGCTGCGCGGGAACGGCGCGACAGGTTGGCGGCCGAGGCGATCGTCGCGCTCGATCTGTTCTCGCAAGGCGCCGACGCTGCGGTTTTGAAGGAAGCGGCGCGCTTCGTCGCCAAACGGGCCAGCTGATGGCGCCGGGATAGCCTGAGGCGGAGAGCGCAATGGTTTCGTTCGGCTATCCTTATCGCACCGTCCACGGCCATCCGCGTCTGTTCGCCGGCCTTGCCGCCAGCGCGCTCGCCTATTTTCTGGCGCCGTTCCCCGTCCATGCCACGCGTTTCCTCATCAGCTGGAATGTCGGCGCGCTACTCTATTTTCTTCTTTCGACCGTGCTGATCCTGCGGGCGACGCCGGAATCGATGCGCTGGCGCGCCAAGGAGAGCGACGAGGGGCGGTTTTTCATTCTTGTGGTGACGTGTCTTGCCGCCACCGCTTCCATGGCCGCGATCGTGGCGCAGCTTGGGTCGACGCAGGAGATGCAAGGAACCCGGAAAGGGCTGCATATCGCGCTGGCGGGAGCGACGATTGTCAGCTCCTGGTTCTTCATCCATCTGACCTTCGCGCTGCATTACGCGCATGAATATTTCGACGAACTCGACGAAGAGCCGGGCAGGGACCCAAAACTTGCCGGCGGCCTCGAATTTCCGGGAACCGAAGACCCGGACTACTTCGATTTTCTCTATTTCTCCTTCATCATCGGCGTCGCCTCGCAGACGGCGGATGTGCAGATTACGGGCAAGGAAATGCGCCGCGTCTCGCTGGTGCATTCGATCATCGCGTTTTTCTTCAACAGCGCGGTGCTGGCGCTGACGATCAATATCGCGGCAGGGCTGATTTAGCGGCTGGGCGAGAAAGCGCTACGGCAAACGGAGGCAGATGATGGCGATAGGCGGCTCACTCAAACGTGTTGCGAGTATTCTATGTGGCGCGTCGTTATTTTGGGGAGTTGCCGGGCCGGGCCATTGCGCTGGCCGACCGAATATTCTGCTGATCCTCGTCGATGACATGGGCTATTCGGATCTCGGCTCCTATGGCGGCGAGATTTATACGCAGAACATCGACGAGCTCGCAGCGCAGGGGTTCCGTTTCACAAACTTCCATACCTCCGCCTTTTGCGCGCCGACGCGCAGCATGCTGCTGACGGGACAGGACAACCACAAGGCAGGCCTCGGCAATATGTCTGAGCTTCTTGCCGACAATCAGCGCGGCCAGCCTGGCTATGAGGGTTTTCTGAACGGCCAACCCACCATCGCGGCGCTGTTGCGCGCGGACGGCTATCACACCTACATGGCCGGCAAATGGCATCTCGGCAAATCTGCGGATAAGCTTCCGGTCGCGCAGGGGTTTGAGGAATCGGTCGTGCTGGCCGAAGGCGGCGGCGACAATTTCGAGAACAAATCCTACACGCCGGGCTACGCTTCTCTCCATTACTACGAGGGCGCAAAGCCGATCGACCTGCCGAAGGATTTCTACTCGACGCAATTCTATACCGACAAGATGCTTGGCTACATTGACGCGCACGCCAACGACGGCAGCCCGTTTTTCGGCTATCTTGCATTTCAGGCGGTGCATCAGCCTCATCAGGCGCCGACCGATTTTATCGAGCGTTACGCGCATGTCTATGATGCGGGCTGGACCGCGATCGGCGATGTTCGCCGCCGTCGCCAGCTTGAAATCGGCCTTTTGCCGCCGGGCGCGCGCGAGCCTACGCCAGCTGGACCCGACTGGAGCGCGCTTTCGGACGATGAGAAGCGCATGGCCGCCAAGCGCATGGCGGTCTATGCAGGCATGGTCGAATATGTCGATATGAGCGTCGGCCGGATCGTCGAGCATCTTCGGGCCAAAAATCTGCTCGACGACACCATCATTTTATTCCTCAGCGACAACGGCGGCGAAAGCGCCGAACTCATGAAGATGTTTCCCGACTATTACGCCAAAAACTTTGATCTCTCTTATGAACGCCTCGGCCAGAAGGGGTCCTATTCCGAATATGGCCCCGGCTGGGCCAGCGTCTCCATGACGCCCTTTTCCAATTTCAAGGGCTCAGCCGCAGAAGGCGGAGTACGGGCGCCCTTGATTATCCGTTATCCGCAGAAATTTGCCGTCGGCCGCACGTCCGGCGCTTTCCTGTCGGTCGCCGACATCACGCCGACGCTGCTCGAGCTTGCCGGCGCGCGCGCTCCCTCGGCCGATCCGAAAGCGTTTCTTGGCGTGTCCATGGTTCCGCTGTTGACGCAAAAAGCCGACGATCTTCGCGCGGGAGCGACGTTTGCACAGGAGGTCGCCGGCGGCGCAGCTGTCTACGGCGGCGATTACAAGCTCGTGCGCAATGCGCCGCCGTTCGGCGACTTCAAATGGCGCCTCTATGATCTGAAGAAGGATCCGACTGAATCGATAGATCTTTCGGGGCAGGACCCCCAGCGCGTCGACGCGCTGCGCGCCGCCTATGCCGATTATGTCCGGGCGAACGGCGTCGTGGAGGTTCCAGACGATTATGCGGTCGACGCACAGCTCAAGAAGAACATGCAGCGAGGGAAGTGAACGGGGGAAAGCGTCCCGATCGGGCGCGGCGTCGCGGCTATTGCGCCGCGCGTTTCGGCCCTCGCCTGAGCGGCGTTCACGGCGACTACCTGCCTTCGGCGCGCCGAGCCATTCTTGTTCCGCGAAACCGGAAAATCATTCGTTCGCTTGTCTGAAAATCGACGCCTAAGCGGCCCGCGCGAAAGGCTGCATGAGCGCGTCGCGCGCCTCCGTGATGCGGCGGTAATGTTCGCTGCTGCCGCCGGCGTCGGGATGCGCCGTCTTGGCGAGCTTGCGGAAGGCGGCGTTGATCTCCGCCGGTTTCAGCTCGCCCTCGGCCGGCAGGTTCAGGACCTCGCGGTGTACCTGATCATCGTCGTTGAAATTCAGCCGGAACATGAAGGCCCGGCGTTTTTCCCGCGCTTCGAGGCGCAGCTCGACCTGATCCTCGCGCCATCTCCGGCGCGACATCACCAGACATTCGCCAAAGGACACGCGGCCCTGTGTTTCAAGCGCGTCGAGACTGAACGGCCCGACGACCCCATAGGGCGCGGCCAGATAGGCGCGCCGGCCGGTAACGCTCTCCTCGATACGGCCGATTGTGACTGTATCGAGAATTCCCATCGAGCCGTTCCAGACGACCCATTCCACTTTGTCCGTCATGCCGCGCGCTTTCATGCATGAACCCGCCGCGTCTGTCGCTTTTGTCCGAAATGTCGCGACAACGGCGGGCCGTGCGGCCGCAATGCATGTTCAGCGCCAAAACCCTTGGCTGCGCCGTTTCATCCGAATTCGGCCGGTTCTTACTCGGCGGCTGATTTCGTCCCGCCAAACCGCCGCTCGATATAAGTCTCGACGATCGTCTTGAATTCGGCGGCGATGCCTTCGCCACGAAGAGTCATGGCCTTCTGGCCGTCGATGAACACCGGCGCCGTCGGCGTCTCGCCGGTGCCGGGCAGCGAAATGCCGATATCGGCGTGTTTTGATTCGCCCGGCCCATTGACGATGCAGCCCATCACCGCGACGTTTAAGGTCTCGACGCCGGGGTAGCGGGTCTTCCAGCTTGGCATTTCGTCGCGGATATAGGTCTGGATATCGCGCGCGAGCTCCTGAAACACGGTCGAGGTGGTGCGTCCGCAGCCGGGGCAGGCGGCGACGAGCGGCACAAAAGTGCGAAAACCCATCGTCTGCAGAATTTCCTGCCCGACCTTGACTTCAAGCGAGCGGTCGCCGTTCGGCTCGGGGGTCAGCGACACGCGGATGGTGTCGCCGATCCCTTCCTGCAGCAAAACGCCAAGCGCGGCGGAGGAGGCGACGATGCCCTTCGAGCCCATGCCGGCCTCGGTCAGGCCTAGGTGCAGCGCATAATTGCTGCGCCGTGCGAGCGTGCGATAGACGGCGATCAACTGCTGCACAGCCGACACCTTGGCCGACAGAATGATTTTATTGCGCGAAAGGCCAAGCTCTTCCGCGCGCGCGGCGGAAAACAAAGCCGAGCGGACCATGGCCTCGCGCATCACCGCATCGGCCGGGGCAGGCGCGGCGGTCCTGGCGTTCTCATCCATCAGGCTCGTCAAAAGCTCCTGATCGAGCGAGCCCCAATTGGCGCCGATGCGCACCGTCTTGCCATAGCGAATGGCGGTCTCGACGATGGCCGAGAACTGGCGGTCCTTCTTGTCCTTGAAGCCGACATTGCCGGGATTGATGCGGTATTTGTCGAGCGCCTCAGCGCAGGCCGGATGATCGGCGAGCAGCTTGTGGCCGATATAGTGAAAATCGCCGATCAGCGGCACGAAGCAGTTTTGTCGCGCCAGTTTCTCGCGAATATGCGGCACGGCGGCCGCCGCCTCATCGCGGTCGACGGTGATGCGCACCAGCTCCGAGCCAGCCCGGGCGAGCGCGGCCACCTGCGCCACCGTGCCGTCGATATCGGCCGTGTCGGTGTTGGTCATGGATTGGACGACAATTGGCGCGCCGCCGCCGACCTGCACCGCGTTAGGGCCAGCGCCGACGAGAACGCCGACCGAGCGCCGGCGCGGCGAGGGGCCGGCTTGCAGTTCAGCCGCGTAGTCGGGCGCAGTGGACAGGGCGGCAGGCGAATCTTGCAGCAGGGTCATGCAGGGCGAAGTCCCGTGATTTTGCGGTCCCGCGCGGGCGGGCGCGACGCAATCTTAGCCGATCGATCGGCCACAGTGGTGGCGAAAATCGCGCGGAGCGTCAAGCGCGGCGGTCTGGGGGCCCGCAGGCCAAACGCGCAATGTGCTATTTGGCGCGGTTTTGCGCGAGGGAGCGCGGCAAAATGCCCCCAACGCAGAAATAATGGGAGGGGCGAATGGCCAATTTTTATTCAGACAGTCACGGCGAGCGCTGGGGCGTCATGATCCAGGAGAAAAACCAGTCCTGCGGGCCGGCGAGCGTCGCCATGACGAAGGTTTATTATACTTCGTCGATCACGGGAGGGCTCGAGGCCGAGGCGCGAAAACTGTCGCAGAACTATCCGGACAATTTCACCGAGGCTAAGGGGACGGGAGATATCAAGAACCTCGTCAGCGTTTTGCGCGCAGAAGGCGTCAAGACCTACGACGCGCTGTTTGTCCAGAATGTCTGGGCCTATCTCTACGCCTACGCGCGGGACAATACGCCGGTGCTTTGCCACGTCAGATGGAAGGTCGGCGGACATTTTATCGTTTGTGTGCAGGTCTACAAAACCGACCAGAAATGCGTCTTCCTCGACCCCTGGTACGGGTTGGTCGAAATATCCGGCGCGAAGCTGCCGACCTATACAGTGCAGGATTCGACGGGGACGTTTGAGCCGGTTGCGACCGGCGCGCTATCGGGCTGGATCATTGTGACGAAGCGTTGAGGACAAGCCGTCCCCACACGCCTTGCACACCCCCGCCACTTCCATCACCTGCGTGCGCGGGGAAAAATGCGCCTCTTTCGCCAGCGCCTTGATGCTGGCGCGCAGCGCGCCGGAGTCCGCTTCCGCCACTTCGCCGCAGGTCTCGCAGATCAGGAACACGATCGGCGTTTCTCTGGCGTGGCCGTGGCCGCAGGCGAGATAGGCGTTGCGCGAGGCCAGCCTGTGGATCAGGCCGTTCTCCAAAAGGAAATCCAGCGCGCGATAGATCGAGATCGGCGCCGGGCGCTTGCCGGTCGCCTCGGCGACCTTGTCGATCAGTTCATAGGCGCCGAGCGGGCGTCGCCCGCCGGCCAATATTTCGAGGATGCGCCGGCGGCTCGGGGTGAGCGCCACGCCCTCGCGCCGGCAAAGCGTCAGCGCGGCGTCGAGCGCTCCGCCGTGCGGCTCGGCGGCATGGTCACAGGCCTGTCGTTCTTCTGGGCGAGGCTGCGATGAGCGTAAGCTTGCCATGCTTCACCATATCGTAACTCTTGCGCTAAAGAGAAGGTCTTGCGCGGCAGGCCCCGCCTGCGGCAAGCTCGCGCGGCTTTTGTCCTCAAGTTTCGCGCAGATTCGCGCCTTTAAGAGCCGTCTGGTCCCTCGACCTGCAATTCATTCCTCGCGCCTTCGCGCTATTTCCCTGGAGCTCAAGATGACCCTTCAATCCCGCCACGCCATCGTCACAGGCTCGACCAGCGGCATCGGGCTCGCCATCGCCCGCGAATTCGCCAAGGACGGCGCCAGCGTCACCATCAACGGCCTCGGCGACGCCGCGGCGATCGAGGCCGAGCGCGCCAAGATCGAAGCCGATTTCGGCGTCAAGGCCGCTTATTCGCCGGCCAATATGACCAAGCCGGAAGAAATCCGCGCCATGGTGACCGACGCCGAAAAGGCCTTCGGCAGCGTCGATATCCTGGTCAACAACGCCGGCATCCAGCATGTCGCGCCGATCGAGGATTTTCCGATCGACACCTGGAACCTCATCATTGCGATCAATCTGTCCGCCGCCTTCCACGCCATCGCGGCGGCCATTCCCGGCATGAAGGCGCGCAAATGGGGCCGCATCATCTCGACCGCCTCGGCCCACTCCAAGGTCGCCTCGCCGTTCAAATCCGCCTATGTCAGCGCCAAACACGGCATTGACGGGCTCACCAAGACGGCGGCGCTGGAGCTCGCCACCTTTGGCGTCACCGTCAATTGCATCTCCCCCGGCTATGTCTGGACCCCCCTCGTCGAAAAGCAGATCCCCGACACCATGGCCTCGCGCCATCTGACGCGCGATCAGGTCATCAATGACGTGCTGCTGCTGGCGCAGCCGACCAAACAATTCGTGACCGTCGATCAGGTGGCGGCGCTGGCGGCGTTCCTCTGCACGGACGCGGCGTCGCAAATCACGGGCTCGAATATTTCGATCGACGGCGGCTGGACGGCCGAATGACCGACGCCGCGACGCCGATCGACTGGACCGGCCAAAAACAGATCAGCCTCGCCTTGCAGGGCGGCGGTTCGCACGGCGCCTTCACCTGGGGCGTCCTCGACGCCATCCTTGAGGATAAGAGGCTCGACATCGAGGCGGTTACCGGCACCAGCGCGGGGGCCATGAACGCCGTTGTACTGGCCGAAGGCTATCTGACGGGCGGCCGTGAAGGAGCGCGCAAGGCTCTTGCGCGGTTCTGGCGTTCGATCAGCGATCAGGGCGCCTTCTCGCCGGCGCAGCGCAAACTCATCAATCTCTTCTTCAAGGACTTCGATCTGCGGCGCAACATCGCCTATTGGTGGACCGATTTCCTCACCCATTATTCAAGTCCTTACGAATTCAACCCGCTCAACATCAATCCGCTGCGCGACCATATCGTCGAGATGATCGATTTCGATAAGGTGCGGGCGATGACGCAGATGAAAATCTTCGTCAGCGCCACCAATGTTCACAACGGGCGGATCACCGTGTTCGAGGGCAAGGATCTTACCGCCGATCACGTCATGGCTTCGGCCTGCCTGCCGTTTCTGTTTCAGGCGGTCGAGATCGACGGCGCGCCCTATTGGGACGGCGGCTACATGGGCAATCCCGCGCTGTTTCCCTTGTTCTACAAGACGGGATGTTCGGACATATTGATCGTGCAGATCAACCCGATCGAGCGTCTCGAAACGCCGAAGACGGCGCGCGATATTCAAGACCGCCTGAACGAGATTACCTTCAATGGCGCGTTAATGGGTGAAATGCGCGCGATGGATTTTGTCAACAGGCTGCTCGAAAAGGGCAAGCTGTCGCGGGACGATTATATGCAGACCCGCGCACACCGGATCGACGGCGGCGACCTGCTGGCTTCCTTTGCCGCGTCGACGAAGGTCGACGCCTCCTGGCCGATGATCCAGAAGCTGCACGCCTTCGGCCGCGACAGCACAAAGAAATGGCTGGCCGAGAATTTCGACAAGATCGGCGTCGAGGGCACGCTAAACCTGCGGATGGCGTATAAATAAAATGACGTCGCGCGAGAACGCAAGCTGCGTGGAGCTTGGCGGGCGTCGCTGAGGGCAGCGTGTCGTCGCGTTTAGGCGAGGATAAGAGCGCGATCATCATATAATGATCGCGCCGGATGATTGGAAAACGCCGCATCCTGGCCGGGCGTCAGCCACGCGTGTGAAAAGGCCCGCGTTTCATGGGCTTGCTTTGGCTGTCTCCAACCTTTGATAGGCGAGCAGATCGAGCACGGGGCCCTCGCCCGTCAAGCGGGTGAGCAACGCGTGAACCTGGCCGCGGTGGTGGGTTTGATGGTTGAAAAAATGCGCCAGCGCCGACCATAGTTCCTGTTCAACCTGTAGTGGCGATGTAACCGCGCGATAGGCCAGCTTCCGTGTCAGCGCGCTTTCGGCGAGTGTCCGCCGATGTAGGCCTGGATGCGCCAATCCTCGGCCTCCCGTGCGGCGCGGAGCGCGGCAAAATCTTCGTGCAAAATGGCGTCCAGCCGATCCGGCGCTTCGCCCTCGTCGGTGAACCGTTTCATCCAGATTCGGTCCGCGCAAAGCAAATGGTTCAACGTGCCATGCACGGATTTGAAAAAGGCGCCACAGTCGGCGCGGCGACTGGCGTTGGACAGCCGCCCCGCCGCTTCAAAGATTCGCGTGTTGGCGAAGGCGTTATAGGCGGCCATCAATTCAAAATGGCTTTTGAACATCTTCGTCTCCGCGCTCAAACCGGCGTCGCTTGAGCGGATGCGCGCCGCCAAAAGCGCCGCACAAAAAACAACCCGGAAAGTCTACCGACTTTCCGGGTCTTTATTAGCTTTGAAGCGCGTCCCCGCAAAGCGAGGCGTTGGCATCAGCCCTGATACGAGGCTTCGCGATCGCCGCCAGCGCGTCGTTCGCCGTGCGGCCGAGCCGCGCCAAAGCGCGGGCGTGATGGCGCGGGGGAGGCCGCGCCTGCGACGCGCCCTCTTTCCTGCGGCCGTCCTGGGCCGGCGTTCGGCGGGCGGCGCTGTTCGAGCGGACGCGCCGTCTGGGGCGCGCGGACTGGCGCGCGCGATTCGGGCGAACCCGGGGCGGCGCGGCGGTCTTCGGTCGGCAGGCGCAGCCGCGTCAGCCGCTCGATATTCCGCAACAGATCGCGCTCGGCGCCGTCGCACAGCGAGATGGCCACGCCTTCGGCGCCTGCGCGGGCGGTGCGGCCGATGCGGTGAACATAGGCCTCGGGCACTTCCGGCAGATCGAAATTGACGACATGGGTGACGCCGTCGACGTCGATGCCGCGCGCCGCGATGTCAGTCGCGACGAGCGCGCGCACCCGGCCGGCGCGGAACGACGCAAGCGAACGCTCGCGCTGACTCTGGCTCTTGTTGCCGTGGATCGCCGCGGCGGAGACGCCGCAGACCTCGAGATGCTGGGCGACCTTGTCGGCGCCGCGCTTGGTGCGGGTGAAGATGATCGTGCGCGCCATTTTGGCGTCGGCCAGGAGATCGACGAGAACGTCGCGTTTTCTGTGGGTCTCGACGAACAGAACCTGCTGCTCGACGCGGTCCGCCGTTTTCGCGACCGGCGTGACAGAGACCTGAGCGGGATTTTTCAACAGGTCGGCCGCGAGCTTGGCGATCTCGGTCGGCATGGTCGCCGAGAAGAACAAATTCTGGCGGCGTTGCGGCAGTGTCCTGACGATGCGGTGGATCGCCTTGACGAAGCCGAGGTCGAGCATCTGATCGACTTCATCGAGGACGAAGAATTCGGTCTTGCCGAGATGGGCGACGCCGGAATCGAGGTGATCGACCAGCCGGCCCGGCGTTGCCACGAGCACGTCGAGGCCGCGCTGAAGCGCGCGGATCTGCGCGCCATGCGGCACGCCGCCGAACACCACGGCGACGGAAAGCTGCATTTCCGACCCGAGGCTGCGAAAGCTCTCGGCGATCTGGCTGGCGAGTTCGCGCGTCGGGCTCAGCACGAGCACGCGGGCGCCGCCGCGCGGCGGCTGCTGCGGGTTGGCGGCGAGCTGGTGGAGAATGGGAAGGGCGAAGGCGGCGGTCTTACCGGTGCCTGTCTGGGCGATGCCGACGAGGTCCCGGCCTGTCAGCACATGCGGAATCGCCTGCGCCTGAATCGGCGTAGGAGTGGAATAGCCGAGCTTGCTCAGCGCGAGGAGAAGGGGCGCGGCGAGGCCGAGTCCGGAGAAATCTTGCAAGTGGGGTTCTTTCCATGCGCCGCCCCGTCTCGGACGGTTGCGGCTACAACTATGTTGGACGCCCTGCGTGCCTGGGTCATCCTGCGGAGGGCGTTAACGTCCGATAGGAGAATAGCGAGCTATTCTTCACGCAATCGGCGCGCCAACATCTACAGTAAAGCAGATGACGTTGTATGCCCGCTTTACAGAGAAAAGTCAAGCTATCGTTTTACAGAACGACTGGCAGCAGATCTGGTCTTTATATCGCGTAAAGGCAAACTAACGTTCAAAGGAAGCCCAATGTTTGGACGCTACACTGCATTGGACTGAGATAGAGGGTCGGCCGGGCGCGGCCAAGGTTCGCCATGCATCGAACTGCCGCAGTCTGGATTTGCGCGGAGGCCGGATTGAGCTTTTCGCCCCGATGTTCTAAGAGCGCCCCAGCCTGGCGCCGGATCTCTCGCGCCGACGCGCGCTGAAGAGTCCCTGCGATGTCTGCGGCGGTTTGATGGACGTCATTTTCCTCGACAATGGCCTGATCGGGCGCGGCGAGCACAGCTACAGCCTTGTCAAAAAGGTCGGCGAGGCGCTGGCGGCGCGGGGCCATCGCGTCCGCGCTTTCGGCATGCGGTCGGTCGATCCGGCGATCATCGCTGAAATCGGCGCAATTCCACATTTCCGCGTCTCGCTCTACGAAAGCGAGAGTCCGACGCCGAATGAGCGCCGGCTGCTTCGTCTCGCCGCCTTTCTGCGCCGGCGCCCGTTCGATCCGGCGATCCCTTCGGAGCGGACCAGCGCAAAAACGCTGAACGCCTCCTTCCATCACGACCTTGCCGCTTTGCCTGGCGACGTTCTGCGGCGCGAAAATCTCGTCGTCGCGCCGGGTCTGTCGCAGAACCAGCTGCTCGGCCTCGTCCGGACGCTGAGGGCGCTGCCAGAGGCGCGGCGGCCCCGCGTCGTCTGCCAGCTGATGTTCGCGCCCGACTGGACGCCGTGGGGGCGCAAGGCGCGCCTTGGTCCAAGGCTCTATCGAAAGGCCTTTGCGCTGGCGCGGCCGCTGATCGGCCGCAGCCTCTTCTTCACAGCGGAGAATGCGGCGATCGCCGGTCTCTACCGCGAGCGTTACGCCATCGACGCCAAAATCCTGCCGGTGCCGTTCGGGGAAGCGCTCGCCGCGGCGCCTGTCGCCGACCGGCCGGCATTCGGATTCTTCGGCTATTCCAAATGCGACAAGGGATTTCATCTCCTTCCCGCGGCGATCGATTTGTGCCGGGCGAAAAACCTCGCGGCGGATTTCGTGGTCCAGTTGCAGCATGGCGGCTGGGAGGCGGCGACGGTCGCGGCGGAGCAGGCGCTGCGCGCGCAGGGCGGCGTCCGGCTGATCGAAGGCGTGCTGACGGAAGCGGATTACGCCGCCGAGACCGGCAAAATCGACGCCATGCTGCTGCCCTATGATCCGCAGTTGTTCGGATTGCGCGGCTCTGGAATCTTCACTCAGTCCGTCGCGGCGGGACGCCCGGTCGTCGCCGCGCTCGGGACTTTTGCGGCGGCCTCGATCGCCACCGGCGAAGCGGAAGGCGAGATTTTTGCCCCCTATGACGCGCCGGCTCTCGCCGCGGCGATCATGCGGCTCGCGGTGCGGCTGCCGGACAGCCATGCGCGTGCGGCGCGGCTCGCTCGATCCTTCGCAAAGACGCATAGCGCCGGCGCCTATGTGGACGTCCTGCTCGCCCATGCCGAAGGGCTTTAGCGGCATGGCGGCGAAATCGCCCGCCATGCCGCGTGGACCAGCCAATCAGATGTCGCTTGAATCGTCGCCGCCCGAATAATCGCCGGCGTCCTGATAATCATCCTGATCCTGGTCGGCGTCTTGCTGGTAGTCGGCCTGCCGGACAGCGTCGTCGCCATAGTAATTGTTGACGACGGTATCGCCGCCGGAGTTGCCGGCGAGGCTGGCGTCTGCGCCCGGTACGCCGGCGCCGATGCCAAGGCCGCTGGCGGCATGGGCGCTGCCGCCGAACAGCCCCTTGATCGAATCGGCCAGCAGCACGCCGCCGGCGACGCCGGCCGCGGCGCCGAGCGCACCCTTAAGGAAGCCGCCGCCTCCCGGCGCGCCGCCAAAGCCGCCTCCCATGGGACCGCCCATTGGCCCGCCCTGCTGAGCGCCCCACGGACCACCCTGGGGCTGGCCGTAGCCTTGCTGCGGCTGGTCGCGCCATCCGCCCTGCTGCGGCGGCTGCTGCCGGTTCCAGCCGGGCGGGGGCGCGTCGTTACGCTGCGGCGGAGCGCCGCCGCCAAAGAGCGAGCCGAGGCCGCCCAAAAATCCGCCGCTCTGCTGCGGGGCTTGCGCTTCGGCCTGGGCGACGCGCTGATTGAGCTGCTGAACTTCCGCTTCAAGCTGCTGCAACCGATCATTGGCAGCGCGCAGCGCCTGATCCTGAACGATCGTCGTCTGGGCGAGAAGATAGGGCGCGTAGGGGGCGGCCTTCACGGCGTCATTGATAAAAGCCTCGGCGTCGCGGTCGCGCGGCCCGCCGCCGGCGGCTTGAATGCGCTCGAACAGGCCTTGGAGCAACTGGCGTTCCTCGGGTGACATGGTCGTCTCCGATTGAAGAAGGTCGGCGGATTGGTCCGCCGCGCTATTAGATGGGACGCTTCTGTCGCCAACGCAAATTACACTGCGGTAAGGCGCGCTTGCCGGCGGGGCCTGCGCCTCTTACAGCAATGTCCAGGATTTTTGGACTGACAGACGCTGCGGCGGACCGGATAAATCATGAGCGACGACAAGACTGCCCCCGCGCGCGCCAGCGCGAAACTGCCGCGCGGCTTTGGCGATCGCGGCCCTGCCGAGATCGCCGCCACCGAGAAAATGCTCGCCGCCATCCGTGCGTCTTATGAACTTTACGGCTTCGAGGCGGTCGAGACGCCCTTCATCGAATTCACCGAGGCGCTGGGCAAATTCCTGCCCGATCTCGACCGGCCGAACGAAGGCGTGTTCTCCTTCAAGGACGACGACGAGAGCTGGCTGTCGCTGCGCTATGATCTGACCGCGCCGCTCGCGCGCTTCGTCGCCGAAAACTTCGACAAATTGCCAAAACCCTACCGCAGCTATCGCGCCGGCACTGTGTTTCGCAATGAGAAGCCGGGGCCGGGACGGTTTCGCCAATTCATGCAGTTCGACGCTGACACGGTCGGCGCCCCCTCCGTCGCCGCCGACGCCGAGATGTGCATGATGGCGGCCGACACGCTGGAGCGCCTCGGCGTCAAGCGCGGCGACTATGTGATCAAGGTCAACAACCGCAAGGTATTGGACGGGGTTCTGGAGGCGATCGGCCTTGGCGGCGAAGAGAACGCCGGCCGGCGGATGACGGTGCTGCGCGCCATCGACAAGTTTGATAAATTTGGGTCGAAAGGGGTCGAGCTATTGCTCGGCAACGGTCGTAAGGACGAAAGCGGCGATTTCACCAAGGGCGCCGGATTGGACGAGGAGCAGATACACGAAGTTCTGGCGCTACTTACGTTACAGCCACAATTAGTTGATCAAAGAAGCATTTATAACGAATGGGAGCGTGCTGATTCCGCTCTCGATGATTTCGGAAACATGATCACTAATGCTGAAACGCTGAAGGTTTTACGGGCCTATGCCCGAGATTCAGCGACGATGACAGCAGGCATTGACGAATTGGAACAGCTTGCCGGTTTGGTTCAAGCCGGAAAATATGGGTCTAAACGCATCCGCATCGACCCCTCGGTTGTGCGCGGCCTCGAATATTACACCGGCCCTGTGTTCGAGGCGGAGCTGACCTTTGAAGTCAGGGGCGAGGACGGCAAACCCGTCCGTTTCGGCTCGATCGGCGGCGGCGGACGCTATGACGGCCTCGTCGGGCGGTTTCGCGGCGAGAATGTTCCGGCGACCGGCTTTTCCATTGGCGTGTCGCGGCTCTATTCGGCTCTGAAGGCGGTCGGTTCGCCGATCGTCTCCGCCGCGCCGCAGCCGGGCCCTGTCGTGGTGCTGGTGCTCGATCGCGAGCACCTTCCGCGCTATCAGGGCTTCGTCACGGCGCTGCGCGGCGCGAACATCCGCGCTGAACTCTATCTCGGCGCTTCCGGCATGAACGCCCAGCTGAAATACGCCGACAAGCGCGGCTCGCTTTGCGCGGTCATTCAGGGCTCGAACGAGCGCGACCACGCCGAGGGCGCGCGCGTGACAATCCGCGACCTCGCGCTTGGCGCCGAACTCGCTGGCTCAAGCAAAGACAGGGCGGATTACCTCGAATTGCGCGCCAAAGCGCAATTCTCGGTTCCCGAGGAAGGACTGGTCGGCGCCGTGAGAGAAGTTCTGGCGCGCCGCCCTTGAGCCGTGCCGTTTCCCTTCGTCGCCGTCATGTTCTAAGAGTGCGCTCCTTATCCTGTGGAACGCCTGAAAGGCGCGTCTCGAAGGATGCGGTTGAGGGCGCGTCATTGAGGCCCTCGTGGTTCGAGACGCCGCTTTGCGGCTCCTCACCATGAGGGCTTGCGTTTAAACCGTGAACATTCAAAAGCCTCCGGGTGCAGAGGCCCGTCCGCAACAAAGCCCCGCGAGCCCATATGAGCGCCGACCTTGAGCCCCGATAACGATCCCTTCGACGCCGTAGCCTTGCATCTTGCGCGCGCAGGCTATCAGCGCTGCGAGCCGGCGATCCTGCAGCCGGCCTCGATCTTCTTCGATTCCGGCGAGGATCTGCGTGGCCAGCTTTATCTGACGAGCGATCTCTCCGGCGCCGATTATTGCCTGCGGCCCGAATATACGATCCCCGTGTCGCAGCATTATCTCGCCTCGGGATTGGCGGGCGAAAGCGCGGCCTATTCCTATTGCGGCCCGGTGTTCCGCTACGCCCCCAATGAGCCGAGCGAATTCATACAGGCCGGCGTCGAGAGCTTCGGCCGCCGCGACCTTGAAGCCGCCGACGCGGAAATTCTGACGCTCGCTCTGGACGCCGCCGGCGTCGCCGGCGAAATCGATCTTGAAGTGCGGATCGGCGACGCCGGGCTGTTCTCGAAGCTGCTCGAATCGCTCGATCTCGCGCCGCAATGGCGCCGCCGCATCGCGCGCGGCCACAGCCAGGGCAAGAGCGTGGCGGCGATCCTCAACGCCTCGCAAAACGGCGCCGCGCATGACCATTCCGGCGTCTTGAAAGTGCTGGAGGGCGCCGACAAAATGGGCGCGCGCGCCTTCGTCGAGGATCTGCTGTCAATCGCCGGCATCGCCTCGGTCGGCGGCCGCACGCCAGGCGAAATCGCCGATCGTTTTCTGGAGCAGGCCGCGCTGCGGGGAGGCGCGGGCGTCTCCACCGAGACGGTGGTGGTGATCGAGCGTTTTTTCGCGATCAAGGGCGATCCCGATCAGGCGTCGGTGGCGTTGCGCCGCCTTGCAGCCGACGCGAAGCTCGATCTCGCCGCCGGGCTCGACGCCTTCGACACGCGGCTTGGCTTTATCGCCGCGCTCGGCTTCGATCTCGCCGCGCTGCATTTCGAAGCAAGTTTCACCCGCAATCTCGACTATTACACGGGCTTTGTCTTTGAGGCCCACGACCGGAGGCGCCCCGCGGCGAAGCCGATCGTCGCGGGCGGGCGTTACGATCAGCTGTTGCAGACGTTGGGCGCCAGCCAGCCCATTCCGGCTGTCGGCGCCTCGATCTGGGTCGACCGGCTGCGTCCCCACGGGAGCGCAAAATGAGCGATCCTTTCGTCCTCGCTGTCCCATCCAAGGGGCGGCTCCAGGAAAACGCTGCAGCCTTTTTCGCGCGGGCCGGGCTCGAGATCGCGCAGGGACGCGGCGCGCGCGACTATCGCGGCTCGTTGGTCGGCGTCAAAAACGTTGAGATCGCGTTTCTGTCTGCCGCCGACATTGTCGCGCAGCTGGCGAGCGGGCAGGTGCATCTTGGCGTCACCGGCGAGGATCTTGTCCGCGAATCGATCGCCGACGCAGACGATAAGGTGGCGCTGCTGACGCCGCTCGGTTTTGGCTTCGCCAATGTCGTCGTTGCGGCGCCGCGCGCCTGGATCGACGTCAAGACCATGGCCGATCTCGAGGATGTGGCGGCGAGCTATCGCGCAAGGCGCGGCCAGCGCATGCGGGTGGCGACGAAATATGTCAATCTGACGCGGCGGTTTTTCGCCAAAATGCATGTGTCGGACTATCGCATCGTGGAAAGCTCAGGGGCGACCGAGGGCGCGCCGGCGGCGGGGCAGGCCGAGCTCATCGTCGACATCACGACGACAGGGGCGACGCTTTCCGCCAATGCGCTGAAAATTCTCGACGACGGCATAATCTTGCGCTCGCAGGCCAATCTAGTCGCCTCGCTTAGCGCCGACTGGAGCGGACCGGCGCGGGAGAATGCGCGGGCGATCTTGTCGCGCATCGCCGCGGAAGAACTCGCCCGCACGACCCGCGAGGTTTCGACCGTGCTGCCCGGCGCGTCGTCTTCCCTGGCGACGGAAGCGCAAAGCCTGTTTTCGGCGCGCCTGCGCTTTTGCGTGCAGGACGGCCGCGTGAGCCTGAATTGTCCGGTCGAGAAAGTTGCGGCGCTGGCCGACTGGCTGATCGGGCGTGGCGCCGATCATGTCGGCGTCACGGCGCTCGACTATGTCTTCTCGGCGGACAATCCGCTCTATGAAAAGCTTGTCGCCAGGCTGACGCCGGCGACTTGACGTCTATCGTAAGCCTGAAGGAGACCAGCTGATGCCGGCGCGCATAATTGTCGATTTTGCCGAGGGAAATATTGTGCTGTTCGGCGGCGCGCCTGAGCCGGGAGTCGCCGATTCCGGTTTCGTCAATGGAACGACCAGAGCCAGCGCAGACGTCGTCAAGGCGGCCTTCGGTTCGATTGGCGAAATTGCCGCGACACTGGAAGGCGCCATCGCCGCGCTGCCGCAACGCCCGGAAACGGTCGAAATCGAATTTGGCGCGACGCTCAGCACCGACGGCGATCTGTGGATCGTCGGCGCCCACGCCGCGCCCGAGTTCAAGATAAAGCTCGCCTGGGGCAAGCCTGACTGACACGAAACTGACGGCAGTCGCAGGCCGTCACGGTGCGGGGACGGCGCATTCTGAAATGCTGTATCGGGGGCGGGCGGCAGCCATACTACCTACCCTCCGTCAACTTCTGCTTGGCGTCTCCCCTCGCCAGTTCCGGCCTACAGCTCCGCCTCACAAGAGGTGACACACCTCTCCAAGCTGAGGCTCATCTGCGCGCGGCTGCCGACCGACGCTGCGACGCGATCGCTCTAATTATGCCTGCAATATTCGCGGTATTTGCGGCAATTGCCCTGACCTTCCTCGCCAAGTTCCTGCTTATTCAGGCATGCGCCGCGCAACTCGGCGCAGCTCGCTCGATCAACCGATCGCCCTTCGCGGCTCCGCTCGATCCGGACGCCTCCCGGTCCAATCTCGATACCCTGCGAGAAAGCCGAAACGGGAAACGTCAGGGTCACCGCAAAAGCAACCGCGAGTGCATATGCACGCATGCCAAAATCCTCCCTTGTCTCGTTAGCTAACAGCGAACACGGCTGGAGCTGAATTGTTCCTGTGGTCAGACTGCGCCTCAGGCGCCTGACCACAGGCGGGGCGGCTTGGTTCACATGCAGCTTTCTTCGAGCTGCTCAAGCAGCGCAAGCGTTGGCTGATCGTCCAGCTCTTCGAGCAATTCGCGTAACGTCGGGAGAAAATTATGCAACACGCGTAAATCGTCGAGCCCGCGCTGATGCGCGAGTTCGCGTTGGCGCATAAAATAGGCCCAGAAGGGACTGTCGGCCGCCTCTATATGGGGCTTGAGGCCATCCATGACGCCGCTCGACTGGCTTTCCCAATTGGCGTTTTTGAAGCTGATGTAACGGTCGTAGTTGCCCATCGCGCGGATCCCTTTTTTCCGGATCGCGCGGTTTTACGCTTGGGCGGGCAGGGTCGTCTGTCAGCTAGCTGACATCTTCGGCGACGCCTGCCGCCGCGCGCAATTTTGCTGTATCGCGCAGAATGAAATGCTGGCGGCCGTGGCGGGCGATGACGTCCTCGCGGATCAGCGCGTTGAACTCCGTCGAGGCGGTCTGCCGCGTCGATCCGAGCAAGGCCGCAAGTTCATCCATGCTGAGACCGACGCGGATGATCTGCCCGACCTCCACTTTTTCATCACGCCGGGCGCAGCGCAAGAGGTAGCGCGCGATCCGTCCGCGCACGTCGTGAAAGGCAAGATCTTCGATGACGGTCATCGCCTGCGACAGCACGCGGGCGAGCACGCGAATGATAGCCGCCCGCAACGGGGGGTAATGCGCAAGTTCGCTTTCGAGCATACGGCGCTCGGCGAGCAGAAGCCGCGTATCCTCGACCGCGGCGATCTCCGCCCGCGTATGCGTGCTGAAAATCTCGCCCTCGGTCAAATAGGCGAGGCTGAGTTCGCGTCCTTCCGCCGTGAGATAGGCGCGAAGTCGGCCGGAGACGACGACAAAAACGCGATCGGCGCGATCCTGATCGCGAAAGAGCGCGCCCTTCGGCATCGTCTTTTCTTGAAAGCGGCTGCGCAAGGCCGCGCCGTCCGCACTGTTCAGGAAGTCGAGGAGCGAGGGCCCCGCGCCCGCGGCCATGCCGGCGGAGGCTGTCACTTAAGCGCTCCTTGGAGCGCAAAGCCGCAGCAAGGCCGCCCTCGCTTCCTCACGCGGGAACGGAATTCTCGACCAGCGTGAAGGCGCCGTCGCTGCCCGCGCGCATTTCGATATGGCGCTTGTGCCGTTCAATCAGGCTGGAGCGATGTCCAATCGAGACGATCGTCGTGTTGCGCAGCTCCTTGAACAGAATATCGTAGACTTTTGTCTCCAGATTTTCGTCCATCGACGCGGTCGCCTCATCGAGGAACAGCCAGTCGGGCTTGGCGAGCAGGGCGCGCGCCACGGCGAGGCGTTGCTGCTCGCCGCCGGACAGGCGCTGGCCCCAATTGTCGTCGACATGCAGCTGATCGGAAAAATGCGGCAGGCTCGCCGCGGCGAGCGCCGCGCGGACGTCGGCCTCATCATAGGCGTCGGGCGCGGCTGGATAGGTGACGGCGCCGATCAGCGTGCCGTTGGGGATATAGGGCTTTTGCGGCAGCAGCATCAGCCGCGCGCCGTCGGGAGCGGCGACCGTCCCCTCACCGATCGGCCATATGCCCGAAATGGCCCGGAACAGCGTGGATTTGCCGGAGCCGGACGCGCCCGTCAGCAAGGTCGGCTCGCCCGCTGCCAGCTGCAGATTGACGTCCTTGACGATCACTCGTCCGTCGGGAAGTTTGAGAGTGACGCCTGTGAGCCCGATGTCCTGAGGGCGCGCGGCTGGCGTCAGCGCGCGCGCGAGGCCGCCAGGCGCTTGCACGGCTGCGATGGAGGCGTCGAACGAAATCAGACGGTCGAGCACCGCTTTGAAATCGGCAAGCGAGACATAATAGGTCACGAAGAAGGTCAGCGCGCTGTCGACGCTGCCAAAAGCGCGCGCCGTCTGGGTCATGACGCCGAGCGTGATTTTTCCGGCGAAATAAAAGGGCGCCGCGACAATATAGGGAATGATCGGGCTAAGCTGGCCATAGGAGGCGGTGAAGCCGATCAGGTTCTTGCGCACCCGCACGATCTGAAAATAATTCGTGATGATCGCCATGAAGCGCCGCCCGAGCGAGGCTTTCTCGGTGGTCTCGCCGGAGAGCAGCGCGACCTGCTCGGCATATTCGCGCAGACGCGCGAGAGAGAAGCGGAAATCGGCCTCATAGCGCTGCCGTGCAAAGGACAGCTGCACCAGCGAGCGGCCGATGAGATGGGTGATCCAGGTGCCGAAACCGGCATAGATCAGCGCCACCCAGAACAGGAAGCCAGGCACGGCGATCGAGGTTCCGGGCAGGGTGAAATTGGCGGAAAGATCCCAAAGCAGGATCGCGAAGGAGACGAGCGAAGAGAGGTTCGAGATCAAAAGGATCGAGAAGGTATAGATGCCATAGCCTTCCTGACCGCCGTTGATGAAGCGGTTGACGTCCTCCGAGATGCGCTGGTCGGGGTTGTCGGCGAGGCCGCCCGCGAGCGACATCCGGTAATGCGTATGGCGGTCGAGCCAGCGCGAGACATAGTCCTCGGTCAGCCAGCGCCGCCAGCGGATGATCAAGGTGGAGGCGACGACGAATTCGAGGATGGCCGAGGCGATATAGACGAACGCCCAGGGCGTGAAGACCGTAAAGAGCTGCGACCAGAAGGCAGGCTGGTCCTTGTTCTGAATGGCGTTGAACCAGTCGCGCGAGAAGAACGACAGGCGCACCTGGATGCCGACCTGGGCCTGATTGATGACGACGAGGAAGACCACCATCATGATGGCGAGCCAGCGCTCTTTCATCACAAAGGATGGCAGCGGCCAGATCTTGACGCTCGTCGCCCCGCTCGCGTCGAAATAGCGGTCGCCGATGCGCGTCATCGACTGCACGACGGGAATGAAGGAAATGGCGTAAACGAGGATGGCGAAGATCGCGACGGTGAGGGGCAGGCTCTCCGGCAGGACGTAATCGGCCAGCGAGGCCGGCCACATGCCGACCTGCGAAATCATGAAGACGACGCCGAACAATACGGTTTCGGCGGCGAAGATCGCCGCGAAAATCTGCAGGAAGCTCGAAATCTTCGGCGATTTGAACGTCGTATAGGCGCAGATCAGTCCCGTGACGGCCAGCAGCAGGACCGTCGCGTCCCGCTGAGTCGCGCCGATGACGCCGGTGACAAGAGAAAAAACGGCGACAAGGGCGGCGAGAAAAATCATGGCTTGCCTTTGGCTCGGGACGGGAACCGGGATGCGCTTTCGGATGTAATCGCGGCGTCGATTGGCAACTTAGACGGTTTGTCGCTCGATGTGCCCGGAAAACCGGTCAAATTCTAGATACCAGACTTTGCGCGAGAGGCGCCGCTCCACTGCGGCATCGCAATAACGTCATTTTCGGCGCGGGCGAAACTTAATTGTACGTAAGGCGCGGGTCGCAGCGGGAGAGCGCGAATGGATGCGGCCTTGTGCGCTGGTGAGGCCGGCTGCGTTCGCGGGGGCAGGCGCCGACAGCACGGGCGACCGGCGCGTCGCGCGGCGCCTTGTGACGTGACGCCTCGGTTTGGCAAGGGAATGAAAATCAAGCCGAAAGCGGCCGCCGCCCCTGCAATGCCCGAGGTTAAGCGGCCATGGTCGTCACGCGGCTGGTCTGGGCTTTATTCACGAGCCCCGCCGGTAGATCGAAACCGAGGCTTTTGCACAGCGCGCCAGGATCGTAGCCGTTCACAGCCGGCTCGCGAGATCCAGCCGGAACGCCTGTTTCTGGCTGAGCGGCGGCGGGCCGAGCCGCGCCAGATGGAGGGCGCCGGCGATAAGGTTGCGCGCCGACTTTGCGTTAATCGTCGTCCGCAGGCGCAGGGGCGCCGTTGACACAGCCTGAAAGGACGGGCGAGGGCTTGAAGGTCAAAACACGGCGCGGCTTGATCTGCGCCTCGACGCCGGTGCGGGGATTGCGGCCGATCCGCTCCCGTTTGGCGCGGACCGAAAACAGGCCGAACGAGCGCAGTTTGACGCAATCGCCGCGAACCAGCGCGTCGGCGATTTCCTCGAGCGCCATCTCAAAAATGTCCCGGGCCTGCGCGCGCGATAAATTCGGGCAGGTTTCATAGACGGCGTCGAGCAACGCCGCGCGGGTCGCCGTTCTTCTGATCGCGCCCGCGTCCGGACGCGGCTCCGACGCTTGTCTCACCTTGGACTCCCCCGCTGTCTTGGCTTGTTGGTTTTGATTAGAACATATTTGAAACCTTTGGGAAGCAATGAGGCGCAAGTATTGCGCCGGAAATATGAGCGCGCATCGCGCTTGCGCGCCAGGCGCAAAAAAAAGCCCCGGATCGCTCCGGGGCTTTCGCTCGATTAAAGTCGGGTCGGACCGGATCAGAAATCCATGCCGCCCATGCCGCCCATTCCGCCGCCGCCGGGCATGGCGGGCGAGTCCTTCTTGGGCTGCTCGGTGATGATCGCCTCAGTGGTGATGAGGAGGCCGGCGACGGACGCCGCGTCCTGCAAGGCGGTGCGCACGACCTTGGTCGGGTCGATGATGCCAAGCTTGACGAGATCGCCATATTCGCCCGTCTGGGCATTGTAGCCGAAGGCGTAATCGTTGTTCTCGATCAGCTTGCCGACCACGACTGCGCCGTCGCCGCCGGAATTGTCGACGATCTGGCGGGCCGGGGTCTGGATCGCCTTGCGGACGATGTCGACGCCGGTCTTCTGATCGGGGTCCGCGACGACGATGTTGTCGAGGGCCTTGATGGCGCGCAGCAGCGCGACGCCGCCGCCCGGCAGGACGCCTTCTTCAACCGCGGCGCGCGTGGCGTTGAGGGCGTCGTCGACGCGGTCCTTCTTTTCCTTAACTTCGACTTCCGAGGCTCCCCCGACGCGGATGACAGCGACGCCGCCCGCGAGCTTGGCGAGACGTTCCTGCATCTTCTCACGGTCGTAGTCGGACGTCGTATCGGCGATCTGCGACTTGATCTGGGAGATGCGCGCTTCGATTTCGGTCTTTGCGCCGGCGCCGTCGATGATGGTCGTCGATTCCTTGTCGATGCGGATCCGCTTGGCGCGGCCGAGCATCTGCAGGGTGACGTTTTCGAGCTTGATGCCGATTTCTTCGGAGATCAGCGTGCCGTTGGTCAGAATGGCGATGTCTTCGAGCATGGCCTTGCGGCGATCGCCGAAGCCCGGAGCCTTGACGGCCGCAACCTTGAGGCCGCCGCGCAGCTTGTTGACGACGAGGGTGGCGAGAGCTTCGCCTTCGACGTCCTCAGCGATGATGACGAGCGGCTTGCCGGACTGGACGACAGCCTCAAGCACGGGCAGCAGGGCCTGCAACGAGGACAGCTTCTTCTCGTGAACGAGAATGAAGGGGTCTTCGAGCTCGGCGACCATCTTCTCGGCGTTGGTGATGAAATAGGGCGAGAGATAGCCGCGGTCGAACTGCATGCCCTCGACGACGTCGAGTTCGGTCTCGAGGCTCTTTGCCTCTTCAACCGTGATGACGCCCTCGTTGCCGACCTTCTGCATCGCGGTCGAGATCATCTCGCCGACCGATTTGTCGCCATTGGCTGAAATCGTGCCGACCTGGGCGATCTCCTCGTTGGAGGTGACCTTCTTGGAGTTGGCCTTGAGATCGGCGACGACGGCGGCGACGGCGAGGTCGATGCCGCGCTTCAGATCCATCGGGTTAAGGCCGGCGGCGACCGCCTTGGTGCCTTCGCGTACGATCGAGGCGGCGAGGATTGTGGCGGTGGTGGTGCCATCGCCCGCGGCGTCGTTCTGCTTCGAGGCGACTTCGCGGATCAGCTGGGCGCCGAGGTTCTCGAACTTGTCCGAGAGCTCGATTTCCTTGGCGACGGTCACGCCATCCTTGGTGATGCGCGGCGCGCCAAAGGACTTTTCGATGACGACATTGCGGCCCTTCGGGCCGAGCGTAACCTTGACGGCGTTGTTCAGAATATCAATGCCGCGAAGCATGCGATCGCGGGCATCCGACGAGAAGCGGACGTCTTTGGCTGCCATGTGGGAAACTCCTGGAACAGTCTAAATTATATGGAAAAGGGCCGGTCGATCAGGCGACGACGCCGAGGATGTCGCTTTCCTTCATGATGAGCAGATCCTGCCCATCGATCTTGACCTCGGTGCCCGACCATTTGCCGAACAGGACCTTGTCGCCGGCCTTGACGTCGAGGGGGGTCAGCTTGCCGCTGTCGTCGCGCCCGCCGGGGCCGACGGCGACGATTTCGCCTTCCTGCGGCTTCTCCTTGGCGGTGTCGGGGATGATGATCCCGCCTTTGGTCTTTTCCTCGCCTTCGAGGCGCTTGACGACGACGCGATCGTGCAGAGGACGAAAGCTCATGACGAATTCCTTGGCTGGCCGCTGGAGGCGCTTGCTCCGCGCGAATACGCCCCGTAAAAGGCGGCAGGTGAAACACGGGCGCTTTTATTAGCACTCTCATGTGATGAGTGCCAAACGCAGCCTGTATCTATGCGTCGGCGCCTTGGCTGTCAAGCCTGCCGCGGCCGCGATCCTTACCAAGGCGCGCGCTCATTCGCCGTCGCTCCCTCCGGCTCTACGCCTCTTGGAGCAGCTTGCGCGGCGCCAGAACCGCGCCTAGAACTTATCTAAATAAAGCATCCGAACTGCGACGCGCCGGCAAAAGGCGTGCGGGAATCGGACGAAAAAGTTCTGAGGGAGCGAAACGGGAATGACCGATCGGCATTCGACCTATGATCCGACGACGATCGCGCTGCATTGGCTTTCGGCGCTGATGATCGTGACGCTCTGGTTCATCGGGCGCGTCGCGGATTTCATCCCCCGCGGGACGCTCAACACCAACGTCTGGTCGCTTCATGTCTCTCTCGGCTTCGCGCTTGTGACAGTGCTCCTGTGGCGCATCGTCTGGCGCTTCACGGGACGGCGCCATCTGCCGGCCGTCTATCCCGGCCCGACCCACGTCCTCGCCGTCGCCTCGCATGTGGCGCTCTATGTTCTGCTCGCCGCCGTGGTCACGCTTGGCGTCGTCAACGCTTTTGTCCGCGGCTTCAGTTTGTTCGACATCGCCGCGCTGCCGCAGTTTGGCGATAAGGAATTGCGCAAGCCGATCACCTTTTGGCATGGGCTCGCGGCCAATGGTCTGATCGCCCTCGCGCTGTTGCATTCAATCGCGGCGCTCTATCATCACTATGTGCTGCGGGACGCCGTGTTGACGCGGATGCTGCCGCAGCGCCGGCCCTTCCCGCCGATTGAGGAGGGGGTAGAGCAATTTGACAGCTGACGCGCCGCGGCGGGCGCTTGACGCGTCGGTCGGAAGCCGGGAAAAGCCATGGCTTGAGGTTGTAACCCGGGCCAGCTGAATGAGTGAGCAAAGGCTGAACGGCGAGGCGTCGGCCGCGCTCGTGACGGGGGGCGGCAGGCGGATCGGCCTCGCCATCGCCTGCCGCCTCGCCCGAGCTGGCTATGCGGTCGCCATCCATTGCAGCCCGTCCTCTCTGGCTGAGGCGGAGCGCGAGGCGGAAAAAATCATCCGGGACGGTGGGCGCGCTTGTGCGCTCGGTGCGGATCTTTCCGATGCCGCCGGGGTCGAACAGTTGATTGCCAGGGCCGGCGCCGCGTTCGGCGCCTTGAGCCTTCTTGTTAACAACGCCTCGACCTTCGAAATGGATTCTCCGGCCGATTTCACGCTCGATCAGTGGGAGCGAAATTTCGCCGTCAATCTGCGCGCGCCCTGCGTCCTCGCCCGCCGCTTCGCCGAAGCCGCGCCGCGAGGAGCGAATGCGTCGATCGTCAACATCATCGACCAGCGCGTGCTGCGGCTGACGCCGCAATTTTTCTCCTATACCTTGAGCAAAGCGGCGCTGTGGACCGCGACGCAGACGATGGCGCAGGGTTTCGCGCCGTTGGGGGTAAGGGTCAACGCGGTCGGCCCGGGTCCCTCGCTCGCCAACAGTATCCAGGGCGGGGCGGGCTTTCTGCGCGAGGTCGCCGGGCTGCCGCTCGAAGGGCCGATCGAGCCTGACGAGATCGCCGAAGCGGTGCTCTATCTGGCGCGGGCGCGCCATGTCACGGGCCAAATGATCGCGGTCGACGCCGGCCAGCATCTTTCCTGGGCGACCCCGGACATCGTGCTGTGAGGACGCGCCCGGCGCGGATGTTGTCTCAACAGTCAGAGAATTGTCGACACGCTGAAGGCGGGGTCAAAATTATTTCCCGACCACCTGGAAATTCGAAATCTCAATGTCGTGCTGATCGACTTTTCGGCCTGCGCGTCGACCGCATTCAATCCGCTTCTGTCCAACCCCGATCCGAAGCGAGCGCCATCCCTTGATCGAGATTCAACTGACGAACATTGCGCTAGTCGGCAGCGGCAAGTCGATCAACCTGCATTTCGTTCCCAAATAGGGAGCCAGTGTAAATACTGAGCCTTGGCCGGGAGGGTCCCTTGCGCTTTCGAGCAGGGGCGCTTTCCAAAGTCGAAAAGCCTACCGTCCGAATGACTCGAATGCGCGCCCCAACGTAGATGGCTTCACGTTACGGCAAAATGGCGATCTATTTTTTACGGCAGATGAAGAATATCTGGGAATTGACCCACCACGGAAGAGGCAGGGGAGAAAGGATCTCATTCTCAATGAGAAAATAGTTTTCTATCCTGTCTCGAAGCCAGCGGAAGTCGAACCCTTTGTGGGTCGGGCGGCGGTCGGCGGGACGCTGAACTGCTCCGCCGAAAGATCCCGCAATCAGCTCCCTCAGCGAATACTCAGGCGCGCGCCTAAACATCAGGGCCCTGTTCAAATCCTTCAGCGCGCACGCCGCACCAATCATGATTGGGACGGAAATTATAAGCTTGCCGCCATCCTTGAGCGATTGTCGGGCGTCGGTGAGAAACTCCTCGGTTTCTGCGTCCGTGAGATGCTCGCCGACCTCGAACGACGTGACTAGATCCGTTTTCACTTCAAGCGATTTGAAGTTCTCGACGTAGTGAATGCGCGAATCTTCGGCAGGCCTGAAATATTCTTCGATCGCATAAAGCGTCGCGTCAGGCCGTTTGTCGCCCAACGCCGTCAGGAATGATCCTTTGCCGGCACCGAAGTCAACGATTACGCCATTTGGAGCAAGATATTGCTGAGCAAGCATGACAGATCGTTCGATTCGTTGCTTGTGAGCGAATCTTGCAAGAGGATTTGCTTGTTTAACCGTCTGAAAATCATATGCTAACATAGCAATACCCATCATTATATGAGATATATATATATATTATCGAAGTCTATACTACTATATTGTCACATCAGTCGGCGCTGGGCAAGCGGCGCATGGTGAATTCGATGCGGTCATCTGACAATTCCCGCCAGGATTCGATCTCGGTCATATAGGCTGCCTTCGGAAACTGCGCGAACCATTCTCGCGCCTTGTCTCGCGCCTCGCCGCGCGGCAAAGTGAAGGTCTCGCGCCGCCAGCCGCCGCTGGTCGCTCCATCGGCTGCGCGCGCATGTGAGCGCCGCGCCAGCCGCCGCGCGACGTCCGATGGGGTTTTTTCCTCCGCGCTCACTATTGCAGCAAACTCCCCACGCCGACTTTATGCATCATAGCGCGGCGACGCCGCGTCAAAAACCTCGCTGGCCGCTGAAAGATAAAGTTTAAGGCGTTGCGCAGATGCTGATTGCCGACGCGGTTAACGGTTGGCCGCCGCGCTCCTCGCTACCGCCGAATCGAGCATGCGGCCGAGTTTTTCACGATCGTCCGTAAACTCCGCTTCGATCCAACGCTCGCGCAGCGTCGCCAGGGCGTCGCCCACCGCTCGTCCGCTAAAACCCCGCGCGATCAGATCGGCGCCGGAGAAGGGCAGGCGGGGCTCGGGCGCTGTTTTCAGAAAATCGATTGCGGCGCGCTGGCCGGACGAGGATGCGCCGATCGCGGCGAGGGTCAAACCGTCGAGCGCCGCTTCTCTTCCGTGGCGAAAGAGAAGGACGTTTAAAACATGCTCCGGCAGCGGGAAGGGTTTGCCATGCAACGCGACGATGACGCGCGCCGCGCGCGACAGGCGGTCCCGCTCGGCTTTGGAGAGGCGTAGCCGCTCGGCGATCCTTTCGGCGTCCTCCGGCGTTTCGAGGCAGATCGCTGCGAGCCGCAACAGGGGATCGGCGTTGGCGTCTTGCTCGACGAGCCGCCGCAGCCGGGCGGGGTTGGGGGCCGAGGCAATAAGAGGTCCAAGCAAGCCGGCGGCGCTCATCGCCTCGACCGCATCGGGCGCGCGCCGCGCCCCGACCAGCTTCAAAAGTTCGGCGCGCACGCGCTCGCGGGAGAGCTGCGCCAATCCAGCGCGCCCGCGCACCGCCGCCAGGAGGCCGTCGCAATCGATCGGACCCTCGCCATAATCGGCCGAGAAGCGGAAGAAGCGCAGAATGCGCAGATAATCCTCGCGGATCCGCGTTTCCGGGTCGCCGATGAAACGCACCCGGCGCGCCGCGATATCCTCAACGCCGCCGACAAAATCGAACAGCCGCCCGCACTTGTCGAGGAAAAGCGCGTTGATGGTGAAGTCGCGCCGCCGCGCATCAGCGCAAAAGTCGCGCCCGAAGCACACCTTGGCGCGGCGCCCGTCCGTCTCGATATCTTCGCGCAGAGTGGTCACTTCGAAAGCGCGCCCGTCGACAAGCAGCGTCACCGTGCCATGATCCAGTCCGGTGGGAATCATCTTCAGCCCCGCGGCGCGCGCGCGTTCGATGACGAGCGGGGGCGGCGCCGTGGTGGCGAGGTCGATGTCCTCGATTTTGCGGCCGAGCAGCGCATTGCGGACGGCCCCGCCGACGATCCGCGTCTCGTCGCCGTCAATGTCGATCGCCGCGAAAATCCGCTGTAAACCCGGGTTGTCCGCGAGCAGGGCTAGGGCTTGCGCGTTTGCTCTTTCGCCGGGGCCGTCCGGGGTGGTCATGGCCGACCGGGCCTCATTGAATCTGGCCAGGCACGAGATGGCCGTTTTCGATATGGGCCGGCGCATAGGAGCCATGATGGCGTTCGGAGAAAACGCCAATCAACAGCACGCCGGCGACCGCGACGGCAAGACCGGCGAGCACCAGAGTGGAGACGGCGCTCTGCGTCCAATGATCGATTGCGAAAGGGTATTTCTGGCGCGCCCAGAGATAAAGAATGTAGGCGGCGAAAGGAGAGCCGAACAGAAGTGCGGGTTCGAGGATCACGCGCCACATCAGGAATAAAGCCTCTCATAGAGGTTGCGCAGAATTCCAGCGGTGATGCCCCAGATATAGCGCTCGCCGTAAGTCATGGCGTAAAAGCGGCGCAGCCGCCCCTCAAATTCGCGGGCGTCAAGGCAATGATTGGCCTCGTCCATCAGAAAAGAGAAGGGCGCTTCGAAGACATCGGCGACCTCGCCGGGATTGAGTACGAGATTGAAGCGCGGCGCGATGCCAGCGACGACCGGGATGACGCGAAAGCCGGTGCCGGTCACATAAGGGTCGAGGAAGCCGAGCGGTTCGACGCAATCGCTTGCAAGGCCGATTTCCTCATGCGCTTCGCGCAGAGCCGCGCCAATTGGCCCATCGTCCTGCGGCTCGATCTTGCCGCCGGGAAAAGCGATCTGACCGGCGTGAACCCGAAGCGTCGCCGCGCGCTGGGTCAAAAGAACCCTGATTTCCTCCTCATAGAGGACGAGCCCGACAAGCACGGCCGCCGCCCGCGCGCCGGCCGCCAGGGCATAGCGCGTCGGCTGGCCGTTGAAGAAATCGTCATCGATCACGGGATCGTTGACGAGAAGCTCGTTTCCCTGCGGCTCCAGGGAGAAACTGAGCTTTTTGCGAATATCGGCGGTGACGCGCTCTGGCGCAAACCGATCGTTCCTCGGCGATGTCAAACGGCGGCCTCGATGGCGGCGAGTTCGCTCGCGTCGGTAATCGGAAAGAACGCGCCGCCGGAGGCGAGGCCGAAGCTTTCCCGTCCCGCGTGGCCGCGGATTTCGCCGAGCGCGACGAGGTCGGCGACAAGCGTGCGGGCGACCAGCGCCCAAAGGCCGCCGCGCACGAGAACATAGGGTTTCAAGCCGTCCGCGACGCCTCTCTCGAAGCGCAGCGGATGATTGGAGTCGATCGTGACGAAGTCGCCGACATTGGTTCGCAAGTGCAAGCTTCGTGCGCCATTCTCTTCAACCAAAGTCATCTCGACGGCGATGAAGGGGGCGTCCTCGACCGTGATCCCAACGCATTCGGCCGGCGTGACAAGCACGAATCGCTCGGGATCCTTGCGCAGGATCGTCGAAAACAGCCGCACCAGCGCCGGCCGCGCGATCGGCGAGCCCTGGTAAATCCAGCTTCCGTCGCGGGCGATGCGCATGTCGATGTCGCCGCAAAAGGGCGTGTCCCATGATTCGACCGGGGGCAGGGGCTTCTGCAAAATCGCCGGGTCGTCGCCGGTCGGCAGCGCCGCAGCCATATGCAACGCAAGCCCGTCCGCGGCCGGTCCTGTCGCGCGCGCTCCATCCTGATTTATGTCAATATCCTCAGTCACATCGAGCCTGAGAGACGGCGGAGCCATCAAAAAGAGCCAAATCGCGGCAAATGTGAAAACCAAGCCGGTCGACAACGGTATCGGGATAGACCACTAATCCGTAGAATCGAAGCGTTTTCGGACGTCCGCCGCCGGGCGCAAAAAAGGATTCTCATGGCAGAAGCAGCGACAGCCTCTCTGGAAGCCGCCGTGGAGCGCAGCGCCGAAGCCGCGCTGGAGCGCATTGCCGCGGCGCGGGCTGCCATTGAAAGCATCATCTTCGGCCAGACGCAGGTGGTCGAGGAATCGCTTGTGACCTTACTGTCCGGCGGCCACGGCCTTCTTGTCGGCGTGCCGGGTCTCGCCAAGACGAAGCTCGTCGAGACTTTGGGCGCCGTACTCGGCCTTAACGCGCGGCGCGTGCAGTTCACGCCGGATTTGATGCCGGCTGACATTCTGGGCTCCGAGGTTCTGGAAGAAGCCTCCGACCGGCGGCGCAGCTTCCGCTTCATTCAGGGGCCGATCTTCGCGCAGCTGTTGATGGCCGACGAGATCAACCGCGCGAGCCCACGCACCCAGTCCGCGCTCCTGCAGGCGATGCAGGAATATCATGTCACCGTCGCTGGCGAACGGCACGAGCTGCCGCAGCCCTTCCATGTGCTGGCGACGCAAAATCCGCTGGAGCAGGAAGGCACCTATCCGCTGCCGGAGGCGCAGCTCGATCGCTTTTTGATGCAGATCGACGTCGGCTATCCGGACCGCGCCGCCGAAAAGCGCATCCTGATCGAGACGACCGGAGCGGCGCAGGCCGAGGCGCGCCATGTCATGACCGCGGAAGAGCTGATGGGAGTTCAGCGTCTGGTGCGCCGCCTGCCGATCGGGGAAAGTGTGATCGAGGCCATTCTCGATGTCGTGCGCTCGGCGCGCCCCGGCGAGGGCGATCCGTCCATCACCCAGCATATCGCCTGGGGACCGGGACCGCGCGCGGCGCAGGCGCTGATGCTCGCAACCAGAGCGAGGGCCTTGCTCGACGGCAGGCTCTCGCCCTCGAACGCCGACGTCGCGGCGCTCGCCGGGCCGATTTTAAAGCACCGCATGGCGCTGACCTTCTCGGCCAGAGCCGAGGGCGAGACGATCGCCGACATTATCGCCAAGCTCACGGCGCGGCTCGCCTGACATGCCGCTGGTCCGCCTCCTGACGGGCGATGAAAGCCGTCCTGGCGCCGGACGTCAGGAAGAAGCGCTGACGCTGTCGCAGCGCTTTCCCGGCCTCGTCGTGGCCGCGCGGGACGTGGCGGCGAGCGTTTTGCAAGGCGTCCACGGCCGCCGCCGCGCCGGCTCCGGCGAGACGTTCTGGCAGTTTCGCCCTTTTGTCGCGGGCGAATCGCGCGGCCGCATCGACTGGCGCCGTTCGGCGCGCGACGATCGGCTGTATGTGCGCGAACGGGAATGGGAGGCCGCCCATACGGTGATGCTCTGGATCGACCGCTCCGCTTCGATGCGCTTTGTCTCAAAGCTCGCCTTGCAGGCGAAAATTGACCGCGCCCTTGTTCTCGGCCTCGCCGCCGCCGATCTCCTCGTCCAGGGCGGCGAGCGCGTCGGCTTGCTCGGCCTGACTCGCCCGCTGGCGGCGCGCAATATCGTCGAAAGATTCGGCGAGGTTCTGCTCAATGAATTCCGGATCCGCGAAAAAAACGGCAAGGCGAGCGAGGCCGAGGAACTGCCCGCCGCGGAAGTCCTGCCGCGTAATTCGCAGGCCGTGTTGATCGGCGACTTCCTCAGCGCCCCGCAAGATATTGCGGCGACGATCGAGACGCTCGGGGCGCTCGGCGCGCGTGGCCACCTCGTCATGATCGCGGACCCCGTGGAGGAAACTTTCCCCTTTGCCGGCAATACGGAATTCATCGACGTCGATTCGTCGGCGCGGCTTCGCGTCGGGCAGGCGGAATCCTTCCGCGCTGATTATATCCGCAGGCTCAACGCCCATCGCGAGGCGATCCGCGCGGCGGCGCGGGCGCGCGGCTGGACCTTGATGCTGCACAGGACCGACCGCCCGGCGACCGAGGCGCTGCTCGGCTTGAGAATGCAGCTCGAGGCCAATCTGCTCAACGCCGCCGCCGGCCGCGCGCTTTAGATGTTCGCGATCCCGCTCGCCTTCACCGTTCCCCTCGCGCTCGCCGCACTCGTCGGCTTGCCGATCCTCTATTATCTGTTGCGCGTCACGCCGCCGCGGCCGCAACAGGTTCCGTTTCCGCCGCTCCGGCTGTTTCTCGATCTCCTGCCGATCCGTCAGACGCCGAGCCGGACGCCCTGGCCGCTGCTCGCGCTGCGCCTCCTTATCGCCGCCTGTATTATTTTCGCCATGGCCGGCCCGGTGCTCAATCCGGCGCCGCTCGCTGCGGGGACAGGCCCTCTCGTCATCATCGTCGATGACGGCTGGACGGCGGCGCCGGACTGGGACCGCCGCGTCGAGGCGGCGGCGCAGCGGATCGAGGCATTGAGCCGACTGTCGCGTCCGGTCTCGGTCGTCGCTGCGTCGGACGGCGCGCAGGAGATCGCCCTCACAGATGCGGCGAAGGCCCGCGACAGGCTGCGCGCGATCAAGCCCGCGCCCTATGTCCCGGACCGCCTTCCCTTGCTTGGCGCGATCAAGATCTTCGCTGGCGCGCATCCTGACGCCGCTTATGTGTGGATCACCGACGCCGTCGATCGCGGCCACGCCCATGATTTCGCGCTTGGCCTCGCGTCGTTGCAAAAAAGCCTGACGATCGTCGCAGGGGCAGAGCCGGCGAGGGCGTTGGCTGGGCCGCAAAATCTCGCCAGCGGCGTTGAGGTTCGCGTGATGCGTTCGGGCCTTGGCGGCCCCGAGCAAGGCCAGCTCCGGGCGCTCGACGCCAAGGGACTTTCGATCGGCGCCGCTCCTTATGATTTCGCCGGAAAAACTTCGACTGTGGCGCGGCTCGATCTGCCGGTCGAATTGCGCAACGACATCGCCCGGCTCGACATCGCGAACGAGCATTCGGCGGGCGCAGTCTCGCTGCTCGACGCGCGCTGGCGCCGGCGCAGCGTCGGCATCGTCAGCGGCGAGGTCGCCGACGTATCGCAGCCTCTGCTCGCGCCGAACTATTACTTGAGAAAAGCGCTGACGCCCTTCGCCGATGTGCGCGAGGCGCGTCCCGGCGATGGCGATCCCATTCATTCGCTCATGGCCGAAAATGTCGCGGTGCTGATTCTCGCTGACGTCGGAGCGGTTTCCGGGCAGACGCATGACGATTTGCGCCGTTTCGTCGAAGATGGCGGCATTCTCGTGCGCTTTGCTGGATCGCGCCTTGCCGGCGCCTCTGACGATCTCGTCCCGGTGCGCCTGCGCCGGGGCGGGCGCGTGCTCGGCGGCTCGATGTCGTGGGACACGCCGAAGCGCCTCGCGCCTTTCGAGCGTTCGAGCCCCTTCTTCGGCCTTGAAACGCCGGCCGAAGTGACGATCACCCGGCAGGTGCTGGCCGAGCCGGACCCGGGCTTGCCGGGCAAGACTTTGGCGCAGCTCTCGGACGGCACGCCGCTCGTAACCGCGAGCCGGATGGGCAAGGGCATGTCGATCCTGTTCCATGTCACGGCGGACACCACCTGGTCGAATCTGCCCCTGTCCGGACTGTTCGTCGACATGCTGCGCAAAATCGTCGATCTCGCCGGCGAGACGAGGCAGAGCTCCGCGCAGGAAGCGGACGCTTCTGCCAGCGCCCTCAATGCGCAAACGGATCAGCCTAAAACCGCAGCGCCGACGCGAATACTCGACGGCTTTGGCGCGCTCGGGCCCCCGCCGGCGAACGCCAAGCCGATTTCCGTCGATTTTTCCGGCGTGGCGGACGCCGAGCATTTGCCCGGCTTTTACGGCCCCGCCAATGCGCCGATCGCCGTCAACGCGCTTGGCCGCGACGACAAGATCGAGGCGCTCGATTTTGCGTTGCTCGGCCTCGCGCCGAGCTTGCTTCGGGGCGCGGAGCCGATCGATTTGCAGCCCTATCTGATCGCCGCCGCCTTTTTGCTCTTCTGTCTTGATGCGCTGGCTTCGCTCTGGCTTTCGGGCGCGCTGCGCCAGCGCCGCAGCGCCGCCGCCGCGCTTTCGCTGTTGATCGTCGCCGGCGCTATGTCGGCCGTTGCCCCGCCCGTAAAGGCCGAGCCGGCGGCGCCATTATCCGGGCTGGCGGCGCCACTATCCAAGCCGGCGGCGCCTGCCGTTTCCGCGCGGGATATGAAATCAGCGCTGACGACCCGCCTCGGCTATATTCTGACCGGCGACGCCAAGGTGGACGAAGCCAGCAAGCAGGGGCTGCTCTCCCTCTCGCGCGTGCTGGCGCGGCGCACCTCGCTGACGCCCGGCGAACCCGTGGGCCTTGATCCGGCGCGCGATGAATTGAGCTTTTATCCGTTGCTCTACTGGCCGATCGTCGCCGGGCGTCCACAGCCGCCGCAGCAGGCGATCTCTCGGATCAGCGCTTTCATGAAGCAGGGCGGCACGATAATTTTCGACACGCGCGACGCTTTGAGCGCCCGCCCGGACGGGCCGCCGACGCCGGAAGCGCGCTGGCTGCGGCAATTGCTCGAAGGGGTGGATGTCCCCGAACTCGCCCCCGTTCCCGCCGATCACGTCGTGACCAAGACCTTCTATCTTCTCGATGGCTTCATCGGGCGCTACGCCAATGGCGCGACCTGGATCGAAGCGCTGCCTCCCGCGCCCGCCGACGGCAGCGCCCGGCCTGCGCGTTCGGGCGACGGCGTCTCACCGGTGGTGATTACGTCGAATGATCTTGCCGCCGGATGGGCGAGCGACGCCGACGGCGAAAGTCTCTACGCCCTGACGCCGGGCGGCGCGCGCCAGCACGAACTCGCCCTGCGCGGCGGCGTCAACCTCGTCATGTACACGCTGACCGGAAATTATAAGGCCGATCAGGTGCATGTCCGCGACCTTCTCGAGCGCCTCGCACATTGAATTGCGGCGAGCCTCGCACAAGGCTTCGACCGCAAAATCATTCGTTATGAGCGCCGGGGCGCGACAATCGGCTGCAGGCTGACCGAGTTTTTTCGCGCCGTCGCCCTTGCCTTTGTGGTCCTGGTTGAGATAAGCCGGCAGCATCTCAAGATATGGTCAATGAATAGTTGAGATTTCCATGCGTAATGACGGAGGCCCGCGGCGCCACAATCTGCGGCGTTAACCTCTCGTTAACCATTTCGCTTGATTACTCAAATGCAACGTTGTCTGATAAGCTTCGATCAAGGTTGACGAAACCTTATTTTAACGGTCAACGCCTTACGGATGAGCCTGCCTTGCGATCAGTTGAAGGAGTTAAGAGGATGAGCTTTCTCGAACGCAGGCGCGATTGGAAAATCGCCGCCGTGCTGGGCGCCGCCCTCGCAATATCCGCCTGCGCCAAGAACCCCGCCGAAGATCCGAACGCGCTTGCCAACGCCAACTCCGGCAGCCGCGGCCCGGCGATCCCGGGCAGCCCGCAGGATTTTGCTGTCAATGTCGGCGACCGCGTCTTCTTCGAAAGCGATTCCAGTGAATTGAGTTCGACGGCTCAGGCGACGCTCGACAAGCAGGCGCGCTGGCTGCGCCAATACGCCAAGGCGAACTTCACGGTCGAAGGTCACGCCGACGAGCGCGGCACCCGCGAATATAATTTCGCTCTGGGCGCGCGGCGCGCCGAGGCGGCCAAGGCCTATCTTGTCGCGCGGGGCATACCGGCGTCAGGCATCCACACGATCAGCTATGGCAAGGAGCGGCCGGTGGCGGTCTGCAACGACATTTCCTGCTGGTCGCAGAACCGCCGCGCCGTCACAGTGCTGGCCGGTTCACAGTCCTGACGCGGTCTCGCTGACCGTGGACGCCATCCGCTATTTCGGCTCCACCCGCGCCTTGTAGAGCGTCGGCCAATCCCCCGGCGCGACGCCGCGGCATTCATCCATCTGCTGCAGACTGACAAGCCGGAATTTGGCGCCGTCATAGGCCCATCCGGCCGCCTCGCCGCAATCGCCAATGCCGCGGCCCTTATTGCTGGATGAAAGGATCAGGCCATTCTCCGACAGGCTCGGATTGACGAGCACGGAGCTGTCGGGATTGGCCGCCGTGTGGCCTGGCGTTGCGAACGCTACGGCCCTTGCCCCTTTTGGCCGTCCCGGGCCAGCGATCCAGAATCGATAAGCGAAATTATAGGCCGCTGCCTGATCGCATATGCCCCAGAGCGTTTCCGTCACAGAGAGCCGGATGACAATCGGATCATAGGTTTTGCAGCTCTCGTCCGTCGCGGAAGCGACGCCGGCGGGACGTTTCGGCTCCGTCCGATCCATGGTCATTTTCACGGCGGCGATTGATGGCTCCTCGGGCGTGTCCGTGCTGGACGGCGCGGCTCCCTTGTCGATCAGCGCCGAAACTGTCCCCGCGCGATTTTGCTGCGCGTCCATATAAAGCAGCGCCGCGACGGAGCCCGCGAGAGACACAAAAGCGGGGTCCGCGGCTGTCTTGCCGTCGATCAAGCGGATGGTGAGCCGCTTTGCCGTGCGCAACGCCGCCAGAAAGGCGTCAACCTGCTCTGGCGGCAGGGCGACGCTGACGAAATCTCCGTCCTGGCGCAACGGAAGGGGCCGGTCCGGCAGCCCGCTCGCCGCCCCGTCAAATTGCAGCCGCAGCCCCGGCGCTTTGCTTTTCAAATCCGCAATCAGGGTGACTGAGACGGATGGCCGGGCCTCGGCCGCCCCTGTGCGGCTGATCTTCACGTAAGCGCCGCTCATGTCGGCCTCAGACGACAGACCGAGCGCGACGCAATTTCGGAGATTGTCGCAGCCTACGGTCCAGTCCTTGAATTGTTTTAGCGGCTGCGCTTGCGGCGCGGGCGTTTGTTCGGCCGCTCGCGCCGGCGCGCTGCCTGATGCGAGCGTCAGCGCCAGAATGAAGCTGAAGCGCCGCTGCGCAGCGCCTGGCGCGATCAGGGTCTCAAACACTTCTTCGTTCCAAAGGCCGGCCCCGATCTTTAAAAAAATAGGGCGCCCCGACCAGCGAAGCGCCCCAATCCATCAAATCACAACCCTCAGGCCTGCGGTTGCGGCTCGAGCCCCCCAGGCTCCGGCCCCGGCTTCGGCCGCGCCCCGGCGCCAATGTTCGGCACCGGCGAGCCGCGGAGCGGCGCGGCGTCGTCGGGATTTTCACGCACGGGCTTGCGGCCCTGCAGGAGCCCGATGATCTCGTCGCCCGAGAGGGTTTCATATTCCAGCAGGCCCCGCGCCAGCGTCTCGAGGTCCTGTTTTCTCTCGTTCAGAATGCGGGTTGCTTCCGAAAGGCCGAGTTCGACCAGCCGGCGCACTTCCGAGTCGATTTTCCGCGCCGTCTCCTCGGAGATCGTCTGCTGCTTGCCCATGGAGTAGCCGAGGAAGACTTCCTCCTGGTTTTCGCCATACATGACCGTGCCGAGCTCGTCGGAGAAGCCCCAGCGGGTGACCATAGCCCGCGCGAGCTTGGTCGCCTGCTCGATGTCCGACTGCGCGCCGGAGGTGATATGGTCCTTGCCGAAGATGATCTCTTCCGCGACGCGGCCGCCCATGCACACGGCAAGGCGCGAGGTCATCTGCAGATAGCTCGTCGACAGCTTGTCGCGCTCGGGCAACTGCATGACCATGCCAAGGGCGCGGCCGCGCGGAATGATCGTCGCCTTATGCACCGGATCCGTCGCCGGCACGCTCAGCGCGACGATGGCGTGGCCGCCCTCATGATAAGCGGTCAGCATCTTTTCCTGCTCGGTCATGACCATGGTGCGGCGCTCCGCGCCCATCATGATCTTGTCCTTCGAATCCTCGAATTCCGCCATGGTGACGACGCGCTTGCCGCGCCGGGCCGCGAGCAGGGCGGCCTCATTGACGAGATTCATGAGATCGGCGCCGGAAAAGCCCGGTGTGCCGCGCGCGACCACTTTCAATTCGACGTCCGGGGCAAGCGGCACCTTACGAACATGGACCTTGAGAATGCGCTCGCGGCCGATCACGTCGGGATTGGGCACGACGATCTGGCGATCGAACCGGCCCGGCCGCAGCAAGGCCGGATCGAGCACGTCCGGACGGTTCGTCGCGGCGATGAGAATGATGCTCTCATTGGCCTCGAAGCCGTCCATCTCGACGAGCAGCTGGTTCAGCGTCTGCTCGCGCTCGTCATTGCCGCCGCCAAGTCCGGCGCCGCGATGGCGCCCGACTGCGTCGATCTCATCGATGAAGATAATGCAGGGCGCGTTTTTCTTGGCCTGTTCGAACATATCGCGCACGCGGCTCGCACCGACGCCGACGAACATTTCGACGAAGTCCGAACCCGAAATCGTGAAGAAGGGCACATTCGCTTCGCCGGCGATGGCGCGCGCCAGCAGCGTCTTGCCTGTGCCAGGCGGGCCGATCAACAAAACGCCACGCGGAATCCGCCCGCCGAGCCGCTGGAACCGCTGCGGGTCGCGCAAGAATTCGACGATTTCCTGAAGGTCTTCCTTGGCCTCGTCGACGCCGGCGACGTCCTCGAAGGTCACGCGTCCATGCGCCTCAGTGAGCAGCTTCGCCTTGGACTTGCCAAAGCCCATCGCCTTGCCGCCAGCCCCCTGCATTTGTCGCGACAGGAAAATCCAGACGCCGAAAATCGCGATCAGCGGCAGGCCGTTGACGAGAAGCGTGAGCAGCCAATTGTTGCCGTCGGACGGCGGCTTGGCGGAGATCGAAACGTTCTTCTTGTAAAGGCTCTGAACCAGAGTCGGGTCGTTCGGCGCATAGGTCGAGAACGCCCGATTGTCGGTGAAATGACCGCTGATCTCATTGCCTGCAATGGTCACCTCGCGAACGCGGCCCTGATCGACCTCGGTCAAAAGCTGGCTGAAGGTAATATCCTGGGAGGCGGCCCGCTGTCCTGGATTCTGGAACAGCATGACCAGCGCCACGACGAGCAGAATAATAATGACCCAGAGCGCAAAATTACGGAAATTCGGATTCATTTCACCGTCCTGCTCCAGGCGCCCTTGACCCCGAGGGTCCACCGTCTCGGCAAAGAAAACTAACTGCCGCGCCTGGCGATTAGACGATGAATGTAGGCGTCGGACGCGCCATTGCCAAGGGGATGCTTGCCAGAAGGCAAGTAGCGCGGTTCGTCTAGCGGTTTTCGGCGTCCTTTTGCTTGGGTTTTGGCCGCGCGCGCCGCGCCGCTTCCGCCCGAATCGAAAGGCGCAGGCTCGCGTCGAGACAAAGCGCCGCGCCGCCGAGCGTCGCCGCATATGTCCGGCCGTCGCGGCAGGCCTGCATCAAGGACATGGCCAGCCCTTCGAGTCGCTCCAGCCGCAGCGGTCCGATCCTGGCGCTCGCCTCGAGGATCTGCGCCGCGACGACTCGAATCAAAATCTCTTGCGGCTCGCGCGCAAGCTGCGCCATGTCGATGACGGAGCCGCCAGCGCCTCGCAGCGTCACATCCTCAGAGACCGACCGCGCCCGGGCGGCGAGCGCTTCCTCGGCGCGCGCGGCGCGGCGGCCAAGGCGCAGCAGCGCCGCGCGATCGAGGCCTTCTTCAGCCAGAAGGTTGAGCAGCACGCGCATGCGCGTCCGGGCGAAAGCCGGATTGCGGTTGGACGGGTCGGCGATAAAATCATGACGCCGCGCCTTGCAATAGGCGACCAGCGTGGCCTTATCGCAGGAGAGCAGGGGCCGCGAATGGATAAGCCCAAGGCGGAAAATGCGCTCCGACATGCCGGCCAGACCGCCCGGACCGCTGCCGCGGGTGAGGCGGAACAAAATTGTCTCGGCCTGATCGTCGGCGTGGTGTGCCGTTGCGATCATGTCGGCGCCGAGCCGGGCGGCGCAGGCGCAAAGCAGCTCGTAGCGCGCCGCGCGCGCTCGCTCCTGGATGCGCGTCGTCGGCTTGCCGCTGTCCCAGGTCAGGATCTCGTGCGGGAGCCCGGCGGCTTTCGCCCATGCTTCGACAGCTTCCGCCTCGGCGCGAGACTCTGCGCGCAGTCCGTGGTCGACAGTCCCGACATGGAGCCGCGGCGCGGCGAGGCCTCGCTCCGCCCGCGCTCGCATCCAGCGGCTCGCGAGCAGCATCAAGGCGATCGAATCAGGTCCGCCTGAAACGGCGAGGAGAATTTTTTGCGCCTTTTCCCATGGACGCAGCAGCTCGGCGGCAAGTCGCTCCAGCGCGAGTCCGCCGTCGGCTCCCAGCGCGACGCCGTCCGAACACAGGCGCGCCCGCGCTGAAGCCGGCCGCGCCGGCGCATCCGGCCGGATGTCTAACATTGGACGCGCTTGGCCTCCCGATCGGCGCCGGCTTTGACGCTGCCCGGCGCGTTCGGATATTTCCGGCCGATTTCGGCGAAGGTGGCGCAGGCCTGTTCCTTCGCGCCAAGCGAATTCAGCGATTGGCCAAGCCGAAGCATGGCCTCCGGCGCGCGTGCGGAATTCGCGTATTGCGTCGAAATCTTCAGATATTGTTCGGCGGCTTCGCGCGGGCGACTGCGCTGGAAGAAGCTTTCTCCGAGATAATAAGTGGCGTCCGCGCTATAGCGGCTTTTCGGGTTTTTCTGGATAAAGGCGGTAAAGCTCTTCTCCGCAGCCTCATATTGTTTCTGGCGCAAATAGCCATAGGCGAGGTCGAACTCCTCCTTAACGGGATTGGTCGGCGTCGCGCCGGGCGCCAGCGCATTCGACGGCGCCAGCGCCGCGACGGGGCCGCTGGATTGGGCAGGGGTCGCGGAGGGCGCGGTTTGCGCATCCTGCGACGCTCGCCATTTTGCCCCGGCAAGATTGAGTGGTCCTTCCGGCGCGCCGCCATCCGCGTCATCCAGGGCGGCG
>NZ_PDZR01000013.1 GCF_002891535.1 Methylocella silvestris | reverse complement strand
GAGCAGGCTCCTCCGAGGCCCCCCTGCCGCCCTCCCGCAGGATCGAGCGCCGCTGCCGGTCGATCGCATAGCGGGCGTGCGTGAGGCCGACCGAAAAGCCGCCGCCTTCGGCGCCGGGGTTTGTCCTGACGAACCAGGCGACAATGCCGGCCAGCTCCGTTTCGAGCTGTTCGAGCTGGCCAAGATCGCGTGTGCGCAACGCCTCGTCGGCGATGCCGACTAGGCGTTCGATCCGCCCCATCTCCTCACGTGATTTGCGGTTGGAAAACCGGCTGATGACGATGGCGACGACCGAGCCGACGGCGCTCAGCGCCATGCCGCCCATGTAAAAATATTCCTGGAATTTGTCGAAAAAGCTTTGCGCGCCATTTTCCAGAAAGGCCGCAACGCCGGGATGCACCGGCAGGACGGGATTTTTGTCGTCGGTGTCGGGGGCCTCGATCTGCGCCGCGAGCGGCGATATCTGCATCAGCCTTGTCTTGGCGGCGAACAGCGATTGGGCGATCGCGCCGGCGACAATGTCCAACATCGAATTCGGCGCGACCAAGCGGTAGGTAACGGCGAGCGCCGTCACCGTGTCGTCCGGCGTCGGCGGCCGACCCTTGAAGGCCCCGGCGGGAACGTCGATCGACTCGAAGGCGGGAAAGCGCTTGTTGATGGCGTCGGCCTCATCGACGGCAAGAATTTTCGGTGCCCCCCGCGTCGCCGCCTTGACCGCGGCGACAACATCGACGACGTCGCCGGGTCCGATCGGGCCAATCGCCAGCACCGCGCCGATGCGTCTGTCCGCGACCGCATGGCCGACCTCGGCCAAGGGCAGCACGAGGCGCCGCACGCTTTGCGGAGGAATGTCGTAAAAGCTGAGAATGACGTCGAGCGCCGCCGAATTATAGGCCTGCAAAGGACCCTCGACGAGGCCGATGGTCTTGTCGGCGAGATCCGATATTTTCTCGATGGGCGATTTCGCCGACGTCACGACGGCAACGACGTCGCGGCGCAGAATGGCGATCGTCGCCCCGTTTGCGGGGACGGCCGCATCCGAACGGATGATCGCAAGATCGGCCTTATGGGTTTCGATCGCTTGAGCGCTCGCCGTCAGATCAGACGTCTCCACCGGCTTGACGACGAGGCGCGGATGCTGCTGCGAGAGCGCCGCCGCGAAAGAAATGATCAAGCGATGGGCGGGACTGCCCGGCGGACCCTCTGCAATGCGCAAGGTCGCATGCGGCGAAACAAGGCGCACCACGGCGAGACCGGCCGCGGCGATCAGCAAAATTGCGGCAACCGTCAGCAACACAGGACGCAATGGCTTTGGCCCCTGTTCCGCCCGTTCAGGCCCGATCCGGCGGCGCGCCAGCGCCGACCCGCGCGATCCTCATGGCCGCGAACGAGCTGCATTCTCTACCCGAGGATGATCGACAATTCCATCAGGTTGTATTCGATCCACAGAATAAACGTCACCGAGTCTGTCTAAAACCGGTCGCCCAAAGTAGAAGTCTTGGCGCCCTGTCGGCGCAAACTCCACAGCGGCCCTTACGTAGATATGTAAAAGCCTGTCAATTTCAAAAAATCGGAGGAAAAATGCAACGGACCTTGCTCGCCGCCGCCACAATCGCAACGTGCCTCACCGCCGCCGCCAGCGCCCAGGTGGCGACGCCGCTCAGCGCCTATGCCGACAAGGACGGCTATCTCGACGTCCAGACGCTGACGTGCGCGCAGCTCGCCGGCACCTATCAGGAAGACGCGAACTACCTCACCGCCTGGTATAGCGGATGGTATAATGGGCTCGCCAAGAAGCATTTCGCCAATATCCCGCGCAGCAAGGAAGCAGAGCACCAAACGATCGTCTATTGCAAGACGCATCCCGAGAAGACCGTCATCGAGGCGATCGGGCTGGTCATAAAAGAATTCCGCGAAAAGAACGGCATAGAAATCAGCAAATAATAAGCCGCGGCAGGCGAAAGAATTACAACCATTGCTTGCATCCAGGCGGCGCGCTGGCGCCGCCTGGGCTGTAGCAGAATTGTAACGCTTTGCCCAAATCATGCAATTGGGCGGCGAAGCCGAGATTATTGCCTCGACGGCCGCAACATCGCCCCTAGACTAGCTCCGGCTGGGCGCGCTCGCTCCGGCAGGCAAAGCATGAAGGCGCCCTAACCCATGTTCCAGGGGCAAAACAAAACAGAATTCGTCGTCATTCTATTTGCCAGTCTTGCTCTGGGGTCCGAGGCCCCAGCGTCGGAATATGGCCTTAGCCTCTATCAGCTTGGATTAGTCCAGCCTGCGCCTGGCTATACGCCGCCGCCCGGTCTTTATTTCTACGATTCTTACTATCTTTATACAGGCAGTGGAAATCTCTATCAGCATAGCCTGACCAGGGATCCGACCCGCGTCACTTATCAATTTGCAGCAAATCTCGCCATTTTCGCCTGGTACTCCGATCTGACCCTGTTCGGCGGGCGGCTGGGTCTTGCGACGACCAATGCCGTCGGCTCTGACGTATCGAGCTATTCGACGCCTTTCACAGACGCCGCCGGGATCAATCGACATAGCGACGTGCAGAAGACCGCCATCGGCTTCGCTGATTCTGAACTGACGGCGATCCTCGGCTGGCAGGCCGGCGATCAGCACTGGAAGCTGACCGTGAGCGGGTTCTTTCCGACTGGAAACTATCTTGCCGGGCGGCTGGCCCAGACCGGCCTCAACCGCCCCGCGATCGACGTCAAGGGCGCCTATACCTATATCAGCCATGAAACCGGACTTGAAGCCTCGGCCGCGCTTGGCTTCACCATCAATGCGATCAACACGGCGACGGATTATCTGAGCGGCGCCGACATGCATTTTGAATGGTCGCTCGGCGAGCACCTCCCAAACGACCTCTATTTTGGCGTTGGCGGCTATTTCTATCAGCAGATCACGCCCGATTCCGGGACGGGGGCGGCAAAATTCGGATCGTTCCAAGGCCGCGTCGCCGGCGTCGGACCGATCGTCACCTATAAGCTCAGGGCGGGAGAACAGAGCGTCGACCTCGCGGTGCGGTGGTATCACGAATTCGCCGCCTATAACCGCGTCGAAGGCGACTCCATCTTCGCGACCGTCGGCTTCCCGCTCTGGACGCAGCCGCCGTCGGCGCTGGCGCAGAAATAGAGCCAATGCGCTCGCGGCGCGGTCTCGTCACAAGGCCCCTTGCCACGCGAACGCCAAGCGGCTAAGTCTGCATCGCCGAACGGCCAGAGCGCCTGCGAGCCATCTCGCAGCGTCTGAAGTCGTCAGCATGCGCCCGTAGCTCAGCTGGATAGAGCACTAGACTACGAATCTAGGGGTCAGGAGTTCGAATCTCTTCGGGCGCGCCAAATAAATCAATAACTTAGGAATTACTCCGCCGCCCTCGCTCCGCGGCGTTTTTTGTAGGGGCAACACTTGGGGCAACAAATGTCCCTGTCTCCTCTCGGCCCAGCTAGCCCCTCTTGGCTATAGCTCAGGTGGCGGATGACGTGTCACCTTGGCTATGCTGGCAGCCCGAACGTCTCTCCCTCCGGTGAGCGGGCAGCAGCAATCCCGCCAAGACGACTTGAAACCGGGCCAATCGCCCGGCTTCTTTTCGTTCCGCGTGCGTCAACAGTGCCATTTACGGCGCCCCCGCTCACTGTCGGCGCGAGCCGTCGGCCAGTCGTTACATCCGGCGGGGCTGGTTTTTACGAACGTCTTCGCCGCCCACGCGAAAAACAAAACCAAACGCGCAACTAACAACTAAAGAGTGCGTTCATGCGTCATATGTGTTGACGAAGCCTCGCTCAGTCGCAGCGCTTGCTCGTTGAAGCCTGGTGGGGCGGTAAAATGGCCCAAAATCTGATCCCATTCATTGCGCGCAAGCCGAACTTAGTGACGGATCCCGATTTACAGAATTATCTCGACCGCCATTTAATTCCGGGATGGCGGCAGTTTCTCATTAGCGTTGCGATAAAAGCCGACACTGGCGACGCCGAAGCTGCGAAGCTCTCCGCCGCTATGAGGGCTTGGGTCGCCACGCTATGCCGCCGGCGAAATATAAAAAATCGTAAGGCCAAAATAGCTGCCGCGGGCGTCAATGTCATCTCGATGGCCAAGTTCCGGGCCGCTGGAGCGCCGGTCGCGAAGAGTAGCCAGGCGGTCTAGCCCACCGCACGATCGGCGTATTTGCCTTCTCATAGAGCCCGCGCGCCGACCCTGTGACTGAATCTCACGCAAAAGTTGTATTTGGCGAATTTTAATAGTTTCAGTGAAAATTATAGTAGAAAATATAGCGCGAAAGTTGTCTTTCATAATCGATATGCGTGGTAGGACTCGTGGGTCATGGCATTGATGGAAGCTGCATGATGGCAGCGGCGTCGAAGCCGATGTCGAGACTAAGCTTCCGAGAAAAGCTGTCGGCGTTGTAGGAGGGCTCCCGCAACCGTCGTAACTTCACAACTGGGCACTACGCCTGGTTTTTTTTGCTGTTTTTCCAATCCAGTTTGGGTTACTCTCTATGGTTGAGAAATACAAGCAGCGGGTTCAGGGTGGATTCCGACTGCTTGCATTCCTCCAGTAGAAAGGCGGGAGTTAGGTGACTGGCTCCCGCCCGGTGTACAGCACGAACGCCTTGTAAAGTGCAAGTCGGTAAATTTGCTGTTGCATGTACTGTCAAATATCTGCAATTATTATCCGTCCAGAGGGGTGGATATCTCTGGAGCAACGCGGCCTGCTAAGAAGCTGCGATCTAACGCTTTCGTGCCGGGCCTCCTCACGAAAGGTTTTGATACTCCGGATTAGAAACCAGGCCTTGACCTGGTTTTTTCTTTGTCGCGCAGCTAAACCCGCCGCGGAACCTCATGCGTCCTCTAGCTCACGGACGCGAGCGCGCGCGGGCTCTGTCGTGTCGGCTCGATGCTGCGCCGTCTGCAACACGCGGAAGCGCTGCGGGGCGTAGCCACATTCATGGCGCCGGACCCCGTCCCGTCCGCGGAGGATTTCGTCGATATAGACGACGAAGCCGCTGATCATGTCTTCGTCGGGATGGAAGCAGCGAACCGTGTAGACGCGGCCTTCCGTCAGGCCGTCGAGGCTTCCTCGGGTGCTGATCGGGCGAGCATAAAAGGCGTCCCGCGTATTTATGCAGACAACCTTGGTCCCCGCAGGAGTATTCGGAGAGATCATCGCTCACATCCTCTGATAGTTGCGGCTCATGTCGAAGTCGTTTGACCGCCGTCGAAGCTGCAGCGGTTTCTTGCGGGGAGCGGCAGGCGGCGGGGCCTCCTGCCCTTGCGGATCACCTGCCTCAAGCAAGGCGGTGGTATTGCGGATAAGCATGTGAAAAACGGAGGCGTCCTCGCCCGCGGCCTCTGCTGCTGCGGCTTTCGCGATGAAATTCGCGAGCGCAGCTGTGAGGAATTGCTTGCGTATATCGGCCATCGCTAGGCCCTCCATTCGCAAGCCGCAGAGAGCAGATCGTTGACGATGGAGTGGCCCAGCGTCTTGCTCCATACGCAGTCGTAAGGTTCGATTATCTCGACGACGACGGCCTTGAATAAAATGTCGTCGATCGTCTTCGAGCGAGCTGTCCTGATCGCCGTGATCGGCTTTTTCATATAGCGGCGTATCTGCGCCGCCTTTTCCTGCTGGTCGCCAATTTCTTTGCGTAGCGCTGGCCAACGTGGGTCCGAGAGCGACGAAACCTTCTCTCGAACATGGTCCGCCATCTGAAGAGCTGCGGAATACTCGTCGAGCTGGACAAGAAATCGATCTAGCTCCTCTCCGGAGAGCATCGACGGCCGCAGCGCCTTGATGCTTTGCGAGCGAATGACGGCGAGCCCCGCCGGGTTTTCTGCTAGGCCTGACGGCGGGTTCATGTCTGAATTTGGCAAGCCTTCAACGGCTGCCGGAACGGTGTCGTTCGGCATTGTGGTTGCTCCTTAAGGTATTGCTACCGATATTCGGTATGGAGAGCCTAAATAGCCTTATTGGACACGTCAAGCTATTTTAGGTATGATAATCTAAATTAGCTGGAGCTTTGTATGCTACCCACGCAGTGCCGCGCGGCGAGAGGATTGCTCGATTGGTCACAAGCAGCGCTGGCCGAACGTGCCAAGGTTAGCCTAAGCGCTCTCAAGAACTTCGAGGGAGGTCGTTCGACGCCGATCGCGAACAATCTCGCCGCCATCCGTACCGCCCTCGAATCCGCCGGCGTGATATTTCTCGACAACGGCGAAGGACCTGGTGTGAAGCTGCGCAAATGATTGAACGCGAGGCGCGATCGAAGACGCGCTCCAGGGGCGCCGGGTGAAGACTTGCGGGCGCCACTCAGTACTCAGGGGATAAGCGTCATGAAAATCACAGTCGAACTCGATCCGAAGGATCTGTCCGCGATCACTGAGCAAGTTCTGAAGGCCGCAGGTCCCGAAGCCCTCAGCAAACTTTGGATGGAAATCGGTCAGCAAATCGCGGAACAGATGCAGGCAAAGATGTTGTCGCAGGTGCCGGAAGCGCTCCAACCCTTTTTCAATCTCTACGGCGGCGCCAAAGGGAAGAAATCGTGACCACCAAAGCCGGCGGCGGCAAGGACACTGAAATGACCTACGTCCCCTCACATATCCGCGGATTCGCCATTATCCACGACACGTCCGTCGAGATCGCGCGCGCGATTTTCGAGATCGCAGATGATGGCGACGAAGAGCGCATTTGGCTGGAACCGACCGCGGAGGAGAGCGAGGCAGTTCTGAAACGAGCCTGGGAGCTTGCCGGCCCAACGGGAACGGAGCTGCATTGGAGCGACGAAATTCATCGACGCCCTTAAAGCCGTTCGTCTTACTGTCAGATGCCGTCGAGTTCATCGCCGAGAATGCGGAGGGCCGGGCGCGAGGCGGAGGAAGGGATATTCAATGTTAGGGGACAGTCGGGAGGGACGGTCCAAGCTGAGACGCAGCGCCAAATACATCCCTCTCATTGCGTTTGCCGCAGGCGTTCTGCTTGGCATCGCGTTTTACTATCGCACGGGCTTGCCCACCCCGCGTTCCGATCCGGCAGCATCACGGAATAACTTTGGCTTCGGCCCAGAATGGACGTGCATCTCGCAAATCAAGGGAGACCCTATTTGCTCAAAGGGGTCGTCTACGAGATAGCGCGACTTCGTCCTAGACTCGCGCCTCGCAGATCGTTAGAACAAAACAGGAACAATCGCGGAGGACCGGCAATGTCGAGGCGACCCTATCGGCCCGAGATGCCGGATGATCCAGCTGCGGCGGTTCGCTCGCTTCGCGCCTGCCGCGACGTGATGATCGGAATTTCAAATCGCGTCCGCATCAATGGACCGGTCTATCAGCAAGCGCACCTTGTCTTGACGGCGATCGACGCACTCGTCACCGAGTTGACAGGCGATCGCGAATATTTCTGGAGCATCGGCTCCGGCGCAACGCCGGATCAGTGCAAAGCTCAGGAGGAGAAAGCGGCGCGGGAACGAGGGGGCATCCCATGGCGGAAGTGACGTATTTCGTGGCCATGCCCTTCCTTAGAACAGAGGATGGCGACTTGGCTGTGGGCGAGGCGAAAGAGCTTCAGACTGCCGGGGCAGCTGTCCGGGAAGCGCAACGCCTGGCGATGACAGCGGCGGGCGCCGTCGCCTTCAGCCGAAGGGGCGATCCAGGGACCGGAGAGTTTCAAGACGCCGTCGTGATCCACCGCTTTGGCGACGTTCCAGACGCGGATGCTTTCCTAGGCGAGACTTGACCAAGCCAATTACAATCGCTCTCCTGCCTCTATGTGCAACCTCTATTCGATCACCCGTGGCCAGGAAGCGATGCGGCGTCTCTTCCGGATCGGCCGCGACCTGACGGGCAATCTGGCTCCGATGCCCGGCGTCTTTCCCGACACGATGGCCCCCATTGTCAGGATCGCCCCGGATGGCGAGCGCGAGCTGACGATGATGCGCTGGGGCTTTCCGCCGCCGCCAAACCTCGGCAAGGTTCCGGTCACCAACGTCCGCAACACCGCCTCACCCTATTGGCGCAATTGGCTCAAGGCCGAATGGCGCTGTCTCGTGCCGGCGACGTCATTTTGCGAATGGACCGACAGCCGGCCGAAGGTGACGCATTGGTTCGCCCTCGACGAAAGCCGGCCCGTCTTTGCGTTCGCGGGGATCTGGCGGCTTTGGACCGGCGAGCGGAAAGGCGAGACGCGCGAGCATCGCCTGTTTTCATTCCTGACGACGGAGGCGAACGATATCGTCCGCCCGATCCACGCCAAGGCGATGCCGGTCCTGTTGACCACGCCCGAAGAATGGGACGCCTGGCTGTCCGCGCCGCTCGCCGATGCGCTGGCGCTTCAGCGGCCTTTGCCGAATTCCGCCTTGCAGATCGTCGCTAAGGGAGAGAAAACCGATGGCGCCTCGGTTTGAGAGTTCGTTCAGTCCTAAACGGCGACTCTAAATATCGGACTATCGAAACAATGAGCGAAAAATATTCTGGCCCTACCTCTGCCCTCCTGAGCGTGGTCCTCCTAGTTCTGCCTGTGGCCTGCAATGCTGAAGATCGGATCGTTACAGTCCATCCCAATCCGCATTTCGCGGTCGACGGGTTGGTTCTGGGAAGGCCTGTAGCCCCGAACTCCGCCGCTTATCGCCGCTATAGTTGCACGCCAAGTGAACAATATCCTGATTTTACTAGGTGTAATCAATCTAACATTAAGGACGGGGTGCGCGTTTCTGGAACCATATTGCACGGCTCCAATCTGTTGGCTTGGTACGTCAATAAACAAGTATCACCAGCATATTTCACGCCCTCCGAGGTCGAGTCAGAGATCGAAAGATTATCGAGGCAGTTTGGCGTTGCTCCTCAAATTTACCGCTTGCCTGACAATTCTGAATTTCCCGCTGCGGTCATCGCAACATTCGGTGGAATCAAGCTACAGCCTCTAAACGTGAGAGAGTTGGCCATACTTGCAAACGGGAAAAGTCCGAAGGCGGGGATATTGGTAGATTTTCTCAACGATTTTCATCGGTCCGCCGCAAGCCGCTTGCCTGTCTACAGGCTCGGAGGAAGCGAAGGTTTCGCATGGATTGCTAACTACGATCAGGAGGGCAAGGGGACCCTCCGATTTTTCGCTGCTGACCCGTCCCACATGAAGCGCGATGCCACGGAAGACTCTTCCTCCGGTCCAGAGCGAGCGGGCGACGTGATGACTCCGCTTGAGACTCGTCCGCAGATAACGCTGCCCTCAGAGGAAACCGGTCAACGTCCCGCCTTTATGGTCGCAATGGAAAGTGTCGGCGGCATCTATCAAGTTCCTATCCGCATCAATGACACTATAACTTTGGATGCAATTGTAGACAGCGGCGCCAGCGACGTAAGCGTTCCCGCTGATGTCGTCATGACATTAATGCGCTCCAAGACAATTTCCGCTGACGATTTCTTAGAATCCAAGACTTACACCCTTGCGGACGGCTCTAAAGTGCCGTCCGAGCGCTTCGTGATCAGATCGCTGAGAGTCGGCAACAGAACATTAGAAAATGTGCCTGCCAGTATTGCATCTGTAAACGCGCAAATTCTTTTGGGGCAGAGCTTCTTGAGCCGATTTAAGTCATGGTCCATTGATAATCAGAAGCACGGCTTGATCCTGAATTGAAGCCAATATCATTGCGCCACCGGCCGCATGTTCCGGACGAGATCGCTCCCCGCTCGCCTCAGATTGCCGCCGATGGCATTAGCCGTGTCGACGGGGCTCGCCGAACCATCGACATGAATGCTCACCGTCTGCGATGGCGAGTTGTGAATATTTGTGGTTTTCCACGAGTTGTTTACCGGCGAAACACCCAGCGGAGAGGTTTTGAACATCTGTCGCAGCCTGTCAGCATCGAATCCACCGAATGGGTTCTTGGCCTCGCCGGCATTCGCTGAGCCCACAAACGAGGGCAGTCCCCCGAGCCCGATCGGCTTCGGGACGCCGGAGTTCAGAAATCGATCGACGTTAGCTGCCTGTTCGCGCTGCATCCTAGCGACATGGGTAGCGACCGTTCCGTTTCCGTCAGATGCAGCGTAGCGGCCCGGCGATCCGGCGTTGATGGTCGAATAGAGGTCCATCAAACCCATGCCGGGCTTGAAGCCGCGGGTCTTGAGATAGCTAACGACAGCTGGCATCTGCTGAGCAAAGGTCTGCTTGTCGTTCGCGCCGAATTGCGCCCGCTCCGAGGGGCCGAACTGGATCAGCCCCATATAATTGCCGCCCTTGCCGCCCCAAATGCTAGGGCTGAACTTGCCGCCCGTCTCGTAGGCGATGACGGTTGCAAGGTCTTTAGGACTCGTTCCGAGCTGGGCGGCCGCCTGCTTCACAACCTCAGCGTTCGAGCCAGTGTAGTTGGTTGGGTCCTTCTGCGTTCCGCCTGGATTGCCGCCGGCCGGCGCATCTTGCCCCCCGAGCCACGTCGGCATGTTCCGCTTCCACCATCCTCCGATGCCGCCCGTATTCTCCGCTGGCTTGCGGAAGGATGATCCGGGATTGCTGTCCTCGGTCGTGGCTCCCCACGCGCCTGCGCCAAGGCCCAGCGCCAATGCAGCCGCGCCCCCTGAGACGCCGAGCAGACCCAAGAGCCACATTGGCATCCTGATCGCTAGAAGGCCCGCCAGCATCGTCGTGAGCCGCGCCAGGCCCGGGATTACATTAAGTAGCAGCAAGCCGCCGAGGATCTTCAGCGCATTGTTCCAGCCGCCGATCATGTCGACGAACTTGTCGATCTGCGGCATGGCCTTGCCGAGTTCTTCCGCCAAATTCAAAATCGCGCCGGCAACCTTGACGATGAAATCCTTGATCTCGGAGGCATGCGCAAGGAGGTAGTCGCCGAACCTCTTGAAGACGTCGCCATATTTCTCGAACACGGCCGATGCGGCGCCATCCCAAATATTTGAGATGTTTCCCCGGAGCTCACGCAACGATTGCATGAAACGCGTCGAGCCCTTGGCGGCCTCGTTGGCGTCAAGACCAGCCTGCTTCTGCTGCTTCAGATAGCTGTCGAAGGCCTTACGAAACTGCGGGTTCTCAATCGCATAGAATAGCTTTTCAGAATAGCCGTAGGCCTCCAGCCACGCATTGCGCTGCGCGGTCGGCATCTTCGCCACGCGGTCCATGAAGGACACAAGCTTGTCGGCGTTATCGCCCGACATATTGACGCCCATGCGCTGGAGCTGCTGAGCATAGCCGGGGCTGTCACGGAACTTTTTGGCGAGGTTTTCAACCGCAGCGCCAGCTTCTTCGACGGAGGAGCCGAACTGCTCCGCGGCGAAGCTGAGCGCCTTCAGATGAGCGGCGCTCGTTCCTGTGCGCTGGGATTGGTAATAGAGCTTTTCGAAAGCCTCCGCTGAATGCTCAACCGCTTTTGTGATCGCTACAGCGGCGGCGACGCCCACGGCGGCAACGGTCGTCAGACCCGTCGTAACGGTCTCGATGTTCTTTTGAAGCTTCCGGAAGCCCTCCTCGTCGATATCCCAGCCGAGCTTGATGAGAAAGTTCTTGAATACATCGTCGGCCATTTATGCGTTTCCCTGCTTCTGCGCGGCGATCAATTCCGCCCAGCGGCGATCGAAGGTTTTGCGCGCTGTGTCTGTAATTTCTTGGACCATCCGCTTGCGCTGTTGACGCGGCAAACCGGCAGCGCGAAACGTGTCTTTCGCCCTGGCCTCGACTGATCTGATGACTGCCTGTTGGCATGTAGCGCGTCGGTCGACGCCGTTCTCTACATCATAGGAAAACATCGAATCGCACAGCGCGACGACATCCTCCTGGATGCTGCTCAGAATCGGATCGACGCCGGGAATGTTCATTTCTTCACGTCCTTGCTTTTCATGATGACGTATTTGATTGCCGCGCGAAGCTGGCCGGTGTCGATCAGCGGTTGATCGCTATCACGCGGCGCTTCTTTGCGATGTTTCCTCGCGTAGACAGTTTTCGGTGACAGCGGCGTAAAGGGACCTTCGCTAAGCTTAATTTGAACAGCCACTTGCGCCTTGAGCCCGATCGCGTGCATTTCCTTCTCAACCTGCTCAACATTGCCGCCCAAAGCCGCCATGCCAGATTTCCGCATACTCTTTACGATCTCGCCCTTGATCGACTGGACGCCGGGAACAAGAAACGGCCTGGCCGGGATATTCTTGGTCGGCGATCCGGTCTCCATGATGTAGCCGATTTGGGCGTTATTGGCGCCCGGCTTGCCGCCAGTGCTTTCGCGATCGGCGTTTGCGGCCGGAACGCCAACCATGACGACGTTCTTCGTCAACGCCTTAATGGCGCGCATTAGATCGCCAGTATGATCGATGCTGCTCGTTACGCTAATCTTGACCATACCCTAACCCTTCGCGCGAGACGGTCGCGGAAAACAAAAGAAGGCGCCCCCGCCGTGGCCAATGGAGCCAAGAGGCAACCAAGGCAGGGCCGCCGATGGCCGGTTTGTTCGCACCCCCGGCCGAGCGGATGCGCCCTGCAAGGAGACCCACGACCGAACCTCGGGAAAGAGCGGACGGCGATGATCTGGGAGCCTATTCGAGAAACCCAACCAGCGCCGCCCCTCGCCTGTCTGTGGGCGGCGTTGATCCCGCACGACCCAGGCTATCCACTCCCCAGACAAGGAGAAACGGGGAGCAGAATTCGAATTCATGAAAGCACTGGCTCCGATAGCCATGAGCCGGACGAAACACACGTAAAGCGAACCGAGCTCAGCGGTGGCACGACGCCAATAAGTGGCGCGGCGTCAGATCCGGCCGGAAGCACGCCGACGCCATACGCGGCGCCCGCATTCGTGACGATGACGATGCGCTTGTCGCAGCCGACCACATTAAATGCGGTATTGTGCGGAGATTCCGAGCAGACCATTCCCTGCACGGCGTCAGGGAGCGTCACAGACTGGCCGGACGCATTCGTGATTACCGTCACAGCGCTCGCGTTAATAACCGCCGCTCCAGGCGTCCCTGACGCGGCTAGAGATTGAGTCGTGGCCAGCGGCGGCAAGGGGCCTGCCGATAAGAGAGTCACTGGTTCTCTCCCTCGAAAACCGGCATAGCCGCGGCGTCATGCGCCAAGGCACCGACGTACGAACGCCAGGCGAGAGCATGCTCTTGAGTACGACGCCAAGCGAGAGTATTGCGGAGCTCGCAATCACTGCCCTTGCGATGCTCGATCAATGCGGAAAGCTGAAACGGGCTTAGCGGGAAAGGCCGGGCGACGCCGGAGCTGTTTCGCACAGCGACAGATCCCAGCGCGTGAAGGCGCGTCCGGATTTCTGTCGCCTCAGCCTCCGCAGCCAAAAGTTCCGCCGCGAGCGAATCCGCTTCGTCGGCTACAACGTCGAAAAGACAGGCGTCCACCGCGCGCTTGGCCTCGTTTTCGTCGAGCACACAGGCGGCATGTTCGGATGCCAGCGCCGCAGAAGCTTGCCGGGCAGCCTCCAGCCGATTAGCGGCCTCTGCCTTGGCGACGGTGGCGCTGCGAAGATCATCAGAGAGCTCAAGCGTCGGAGCCATTCCGCCGCAGATGGCGTCGCGAATGTTCGACGTTCGCTCGCCCGCGATACGCGCATCGATATCAGCGAATTGCGCCAGCGATCCTTCGACTTCGCGCAAGAACTTCCGCGCGCCATCAACAACCACGGCCGCCTCTGCAACCTTCGCTGCCGCAGCCTGATGACGGTCGATCGCTTCGGCAAGTTTTGCGCGGCCGTCGATCGCGGCGGCCGGCGGGTCAAATTTCCTGACAACGTTCAGCAATTCTGTTTCTCCTTGTCTTCAATTCAAAGTTCGAGATCTGTCTCATCCAACCAAACGACCGGGCAATGACCACCCGTTGCGGACTCGGCTACTCTGGCCTTAAAGGCTTCTTGCCCTTCTTCGGGACACCGCTCCCAAGTCCGCAAACCGTCTGCCGTGCGGATGGTCTTCAGCGCATCTTCTGTATCGAATGCGCGTGGGGCGATGAGGATGATGAACTCATCTTTCATCCGCGAGCTCCGCCCGCCTGGCGACAATAAGGGCTTGATATTTTGCGGCGGTCATCGGCCCCTTATCCGCGTCAACGATCTTCTTTTTGCGATTGGCTTTGGCGCGCTCATCGCGCATCGCGGCTTCATAGGTTCCGTGCCCTCCGCAGCGGCAGATCCCGCCGTGCGAACACTTGCATTTAATTCCGTCTACCGTGTAAACCATTGTATTTCCTCTCTGATATGGTGTATGTTTATTGTCGTAACGCAGCGTCCAGCGCCGCGCACGAGTTTCTGATATGTGTAATCTCCGCGGGTGTTGGCTCGTAACCCGAATAGGCGCGGATGTGGGTCAGGACCGTCGTGACGCTTTGCCCCTCAAGGTCGGCCAGGTCGACAAGAACACCGGCCGCTGCATTGCAGGCGTCGTCATGCTGGCCAGGCGGATGATCAATCGAATCTCGGCCGCCGCGAGCTGTCCTCCGCTCCAGGCTGCAGAGCTGCGCAATGAGCTTGGTATCGTCCAACAGCTTCGCCCTGCCGCTGTTCAGCAAGGGCAACAGGTCGCGATAGATGTCGGATTTCGGCAGCGCTGACGGCTCATAGGACACGCCGTGCGATTGGAACGCCTCAACGACGAACGCTCCGCCCCACTTGTCGCCGCGAAGAGACCGGACGCCATAGCGCCCGCACGCTTGAGCGAACTCGCCGACGACGCTTTCGGGGCTGAACGGAGGCTGTACGACCGCCAGATGATCGAGAAAGCAAACATCGCCTTCCCGATGTCCGATGGCCATTGTCATGGCGTCAGAACCAGAGCCGCCGGCCGGATCGCAGAAGCCGCGATAAGCCATGCTCCGTTGCGGCGGCAGCTCGCGCATTCCAAGCATGATCGCCGAATTCACGACGTCCCGATCGATGTACGCTGCGATGTCGCTTCGGAACTGCGCGCCATATTCCGCAGCCGCCGCCTCCGGATCTTCCTCATAGGCCGTGTCAATGTCGGTCTGCGGCAGGCTCGGATTCATCGTCTTGGACGACGCCTGAACCACAAGCACGTGCGGGCGGTCGTTGTTGCCGTAGGAGCGTCGCCATGTCTCGAACAATTGGCCACGACGGGCATAGGGGCTCGAAATCATGATCAACGGGCCGCCGGTCGTCATCAGACTGGGGCGCAGGGCGCGAACGATTTCAAGGTCCGGGTTCGCGCTGTTCTCTGCCATCCAGAACGCAACCTCATCGCCGATGGCGCCAACGGCCGTAAATCCGCGCGCTCGCTTGTACGACGCTGTGCGGACCTGAATCTCGACGCGGCTCTTCAACGATATGGCGTCGGCCGTCACCGACTCCAGCATTTCCGTCAAGCCGGAGCAGTTCTGAAAGATGCCCATGCAGTAGTTGAAGATTTCCGCGGCCTGGTCGCGCGACGCCGCCATGATCGGCACGAGGCCCTTCTGTCCGGGCGCCAGCACATGCCGATAGTCGACGCAGGCGCTCAGGTAAGCCGCTACAACGGCGATGGCGCGACTCTTGCCGCCGCGCCTACCGATCGCGCACCAAAGCTCGCGTACGGGCTTCCCTGGCTCTTTATCGAGCCCTGTCAGGTCGCGATAGATGGTACGCTCCTCTGGCGTCAGGTCTTCGCCCATCGCCGCGATGAGGATCACCCGCCACGCTGCCCAGGAGTCGGCGCCAAGCATGTCATCGCCGCCGAAGTAGTCCGGGCGTGCGAGCGCCTGGCGCATGGTGATGAGCGCGCGCATTATTCGATGTCCTTTGCGGGGGGCCGGGAGAAGTGCTGGGCGAGTAAGCTGGGGGTGATATCGCGCTTGCGGCGTTCGATGCCCAGACTTTCGAGGATGCGACGCAGCCCGCCGGCGTGGCGATTGTAGGCGTCTAGATCGGCGTCTTTGCCAAGGCTCAATTGCCCCTCGATGCGTTCGAGCTCGACCTCCAGAGTCGCGGCTCTCCGGCAAAGGCTCATCTGCGCTTCGGACATAGCGGGCTCACCGCCGAGATCATCGACGTGCAAAGCGAGCAGATCCTTGAAGCGCCGATACCACGGGCTGTTGCCGTCTCCCTGGATGAAGGCCTTCGATCCATTAGTCACAGCTGACGCCGAACGCTTCCGGCTCGGCGCCGCTACGTTGGCGGCCACAGGCTTTTCGATGGCTTTCGGTTGGCTCACTGTTTCCATAGTGGCGATGATGTTCCCGGATATCATGTTGCCCTATTATTGCCCGGAACGAGCATGATGGCAATAATCTCATTCTATCTCATTGATTAACAATGGCGCGGCATGAGATAGGTTATCTCATGGCCGGGTGGTTTGCGGCGGCAGCGGACAGAAAAAATCGGCGATTTTTGTTGAGGTGGTTGCCTGTCCATTTTGCCCTCAAAACCACGGACAACGGATGACCACGGATGACTTTCCTATAGACCCCTGCGCGCGCGCATATAGGACTCTTATGAAAAGTCGTCCGTGTCGTCCGTGGTAATCCGTGGTCTAGGGGTGCGGACGGCCCGCTTGACTGGTCGGTATGTTTCACGATGCGGGACAACTTGCACCGCATGCGCTTCCCCTCACGATGTCTCAGTGCAATTTTGGCGAGGATGGCTGCTAGTCTCACAAGCGGTGCGCAGAAGCACATCGCGGCCGATTGCCCCGCAAGTACTATCGCCGGTCTACGCGTGCTGGCGAGCTGTGATCATGATTAAGCTGGAAGCCTTGAATCTTATCATCAGCGGAAATGACCGCGACGATCTTCTATACGAATGGTATCTGAACGAAAGGGCGGTTAATCCTGATACGATCCGACCGGCTGACTTCAACAAAATTGAGCGCGCGCCGGCTTCCGGGCCAAAGGTCGACAAGTATGAAGGCGAGATCCTCAAAGCTGTGATGCGTATTGCAAAATCAAGGGTTGGAGCAGTCATCCTTGGCGCGGCGATGAGGCTTCCCGAGCCTCTTTATATCCTGCCGATCGGAGCGCGCGACGCGGTCATGATGGGTGGATATATGAGCAGTTGCCTCGCTGATGAGGCCCATGTATCGAAAACAGACCCCGACGATAAACTTCCCCCTGTCAAGATTAATCCGCGCGATCCGAGCAGCTGCAAGCCGCTGAAGGCTGGCGGCACGGAAATCGATCCGCAGAACGAACTCGATTCCTCGCTCGTGCATGAGATGGCCCATGCGGTGCGGCCGAAAACCTCTGAACTATGGAAGAAGGTTCCCACCGGCGACCCGTGGCTGGATTTCGAGGAGTTTTTTGCGACCATCGTGCAGAACATGTTCAAATCGGAACGCGGTGATCTTGTCCTCAGAGGAGGTCATGACGAAAGCATTCTGTCTAAAGAACTCGCGACATCCGCAGGATTTATGAAGGACTTAAGGCTTCATGAGAGGATCGAAAAGCTCTACAGGGCGGAACCGCTCGCGCAAAAATTAGGGCGGCTGAAAGGCATCAAATTTAATCCATTCGGGCTGGCGACTGGGCAGAAATATGGCCTTGAACTGATATAGGCGCGGACCAGGCCTTTCACTTGCGTGAGTAGACTCGCGCCACCTTCAAGGCGCAATCCAAGGGCTATTTCCTTTCCAGTCCTTTGGCCCGCGTGACCACCGGAGCCGTTCAAGAATGGCGGTTATTCGGTTCTGGTCCGCACGGCCGATCCTGGGCGTCTCCAGTCCCAGCGCCTCTTTGGCAACCTGGCCGACCAGGACTGTTCGCTTATCGCGCAGCCATGTCGCTATGATTTCCTCCCAGGCGTCGGTCTCGAACCGGGCTTCCTGTTGCGGCCTTATGTGATCAAGCTCGAATTGCGCGTCAGGCCACCATTTCGCGCCGGCCCGGTAAAGATGAACGGCTTCGGCGAAGAGCTGGTCACGGTCGTGCGCCAGTGCATCTGTATCAATTGCTCCTACTTTGACCGGCCAGAAGCGTCGGCCCCCGGTTTCATCGCGGAGATAAGCCGCCTTGTTTGTAGAACCGATGAAAAGACATTGCCTCGGCTCGACGACTTCCTTCCGACCGAAGGCCGGACGGTAGCGCTCCGTCTGGCGGCTGATGAACGCTTTCAGGGCCGCACTTTCGGCACGGCTCATCGCCGACATTTCTGCGATCTCGATCAACCATTTCCCGCGAAGGTGCTGATCGACATCCTTGCCGCCCGTAATGTCTGGAAGGTTATCGCTAAACCACGCGCCGCCCAGTATGGCGCAAGCGCTGGACTTCCGCGCGCCCTGCGGCCCTTCGAGCACGACCATATAATCAGCCTTGCATCCGGCTTGAAAAATCCGGGCGACCATCGCGACAAGGAACATCCGGCCTATACCCTCGATGTACGATGAGGGATCGACGCCCAGATAATACGATAGCCACTTATCAACGCGAGCGCGCCCGTCCCAGATCGCGCCTGCCAAATAATCACGCACCGGATGGAAGGCGCATTCCTCCGCACGGAGGTCGACCGCTTGATGAACGGTGTCCTTTCCGATCTTTGGGAGGCCGCTCCGCTGCATCCATTCCTGCACCTGCGACACGTCTGCGTCACGCACCGGCCTGGGGAACGTGTCTTCATCGTTTTCGGGCGCCGCGCCGCCGAGGGCAGGCAGAGACCTGACGAGCACCGCCGCGCGCAGCATTTCATCCAACTGAAAGCAATTCGCGATCTGCGGCGCGTTGCGCAACGCCGCCATCGCGGAGGCAAGGTTCGGGACGATCTTGCCGTTTTCATCGCGGCACGCCTGAGCTAGCCAGTCATCATCGGCGATGTTAGGATACTCGCGCGCGGCCGCCCTCATTGCAGCCACCCGCAGTCGCCGTGTGTCCACAGTGCAATACGAATGCCCTCTCCGTGGCGCCCTTGAACGACTTGCATCCATCGCTGTACTCGATGCTCTCGCGATACGATAATCAGCGAATGCATTCGGCTTTCCTTGGCGACTCTCACAGCCTCGCAGTATCCCGCAGAGGACGTCCGCGTGAGAATGGTGACGAGCGCCGATAAGTCGATGAGCCTTGTCAGGGATGGCTTGTCAAAACCTGCCGATCCTTCGCTGCCCTCTTCGATGTCCCAAATTTTGAAAATGGTCGGCCGCACTAGCGAATCGAGATCGAAAGGCCGTCCGTCCATGTCATTTAGAATAGGGACGTATTCACATCCGTGATGCACGACGGCGTCGTAGATTGTAACATTGGAATTCCGCTTACCTTTGGGGTCTGGTACAAAGTTGTATAGTCGGATGGTCATTCAGCGGCCTCCGCGACGTCGGTCTGTTCGTCATGTTCTGCAACAGCGGCGCGCTCAAGCTCTGTTAGATCATTTGCAAACCGAACCGCGGCCTTGAAATGACCGACGCCACCCTTCAGGGCGTAACCCAAACCAAAGGCGTCGGCGGCGGCGGCGAACATCAACGCGATGTCGATTTGCATGCGCGCCTGTTCAAGCTGGTTGGCGATCTCATCAAAATACAGCGCGCGTGTGACGCGCGCGACCATGGCGGGATCGCGCGGTAGCTGAGGTAAGGGCACGTTCATGCCGGCCTCCCATCGAAGGCGAGCGCCGCGATCAACGCGGCTCGCACGGGAGCGAGACGGAACCGCGCGGCAAAGAATTGCTGTTGCAATTCCGAGGCGGAAGGGCTATTTTCGAAACTGTTCCAGCCGCCAAGCAAGGACACTTTCTCGGGCCCGGTCCGCGTCGCCAACGCGGCCGGGTTCTGCGTTTTGGACATCTCTCAGAGCGCCCCCGCCAAGTTGGACGGGGCGTTCACGACAGAGCGAGACTTGCGCCGCGGCCGAGCTTCCAGCCAGGCGTTGACTTCGTCCTCGAACCAGCCGACACCGCCGGAAATCTCTATTGCTTCTGGAAAGTCTTGCTCTTTGCGCATTCTGTGCAGCGTCATCCGACTGCCGCATACCCCGCGCTCTACCAGATCATTGTATCGGAGAACCTTGCGCATTCGCTGTGCCTTCTCAAGTTAGAACACCGCGTCTCGGTGTTTCTTGAGAGGTACGCTGTCGCCACAAGTGCATCACGGGACTTTGAGTTATCACTTTTCAAGAAGCTATGTCCCGAGTGCTCTAGCCATGGCTTTCGCCAAAGCGGGTACGCTCTGCGTGTGGCGGCGTGAATCTTCGGGGAAATCGCGTTGGAGCGCGGAAAAGAATTCAACGAATGGTGAATTCTTCCCGCTTGTATCGGCGTCATTTCGTATATTGGAGGGAAGCTGCCACGCAGCGAATCGGCCGTGAAGTTGGCGAACAAGTTCCTTCCATTGACGTCCTTCCTGAATGCCCTTCAAAACTGGCGCATCATCTCCAAAGCCGGCCGGTCGGTCGTCAAAATTCCTGTCGCAGGCTGCCACTGCGGATTTCAGAAATGAAGCGACGTCCTCCAGCGGCAACGTGGTTCCGTATGCGGCCAGCGAAATCTTATCAAATGCGATTTGCACTTCCGCAAGACCGTCACGCGCGGCGCGATCATGGCAGGGCGCCTGAATCAGATTACTCTCCAGGGTGTTCGCGATTTCTCGAAGATTGTCGATCCAACGATCGCGATCCTTTTTGAATGGAGCCGTGCGCTCCGCGCCCTCAAGGAGCATGTATTCTGTTGCGATCGCATTAACCGCGGCCCTCTGATCGGACGAAAGCGTTCGGCCTAAGGCCTGCTCAAGCCTATTCCAATCGAATTTCACCGGCTCCGACGCCCGGTAGACAGCTGTGTTGAGGCGTGGGGCGCGGCTGGCCTTAGTCATGCCGAAACCCGCGCCGTAAGAGCTACGACATTCACCCCGGCCTTTGGTTCAACGATCGAATTCAGCCGCCCTTCCCACAACTCCAGCGCCCGGCGTTTTTCTTCGCGATAGCTATGACGGTCATAAACTTTATGCAGGCCGGGCTGAGCGTGAGCGATCGTCATCTCGGCGACGTTGGTCGGAATCGGCATGCCGCCGAGGTGCGTCCTCATCGTCCGGCGTAGATCATGAAAGGTCCAGGCCTCGAAGTCCTTTCCTAGTAGCTGATCCACGCGCGTCTTCGCCCGCGAGAAGCCTGACACCGGGCGACGGCCGCCCGTGGTCGAAAAGACGAAGGACCCAGTCCCGCGGGGGAGGGCCCGCAAAAGATCCAACGCCGTCGGCGCCAGAGGCACTTCATGGGCGGTCTTGCCCTTCATGCGGGCGGCCGGAATGGTCCAGAGCGCCTTGTCGAGATCAATCTCTTTCCAATCGGCGTTCGCGCATTCGCGAAGCCTCTGGCCAGTTAGCGCAAGTAGGCGGATGAGATCAGCGAAGGGATACTTAAGTTCCGGTGCGGCCTTCCAGATTGCCCGGAGCTCTCCATCTGAAAGAACCCGCTGGCGGGCCTCCCGTTTGCCGATCAGATCAGAAGCTGTCACACCGGTGCCGCATGGCGACGTCTCGACGCCATAGCAATCCTGAGCAACAGCCCAGCCGAAGAGCTTCTTGGCATAGGCGAGCAGGTGATAGCTCGCGGTCGGATACTTGTCGGCATCCTTCCGGATTAGCTTGATAACATCGGCTTTAGTGATTTCTCCAATTGGTCGCCCCCGCCACGCCGGCACAATTTTGCCTCGAATAGCAGAGGTAACGTTTGCCTTCGACCGGAGACCTTCGACGTGCTGCGCGATGAAGGCTTCAGCGACAGTTTCGAAGGCGTTGTCCTGCTTCTTCTTTTCAGCTTGGGCCGCCGCTTCCCGTTTCACTTTGGGATCAATTCCATTCGACATTTCGAAGAGGACCCGGCGCGCCTCTTCCCGCGCCCTGGCCAAGGGGATGGGAAGATCCTCATCTTTCGGCCCCCTCCACGGAACAGGCCAAGCAGAGCCGATTGTTCGCCGGATAAGGCTGCCACCCTTGAGCCGCCGCATAACGATGAAGGTCGCGGAGCCCTTATCGGTGACGCGGACGCCGAAACTCGGCACCGTCGCGTCCCAAATCATAATGCGGGTCCCCGCCGGCGCGGGCTGCAACGCCCGGAGCCTTCGATCTGTCAGATTTTCCTTCATTCGGAAAATGTCCTGTGCTCTACCTGAGGGCAACTCTGGGGCAACAGAGATGCTATGTCAATCGATGATGCATGCTGATATCGAATGCGATGCTATCTTCAGATAAAACAGCTATTTCAGATAATTAGATTGGGACCAGCTGAGAAAACTTGATCACTCCTGGTAAGGCTGAGCATGGGACTACGAATCTAGGGGTCAGGAGTTCGAATCTCTTCGGGCGCGCCAGTCAAATCAACACGTTAGCTAAATTACACTGAGCTGGTTTTTGTCCGGGGCGCTCCCAGGGCGCTCCCATGCTAACATCAGCGGCGGAGCTGGGATGGCTGCTTAGGCGGCCCACGAGCGGTGCGACCGACTTTAACACGCGGCGCCCCTGACTTATCGGTGTGCGCCGTCACAGGACGTAGACATAACCAATAGGCCCCGACATTGCGATAGCCTTGAAACCGTGGTCGGGCTGACCTCGCAAGCACGAGCAAGGTCGAAGCCGCGGCCCCGACCGCGTGATGTCACGTCAGCTTGGCGGTCCGCCAATGCGAACGCGGCGGTAATGCGTCAGTTTGAAATTTCGCCCGATCGCGCTGCGTATAGGATCGAACCAGACTACGGGACAACCATTGATAGCGTCCCCAATGGGTTTGAGATCGTTCAAACGGAATTCCAGCCATGACGTAATTTGTGCAGACTGTCAGGTCTCCGCTTTGGGCAATCCGCATAAATGACCAGAGCCCCCAAACGTCCCCGCGACCCTAACCAGCTGGCCATGTTTATTGTGGACGTGGCCACCAATGAGCAGCCCCTCGATGAATCCGCAGTCACAGACAGCGCGCGTCGCGGCGGCCTGAAGGGCGGGGCAGCGCGGGCGGCGAAGCTTTCGCCGCGGCGAGGGCTCGGACTATAATGTTTGCCTGCGCGCCGGCTCTACCTGGCGCGGCCGCGCGTCGGCGTCCCAGTCTGCGACGACATCCTGGTAGATGTCCTCCTCTTGCGCGTTATGGAGCCGCACAAGGGCGTCGATCGAATCGATGATGCGCTGGGCGTCGCGAACGACATAGCGGTCCGAGTCGTCAGCACAAAGCCCCACGGCGAGGCGATCCAGTAGCCGCGCCTGATGCAGAATTTCGCGGTGGGCGCGGCTCATCGCGGCAAGGCCGTGGCGTTCCACGAGAACGCTTGCAAGTTGCGGCTGGACGGCTCCCTCGTCGTTGCGCTCATGCGCTGCTATATCCCCGCCGACAATGCGATTGGCCTCGATGATGAGATCGACGGCCTTTTGCCCCTCCAGATCGTCGAGGGCGTCGGCGATCTTGCGTAGGCGATCGAGGCTGGTCTTCAGGCGCTCGTGACCCTCCTGAAGCGACTGCGCGGCGCCTGGCGCCATCGCCGCCCGGGCGGAGCCGCGTTCGCCGCGGAGCGCCCGCAGCGCGTTAAGAATGACCGCTACGTCGATCGCCTCCTGCGTCAGCGCCCCGGCGACCGGAGGCAGATAGCCGAACGCCGCCATGCACATCGCTACTGCTGACAGGCCCATTCCGACAATGATGCTCTGAATGGCGATGGCCCGCGTGCGCCGCGCCACCGCGACGGCCTCGGACACCCGGTCGAGGCGATCGACCAGTATGACGACATCGGCGGCTTCCGAGGACGCGCTCGCCCCGCGCGCGCCCATGGCGATGCCGACGTCTGCTGCGGCAAGCGCCGGCGCGTCATTGATGCCGTCGCCAACCATGATGGTCGGATGCAGGCGCTGCTCGGCGGCGACCGCCTCGACCTTCTCGGTCGGAGCCCGGTCGGCGAGGATGGCGTCGAGATTCAGGGCAGCGCCGATTGTCTCCGCGGCATCGGCCCGGTCACCCGTCACCATGACGATGCGCGAAACCCCCGCTTCGCGCAAAGCCGCGACGGCGCGCGGCGCCTCCGGCCGCAACTCGTCCGCAAGCAGAAGGGCTGCGACCACGCGCCCATCGACGGAAACGAAGACGCTGAGAGCGGAGCGCCAAGAGGCGCGCCGCAGCGCGCGAATCGCCCAGTCCTGCGGCCGGCCGCCGCCCGAGGCGAGCGTATGCGACCCAACGCAGATTTTTCGCCCGTCAATGAGGCCACAGAGCCCCGACCCCATCGTCTCGCGGACGTCCGACGGAACAGCCAGGGAAATGCCTCTTTCCAATGCGGCGGCGACGACGGCGCTGGCGACGACATGATGCGAGGCTTGTTCGAGAGAGGCGGCAAGACGAAGCGCGTCTTCGGAATTTTCGCCGGGAGCGGTCTCTACGGAGACCAGTCGCGCGCCGCCGACGGTCAAGGTGCCGGTCTTGTCGAACATGACCGTATGCGCCCGCGCCAGCGCCTCGAGCGGTCCGCCCCCCTTGACAAGAATGCCGCGCCGGGCCGCGCGCGAGGTTCCCGCAATGAAGGCGACGGGCGCGGCGAGGATCAAGGGACAGGGCGTCGCCGCGACAAGCACGGCGAGACCGCGAATGGGATCGCCTGATAACGCCCAGGCCGCGCCGGCCAGCGCAAGCGTCACAGGCAGGAGAAGCAGGGCGTAGCGATCCGCCATGCGGGTGAACGGCGCCTTGGCCGTTTGCGCGGCCGTGACGAGGCTGACGATGGCGGCGTATGTGCTTTCGCCTGCGCTCGCCGACGCCTGCATCTCGAAAGTCTCTCCGACGTTTACGGTCCCGCTGCGCGCCGGCTCGCCTAAACGGCGCAAAACCGGCATCGGCTCGCCGGTGAGCGCCGATTCGTCGAGCGAAGCGGCCGAATTCAGGATCAGACCGTCGACGGGGACCACCTCGCCGGCCCGCACAAGAAGCCTGTCGCCGATCGCAACCTGATCGACCAGGACTTCCTCAAAAGCGTCGGCCACGCGACGGTGCGCGACGCGGGGGGCGCGGTCGACCAGCGATTTCAGTTCCCGCTCGGCGCGCCCAATAGCGTAATCCTCAAGCACGCCGCCGCCGGCATACATCACGGCGACGACCGCGCCCGCGAGCGGCTCACCGAGCGCGATCGCGGCCGTCATGGACAGGAATGCGACAGCGTCGACGCCGGCCCGCCCGGACAGGAGGTCGCGGACGATGGAAATGGCGAGGCTGACGGCGACCGGAATGGCGCCAGCCGCCCAGATCCAGCGCGCGAGATCGGGCCGGCCGACAAAAACCGCGACGAGGCCGCCGGTCAGGCCGATCAGCGCAATCAGGATCAGGGCGCGACGCGCCATTCGCGCATTGATCATAGATGTCTTCCGCATTTCAAGCGCGAGCGATCGGCAAAAGAACGAATGCCGCCGCGGGCGCGGACCTTGTCCGCTCGAGGGGCGTCAATTGTTTGAATGAGCTAGTCCAATGTTACCTCGGAGTTTCAAGCGACGCCTATCGTCGCTCCCGCGGAAATTTAGATAGTCTCGTGCATGACCGACTTTCCGCAAATAGAAATCCTCCTGCGTTTCAATTAACGCCAAGGCAAGGGGGCCAGGATCTCCGAACCCACAGCAGCATCTCTCCGAAAAACTGGATGTGGCAGAGCTAACCGCCAATCATCCCGAGCGTGAGCCGGGATTCGATCCAGAAGAGCCACAGCCCAGCGCCTCTTCGGTTATGCTCCAACTACGATTGTATCAACATTGACCCTTATCAATGCGCTCGGTCCGGGAATCCCGCCCGTTCAAGCGCAGCCGATCATCAGGCGAAATTTTCGACGACCTCGAACGCGATTGTCGGAGCCTTGCGAGCCTCTATGTAGCATGCAATTCAAAGTCGCCTTTTGGGCTCTTTCGGAAGTCAACTGTATCGAGGATGCTGCTTTTCACAGGCGATCCCGAACGCCTGAGAAATTGCACACGGATCGTATGTATTTCTTCATATTCGGCTTTGCCGTAAATGGCCCGGCCAACGACGCCGGCTATGGACGTCGCCTCCGTGTTGAATTCCTGATGGGTCGCCTTGCTGGCAGGCGTTTCGACGCGCAACACCGTAAATATGTTTCCTTTAAGCAGAGCCTCAACCGCCTCGTCAGCCGCTCCCAGATTTTGGACAACCAACACGCGGATATTTTCGATTTTTATCGCGGGCTGGGCCACATTGGTCTGCGCTGCGGCTGTCCCGGCCACGTTTGCGACCATTGGCGCGCATAAGATCAGTAATGCAGTCACAAAATTTGTTGACATCGCTGCGTCCTTTTTCATGGAACCTCCGATCCTTTCAGATCCCGGACGGTGATTGGGTGGAGCCAAAATTCCCACGGACCGCAATGCGACATCCGTCGCGACCGGCAAACAACGGGTGGGCAGGCTTCAGGCCAAAGGAGCGAACCTGCGGAAGAGCGCGATCGGCCCTCGATGGCAGAGACGTCCTGCCGGCTTGCGGGAAATGACGCACAGGCCATGCGGACGCGCCAGACTCGGATTCTACTCAGATCGACGGTGAGGATGCGCTTCTTGACCCGCGGCGCCTCCGGGCGGAAACCCAAGACGCCTGAACCGCCGTCAGTCGTCGTCCTCCTCCTGTTCACGCCGAACGCGTTCGAGGCTCGCCGGGTCATATTTAGCCTCGAGCCGCTCCCCGCCCGCCCTAGTTGCCTTGATCTTGTAACAGCCGTCGTCGGAGCGGATGGAAACCACGGTCCAGCCTTCGGCTTCGAGCTTTTTCTGGAGCGTTTCGCGAGGCTGCCAGTCGGCGAGCGGGACGCTGCAAATCTGGCGGGCTGCGACCGGCGCCGGGCCAAGGCATGCCGTGACAACCAGAATTGCGGCAAAGAACGCGTATTTCAATGCTGCTCCCCCTCTGGCACCCGCCGCACAGCAAAACAAGCATGCGGAACTGACGCCTGCCTGAATGAAGGCAGGAATTATACGCCCCATTCGCCAGGCCGACAGGTTAAGTTCGGACGAAATGCGCCGAGGCGACACATGCGTATCCTATTGGTCGAAGATGATCCCATCCTTGGAATGGCTGTACGCGACCAGATCATGGACGATGGACATACGGTTGACTGGGTCAAGCGTCTCGACGAAGCCGTTGAAGCAATCCATTCCGCCGCCTTTGAGCTCATCCTGCTCGACCTGATGCTGCCGGACGGTCGCGGTCTCGATTTCCTCAAGCGCCTGCGGTCGGCGGGCGATGTCACGCCTGTGATGGTGCTGACGGCGCGCGATCAGATTACTGACCGGATCGGCGCTCTTGATGTCGGGGCCGACGACTATCTCATCAAGCCTTTCGATCTCTTCGAGCTTTCCGCGCGCATCCGCGCGGTCGGACGGCGCTATTGCGGCAATCCCAATCCGCTGATCGCTTTCGGCGATTTCGAGATTGATCTCGCCGCCCGCTCCGTCCGGCGCGGCGGCAGGCTAGTCGCGCTGACCGCAAGGGAATGGTCGCTATTTGAAGCCTTCGTGCAGCGCCCGAACCAGCTGATGTCAAAATCACAGATCGAGGAGCGGCTCTATTCCTTCGACGCCGAGATCCAGAGCAATACGATTGAAGTCTACATAGGGCGCCTGCGCAAGAAGCTTGGGGCGCAGGCGATCGAGACGGTGCGCGGCATGGGTTATCGTCTTGGCTCGCCGAGAAATCTGACATGACTGGTAGCCGCCCGTCCGCCGGATGGAGCCTGAGCCGCCGCATCGGATTGTGGCTTGCCGCCGCGGTCACGGCTCTGTGGCTCGCAGCCGCGACGGCGGCCGGCCTGGCGCTGCGCCACGAGATCGATGAAGTGTTCGACAGCGCGCTGCAGGAAGTCGCGCAACGCGTGCTGCCCCTCGCCTATGCCGAATTGCTCACGCGTGAGGACGGCGGCGCGACCCAACATATGGCCCCGATCGGCCCCCACCGGGAATACATCAGCTATGTGGTCCGCGACAAGGACGGGCGCGAACTGCTCCAGTCAAGCGACGCCGGCCGCATGAAAATTCCGGGCGGTCTCGCGCCCGGCTACCATACCACCGACCGGCTGCGCGCCTACACCGAGGCGGCCGTCCGGGGCACGATCCTCGTCACTGCCGCCGAGGACCTGCGCCACCGCGAGGCGGCAGTCCGGCGCGCCGTCGCCGCCCTGATCTGGCCCCTCGTCGCCCTCGCGCCAATCGCGTTCCTTGGCGCATGGCTCTCGATCCGGCTATCGCTGAAGCCGGTGGTCGCCTTCCGCCGGGCAATCGAAGCGCGGGACCGCGGCAATCTCGCCCCGGTCGCCGCGGCGGGGCTGCCGGACGAGATCGCGCCTGTCGCTGCGTCGGTCAACGCCTTGTTGGAGCGCCTGCGCGGCGCGCTCGAGGCCGAGCGCAGCTTTACCGCCAACAGCGCCCATGAACTCAGAACGCCGATCGCCGCCGCGCTGGCGCAGACCCAGCGCCTCATCGCCGAATTGGCCGAGGGCCCGGCCAGCGAACGCGCCCGCTCCATAGCGACGGCGCTGCGGCGCCTCTCGCGCCTCTCCGAGAAGCTCCTGCAACTCGCGAAGGCGGAGGGCGGCGGCCTTCTTGCCGAGACCCCGGCGCCGCTCGGCCTCGTGCTGCGCCACATCATCGAGGAGGTCGACCGCCAGACAGATTGCGGCGACGCGCTCGAAATCACGATCACGCCGGATGGCGGCCCGCTTTCGGATCTGGATCCCGACGCCTTTGCGATCCTCGCCCGCAATCTGATCGAGAATGCGCTGAAGCATGGCGCGCCCGATACGCCCGTCTCGGTGCGGCTCGCCGATGGCCTGTTCGAGGTTTCAAATCACGGCGCCATTGTTTCAGCCGAACAGCTCGAGCGTCTTGTGCGGCCCTTCGAACGCGGCCCGACGCGCTCGCAGGGGTCGGGTCTTGGCCTTGCGATCGTGGCCGCCATCTGCCGCGGCGCGGGCCTCACGCTCGACCTCGCCTCGCCGATCCCGGGCGAGGCCGATGGCTTCCGCGCAACAGTGCGCTTGCCCACAGTACACTTGGCCACGCCCGCGCCGCGAGCCTGACGGGAAGCTGAACGCAAACCCGCATCTCCTTCAGGCCGCCGTCAGGCGCGAAGGCGAGGGTGGTCCGGTCAACACCAGCCGGAGAATCCCATGAAGAAACCCATTTTGATCGGAGCCGCCCTGCTTCTTTCCACAGCCGCCATTGGCGCCGCTCTGGCCGCTGCCGGCGGCGATTTTCTGGAAGGTCATCGCCAGCAAGTACGTCAAGGCGTCGAGGCGGCCGGCGAGGAGCGACCTGCGCTCCTCCTCGCGGAGCAGTCGCAGGAGCGCGACTCTTCCGCGCGACGCCACCATGAGGAGGATGATGATGACGACGATGAAGGCGGCGACCGCGGCGCGATCCCGCAGGCCGCCCCGGCCGATCCCAATGCGCCGGTTCCCGACAATGGCCTCTTCAAAGGTCACGCCCGTCCGAAGGTCGAGGTCCAGTGACCAGGCCGCGACTCGGCCGCCCCACTCTTCTTCGAGGAACAAACCGATGAAATTCGTCATGTCTGCGCTCGCCGCAGCCGCCGTGATCGCGCCAGGCCTCGCGGAAGCGCGCCAGATCACGTTCGAAACCACGCTCAAGAATTACAGCGGCAATGGCGCCTATGTCGTTCTCTGGGTCACGGACGCCGCCGGCAAATACAGGGCCACGCTCTGGATGGCCGGCGGCAAGGCGAAATACTACCGCCATCTTTCCGACTGGCAGCGCGCCTCGGGCGGCCGGCCGGCGGAGATCGACGGCATTACCGGCGCCAGCATCGGCTCGGGAAAGACGCTGAAGATCAGCCTCGACATCGCCGACGCCATGATCGACGCCGGCTACAGGCTCCACATCGACACGGCGGTCGAGGACGGCATGGACAACCCGTCCGAGGTCGTTGCGCCGCTCGAGGCCTCCGCCTCCGGCAAAGCTGTCTCCGGCAAGGGCTACGTCAGGTCCTTCTCGGTCGTCTTCTGATCCGACTGGAAACCCCATGCTTCGTCGTCTTCATTCGGCTCCGGGCGTGTTGCTCGCGCTCGGCCTCGCCGTCGTCGGCCTCACCGGGGCGGCGATCTCCGTCAAACCTGCGCTGGACCGCCTCTCGACGCCGGACATCTCGCGCGGCGTCAGTGTGGCGGCTCTTGCCGAGGCTGTCGCCGCCCGTCACGAGCGGATCGACGCCATCCGCAAGCGGCCTGACGGCGCCATGACCGTCGCTTTCGCCGATGGCGACATGAACGGCGTCGAACGGGTCGATCCGGCGACGGGCGCGGGTCTTGGCCCCTACAAGGTCTCGGAAAGTTTCCGCTTCCTGACCACGCTGCATCGCTCCTTCCTCGCAGGCGACGCCGGCCGTGCCGCGGCGGGATTGGGCGCGCTCGCCATGCTCGTGCTGTCGGCCTCCGGCGCCTTGATGCTTGCCCGACGCCTCGGCGGTTGGCGCGCGCTGATGCGCCCGATTCGGGGAACGCCCGCGCAGCGCTGGCACGGCGAGATCGGCCGCTTCGCGATCGCTGGTCTGCTCCTATCGTCGCTGACCGGCGTCTGGATGTCGGCGAACAGTTTTGGCTTGCTGCCCCAAAGCGAGGCTGCTGCGGCGGCGGTTGCGGCGAGCGGCGGCGCGTCGGCTCCGGTCGGCGCGCTGGCGGCATTGCAAGCCATCGATGTAACTGATCTGCGCGAGCTGAGCTTTCCTGCCCGCGACGATCGGCTCGACGCCTACAGCCTTCGCACATCAGCGGGCGAGGCGCGGATCGACTCGTCGAGCGGGGCGCTGCTCGCCTTCGCCCCGGCGACCGCGTTGGATCGCTTTCAGGATCTCATCCATATGCTCCACACCGGCAGGGGCGCGTGGGTTCTTGGCCTGTGGCTCGGCCTGTCCTGCGCCGCGGTTCCAGCGCTCGGCGTGACCGGCGTCGTGATGTGGCTGCGGCGGCGCGCCGCACGCCCGCGCTTTGCGGGGAATGTGTCGGCGCGCTCCGCGGATACGGTCATCCTTGTTGGCAGCGAAGGCAATTCGACCTGGGGCTTCGCCAGGACGCTGCACGCCGCACTGACCGCCGCGGGTCATCGAGTCTACACGGCGGCGATGAATGAATTGCAGCCGGTCCATACGAAAGCAGCGCGGCTGTTGATTCTCACATCTACTTACGGGGACGGCGCGGCCCCGGCTTCGGCGGCAAAGTTCCTCGCGCGTCTCGCCGTTCTGGACGGCAAGGCTCCAGTGGCAGTGCTTGGCTTCGGCGACCGCAATTTCCCGCGCTTTTGCGGCTTCGCCGAGGAGGTTTCGGCGGCGCTCGAGGCGAAAGGCTGGCCGCGTCTGCTGCCTATGAAACGCGTCGATCGCGGCTCGGCACAGGAATTCGCGCAATGGGGCCGCGACCTTGGCGCGGCGCTTCGCCATGATCTTACGCTTGCGCATGTCGCCGCGCCGCCGAAGACGCAAGCGCTCGAACTCATCGAACGCGAGGAATATGGCGCGGCTGTCGGCGCGCCAACCGCGATCCTGCGTTTCCGGGCGCCGGGCGGCCGCGGCGATGCCGGATGCCTGCCCGCGTTTGAGCCGGGCGATCTCCTTGGCGTCCTTCCGCCGGGCAGTACCATGCCGCGCTTTTATTCGCTGGCGTCGTCCTCCCGTGAGGACGTGGTCGAAATCTGCGTGCGGCTGCGCCCGGGCGGGCTTTGCTCGAGCTTCCTGCATGCGCTCGCGTCCGGCGATCGCATCGACGCCTTCGTCCGCGCGAACCCGACGTTCCGGCCGGTCGCAGGCAGGTCGCCGCTCATCCTGATCGGCGCGGGGGCTGGCGTTGGCCCGCTCGCCGGCTTCGTGCGCGCCAATGAGGCCGGGCGCCCAGTGCATCTCTATTTTGGCGGCCGGAGCCCGTCGTCGGACTTCCTTTACGAACATGAGTTCGCGCAGCGTCTCATCGAAAAGCGCCTGACTTCGCTGAACGTCGCCTTCTCGCGCGGGCCGGACGGCGGCGCCTATGTTCAGGACCGCATCGCTGCCGACGCGCCGCGCCTGCGCGCATTGATCCGCGAGGGCGCGCAAATCCTGGTCTGCGGCGGCCGCGACATGGCGACAGCTGTGACCAACACGCTCGACGCGGTCATCCGGCCGCTCGGCCTCGATCTCGCAACCCTCAAATCAAATGGACGCTATGTTGAAGATGTCTACTGAATCCCGGAACGCCAGCGCGCTGCGCCGTCACGCGCTGAACGGCCCGGCGATGGGCTCGCGCTGGTCGGCTGTCTTCTTCGCCGCCGATGATTTTGATGCAGCTGCCCTCGCGCGCAGCTTCCAGAGCGCCGTTGATCGCATCGAACAACAGATGTCGAGCTGGCGCGCGGATTCCGATCTCGCCCATCTCAACGCCGCGCCCATCGGGGCGTGGGTTTCGATCCCGCACGAGCTTGTCACGGTGCTTGCCGTCGCGCTGAAAATCGGCCGCCTTTCGGAAGGCGCCTTCGACATCGGCGTCGGCGATCTCGTCCGCGCTTTCGGCTTCGGCAGCGGAGCGCGGACGCCCGACGCGGGGCTGATCGCGCGTGTTGCGGGGCGCCCGTCCTTTGAACCTCCAAAGACGCTGCAGCTCGACATCGCCTCGCGCCGTGCGCGGCGTCTCGCGCTGCTGCAGCTTGATCTTTCAGGCATCGCCAAGGGCTTCGGCGTCGACGAACTGGCGCGCGAGGCGCAACGCTCTGGCCTCACATCCTGGCTTGTCGGCATCGACGGCGAGATGCGCGCCGAGGGTCTGAAACCCGGTGGACGCCCCTGGGCGGTCGCTCATGAAAAGCCAATCCCCGGATCGCGCGAAATCCTGGGGGTGCTCGACCTCTCCGGCGCCGCCGTCGCGACCTCCGGAGCGTATCGGCACGTGGCGGAGGTGGAGGGGCGGCGTGTGTCGCACACCATAGATCCGCGGCGGGGGAGGCCGCTCGAAAGTGATCTTGCCGCCGTCACCGTCCTCGCCGAGACCTGCACGGCGGCGGACGCATGGGCCACCGCCCTCATGGTCGCGGGCGCCGAGCGCGGCTTAGAACTAGCCTCACGTCTCGGCCTCGCCGCCTTGCTGGTTAGGTCCGACGGAAGCGTACTCTCGACCTTGCCGACCCCCCCCCGGAGACCGGTTGGACCAGCTCCCCGCGCTCGCGTAAGCTCGCGCGGCACATTGTGCGGTCGTAGTCCGAGGCGCGGGTGCTGATCGTCAACGCCGAACTCTGTACGCTGTATCTCAAGGACGGCGCAGACCTCGAAGAGCTGCTGCTACATGCCAGATGCGTCATTGGCCTCCGAGCTCGGAAACACAACAATTCATCGAAAATGGATCTTTCAGCGCCAGATTGCACTAAGGCGACTATCGCACAGCCTTCTAGCCTCTCAAGTGCTTAGTTGGCAGCCGCGATGATTCATTGAACCTTTTCTGTCGCTCTGAGGTGGGCGGCAACCGCGCGGTGCGCGTGACGTAGGTGCTCGCAGCGGACTGCTTTTTAGAAAGATAATCGCTCGGTAGACTGGTGCAAACTGCCAGTTTTTTTATAGCTCGATACATTTCTCCCGTACAGGAAGTGCATGGCCATCCGCGATCATGAATGGGAGCGCGTGGTGCCGAAACTGCACGGCCATCGCAGCGCCCCTCGCGCGCGTCACGCAAATCATTCCTTGCGACACCGATATGGCGCCGTGACGGTGAGATAACCCTGGAAAATTCGCTGGACGTGCGAAACGTCGCGTTTGGCTGCATCGCTGTCCGCCTTCTCGCCTTTATCGTCGAGAGAGCCGCTACGCAAGCGCTACATAAAATCCATGTACCATGCGATGCGCGACACCCCGAACTAGCAAACATGCAAATTTCCGTTGGTTCTTTGCTCCTTTTTGTTTGCGCAAGAAGTTGTACAGATGCCTTTGACCGACGGGCATCTGCCCACCCCACCTTTCCTCGACCAAAAAGGAGATCCGACTCAGCGAAAGGCCAGGGTTATTCGGCGTGATCGCGCCTGCGAGCTCGAGCGCAGTCTTTTGCCATCCATCTTCAGCCTTTTTTCGGCGGTCGTTGGCGCTTCGACTGGCGCCCTTTTGCCTGGCGATTCGCGGCAGGAGCCTACGGTCGATCCGGCTCGATGCTTCCAAGCATGCGCCGATCATGAAATAGCTGGATTGGAGAAACTCCGGGACGCCAGGTCGGCCTCGCAGCGCTTCGGTCTGCGCGACGAACCGCTTCTCATAGTCGTTTAAGCGTTCCAGGGCCTGCTGTAGGTCCCGCTGCTTGCGCTCATCCGGGCAGCGGTCGATTTCGTGTTGCAGACCACTGCGAAGGCCAAGGCAGAACTCGCGGATCTTCAACATGTGGCCCTAGAACATTCGGTCGGCAATGGTTTGACAAATCACCTCGGGCGCAGGCGGCTTATCATCATCCTCTGAAAGAGCCTCACCCTGATCATTGGACGGTGGATCTAAGGATTCGAAAGAGACCCGAGATCGATCAGGTTTCATGTGCGCCACGAAATCTTCGCTTTGCTCATTCTGTCCTCCTCCGTGCCGCTATCGTGACAACCTCGGCCATGCCGCCCTCCATCGCTACCGTGATAGTCGCGCCGATGGAGTCAGCTGTGCGGCGCATCGGATCAGCGTCGAGATGCGCGTAACGAGCGGTTGTCGCGGGCTTCTTATGCCCAAGCAGCTTGCCGATAATCGGCAATCCGAGTCCGCCGCCGGCGCCGATACTCGCGAATGAATGGCGCAAGTCATGGATGCGCAGGCCCTCAAGCCTCGCAGCCTTCGCCGCCGCCGCCCATGGTTTTTTAAGGTTAACACGGGGCCGACCCACTTTTCCTCCGGGGAACAGATTCAGGGAATTTTTCGATCCCGCGCGCGGGGTTATGCCATTCGCCGACATAGCCCGCCTTTTCAGCCCAGCTATAAAGGGCGCTTAAAATGGCCAGCGTCCTGCTCGCCTGGGTCGGACGGTCACTCATCGATGAATGAAGGAGCGCGACGTCCCGCCGAGGCCGCGATCAGCGCTGCTCTTGAACTCGCACGCGACGGCTCAGCCGCAGCAGCGCAAATCCGAACAGCGGGATGAAGATATCGGTCCAGAAGATGATGCCGGCATTGCCAGGTGCGAAATTATGCGCGGTCACCATCTGATAGAGATGGCCGACAGCCGCCCCCAGCGTGAAGATGCTGGGGCCGAGCACGGCGGCGAGGCGCAGATCATAACTCCGGAATGCCGCGAGCAATCCGACCGCGGCGAAGCCGAGGCTCGCGGTTCCGACCTCGAACTGGAACGGACTCTCGGCCCAGCCGATGAAAGCGGCTGACATCTGACCGAAGAAGACGTGCATGACAAAGTTATAGAAGTTGTCGATGCCGATGCTGAAGAAGACGTACCAGGCGAGGAGCTTTTCGACGACAAGCGACCGGTCTATGGAAGTTCTCGATCGTGCAATAGCAACAAGCGAGACGATCAGCCCGAGCAGGAAGAAACTCAGCGAGTAGTTCGACATCACGAATGCGATGATTGCCTTGATCAGATCAGCCGGCAACAGGGAAATATCCTTCAACGTGCGAGGGAAATGACCGTCGCCCCGGCGCAGATCAACAGAGCACCAAGGGCGACAAGTGAGAGATTAACGTTACGCCATTCAGAGAAAGCCACGGCGCTGACAAGGACAGCGATCAGAGCATTGCTGTTGGTCAACGTCGTGATGATTGAAACCGGCAGTTTCAACACGCCCATCCCATAAGCCATGCAGGCGATCGCCAGTGTCCAGATCGTCCCCATCGTCGCGGCGAGCAGCACGAGCCGGACAGAGGGAATTGGGCTCCCTGTCCGGATGAAGGCCGCCCAACCGAGCAGCGCCACGACGCTGCCTACGACCGCCAGGTAAAGGGGAATGGATGCGCCGGCGTCGAGGCTTGCCCGCATGAATACGGCTCCAAGCCCGAGGCAGACGGCCGGAACAACCCCTCCGACTAGGAGTTCCGAAAGCGTCATGACCGGCCCACCATCATTTGGGGAAGTGCTCGACATGGGTTTCGGCGGTACGGCCGAAATAGACGACGCGGCGGCCCAGAAACGAAACAAGGTATCCCGCGCAGCCTGCGCCTTTCACCTTCTCGCTGAAAGCCACGTAGCTGTAGTCGGCCGGGTCCGCCTGCGCCCATCGCACCAGACGCTCGACCTCGGCAGCGTCAAAGGCAGCGGCGACCTTGCCAGCGGAGGGCTGCAAATCCATCGTTGCGCTGTCGCCGTCCGGCAGATAGCAGGTCTGGCTGTTGCGGCGATAGTCGACCGCATAGCCCTCGAAGCCGGCGGCGATCAGCTTGCCGACAATTTCCGGAAAGCTCAGGCTTCCATCGTGAGCAGCATGCAGGCAGGTTTCGGCAATAGAAATCCGTTCCGCGTCCATGGCGGCTTCCTTTCGTTTCAATATTGATTTGGTCGGCGGGTTCAGTCTACCGGGGTTGCCCTCAGCTCGCGCCGTTCGGCGAGAACTCTCAGGATACGGTCGAGCGTTTCGTGCTCTTCCTTCGTCAACACGCCGAAGAATTCAGCGTCGTTCTCGTCGGCAAGCGATGCCAGGACCGGGATCTTGGCCCGGCCCTCTGGCGTCAGGGACAGGCTGTGAGCGCGCTTGTCCTGCTGGCTCTCCGTCCGCTCAACCAATCCTTTGGCTACCAGCCTTTCCGCAAGTTTACTGATCGCCCCCTTCGTCATACCCATACTTTCGGCCAGAACTGACGGAGGCGTCGGCTCCAAATCGCAGAGCGCCCGCATGAACGACCACTCCGCGACAGTGACATCTTCGCCCGATACCTTGCGCGCGAACTCCTGCGACACAGCGTTTGACGCCATTCGCATCCAGTATCCGGTGTGATCGGTCAGTTCCGAGGCTGAGGTCATGGGGCGCCATTGTTGACTAGGAAACTAACTCGTTTTTGTTTCCTAGTCAACATCATGATTGGAGCCGGATAAACGGGAGCAAGGGGGTCGCGACATACGCGGTCGAGCTTTGTCTGCACCATTGAAACGTCGTCGTTTCCGCTCGCTTTGCCGATCTATCGAGCGGTGGTAGGGAGGAAGGAATGTCTTCTCGCCTTCCGGCGGGATCGAACAAAGGAAAGCCTTCGCTGTGGCTACGAATAGCGCATCGCGTCAAGGTCGGCGATCAGCTTTGGGCCGGTCGGACGCCAGCCGAGCTTCGCCTGCGTTTGCGCGCTGGAGGCAGGCATGTCCATGCCGACGAACATACCCAACCATCCGAAATGCTCGGCGGCTTTTTCCGCTGAAATGCTGACTGTGGGAAGTTTCAGGCCGCGAGCGAGCGCTTCCGCAATCGCGCGCGCTTCGACGCCTTCTTCGCCGACGGCATGGTAACGCGCACCAGCTTCCTTCTTCTCGATTGCTAGGAGGTAAAGGCGCGCTACATCGCTCAAATGACCGGCAGGCCAACGGTTGCGCCCTTTACCCACATAGGCAGACACCCCTTTTTCCCGCGCGATCGCGACGAGCGGCGAGATCAGTCCTTGCTTGAACGTGTTGTGAACCTGCGGCAGCCGCATGACCGAAACATTGACGCCTGCATCCAGCAGTTCGTTCCCAGCCAGTTCGGAGGCGATGCGCGGAGTGGGATGGCCGGCGTCAAAGACATCCTCGGTCGCCGGTTGACCGTGCGTACCGCCGCCCACGCCGGCGCCGGAGGTAACGAGCAGGGGCCGGTCGGAACCCTTCAGGACGGAGCCAAGCGCACCGATGACGCGGCGGTCCTTTTCGCAATTCTCCACGAATTTCGAGAAGTCATGATCGAACGCGGTGTGAATCACGGCATCGGCTTTCGCCGCGCCGCTGCGGATAGTATCCAAATCCTCCAGCGCACCGCGGTGAACCTCGGCGCCGGCGGCGGCGAGCGACTTGGCGCCTTCGTCGGACCTTGTCATGCCGATCACCTGGTGGCCAGCCGTGATGAGCTCCGCCAAGACTGCAGAACCGATGAAGCCTGTGGCTCCCGTCAGAAAGATACGCATCCTTATTCTCCTTTTTGAATTCCATTTCCTCCAGTATGGTCGATATGGTATCATGTTAAAGTAGTTACATTATCCTATTATAATGACTAACAGGCTTGCCATGCCAGCAGAGACCGACAACACCCTCGCTGCCTTTTTGAAGGATCGCCGCGCCCGGCTCGATCCCGCCGCATTCGGATTCTCGGGGCGCAGGCGAACTCCAGGCCTGCGGCGGGAAGAGGTGGCGCAACGCTCCAATATCAGTTCGACCTGGTACACGTGGCTGGAGCAAGGACGTGGCGGCGCGCCTTCCGCAGATGTGCTGAATCGTCTCGCGACCGGCCTCATGTTGACCGAGATCGAGCGCGAACATCTTTTTATTCTTGCTTTGGGACGACCGCCGGAGATGCGTTACAAACCCACACTGGGCGTGACGCCGCGGCTCCAGCGCTTGCTGGACTGCTTCGATGCATGCCCAGCGTTTATCAAAACAGCGACATGGGATGTCGTCGCTTGGAATCGCGCCGCTGCGATCGTGCTGACGGACTACGGCAAGCTACCCGCGCACCAGCGCAACATCCTGCGTCTCGTTTTTGGCGATCCCGCCCTACGCGCCAAGCAGAGCGACTGGGTAGGCATGGCGCGATTTTTAGTCGGCGCGTTTCGGGTTGACGCCGCTCGCGCTGGCGCCGTCGCGGAAGTGACAGAGCTTGTGGACGAACTTTGTCTAAAGAGCCCAGAATTTGCAAAATTCTGGAAGGAAAACGACGTTTACGCTCCCAGCGATGGCGTCAAACACTTGCAGCATCCGGAACTCGGCACATTTGCAATGGAGTATTCCGCCTTCGCCGTCGATGGACGGCCCGATCTCGGACTGCTGGTCTACAATCCCCTGGATGATCAGGTCAAAGATCGCATTCGCGTGCTTGTCAAGCAAATGAACAAGCGCGCTTAGTTACTATTGGAGAAGCGAGTTATCCCGTGGAGCCAGCCGAAATCTGCTTCATAGAAGGGCTTGCGCCGCGACAGCTCATCAGCCAACGCGGTCGCGTGGTTGAATTCAATCTTGGTTTTAGCCGACGCCGCAATCGACGACAAACAATTAATATGACGCAGACAATCACATGCGAGCGCCCAGCTTCATCCTGTCGGGCGCGCCACTAAGATCAACAAGTCAGGGCTCCGTTTTGGTCGACTTTCTTCCCTGGGCGCTCCCAACTCGATAAAGCCGGCGTCATGGCGGTGGCGTCACCATGGAGGACGCACTGTTTCGTTGCTTCCCCAACCTTGGGACAATCAAGGGCCCCTCGGCGCGCCTTCATCCGCCAAACTGAACCTTTAAAAGCTCCAAGGCGTTGGGAACGCGCAATTTGCAGACAACGTTCTGATTGGCGAACCATGCCTTCCATTCGCGTCGGTTCCGAAAGCAGCGCTCCTTTGCGCCACTCCGCGCCGACCACATGTTCGGCAAGCAAAGGATCGTTCTGGTCTTGTCCAAAGCCCCGCTGCGCAAGCAGCCTGATCCAGAAGCGATCCGGACGTTGTCTCGAAATCGCGAGTCGCCATGGCTGTCCTGTGACGACGCCGCAGCCAACATAGCCCACACCTTTTTGATAAGCGACGATTTGATGACCGGGAGAGAGTTTGCCGAGAACGCCTTTCTAATAAAAAGAAATACACTATTGAGAAAAGCCGATTAAATGTGATCCGTTCTCGCGCAAAACTGCCGGCGATCGACAGTCTCCGGAAAATGAAATACTATTTTTTGAATCACATCAAAAATAAACAGCAAAGACCTTCTTGATGCCCCGCAAAAAAGGCTCGATCGGCGCCGATACCGCAAACGCCATCTATACGTCAGGCACTCGCTTGATCGCAACGCACGGGTTCGAGGCGATGAGCTTGCGACAATTGGCAGCGGACGTTGGAATACAGGCGTCGTCCTTGTATAATCACATTCTTAACAAGCATGCTCTCCTCCACGGCATCATGCTCAACTACATGCGGGACCTCCTCGACAAAGCCGCCGCAGAAGTGCCGCCGAAGGGCGAGGCTGCGGAGCAGCTTCGGCTGTTCGTGGCGTTCCATGTCCGTTTCCACATGACGCGGAATGAAGACCTCAGAATCATCAATCAGGAACTGAGAAGCCTTGAAGCTGCGCAGAGGGTCGAAATCGTCGCGATGAGAGACGACTACGAGAAGATACTCGAGGGCATCTTGAGACGCGGCGTGCGCAGCCGCGTCTTCCGCATCAAGGATATTCGCGTGACCACCTTCGCCATCATAGCGATGCTGACTGGAATAGCCGCCTGGTGGCGCCCCGATGGCCGTCTTCCGGTCGATGATCTCGTCGCGTTGCATCAAGATCTCGTCTTGAGGTCGGTCGGCGCCCGCTGAAAGCGCTTGCCAGGCCGCCCGCTTTTGCCCTATTTAGCTAACGGTCGTTCGTTAGTTAGTTGGTTGGTCACGGGCGAGAGGCGTCGTTATCGCTTCGCCAAGCTCCAGGGAGCGTCAATGCGGCTCAATTCGTCCCTCGATACGAAGTCGGAACTATTCCGGCGGAATCGCGACCGCAACACCCAGCTTGGCGAGCTGCTGCGTTCGACGGTCGCCAAGGCGGCGCTCGGCGGCCCGCAATCGGCCAGACAGCGCCATGTCGCGCGCGGCAAGCTGCTGGCGCGCGATCGGATCGATCGCTTGCTCGACGTCGGAGCGCCGTTTCTGGAAATCGGCCAGCTGGCCGCCCACGGCCTCTACAGCAATGAGGCTCCCGGAGCCGGAGTGGTGGCCGGAATCGGGCGCGTGCGCGGCCGCGAAGTCATGATCGTCGCCAATGATGCGACCGTCAAAGGCGGCGCGTATTTTCCGCTCACCGTCAAGAAGCATCTGCGCGCGCAGGAGATCGCCCTGCAAAACGAATTGCCCTGCGTCTACCTTGTCGATTCAGGGGGAGCAAACCTGCCGTATCAGGCCGAGGTCTTTCCCGACCGCGAACACTTCGGACGCATTTTCTTCAATCAAGCGAACATGAGCGCGCAGGGCATCGCGCAGATCGCTTGCGTGATGGGCAGTTGCACGGCGGGCGGAGCCTACGTCCCGGCGATGAGCGACGAAACCATCATCGTCCAGGGGCTGGGTAAGGAAAGTCAGGGAACAATCTTTCTGGCCGGGCCGCCGCTCGTCAAGGCGGCGACAGGCGAAGTCATTACCGCGACCGAACTCGGCGGCGCCATGACGCATGGCCGCCGGTCCGGCGTCGTCGATCATGTCGCGAACGATGATGTGCATGCGCTCGAGATCGTTCGCTCGATCGTCGGCACCTTGAGACCACAGAAGGCGCCTCGTCTCGAGATCCTCGATCCGCGCCCGCCGGCGCATGATCCGAATGATATTTATGGAATCATTCCCGAGGACGTCAGGGCGCCCTACGACGTGCGCGAGATCATCGCACGTTTGGTAGATGGTTCGAGCCTGCACGAATTCAAACCCTTGTATGGCGCGACGCTGGTGTGCGGCTTTGCGCATATCTGGGGTTTTCCGGTTGCGGTTCTCGCGAACAACGGCGTGCTCTTTTCGGAAAGCGCCCTCAAGGGCGCTCACTTCATCGAGCTCGCATGCCAGCGGGGCATTCCCCTGATCTTTTTACAGAACATCTCGGGCTTCATTGTCGGCGGCGGCTATGAGGCCCGCGGAATCGCCAAGGACGGCGCAAAGCTCGTCACAGCCGTTGCGACCGCGAGCGTGCCGAAATTCACTGTCCTCATCGGCGGTTCTTTCGGGGCGGGGAATTACGGAATGTGCGGGCGCGCCTATGCGCCGCGCATGCTGTTCACCTGGCCGAATTCACGAATCAGCGTCATGGGAGGCGAACAGGCCGCGAGCGTCCTGTCTACCGTCCGCCGCGAGGCGCTTGAAGCGGCCGGCAAGACCGCGGAAACGGATGATGAAACATCTTTCAAGGCGCAAATCCGGCAGCGCTACGAAGATGAGGGCAATCCCTATTTCGCCACGGCGAGGCTGTGGGACGACGGAATCATCGATCCGCTGCAAACCCGCGATGTTCTTGGACTGGCCGTGTCGGCCGCGCTGAACGCCCCGATTCCCGAAACTCCGCGCTTCGGCCTCTTCCGGATGTAATCGCCCATGATTGGCTCGTTACTCATTGCGAACAGGGGCGAGATCGCCTGTCGCATCATTCGCACCGCCCGGCGCCTCGGCGTCAGAACTCTGGCGGTATTCTCCGAGGCCGATTGCGACGCCCTGCATGTGCGGCTGGCCGATCAGGCCGTCTGCCTCGGCGGCGCGACGGCAAGGGACAGCTATCTCGCAGGCGACAAGATCATCGAAGCAGCCATCCGCACGGGGACGCAAGCCATTCATCCCGGCTACGGGTTCCTGTCCGAGAATGCCGAGTTCGCCGAAGCGGTCGAGCACAACGGGCTCATCTGGGTCGGACCGCCGGCGGCGGCGATTCGCGCCATGGGCCTCAAGGACGCCGCGAAGGCCCGCATGCTCGAGGCCGGCGTCCCCGTCACGCCAGGCTACCTTGGCGAGGACCAGAGCGAAAAACGCCTCGCCGCTGAAGCGGAAAAACTCGGCTTTCCTGTTCTGATCAAAGCCGTGGCCGGCGGCGGCGGCAAGGGGATGCGCAAGGTCGAGCGAATCGAGGATTTCCTCGACGCGCTGGCGTTATGTCGTCGCGAAGCCGGCGTGGCGTTCGGCGACCAGCGCGTCATGCTCGAGACCTATGTGCAGCGTCCGCGTCACATCGAAGTGCAACTGTTCGCGGATTGCTTCGGCAATGTCGTGCATCTGTTCGAGCGCGACTGCTCGCTGCAGCGGCGCCATCAGAAAGTGATCGAGGAGGCGCCGGCGCCCGATATGCCGGACGAGGCGCGCGCCGTCATCCATGAAGCGGCCGTGCGCGCCGCGCGCGCCATCGGCTATCGCGGCGCCGGCACGGTGGAGTTCATCGCCGACAGCTCAAAGGGACTGCGGGCCGACGCGATCTATTTCATGGAGATGAACACAAGGCTGCAGGTCGAGCATCCCGTGACGGAGATGGTGACGGGACAAGATCTCGTCGAGTGGCAGCTCCGGGTGGCGTCGGGCGAGGCGCTCCCGCTGCGGCAGGAGCAGATCACACTGAGCGGCTACTCCATCGAGGCGCGGCTCTATGCCGAAGATCCGCTGACCGGCTTTCTGCCGTCGATCGGACCCTTGCAGCGCTTTCGCACGCCGGCCAGGATTCGCGTCGACGCCGGGGTGGAAGAAGGCGGCGAGGTCACGCCGCTCTACGATCCGATGATCGCCAAGCTGATTGTCCATGCGCCGACGCGCAAACTGGCGGCCGAGCGACTGGCGGATGCAACGGCGCGCGTGGAGGTCTGGCCAGTCAAAACCAACGCCGGCTTCCTGACGCGCGCGCTCAGGCATCCAGATTTCGTCAATGGCAAGGTGCATACCGGATTTATCGCGGAGCATCTTGACGCTCTCCTGCCCAACGCGTTGCCGAGCGACGAAGTCCTGCTGGCGGGAGCCGCAGCGTCCCTGGCCCAGACCCGCGCGGCGGTCAAGGGGCCCCTCTCCGGCATTGAAGGCTTCCGGCTCAATGGCGCCCACGTCAAGAAAGCAAGACTGGTGCTCGGCCGCAAGGAGATCGTCGTTCCGGTCGATCGGGAAAGCGCTCTCGCCACCCTGGCCGTTGCTGACCAGATCATCGTCTTCGAGGATGGACAGGCCTTCACGTTCGACACCGAGCTGACGCAATTCGGCGAGCCCGAGTCCGACGCCGACGGCACGATCATCGCGCCGATGCCCGGCCGGATCGTCGCCCTTGCGACGACTTCCGGCGCGAGCGTGAAGAAGGGTCAGCTTCTGATCACGCTGGAGGCCATGAAGATGGAGCACGCGATGAAGGCCCCGTTCGACGGCGTCGTCGACCAACTCGGCATCGAGGAAGGGGAGCAGGTCAAAGAAGGCATGCTCCTCATAGCGCTGCGCAGGACGGACAATGACGGGACGATTTTATGAAGAATGGGCGCTCGGGGAGCGCCTTGTCCATCCGCTCCGGCGGACGGTCACGGAGACCGACAATTTGCTCATCAGCGCGTTGACGCATAATCCGCAGCCACTGCATCTCGACGCAGTGGCGGCGGGGGCCAGCGAGTTCGGGCAAATTCTTGTGAACGGAACCTTCACCTTCGCCCTGCTCGTCGGCGTCAGCGTCGCCGAGACGACGCTTGGCACGCTGATCGCCAATCTCGGTTACGATCGCGTCAAAATGCCAAAGCCGGTGTTTATCGGCGATACGCTTCGCGCCGAAACGCTGCTGGCGGAACTGCGCGAGAGCAAGTCGAGGCCCGATGCGGGCATCGTTGTTTTCCATCACAAGATGTTCAATCAGCGGGACGAATGCGTGTGCGAGTGTCTGAGGACCGCCCTGCTCAAACGGCGTCCGTCATGACGCCGCGCTCATGGCTTTTTGTGCCCGGCGATTCGTCGAGGAAACTCGAGAAAGCAGCGTCCGCCGGCGCCGATGCGCTGATCATCGACCTCGAGGATTCGGTGGCCGATTCCGGAAAGGAAGAGGCGCGCCGGGCGACCGCGGCTTATCTGGCGTCGAGCGGGCGCGCCGCGTCGATGTGGGTGCGCGTCAATCCGCTTTCATCATCCTGTGTTGCCGATGTCCATGCCGTCGCGTGCCCCGCGCTGGCGGGGGTTGTCCTTCCCAAATGTGAAGGCGGCGCAGATCTCGCGAGGCTCGGCGACATACTTCTGGCCGTCGAAAAGGAGCGTGGACTCGATCCGGGCCATATTCGCGTTTTGCCGATTGTCACGGAAACCGCCGCGGCGATCTTTCTGATGAACAGCTTTGCTCCAGCGCCGCCGCGCATGGCCGGCATGACATGGGGGGCGGAAGATCTTTCAAGCGCCGTCGGCGCCAGCAGTCCGCGCGATGACGCCGGCGAGCTGACCATGCCCTATCAAATGGCGCGATCATTCTGCCTCTTCGCGGCGGCGGCGGCAAATGTCGCGGCGATCGAAACCGTCTATCCAAACTTCAGGGACCTCGCCGGACTTGCAAATTATGCCGCGCGGGGCCGGCGCGACGGTTTCAGGGGAATGATGGCGATCCATCCGTCGCAGGTTCCAATCATCAATCAGGCGTTCGCCCCAAGCGATGAAGAGGTCCGGAGAGCGTCCGAAATCATCGCGCTTTTTGCAAACCAGCCAGGGGCCGGAACGCTCGCGCTGCGTGGCGAAATGATCGACCGGCCGCATCTCAGGCAAGCGCAAAACGTCCTGGCAAGGGCGCAGCAAGGAGAGCCGGACGGTTCTGCGAAAACGCCCCGACCAAAGTCTCGTCTTTGACGAAAAGCGCCCGGATCTGAGGCTTTCAACACGAATATTCCGCTGCGACGGATTACGGACCTCCCGACAGGATTGCAGATCTATAAGACGCGGCTGCGCGCTCGGGCTCGGATCACGGCGGCGACGGCGGCGATCGCAATCCGCGCCCATGCTCGCCTTCGGGCCAACGGCGACGCCGTCGCGGCCGGCAAGACGCCCGAAGCGCGCGGCGCGGCGCTATCCGCCCGGCATGATAAATTTCCAAAGCCCCTAAAATATCACTTGCTGTTTCCTACTAGGATCGCTAATTTCTTCGCAAGAAACATGGCGGGAGTCATTCGGGCGATGTGCGGCATTGTAGGATTGTTTCTGAAAGACAGGGCTCTGGAGCCAGAACTCGGAAGGCACCTTGCCGTCATGCTTGAAACAATGACGGCGCGGGGTCCTGACAGCGCGGGCTTTGCGATCTATGGCGAACGCGCGCCGGACGCGACCAAGATCACCTTGCGCGCGCCGGCCGATTTCGACGTCGCGCTATTTGCCGCCGAGCTCAACGCCGTGCTCGATTTTGACGCCGAAATCATCCAGCGGAGCACGCATCTCGTGCTCGTTGCGCCAAGTTCGGCCGAACAGCGCGCGCTCGCCGCGGTCAAGGCGCTCGCGCCGCAACTGACCGTGAGCTCGGTTGGCGCGCATATGGAGCTGTACAAGGAGGTCGGCCTTCCCGCTGATGTGGCGCGACGGTTCGATCTTGCCGGAATGTCTGGCACGCATGGCGTCGGTCATACGCGGATGGCGACCGAATCGGCCGTCACCACAGCCGGCGCGCATCCCTTTTCGACGGGCAAGGATCAGTGCCTCGTGCACAATGGTTCGCTGTCGAACCACAATCTGATGCGGCGGCGCCTTTCGCGCGAGGGCGTTTCCTTCGCGACCGAAAACGATAGCGAAGTCGCCGCTGGCTATCTGTCCTGGCGGATCCGCGAAGGCGATAGCCTCGGGGAAGCGCTCGAAGCTTCGCTGAAGGAACTCGACGGGTTCTACACTTTCGTCGTCGGCACCGACACGGGGTTCGGGGTGTTGCGTGATCCGATCGGCTGCAAGCACGCCGTCATGGCCGAGACCGATCAATATGTCGCCTTTGGCACCGAATATCGGGCGCTCAGCGCCTTGCCGGGAATCGAGCACGCCCGAATTTTCGAACCAGACCCCGCCACTGTCTATTTCTGGGAGCGCGCAGCATGACCACGGAAGCTCCCGCGAAAACCTTCGACCTCGCCACGAGCTCCGTGCGTGAACTCAACCAGTTCCTGCACAGGGTCAAGGAGGGGGCCAATCTGCCCCGTTGGCGCGTTCTCAATCCGCGCGGCGTTCACGCCATCGCGGCCGGCGTCGACGCTGACGTGACCATAGAGATCGACGGCGACGTCGGCTATTATTGCGCCGGCATGAACAAGCAGGCGACCGTCATCGTCAACGGCAACGCAGGCCTTGGTCTTGGCGAGAACATGATGTCGGGCCTCATCTATGTGAAAGGCGACGTCAGCCAGGCGGCCGGGGCGACCGCGCATGGCGGCGCGATCGTGATCGAGGGCAATGCCTCCGGGCGCTGCGGCATTTCGATGAAGGGCGTTGACATTCTCGTCAAAGGTTCGATCGGTCCGATGTCCGCCTTCATGGCGCAGGCTGGAACGCTCACTGTCTTCGGCGACGCCGGCGAGGCGCTCGGCGACTCGATCTATGAGGCGAAACTTTACGTTCGCGGCTCGGTCAAGAGCCTTGGCGCCGACTGTATCGAGAAACCGATGGAGGATATCCATCGCGCGGAGCTTTACGAAAGACTGAAGCTCGCCGGCGCGGCGGGCGAGGTCGATATCGGCGACTTCAGGCGCTATGGCTCGGCGCGCGCCCTGTATCATTTCCACGTCGACAATGCGGGGGCCTATTGATGAACGACCAGACTCGCGTCCCGCGGACCCTGCCGCGCTTTTCAGCGACCTTCGATCCGCAGACAACGTCGGAAATCCGGCGCGCGGCGGCGACCGGCATCTACGATATTCGCGGCGGCGGCGCCAAGCGCAAGGTTCCTCATTTCGACGATCTGCTTTTTCTCGGCGCCTCAATGTCGCGCTATCCGCTTGAAGGATATCGCGAGAAATGCGGCACGTCGGTCGTACTCGGCGCGCGTTTCGCCAGGAAGCCGATCGAGCTGAAAATTCCCGTCACCATCGCGGGCATGAGTTTTGGTTCGCTGTCGGCCCAGGCCAAGGAAGCGCTCGGACGCGGCGCTTCCGCCGTCGGGACCTCGACGACCACCGGCGACGGCGGCATGACGCAGGAAGAGCGCGGCCATTCGTCGATCCTCGTCTATCAATATCTGCCCTCGCGCTATGGCATGAACCCTGACGATCTGCGCCGCGCCGACGCGATCGAAGTGGTGGTCGGCCAGGGCGCGAAGCCCGGCGGCGGCGGCATGCTGCTTGGCCAGAAAATCTCGAAGCGCGTCGCGGCGATGCGCACGCTGCCGGAAGGCATCGACCAGCGCTCCTCGTGCCGCCATCCTGACTGGACCGGCCCGGACGATCTCGAAATCAAGATCGAGGAGCTGCGCGAAATCACCGATTGGGAGAAGCCGATCTATGTCAAGGTCGGCGCCTCGCGGCCCTATTACGACACAGCTCTCGCGGTGAAGGCGGGCGCCGACGTCATCGTGCTTGACGGCATGCAGGGCGGCACGGCGGCGACGCAGGAAGTCTTCATCGAGCATGTCGGCATTCCGATTCTCGCGGCGATCCGGCCCGCTGTGCGCGCGTTGCAGGACCTTGGCATGCATCGCAAGGTCCAGCTCATCGTGTCGGGCGGCATCCGCAACGGCGCCGATGTCGCCAAGGCCCTGGCCCTTGGCGCGGATGTCGCCTCGATCGGCACCGCGGCGCTGATCGCTCTTGGCGACAACGACCCGCGTTTTGAGGCCGAATATCAGGCGCTCGGCACGACGGCAGGAGCTTATGATGATTGGCATGAAGGCCGCGATCCCGCGGGCATCACGACGCAGGATCCGGAACTCGCAAAGCGGCTCGACCCCGTCGCGGCCGGCAGAAGGCTCGCGAACTACCTTTCGGTGTTGACGCTCGAGGCTCAGACCATCGCCCGCGCGTGCGGCAAGAGCCATGTGCATAATCTCGAGCCCGAAGACCTCGTCGCGCTGACGGTCGAGGCGGCGGCGATGGCCGGCGTTCCGCTGGCCGGAACGTCATGGATTCCGGGAAGCCCGGTGGGCTAAACTTTGGCGTCGCGAGCAAGACTGCGCATCAACAGGGCGGATCTATCATGTCGAAGCTTCTATCCGAAGTCGCCAAGGAGCGCGGCGTCAAGAATTTCCTCGTTTCCTACACTGACCTGTTCGGCACGATGCGCGCCAAGCTGGTGCCGGCCCGGGCGATCGACAAGATGGCCCGCGACGGCGCGGGATTTGCGGGCTTCGCGACATGGCTTGATATGACGCCCGCCATGCCCGATCTGTTTGCGGTGCCTGATCCCGCAAGTCTGATCCAGCTGCCGTGGAAGCGCGAAGTCGCCTGGCTCGCCGCCGATCTCTATATGGACGGCAAACCGGTCGAGCAGGCGCCGCGCGGGGTTTTAAAGAGCCTGATCGGCAAGCTCGGCGAACTCGGCTATGAGATGCGCGCCGGCGTCGAATGCGAGTTTTTCCTGCTCGCGCCGGATGGGACCTCAATCGCCGACGGCGCCGACAAGCAGACGAAATCCTGCTACGACCAGCTGGCGCTGATGCGCCGCTACGACGTCATCACCGAGATCTCCGAAGCGATGGACGAGCTCGGCTGGAATCCCTACCAGAGCGACCATGAAGACGCCAACGGCCAGTTTGAAATGAACTGGGAATATGACGAGGCGCTGAAGACAGCCGATCGCCACGCCTTCTTCAAATATATGGTGAAGTCGCTGGCGGAAAAGCACGGCATGCGCGCCACTTTCATGCCAAAGCCCTTCGCCGCGCTGACGGGCTCGGGTTGCCACTCGCACGTCTCGCTGTGGCGCGGCGAGGACAACGCCTTCGAGGACGAAAAAGGCGAACTTGGCGTCTCCGACCTTGGCTATCGATTCCTTGGCGGCCTCATGGCCCACGCCGACGCGCTCTGCGCGCTCACCAACCCGACCATCAATTCCTACAAGCGGCTTAGCGCTCCGCGCACCGTGTCTGGGGCGACCTGGGCCCCTGCCTCGGTCACCTACACCGGCAACAACCGCACGCATATGATCCGCATCCCGGAAGGCGGGCGCTTCGAGTTCCGACTAGCCGACGGATCGGCCAATCCTTATTTGCTGCAGGCGGCGATCCTCTGCGCGGGTCTCGACGGTCTCAAAACCAACCGGCATCCCGGCGAGCGGTCTGATTTCGATATGTACGCCGAGCCGCATAAATGCAACGGCGCGAAACGGCTGCCGCAGAATTTGCTCGACGCCCTGCGCCTGTTTGAATCCTCGCCCGTCGTCAAGGAAGGCCTTGGCGAAGCCTTTGTCTCGTCCTACGCCAAGATGAAGCATCAGGAATGGCAGGACTTTACCCGTTATCTGACGGATTGGGAGCGTGAACAGACGCTCGACTGCTGATCGGACGCGGCGGCGATCGCCGCGTATGATCTTCTTCAGGTCTGCTTTCCGCGGGCCATCGCGCCTGCTACGGCGAGGCGCGCACAGGATATGACGCATGACATTCTCCGGCTTTCAGCTACTCAGGAACGCGCTGAACGGCGGGACCGGCTGGACGCCGCACTGGCGCAAGGCCGAACCGAAACCCGCCTATGATGTCGTGATCGTCGGCGGCGGCGGCCATGGCCTTGCCACCGCGCATTATCTCGCCAAGGATTTCGGCGTAAATAATGTCGCGGTGATCGAGAAGGGCTGGATCGGCTCCGGCAATGCCGGGCGCAACACGACCATCATCCGCTCGAACTATCTGCTGCCCGGCAACATCCCCTTCTATGAGCTTGGCATGAAGCTATGGGAAGGGCTGGAGCAGGATCTCAACTACAACGCCATGGTCTCGCAGCGGGGCGTGCTCAATCTCTGCCATAGCGACGCGCAGCGCGACGCCTTCGCGCGCCGCGGCAACGCCATGCGCCTGCATGGCGTCGACGCCGAGTTGATCGACCGCGAAGCGGTGAGAGGCATGGCGCCCTATCTCGATTTCGACAACGCGCGCTTTCCGATTATTGGCGGCCTCGTCCAGCGACGCGGCGGCACGGCCCGTCATGACGCCGTGGTGTGGGGCTATGCCCGCGCGGCCGATAAGCGCGGCGTCGACATCATCGAGAATTGCGAAGCGACTGGGCTCCGGAGCGAAGGCGGCAAGATTGTCGGCGTTGAAACTACCAAGGGGTTTGTCGGCGCAAATCGTGTCGGCCTGTCGGTCGCCGGCAACTCCTCGCGCGTCGCTGCTCTTGCCGATATGCGGCTGCCGATCGAGACCTATGCGCTCCAGGCGTTCGTCACGGAAAGCATCAAGCCGCTGATTGATTGCGTCGTCACCTTCGGCGCTGGGCATTTCTACATTTCGCAATCGGACAAGGGCAGCCTCGTCTTCGGCGGCGACCTCGATCCCTTCCCGTCCTATGCGCAGCGCGGCAGCCTCCATGTCTTTTCCGACGTCGCGGAAAACGCCATGGCGGTGATGCCGATGCTCGGGCGGCTGCGCATTCTGCGCAGCTGGGGCGGCGTCATGGACATGAGCATGGACGGCTCGCCGATCATCGACGCAACGCCGATCGAAGGGCTGTTCTTCAACGGCGGCTGGTGTTATGGCGGGTTCAAGGCGACGCCAGCGGCGGGCTTCTGTTTCGCGCATCTGATCGCCAAAGGCGAGCCACATCAGGCCGCGGCGCCCTTCCGGCTTGACCGCTTCGCGACCGGGCGCGTCATCGATGAAAAAGGCGTTGGCGCAACGCCAAATCTACATTGAGCGCGGCCCGCGCCGCATATCAACAAGGCTAGATGCATGCTGATCAACTGTCCCTATTGCGGACCCCGTGATCTTCTGGAGTTCACGGTCAAGGGAGAAGCGCGCGCGCGGCCGGACGCCGCCGCCGATCTCGATAGCGAGGCATCGCGCGCGGGTTTCGTCGACGCCGTCTACCTCCGTGACAATCCCGCCGGGCGCCACAAAGAGCACTGGCTGCACGCCTCCGGCTGCCAGAGCTGGCTTGTGATTGAGCGCGACACGCGAACGCATGAGATTTTTGGCGCGTCCCTCGTCGCAAGCGACGCGGAAGGCGCAAAATCATGAGCGGCTTCCGGTTGGCGGACGGCGGGCTGATCGACCGCTCGCGTCCGCTGAAATTCACTTTCGACGGCAAAGCCTATACGGGATATGCGGGCGACACGCTCGCCTCGGCGCTCCTCGCCAATGGCGTCAGGCTTTTTGGCCGCTCCTTCAAATACCACCGTCCGCGCGGCGTGCTCTCGGCCGGCCATGAGGAGCCAAATGCGCTGGTCGAATTGCGCGAAGGCGCGCGGCGCGAGCCGAACGTCAAGGCGACGGCGGTCGAATTATATGACGGCCTCGTTGCGCGCAGCCAGAATCGCTGGCCCTCGCTGGCCTTCGACGCCATGGCGGTCAACGGCCTGCTGAAGCCAATCTTCTCGGCGGGCTTCTACTACAAGACGTTCATGTGGCCGGCGTCCTTCTGGGAGAAACTGTACGAACCCGTCATCCGGCGCGCCGCCGGCCTTGGCCGCGCCAGCGGCGTCGAAGACCCGGACACATATGAACGCTCGAACGCTTTTTGCGATGTGCTCGTGGTCGGCGCCGGGCCTGCCGGTCTGATGGCGGCGCTGACCGCCGCGCGAGCCGGGGCGGACGTCATCCTTTGTGAGGATCAGCCGCGCGTCGGCGGCCAGCTTCTGTCCGATCGCGAGTTCATCGACGGCAGGCCTGCGCCCGAATGGGCCGTCTCCGCCGCCGCCGAACTGGCCGCGCTGCCGAACGTGCGGATCATGCTGCGCACAACCGTCACTGCCGCCTTCGACGGCTGCTTCGCGGCGCTGGAGCGCGTTTCGGATCATTATCCGGAGCCGTCCGCATTCCAGCCGCGCCAGCGTTTCTGGCGCATCGTCGCCAAGCGCACGATCCTTGCTGCGGGCTCAACCGAGCGGCCGCTTGCCTTCCCGGACAATGACCGGCCGGGGATCATGTTGTCTTCCGCCGTGCGGACCTATCTCAACCGCTTCGGCGTCGCCGCCGGGCGCGTGGCGGCGATCTACACATCAACCGATGATGGATGGCTCACGGCGCGCGATTTTCTGCGCGCGGGTTTGACGCCTGTTGTGCTCGTCGATACGCGCGCGAGCGCCCCCGCCGCCTTTGCCGATGTGGCGAAGGCGGTTCCCATCATGCTCGAAGGCGCAGTCCTTGGGACGGAGGGCGCCAAAGGCCTCAGCGCGATCATCGTTGCGGCGGGCGGGGCGCAGAAGCGATTTGAGGTCGACGCGCTGGCCGTGTCGGGCGGCTTCAATCCTGCGATCCAGCTTGCCAGCCATTTCGGCGGCAAGCCGAGCTGGTCCGAAAATATTTCGGCCTTCCTCGCAGGCGGGACGGCTCAGGGCGTCGAGCCGGCCGGAGCCGCGGCCGGCGTATTCGGGCTCGCGGAGATTTTCGCCGAGGCGGCGGCGGCGGGCGCCGCGTGCGCGGCGGCGCAGGGTTTTGCCGCGCCCGCGCCAAAGCTGCCGACCGTCGCGCAGACCTCGACGGCCGGCTCGCTCGCAGCATGGCGGCCAAATCCAGCCAAGGACGGCAAGATTTTCGTCGATTTCCAGCATGACGTCACGGCCTCCGACGTCGTGCTCGCCCATCGCGAGGGCTATCGCTCGGTCGAACATCTGAAACGCTATACGACGCTCGGCATGGCGACGGAGCAGGGCCGCACCGCCAATATCTCAGCGCTGGCGATGATGGCGCAGTTGACGGGGCGCACCATCCCCGAGACGGGCGTGACGCTGGCGCGGCCGCCGGTGGTTCCGCTCGCGCTTGGCGCGGTCGCCGGCGATCATCGGCGCGGCGCCTTTCGGCCCGTGCGGGAAACGGCGATCCACGCTCTTTCCAGCGAGGCCGGCGCGCCCTTCGTCGACGTCGGCCAGTGGAAGCGGCCGCAATATTTTCCCATTCCCGAAGACGCGGACCTCGCCGCGACCGCCGCCCGCGAGGTCGAAACGGTGCGCACCCGCGTTGGCGTCACCGACGTCTCGACGCTCGGCAAGATCGAAGTCTTGGGCGCGGACGCCGGCGTCTTCCTCGACCGGGTCTGCGCGACGCGCGCGAGTGCAATCCGGCCGGGCCGCTGCGGCTATTTCGTCATGCTGCGCGAAGACGGCTTCATGATGGACGACGGGATGATCGCGCGCTTCGCGCCGGACCATTTCCTCGTCTACGCCTCGACGGCGCACGCCGCTTCCGTCTACCGCCACATGTTGTTTTGCCGTCAGGCGCTGTGGCCGGAGCTTGACGTCAACCTCGCGGCGGTCACGGACGGCTGGGCGCAGTTCGCCATCGCCGGGCCGCGCTCCCCTGCCGTCGTGCAGGCGCTGGTCGATGCGCCGCGCGCCATCACGCGGACGGTCTTTCCGCCGATGTCGGCGGCAGAGCTCACGATCTGCGACGGCGTCCCGGCGCGGCTCTGCGCGCTCTCTTTTTCGGGCGAGCGCGCCTTCGAGGTCGCGGTCCCCGCCGGCTACGGCGCCGCGCTGTTCAGGCGCATTCTGGACGTTGGCGCCGCCTATGGCATTGCGCCCTATGGCAGCGAAGCGATGGGCGTGATGCGCATCGAAAAGGGCCATCCGGCGGGCTCCGAAATCAATGGCCAGACGACCGCCTATGATCTCGGCCTCGCCCGCGCCCTTTCGAAGGACAAGGATCATATTGGCCGCGTGCTGTCGGCGCGTCCGGCGCTGAACGATCGCAAACGCGCGCGTCTCGTCGGCCTGACGCCGCTCGACCCGAACGATCGGTTGCGCGCCGGCGCCCATGTGGTTGAAACAGGCGTCGCGCCTTCGGCCGCAAGCGATCTCGGCTGGCTGAGCTCTGCCGCCTGGTCGCCGACGCTGCGCTCCTTCATCGCGCTCGGCTTCGTCTCCGGCGGTCCCGACCGGCTCGGCGACGAGGTCCGCATTTTTGACCCCGTCCGTGGCGGCGATTGCGCGGCGCGGATCGTCGCGCCCTGTTTCTACGATCCAAATGGCGAGCGCCCGCGTGTCTGACTCATTTACCCTCCCCGGCCTCGCGCTGGATCTCGTCCCCCATTATCTCCGTCCCGGCCGCAGTGGGCCGCCCGGCGCTTCGGGCGTTGTCCTCACATTGATCGCCGACGAAGACCGCTTCAATATCGAGGCGCGCCGGGGCAGTGCGGCGCAGCTGTTGGCGTCGCTTGCGAACAGCTTTGGCGCGGCCCCCGTCAACGGGCCGAAAACCATCGCGGCGGGCGGCTTCGATTTCGTTGGGGTAGGCCCTTCGCGCTGGCACGCCATTTCGCGCGGCGACGGGCGAGCAGAGCGGCGGGCGGCGCTTGCCGCGGCCGCGCTTGAAAGCGCGACCGTGCTCGACGTCTCGCATGGCTTCGTCACGTTCCAGCTTTCGGGGCGAAGCGTCGTCGAGGCGTTGGCGAAGTTGGCGCCGATCGATCTTGGCGAACAAGGTTTCGCGCCTGGCGCCTGCGCCATGACGCAAATCCACGGCATGAGCGTGCAGCTTCGGCGCAGGCTCGATGGCGGATTTTATGAATGCGCCGTTCCGCGCAGCTTTGCCGGCAGCCTATATCATGCGTTGACGGACGCTGCGCTTCGTTTCGGGTTGACGGTCGAGCCGGCGCAAGCCGTGATCTGATCTTTCGCGAAAGCCGAGGGGCTTCCTGTGGCCGGGTGTTTTCATTCGGCCGGGAAGCAGGCTAAACCGACTCGCGAGTCTTAATGTTTTGGCGAGGGAGACGCATGCATGGCCGATGTCCGCGTGATTTGCGCGATCGGACGGCGGGGACAGCTTGGCCTCAACGGGCGCCTGCCGTGGGAAGGCAACCCCGGCCGCGAATATAAGGCCGACGTCGCGCGCTTCTTCGATCTGACGCGCGGCCATGTGCTGATCGCGGGGCCCCGCACCATCGCCTCTTTTCCCGATTGGGCGCGGCCGGAGCGCACGCTCGTCGCCGTGCGCTCGAGCGATGAACCCGAAGAGGTGATTGGCCGTTTCCCAGGCCGCGTCATATTTATCGGCGGCGGGCCCCCGGTGTGGAGCGCCTATGCCCGCTTCGTCATCCATTGGGACGTGACGAAGCTGCCCTATGACGGCGAAGCCGACCGCTATCTCGATCCGGCCTGGCTCACCGCCGGGTGATCGAACGCAAGGAAAGACAAGGGATGGCCACGGAGCCGACCGGAAAAACGGCGCTGATCGTCGGCGCGTCGCGCGGCCTTGGCCTCGCCATGGCCGAGGCTTTTCTCGCGCGCGGCTGGCGCGTCATCGCCACCTTGCGGGGAACGGCGCGGACGCAACTCCATGATCTTGCCGCCACGGCCGGCGGCGCGTTGGAGATCGAAACGCTCGACGTCACGTCGCAGGATGAGCTCAAAGCGCTGGCGCAAAAATTGGCGGGCCGCAAGCTCGATCTGCTGTTCGTCAACGCCGGCGCGCTCGATGATCCGCCAAAACCGATCGGCGAAGTCACGACGGACGAGTTCATACGGCTCATGTTGACCAATGCGCTCGGCCCGCTCCGGGTCGTCGAGGCGTTGAAAGGCTTCGTTCCGCGCGATGGCGCGATTGGCGTGATGTCCTCCGGGCTCGGCAGCGTCAGCCGCAATGTCGGCGGCGGCTATGAGGCCTATCGCGGCACAAAGGCGGCGCTGAACACCATGATGCGCTCCTTCGCCGCGCGGGCGGGAGGCGAGCGCGCCATTCTTGTCATGGATCCCGGCTGGGTGCGCACGGATATGGGCGGGGCCAATGCAGAGCTTGCCGTCGAGGAGAGCATCCCGCGCCTTGTCGACACGATCCTCGCGAACGCCGGAACGCCGGGCGCAAAATTTCTCAATTATCGCGGCGAAACCGTGCCCTGGTGAGCGGCCTCAACTTGTCCTAAGCCCGGCGGCGGACATCAGGGCGCGCAGCAGAAGCGCGACCACGCCAAGAGCGGCGACGCTCGCGCTCCAGATGAGGACCAGCCAGCCGACCCGGCGCAGCCAGAGCTTTCCCGGGCCGGACACGCGAGACTCCGTCTCGCGGCTCAATGATAGCCGTCTCCGACCTTCACCTTGCCGCGGAAGACGTAATAGGACCATGCGGTGTAGGTCAGAATGATCGGAACAATGAACAACGCGCCGACGAGAGCGAAGCCAAGGCTTTGCGGCGGCCCGGCGGCGGCCCGGATCGAAAGGTCGGGCGGGATGATGTTCGGCCAGAGGCTGATGCCAAGCCCGCTATAACCGAGGAACAGCAGAAGCAGCGCGAGCACGAAGGGGGCGGAATGCGTATCCCGCTTGAGGAAATGGAGAATGCCGAAGGCTGCGGCGAGGACGAGAACGGGAACCGGCGCAAAGAAGAATAGATCGGGCAGAGTGAACCAGCGCTTGAACACGGCCGGATGGGCGAAGGGCGTCCAGATGCTGACGATGGCGATGACGGCGAGCAGCGTCAGGGTGATCGGCCGCGCCAGTTCGATCATGCGCCGCTGCAGATCGCCTTCGGTCTTCATGATGAGCCATGTCGAGCCGAGCAGCGCATAGGCGACGGTGAGGCCGACGCCGGTGAAGAGGCTGAACGGCGTGATCCAGTCGAAGGCGCCGCCAGTATAGGAAGGGCCCTCCACCTTGAAGCCATTGATCAGCGAGCCGAGCGCGACGCCCTGAAAGAACGTCGCCGTGTAGGAGCCCCAGGCAAAGGCGTGGGTCCAGAACCATTTGTGATCCGGGTCCGCCTTGAAGCGGAATTCGAAGGCGACGCCGCGCCAGATCAGCCCGGCGAGCATCAGCACGAGCGGCAGATAAAGGGCGCTGAGCACGAAGGAATAGACGATCGGAAAGGCAGCGAGCAGCCCGGCGCCGCCCAGCACCAGCCAGGTTTCATTGCCGTCCCATACGGGGGCGACCGTGTTCATCATGCAATCGCGGTCCCTGTCGTCCTTGACGAAGGGAAAAAGGATGCCGATGCCGAGATCGAAGCCGTCCATGACCACATACATCATGAGGCCGAAGGCGATGATCACGGCCCAGATGATCGGTAGATCAATGCCCATCGCGTGGTCTTTCAAAAAAGCGCTGGCGGATGATGAATTGCGTCGTCAGATCGAAATGTCCGGAGCGGCCGAGAGCGGCCGCGAGGGCCGCTCATGCAGCGGGGTATTGCCGCTGAGGTCGATATCGGGCGTCGGCCGGTCGGGGCCAAGGTCCTGCGGCCCGACGGCGATCAGCTTCAGCATGTAGTAGAGGCCGGTTCCGAACACGATGAAATACATCACGATGAAGACGCCGAGCGTCAGGCTCAGCGCCAGCGCCGAATGGTTCGACACCCCCTCGGAGGTGCGCATCACGCCATAGACGACCCAGGGCTGCCGGCCGATCTCGGTGGTCAGCCAGCCGGCGAGAATGGCGAGGGTGCCGGACGGACCCATGACCACGGCGAAGCGCAGGAACAGCCGCGAATCATAAAGATCGCCCCTGAACCGCTGCCAAAGGCTCCAGAGCCCGAGCAGCAGCATCAGCATGCCAAGCCCGACCATGATGCGGAAGGTCCAGAATACGACGGTCGAATCCGGCCGGTCGGCGGCGGGGAATTCGGAGAGGCCGCGGATCTGGCCGTCCCATTCATGGGTCAGGATCAGGCTGCCGAGGTGGGGAACCTCCAGCTTATATTCGGTTTCCTGCTTGGCCATGTTCGGCCAGCCGAACAGGATCAGGGGAAACCCCTTGGCGCCCGGCTCATTGCGCCAATGGCCCTCGATGGCGGCGATCTTGGCCGGCTGATACTGCAGCGTGTTCAGCCCATGCTGGTCGCCGATCTCGATCTGGATCGGCGCGACGATGAGGACCATCCACATCGCCATAGAGAACATCTTGCGCACCCGCGCCGTGTTCTCGCCCCTCAAAAGATGCCAGGCGCCCGAGGCGCCGACGAGCAGCGCGGTGGCGAGATAGGCCGCAACCGTCATATGCGCAAGCCGGTAGGGAAAAGATGGGTTGAAGATCACCTTCAGCCAGTCGACCGGCACGACCCGCCCGTCGATGATCTCAAATCCTTGCGGCGTCTGCATCCAGCTGTTCGAGGCGAGAATCCAGGTCGCCGAGACAAGCGTGCCGAGGGCGACCATGAGGGTCGCGAAGAAATGCAAGCCAGGTCCCACCCTGTTCCAGCCGAACAGCGCGACGCCGAGAAAGCCGGCCTCGAGAAAAAAGGCGGTCAGCACCTCATAGGCGAGCAACGGACCCGTGACGCCGCCGGCAAAGGCCGAGAAATAGCTCCAGTTGGTGCCGAACTGATAGGCCATGACAAGGCCGGACACGACCCCCATGGCGAAGTTCACGGCGAAGATTTGCGACCAGAAACGATAGAGGTCGCGATAGGCCCTGTCCTTCGTCCACAGCCAAAGCCCCTCGAGCACAGCGAGATAGCTCGCAAGGCCGATGGTGATCGCCGGAAAAATGATGTGAAAGGAGACGGTAAAGCCGAACTGGATGCGGGCGAGATCGAGAGCGCTCAAGCCAAGCATTAACGGGCCCTTTATTAGCTTCTTCGACGGTCGGTCGCTGCGACGCTTTCGCCCGGGGCGGCCAGAATTTCGCGGACTATAATGGAAGAGTGCGGCCTTGTATCAAGCAGGTCCGCGAAAAAATCGCTCCCGCCGGCAGCGGAGGAGGCCGGCGGCGGTCAACGCCCCCCAACCCGAGGGGAAGATCGTGGACGAAGGCCACGCGCCGCGACGACGGGACGCGGGGCTGGCTTATGTCGATCGATGTCGATCAGCCTTTGCGGATCTTCGCGCGGCGGTTTTTCAGCTTCGTCCGCTCGTTCTGGACGTGCGCTTTCTTGAGCAGGTTCATGCCGATTTCGGGGCTTGGCTCACCGTCGATATTGATGGTGGCGAGCTTTTCATCGATTGCCGCGATCGCCGAGGTGATATCGGCCGCCTCGGCGGCGGCGAAGGCGGCGCTTTTCAATCTGACGCCGACCGCCTCGCCGTTCTCCTCGATAAAAGTGATTCCGGCCTTGTCGAACGCCGCCACAAGCTTGATGGCGATTGCCGAGCCGCCATCGATCTCGGCGTCCTCTACCTGGAGCTGCTTGATTTTGGCCAGCGACGCGCCGGCCTCCTCGGCCAGTTGCTCCTGCGACCAGTCGAGCAGCGCGCGGGCCGCCTTGATCTGGCGGATTGAAATTTTGGAGGGCGTCAAGGCGATGTTCCTTCTGATGCCAAAATATAGCATGAGAGCGCGCGGCAAAGCTGATGTTTTCGGAGCGCGCGCCGCATCCTGCGCCGCGGCCGATCGCTCGCCAATGGCTGGGCGAGAAACTGCGACTAGGGCGCGACTGCGCCGTTCTCCTTTTTCCAGGCGTCAAGGCCGCCCGCAATATGGCGGGCGCTTTTGAAGCCGGCGTCCTGCGCGGCCTGCACGGCCATCGCCGAGCGCTCGCCGAAAGCGCAGTAAAACAGGATTGTCTTGCCCGACGCAGCCAGCTCATGCAGCGCGCCGCCGGGACGGATGCTTTCCTGCAGGTCCGGATAGGGCGCATGCAGCGACCCCGGAATGATTCCGTGCTTTTCGCGCTCGCGCTTCTCGCGCAGATCGACAATCGCAATGTCGGAGCGCCCGACGAGCGCGAGCGCCTCGGCCGCCTGCGCCGCCCAGCCCTTGCGCGCAATCTCCTCCTGGTGGAGGCCGACGCGCATATTGGCCGGGACCGCGACGTCCATCATTTTCGGGTTGGGCAGGTTGAGGTTGTTCATGAGGTCGACATATTCGTCGACGGAGCGGACCTTGAGGCGAGGATTGAACAGTCTTTCTTCGCCGATGGTCGACACGGTGTCCCCCTTATAGTCATGCGCTGGATAGACAAGCGTCTCGTCCGGCAATTTCAGCAGCCGGTCGAAGATCGAGTGATATTGCGCGCGCGGGTCGCCATTTTGGAAATCGGTGCGCCCGGTGCCCCGGATAAGCAGCGTGTCGCCGGTAAAGACGCGGCCCTCAAGCAAGAAGGAATAGGAATCGTCCGTGTGGCCCGGCGTAAAAAGCACGTCGAGGCTCAAACCTTCGATGTCGATGCGGTCGCCTTCGGCGACGCGCATGGAGACCACGTCGGCTTTGGTCTGTTCGCCCATCACCGTTACGCAATGCGTGCGGTCGCGCAATGCGCCAAGGCCCGTGACATGGTCGGCGTGCAAATGGGTGTCGACGGCTTTGACGAGCTTGACGTCCAGCTCGTCAACGAGCTGCAGGTAGCGGTCAACCTTTTCCAGCACGGGATCGATGATCAGCGCCTCGCCACCCGGCCGGCTGGCGAGGAGATAGGTATAAGTGCCGGAAACATGATCGAAGAGCTGGCGGAAGATCATCGGCGGCTCCTGTGATGTTCCGATTCAATAGGTTTGGCGGGAACAAGCATGTTCTATTTCGCCATGGCGGGCGAGAGGTCAAATGCTGCCGGCCGCAGACCTCATCAAGACCGCCCCCGCGCATGCTTGGACGCGTCGCCGAACCAAGGCGTGCTTTAATCGGAAGGCCGCGCGGCCAGGGCCTTCTTCTCCGTCTTCGTCCGCGTTGAGGCGAGAAAGGCAGGGTTCTGCTGATTTTGCAGATAATCAGCGAAGAGGCCGGTAAATTTCTGAAATTTGTACTGCATGATGAAGCTGCGCTTCTTCGCCTTTTTGATCACCGACGAGGGATTGAAAAACCCGCGCGCATTCTCCTTGGTCAGGACGAACGGCGGGTATCCCTCTCTGGCCAGCACGTAGGACATGATGAGCGCGCCGCTCCGGTGATTGCCTTCGATAAAGAGTTGCGGATCGCTGAGGATGCGATTGAATACGCCGGCCGCGCGCCGCCACACGCTCTTGCCGCGATTCAGGGCGTACCAGTCCATCACATCGCCGATGCCGGCGCCGGGCTCGTCGTAGAAGCGCGTCGCCGTGGCTTCAAGCAGGCGGTGGTGACGCTGGACGACCTGCGGATCGGCGCCGCAAAGAACGACGGCGTTCAATTTCAACCAATGGTTCAGCTGGCCCATCGCAAATATATCGACGCGATCGGTCAGCAGCTGATCGACGAGGGCGTAGGCCTGCATCATGTTTTCGATCACCTCGTCGTCGAGGGAATCGCGCCGGTCGAAAAGCTCTTTGTTGATCTGAGGGAAAACACGCTGAACCTCGCGAAGGGCGGCTTCGATTGCGGCGAGATTGAGCACGCTCATATCGCTTGCGACCTCCTGGGCGGGAGCGACGGTCGTCTCCTAAAGATTCGAAACGGCGGTCTTTCCGAATCCAACGCGCGCCCGATCGGCCGGATGGCTGCGGTAGAGCAGGAGCCAGCTGTAAGTGACAATCGGATAGGCCTCCCTGCCGACGGGATTTGTCGTCGCGCCACTCAATGCATCGATTCCGGCATCACAGGGTAACGCAGTTGCCGCGGTCCGGGTTTCCGAGGTCGGCGCGACGAACTGTCCGCTCTTGTTCTGCAGCGTCGCCATCGGCAGGCAAGCCGATGCGCGAAACCATATTCAGCATAGCCGATCGACCCTTCGCTGATCTTGATCCGCGCCCCGACGCCCTCGTTGCCGCGCGCCGGCATCGCGCCACGCGGCCAGGAAACGACGGTCTGAGGGACCGCCTTGACGGCAAGGTTCAGCTGAATTCGCCGCGCAGATATTTCTTGGTCATGTCTTCCCGCGGGGCGTCAAACAATTGGTCCGTGTCGCCGATCTCGACGAGATGTCCCGTGCGCCCGCCTTGCGAAATGTCGACGGAGAAGAACGCCGTCACATCGGCGACGCGCCGGGCCTGCTGCATGTTATGGGTGACGAGCGCGATGGTGTAGTCCTTCTTGAGCTCCAGCATCAGCTCCTCGATGCGCCGCGTGGCGATCGGGTCGAGCGCCGAGCAGGGCTCGTCCATCAAGAGCACCGTCGGCTCGGTGGCGACCGCCCGCGCGATGCAGAGACGCTGCTGCTGGCCGCCGGAGAGGGAAAGACCGCTCGCTTTCAGCTTGTCTTTCACTTCGTCCCAAAGCGCCGCGCGGCGCAGCGCATGTTCGACCTTTTCCTCGGCGTCGCCCTTGAAGCGGTTCAGCCGCAGACCGAAGGCGACATTGTCGAAGATGCTCATCGAGAACGGATTGGGCTGCTGGAACACCATGCCGATATGGCGGCGCACCACGACCGGATCGACGCCGGCGCCATAAATGTCCTGACCGAGGAAATGGACCTGGCCCTCGAGCCGGAAGCCCTTGATGAGGTCGTTCATGCGGTTGAGGCTGCGCAGGACGGTGCTCTTGCCGCAGCCCGACGGGCCGATGAAGCCGGTGATCTTGCCTTTCTCGATCGGCACGACGCTGTCGCGCACCGCGAGAAAGGCGCCGTAGAAGATTTTCTGCACCGAGCAGGAAATTGCGACATCCGGACTAGCCGCCGGCTTTGGACGTTCGAGCGTGGCGACGTCGGACATGAGTTGGCTCCTTAGACCTGCGGACGGCCGATGAAACGGCTGAGAATGTTGAAGCCGAGGACGATCAGGACAAGAACAAGCGAGGCGGACCAGGCGAGTTCGATCTGATTGTCGAACGGCATGCTTGAAAAATTAAAGATGAGGATCGACAGCGAGGCGGTCGGCTCCGTGACGCTGCGCAGCCAGTAATTGCTGAACAGGGCCGTGAACAGCAGGGGCGCTGACTCGCCGGCGACGCGGGCGACGGCGAGGATAATGCCCGTCACCACGCTCGGCAGCGCCGTCGGCAAGGTCACGCTCCAGACCACCTGCGCTCTTGTGCAGCCCATTCCGATCGCCGCGTCTTTCATTCGCTGCGGCACCATCCGCATCGCGCCTTCCGCGGTCAATGTGACAGTTGGCAGCATCAGGACGGCAAGGGCGATGCCGCCGGCCAGCGCCGAATAGGATCCCATGACGATGACGACGGCCGCATAGACGAACACGCCGGCGAGGATCGAGGGGAAGCCGGTGAGGACTTTGGACAGAAACCGCGCCCAATTGGCGAGATGGCTGTCCGGGCGCAGCTCGGCGAGGTAAATGGCGGCGAGAAGCGCCAAGGGTATGCTGAGCGCCGAGGCGATCGCCACAGTGACGAGCGTGCCCTGGATCGCGTTGCCAATGCCGCCGCCGATTTCAAAGCCGGCCGGAGGCAGCTCCGTGAAAAGCTCGGGGCTGAGCCGGGCGCCGCCCTTCACCAAGAGCATGTAGATCACGGAGAGGAGCGGAACGGCGCCAAGCGCGGCGACCAGCCAAGTCCCGCCCGTGAGCAGGACGCTTTGCATCGCGCGCAGCTCAAAGGGATTGCGCTGCAGGTTGATATTGGGAACGACGGCCGAGGCGGCTGCCTGTCCGGCGCTGAGAGGGGGCTCGCTCACGACAGACATTAGGCCTTCACCATCTTCCGCTGTGTCCAAAGCAAAATCAGCGTGCCGATGACATTGACGATCAGCGTGATCGCCAGCAGCATCAGGGCCGCATACATCAGGGCTTGACGTTCGACCTGGGCGGCTTCGGGAAAGTTCGACGCCAGCAGGGCGGCGAGCGTATTCGCCGGAGAGAACAGCGAGAGCGAGATCTGGTTGGCGTTGCCGATCAGCATGGCGAGCGCCATGGTCTCGCCGAGGGCGCGGCCGAAACCGAGCACGAGCGCGCTGGAAATGCCCCCCGACGCCGTCGGCACGATCACCTTGAGGATCGCCTCCCAGCGCGTCGTTCCCATGCCGTAGGCCGCCTCCTTGATCTTGTAAGGCACCAGACCGATGGCGTCCTGCGAGATGGCGGCGACCGTCGGCAAGATCATGATCGAAAGCACGATCACGGCCGGCAGCAGGCCGGGTCCGCTGAGCGAAGTGGAAAAGAAGGGGATGAAGCCGAAGTGATCGTTCAGCCAGTTTGCGCCGGGCCGCACGAAAGGGATGACGACGAAAATGCCCCAGAGGCCGAACACCACGCTCGGGATCGCCGCCAGCATTTCGATCAGGGTGCGGAAAGTGACGGCGAGGCGCGGCGGCAGAAAATCCTGCGTGAGGAAAATCGCGATGGTGACGCCGACGAAGCCGCCGATCAGCAGCGCCAGCAGCGAGCTGTAAAGCGTTCCCCAGATCTGCGGCAGGATTCCGAAGGTCGAGGTCTGCACGTCCCAGCTCGTGCCGACAAGAAAGCCGGCGCCGTTCCGCTGGATGGCAGGCAGCGCCTGATGACCGATCTGGTAAAGGATATAGGCGACGAGAGCAATAATGGCCACGGCGCCCAGCGTCGAGACCACGACGAAAACGCGATCAACCAGATAGGCTGCGGCGGAAGGCGGGCGCGATAGCGACCGGCTATCAGGTAAGACGAACTGGACAGTCAACTGGCGCCCCTCGAAAACTTGAATGACCTGGAAGCCGCGCCGCCGCTGCCAGCGGCGCGGCGTTCATAGACTTATTGGATCTTGGCCGCCGCGGCTTTGACCTTCTCGATCACGCCGGCCGGCAGGGGGATATATCCCATGCTGTCGGCGAGCTTCTGGCCCTCGGTCAAGCCGTAGGCGACGAGCTTGCGCAGGTTCTCAGCCTTTTGCGGATCCTGCTTTTGATAGAACAGCATCCAGGTGAAGCTCGCGATCGGATAGGCCTTGGGGTCCTTCGGATCGTCCACCCAGGCGATCAGATCCGGCGGAAAATCGACGCTCGCCAGCGCCAGCGGTCCGCCTTCGCCGCCCGCCGCGACATAATTGCCGGCCTTGTTCTGCAGCAGGGCGACGTCCGCCTTGGTCAGCTTGGCGTAGCCCCATTCGATATAGCCAATCGCGCCGGGCGTCTGTTTGATGGTGGCCGTCACGCCGTCGTTTTTCGGCGCGGCGACGATCTTGTCGCTCTGCGGCCAGTTCACCGTGGTGCCAAAGCCGACCTGATCCTTGAACGCCGGGCTGATCGCCGAGAGGTGCTTTGTAAAGACGAAGCTGGTGCCGCTGGCGTCCGAGCGCCGCACGACGGTGATGGGCATATCGGGCAGCTTGAGGCCGGGGTTCGCCGCGGCGATGCGCGGATCGCTCCAGTTGGTGATCTTGCCGAGGAAAATCTCAGGGTAGACGTCGCGCGGCAGCTTCAGATCCTTCGGCTGGCCGGGAAGATTATAGGCAAGCACGATTTCGCCGGCGGTCATCGGCAGCAGAACGACGCCGTTGGCGACCTTCGCGATCTGCTCCGGCGTCATCGCCGCGTCGCTGGCGGCGAAGTCGACCGTAGCGTTGGTAAGATCCTGGATGCCGGCGCCGCTGCCCTTGGCCTGATAGTCGACCGTCACGCCCTCGGTCGCCTTGCTGAACCCCTTGAACCATGCCGAATAGATCGGAAAGGGAAAGCTGGCGCCCGAGCCGATGAGCCGCAGGTCCGCCGCGTCGGCCGAAGAGACCTGCGCGGCGAGCAGCAACGCGCCGGCGAAGAGCGACTTAAGTTTTATCGAGCGTAGTTCCATGTTTTGGATGCCTCTGGCGATGAATTGTTCCAGACCGTATTTGCGAGACCTTTCGGGCCGCTCATATCAAGTCCTTGGCGTCGAACATGCCCCGCCCGCGGGCGCGGAGGGAGCAGGCAGTAGTCGCTTCGCCGGCGCTGACGCATCGTTTTGACGCGACAACCCCACGGTACAGCTCAAGTCGATCGTCTTGATTGACCCGTTTTTCGGCGTCGACGCAGCGTCCGCCAGATGCCCCGAACCGTAGCCGCGCCTTATGACAGGTGGATGACAATCAGACCGCTTCGGCGCCGGAAACGGCCGGCCGCCAAGATCGCGGCGCGGCGCTAATCCGCAGCGTTCGCCATTTTCGCCGCGGCTTCCGCCAGCTTGCGGGGCGCGGAGCCAGCCAGCGCCTTGCCTCGGCCGGAGAGGCTCGGATTGGTCATGAAATAGGTTTGCGCGCTGAACGGCGCTTCGCCTTCGCCGCGCATGACGCGCCGGCTCGACCCGTCCGAAAGGATCGTCCAGCTCTGCTCATTGTCGAGAAGATTGGCGAGCAGCACCTGTTCCAGCACCTGTTCGTGCAGGGTTGGATTGGTGATCGGAAACAACGTCTCGACCCGCCGATCGAGATTCCGCGGCATCAGATCGGCCGAGGAAATATAGACGGCGGCGTCGGGATGGGGCAGGCGATGGCCGTTGCCGAAGGCGTAGATGCGGGAATGTTCGAGGAAACGTCCGACGATGGATTTGGCGCGGATGTTCTCCGAAAGCCCAGGAACGCCGGGCCGAAGACAACAAATGCCGCGCACGACCAGCTCGATGTCGACGCCGGCGCCGCCCGCCGCATAAAGCGCGTCGATGATTTCGGGATCGGCGATGGAATTGCACTTCAGCCAGATCGCGCCGGGCCGGCCGGCCGCAACATGGGCGACCTCCGCTTCGATATGCTCGAGGAGCCGGCGCTTGGCCGAAATCGGCGAAATCGCAAGGCGCTCCAGCGCCCCTGGCGGGCTCGAGCCGGTGATGTAGTTGAAGACGCGGGCGACGTCGCGGGCGACGGCGGGATCGGCCGTGAAAGCCGAGAGATCGGTGTAGATGCGGGCGGTGATCGGGTGATAATTGCCAGTGCCGATATGGCAGTAGGTCACGAGGCCGCCGGCTTCCTGCCGCACCGCCATGGAGAGCTTGGCGTGGGTTTTCAGTTCCGGAAAGCCGAACACGACCTGCACGCCGGCGCGCTCCAGCGAACGCGCCCAGCGGATATTGGCTTCCTCGTCGAAGCGCGCCTTGAGTTCGACGAGGGCGGTAACCGACTTGCCGGCTTCGGCGGCCTCGACGAGCGCCTTGGCGATCGGACTGTCCGATGAGGTGCGATAGAGCGTCTGCTTGATTGAGACGACATTTGGATCGCGCGCCGCCTGCTGCAGGAACTGCACGACGACGTCGAATGATTCATAGGGATGATGGACGATGATGTCCTTTTCGCGGATCGCTGCGAAGCAATCGCCGTTGAATTCGCGGACGCGTTCGGGGAAACGCGGCGCGAAGGACGGGAATTTGAGGTTCGGCAAATCGGCGCCGACGAGTTGCGAGAGGGCGCTCAGCGCCAGCATGCCGTCCTGAACGACGACCTCCTCCGGCGGCAGGGCGAGCTGTCCGGCGACGAATTCGCGCAAGGACGCCGGCATGGCGCCATCGACTTCGAGCCGGATCACCGAGCCGCGCCGGCGCGCCTTGATCGCCGCCTCGAACACCTCGACGAGATCTTCGGCCTCCTCGGCGAATTCGATGTCGAGGTCGCGAACGACGCGGAACGGCCCGATTGCGCCAAAGTCGCAGCCTGGAAACAGCCGGTCGGCGAAATGCGCGGCGATCTCCTCGACCCGAGCGAACCGCGCCTCGCCGCCAGCGCCGTCGTCAAGCCGGAAGAAGCGGGCAAGCTTGGCCGGAAGGCGCACGAGAGCCGAGAAGGCGCGCAGATCGGCCCGCTGCACCACTTCGAGCGCAAGCGATAATTCGAGATTCGGAATGAAGGGAAATGGACGCGACGGATCGATCGCGATCGGCGTCACCATGGGGAAGATGGCGTCGGCGAAATAGCCTTCGAGCCGCGCGAGGTCCGCGCCGGTCCAGGCCGCCTGACCGATGATCGCGACGCCCACGGCCTTGAGTTCTTGCCTCAGTTCGCTCCAGACCTGTTCCTGATCGGAGGTAAATTGCGCGGTCGACGTCCGGATCTCGGCGAGCAGCCCGGCCGGCGTCAATCCATCCATGGACGGGTTGGCATGGCCGGCTTCGACCTGTTCGATGACGCCCGACACCCGGACCATGAAGAATTCGTCGAGATTGCTGGCGGAGATCGACAGGAAGCGCACGCGCTCGAGCAGCGGATGGGAGACGTTTGAGGCTTCCTCGAGAACGCGTCGATTGAAGGCGAGCCAGGACAGTTCGCGGTTGATGAAACGCTTCGGATCGTGTGCAATGTCGCCACGGAAGGCCGCGGCGTCGGCGACGCAGTCCGTTTCATCCATGCGCTCGACCGAAGTTGTCATATTGGCTCCATTGCCGCCCCCCAGGAGGCGGGTTCCGGCGGCGGCGGCAATTCACCACGACAGAGTGACAAACGCATGACGGGCTGTCGCGATCGGCTTGCAACGGCTTGAGGCGCCCCAATTCCGATTCTGCGATCTGGCGACCACGCGGAATTTCTTTGGCGCGCCGCGCCCGCGCCGTGTGCCGAGCGAAGACAGTCCTGCCGCGCCGCCGCCGTTCATGGCGTCGAGGAGGCCGGCCCCGGCGAGGAATGACGCTCAGGGTGGACGAAAGACGCAAAATCTGTGCAATAGGCGCTCCATAAAGCAGAATGGTCCGTCGCAACGATGGGGGACCGATGGACGTCAAGACGACAGATTTGCCGGGCGTCCTGGTTTTGAAACCGCGCCGGTTCGCCGACCAGCGCGGCTATTTCGTTGAAACCTACAATCAGCGGACCTTCGCCGAGGCGGGCGTCGACGCACAATTCGTCCAGGACAACCAGTCCTTTTCGGCCAAGGCCGGAACGATCCGCGGCCTGCATTTCCAGCTGCCGCCAGCGTCTCAAGCCAAGCTTGTCAGAGCGGTGCGCGGCGCGATCTTCGACGTGGCGGTCGATCTGCGCGCCGGCTCGCCGACGTACGGGCGGTGGATCGGCGAGACGCTCACCGCCGGCGGCGGCGAACAATTGCTTATTCCACGCGGCTTCGCGCATGCGTTCTGCACCCTCGAGGACGATGTGGAAGTGGCCTATAAGGTCGATGATTACTATGCCCCGACCTGCGAAAGCGGATTGATCTGGAACGATCGCGACCTCAAGATCGAGTGGCCTCTTGAGGCCGGCGGCGCCTTCCTTTCCGACAAGGACGCCAAGCTCGGACGTTTCGCGGATTTCGTTTCGCCGTTTCATTTTGACGCTAGCGCGCCATGAATGACGCGGCGCCGAAACGGATTCTCGTGACGGGAGGCGCCGGCTTCATCGGCTCCGCCGTGGTGCGTGAGATCATCGGCGAGACGGCCCACAGCGTTCTCGTCATCGACAAGCTGACTTACGCCGGCAATCTTGATTCGCTGGAGCCTGTTGCGGCCAATCCGCGCTATGACTTTATCCGCGCCGACATTGTCGACGCGCCGCGAATGCAGGCGGTTTTTGCGCAGTTCCAGCCGGATATCGTCATGCATCTGGCGGCGGAGAGCCACGTCGACCGCTCGATCGACGGTCCCGGCGAATTCATCCAGACCAATGTCGTTGGAACCTTCACCCTGCTGCAGGCCGCCCTGGCTTATTGGCGCGCCCTGCCCGCCGCGCGGCAGGCGTCGTTCCGTTTCCACCACATCTCGACCGACGAGGTGTTTGGCTCGCTCGGGCCGGAGGGCTTTTTTGTCGAGACGACGGCCTATTGCCCGAATTCGCCGTATTCGGCGTCAAAAGCCGGGTCGGACCATCTCGTCAACGCGTGGCGGCGCACCTATGGATTGCCGACGGTGCTCAGCAATTGCTCGAATAATTACGGCCCCTATCATTTCCCCGAAAAGCTGATCCCATTGACGATCATCAACGCGCTCGAAGGCAAGCCTTTGCCGGTCTATGGCGCCGGCGCCAATATTCGTGACTGGCTCTATGTCGAGGACCATGCCCGCGCGCTGTTGACCGTTGCCTTCCGAGGCGCCGTCGGCGGCTCCTATTGCATCGGCGGCCACAATGAGAGAAGCAATCTCGACGTGGTCCACGCCATCTGCGCTCTGGTCGACGAGCTTGCGCCGGATCGCGCCATCGGGCCGCGCGCCGGGCTTGTGAGCTTCGTCTCGGACCGGCCCGGCCATGATCTGCGCTATGCGATCGATCCCAGCAAAATCGCCGCAGATCTCGGCTGGAGGCCGCGTGAGACATTCGAGTCCGGGCTGCGGCAAACAGTTCAATGGTATCTTGAACATCGCGACTGGTGGGAGCGCATAAGGACTGGCGTCTACCGCGGCGAACGGCTTGGCGTCGCATGATCCTGATTTTTGGCGCCGGCGGTCAGGTCGGACAGGAGCTTCAGCGGACCGCATTCGCCAAGGGCGTCGCCTGCAAGGCGCTGTCGCGCCTGGAGGTCGATATCGCCAACGCAGCGGATGTCGCCCGCGCCTTGGACGAAACGGCGCCGACCCTCGTCGTCAACGCCGCCGCCTACACGAAAGTCGATCTCGCCGAAACGGAAATCAACGCAGCGCAGCGCGGCAATGAGATCGGACCGGGCGTCATAGGCAAGGCCTGCGCCGCGCGCGAAACACCTCTGATCCATCTCTCGACCGACTATGTTTTCGACGGGACCAAAATAGGCCCTTATATGGAAAGCGATCCCCTTGCTCCGCTCGGCGTCTATGGCCGCACCAAAGCGGCCGGCGAGTCCGCCGTGCGCGACGCCGCGCCGTTGCACATCATTTTGCGCACCTCATGGGTCTATGGCGAGTTCGGCAATAATTTTTTGAAAACCATGCTGCGCCTCGCAAGAGACCGCGACGAGCTGCGCGTCGTCGCCGACCAGCATGGCTGCCCGACCTCAGCGCGCGATATCGCCGTCGCCATCCTGCGCCTCGCGCCGCGGCTCGAGACGGGCTCCGATTTATATGGCCTCTATCATTTCGCCGGCGTTGGCGCGACGAGCTGGCACGGCTTCGCCAGCCGCATCGTCGAGGCGCAGGCGAACATCACCGGCCGGCGGCCAAAGGTTACGGCGATCGCGACAGCCGACTATCCGACGCCGGCGCGGCGGCCGGCCAATTCCGTTCTCGACTGCAGCCTGTTCGTGCGAAAGTTCGGTTTTGGCGCTCACCACTGGGGCGAGGAAACCGATGCTGTCGCGCAAGCGCTCACCGGCAAGAGTTGAATTTAATCGACCAGCAGTGCGCGGCGCAGACGTCCGGCATTTCATAAGCCCGAATTTCACAAGACCGCGGCGGCAAGAGGCGATCGATCATGCGTAAAGGGATTATTCTTGCGGGAGGGTCGGGGACGCGTCTGCATCCGCTGACGCTGGTGACGTCCAAGCAACTCCTGCCCGTCTACGACAAGCCGATGATCTATTATCCGCTGTCGACCTTGATGCTGGCCGGAATCCGGGAAATCCTGATCATCTCGACGCCGCAGGATCAGCCGGCCTTCCAGCATCTTCTCGGCGATGGAAGCCAATGGGGCATTGAGCTCGCCTATGCCGTTCAGCCGGCTCCAGACGGGCTTGCGCAGGCCTTTCTCATCGGCGCCGAATTTCTGGACGGCAAGCCGGCGTGCCTTATCCTTGGCGACAATCTTCTTTACGGCCACGGCCTGTCGGAAACGCTGCGGCGCGCCGCAGCCTCAATCGGCGGCGCCACCGTTTTTGGCTATTCGGTCGACGAACCGGAGCGCTACGGCGTCATCGAATTCAATGAGGCGGGCGACGTTCTGTCGATCGAGGAGAAGCCGCAAAAGCCGAAATCCAGCTGGGCGGCGATCGGCGTCTATTTCTACGACGCCGACGTCGTCGAACTGGCGCGCAGCCTGAAGCCGTCGGCGCGCGGCGAACTCGAAATCACTGATCTCAACAACCTCTACATTCGGCAGAATCGATTGAAGCTTGAAAGACTGGGACGGGGCTTTGCCTGGTTCGACGCCGGCACGCATGACTCCCTCATGGAGGCGGCCGAGTTCGTCAGAGTCCTGCAAAAACGGCAGGGCCAGCTGATTTCGGCGCCGGAAGAGGTCGCCTATCTCAACGCCTGGATATCGAAGGATGCTTTCGCCCAGCTTGCGATCAAGCTCGGCAAAACCAAATACGGCCAGCGCTTGATCGACCATTTCAAGGCCTGACGCCGCCGCCGTTATTTGACGAAGGAATAGGCGGCAAGGCCGGTCGTCGTCGGGCCGGAGATCAGGCCGACGACTTCCATGACTTTCTGCGCGTCGGTGATCGGCGCATTCGAGACGTAAAGCAGATCGCGGTTCTGGATGCGGAAGCCCTGGGCGACGAACAGGCTCGCCGCGTCGCGCAGGTTCAGCCGGTAGACGACCGGCGTCAACTGATGCGGCGCCGCGATGGTCGTGTTCGGGTTGAGCGCGCGAACGACGCTTTCAGGCTCGAAACGGAAGATGAAGACGCCAGCGGGATCGGAACGAAAATCCAGCAGGCCGCCGGCCTTGGCCAGCGCCTGCGACAGGCTGATGCCTTCGGCGTCGAAGGGAATCTCGGCGTTGCGGCCCGTCGCGCCATAAGCGATGAAGGTTTGCGGATCCCGGATCAACGTCAACACGTCGTTGGGGCGCAGGAAGATGTTTTCTCGTGGATCGGACGAGACGCGCGTCATCGCGACGCGAACTGTTTCGCGCCCGCGCGAGAGCTGAACATAGGTTTCGTTCACCGGAGCGCGGATTCCGCCCGCCGTTGCGATGACGTCCATGACGCGATCGCCCCTGACGCTCAGGGGCACGCGCGCGCCATTGGCCACTTCTCCCGTGACGGTGACGCTATTGCTGACCGACCTTGGCATATTGATCAGAACCTGCGGCTCGATCGCCTTGCCCGCAAGCGCGCGTTCGACAATGATCTGCACCTCTTGCGTCGTGCGGCCCGCCACCCTGACGCGTCCAGCGTAAGGAACGCTGATCGAACCGTCGCGGCCGACGATCTGATCGGGAATGGTCGAACTCTTTGAGCCGGTGCTGAAGCGGTCGCTAACCAGCGGAGCCGAGAATAACCCGCCGGCGCCGGCCTCCCATATAGTCACGGAAACTGTATCGCCAACGCCGATTTTTGGTTCGACCGAAGGTCTGTAATCGCCAAAATGGGCCAGAAAACTGTCGGCTTCGCGGTGGCGCAAAATGTCAAGAACGGAGGAATTGATGTCGACGACTTCGTAGCGTTGGAAGCCGGGATAGGAGGATTGGGCCACGACATCGTCGTTGCTCGGCCCCGCTCCAGGCAGAATCGTCGCGCAGCCGGTCAAAGCGATCGCGATCGCGCCGGAAAGCAGAATGCGCGCGACATTTGCAAAGTCATTCCGCATTCGCGATCCACCCATGACAGCCGAGATTTATCATTGCCGGCGGCTCGAAACCACAGCGAAGCCCCGTCCCTGCGGCGTTAGCGGGAAGCTGTAGCAAATAGGTCACAACAAACCTTTGCTCAAAATATGTCCGCGTTTTGGCCTCCCCTCAGAATGGAATGGTCCAGCCTATTCGACAGACGGGCCGGCGCACTCCATAAAAGCGCTGAAACCGGTTGAGCAAACGCTTCGCGACCATGCCGCTGAAAATCAAGACTCTTAAGGCTCTACCGTATCTTGCCGAGCTGATTGCGCGCAGCCGGATTTTCGACGCGGACTGGTACAGAAAGGAATATCCCGCCTTCGAGACAGGCGAACTCAGTCCCATCATGCATTATCTGGTTGAAGGGGCTTTCGAAGGGGCGCGGCCGCATCTCCTCTTCGATCCCGATTGGTATCGAGCGACGGCGTGTTGCAAAGCCGCCAACCCGCTGATCGATTACATCAAATATGGCGCAGCTGCGGGACGCGATCCGTCGCCTTATTTTTCATCCGCCTATTATCGCAAAAGCGCTGGCGCCCTTCACGGTCTGACGCCGCTCGGCCATTTTATTGCCTATGGCCTGCCCGGCAACGCCTCGCCAACACCGCTGTTCGACCGCGACTGGTATCTTGCCCAAAATCCTGACGTCAGGCGGGCAGGTTTCGATCCCTTCCTGCATTTCGTCGCCTCCGGCGCGCGCGGCGGACGCTCCCCCGGCCCGCTGTTCGACGCGCCCTGGTACCTCATGAAAAATCCCGGCGCGCGCGACGCGGGCATCGAGCCTCTGCGTCATTATCTTTCTCGCGGCGCCGCCGAAGGGCGCAGGCCTCATGAATGTTTCGACCCCCGATTCTATGTCGCTCACGCGCCGCAGGCGTCGGTCACGCTGGAGCAGGCCTTGACCGACTATGCGGATCAGGGGCGCGCAAACTGGCGCAGCGCTGACGCCGCATTGCCGCCGCCTGGCTCGCCTGTCGCTGTTTTTGACGATTTTCCCTGGCGCCGGGCCACGAGGGCTGAGCGTCCTCATGCGCCTTTTCCTGTTCTCATCATTGACCTTGTCGGGGCCGCCACGGCCGCTCTCTGCGCTGTGCTGAGACAATTGCCGCAAGTGGATCTTTACGTCGTCGCCAACATGCCTGACGCGACTATGCGCGAGGGCGTCGCCATGCTCGATCTGTCGCTGCCAAATCTGGCGCCGCTCGAACCCGGCATCGTCCTCGACCGGCTCCTGCGCGCACTTAAATATCGCGATCCCGGAGCCCTCGTCATCGAGGCGAATGGCGCAACCGCATCGCTCTCGCCCCTCTGCACAGAACTTGCTCTTGCGCATCATCAGGTCGACGCCTCGAGGCAGCTGACCACAGCGGATTGGGCCGAGCTTCTGCGCCGCAAAATCGACTATCGCGAAACGCCGCGGCCGACGATTTCCACAATCATTCCGAATTACAATCACGCGCGCTATCTCGACGAGCGTATCGGCTCGATCCTCGCCCAGACCCTGCCGCCCGACGAGATCATTTTCCTCGACGACGCGTCGGACGACGAAAGCCTCGCAATCGCACAACTGTGGCAGGCGAAATCGGCCATTCCATTCACGATCATCGCGGCTGACGCCAACAGCGGCTCGCCTTTCAAACAATGGGCCAAAGGCGCATTCCAGGCCCGCTGCGAGCTCGTCTGGATCGCCGAGAGCGATGACAGCTCCGATCCCCGTTTTCTCGAGCGAATGGTCGCGTCTTTCCGAAATCAAAATATCGTACTCGCCTACAGCGACTCCGAAACGATTGGAGCCGAAGGCGAAACGCTTGCCTCAAGCTGCCGCTTCTACACGGATACGCTGGATGAGGCGAAATGGTTGTCCGGGTATGTGGAAGACGGCGCGCGCGAAATCACGACAGCCCTCGCTGTCAAGAACACAATTCCAAACGTCAGCGCGGTTCTCTTCAAGCGCGCCGCGCTATGCGGCGTCCTCGAAACCATCCAGAGATTTCACTATTGCGGCGATTGGGCGGCCTATGTCGCATGTCTGCGGCAAGGCGCCGTCGCCTTTTGCCCTGAGGCCCTGAACAGGCGCCGGCAAGACCCCCGCAGCGTGACGCAGGATGGCGAACGCGGAATGCTTGCCGTGCAGGAGGCGCTCGCCATCAAGCGGCCGATCCTGCAAGACGCCGCATGCGCGGACCGGATATTTTGGCTGAGCCTCGCTCAGACAATATTCGAATATGAGGCGCGATCGGCTGCGCTGCTTCCTGTACGTCCCGCCTTCACAGCCAATACGGATCTCGCCCGATCGCTTGATGATATGTCAGATATCATCGCAAAGCGACGCTCCGGCTACGCAGAACAGAAGCGGGAGGTCGCCCATTTTCTGCATAATCTGGCTGATTGCGACGTAACGCTGGATAAGGCCGGGCGGCAAGCTCTCATTGCCCGCGTCATCATCGAGTTGGGGGTGCTGGCGAAAGACTTCGGATAGGTCGCTTGCCTGCCCTACTTGCTGCGGGCGACGACGATATCCTGAAAATTATGGATGGCGCCTTCGACATAGGATTCAATGTCGAACCATTGCGTCCAGACGGCGTCGATCCATTTCCGGTTCACGAAGGTAATCCCGTAATCATAAGCCTGCGATGTCAGATGGCCGGACTGAAGCGTAAAGTGAAACCCGTCTCCCTCGCTGAGGGCGAGGCTCGCCGCCTGAAGCGCATCGGGCGAAATGCCCAAAAGACCGAGGATCGCAGGGTCGGCCGACGCCCGTTCGATCGCCTTCTGCCCGTGGAGGGTGAGCATCAGCAACGCGCCGGGCCGCGTGACGCGATGCAACTCCGCAAGATAGAATCGATGGTCTTCCTCGTTCATGTGGGTGAAGACGGAGATACTCACCACAGCGTCGAAGCGTTGATCCCCGCAAGGCAACCGCTGGCGCGGCGTTGTGTGCAGAGCCTTGACCCAGGGCAGATTGGCGCGCGCCCATTGGATCATGCGAGGATCGACGTCAACGCCGACGTAGACGCCGCGATAGCCTTTGAAAAGCCGCGCCACGCGTCCGACGCCGACGCCGAAATCGAGCCACGCGCGATAGGCGTGGAGATCTGTCGCATGGGCCGACGCCAGCGCCCGCATGATGTCGACGCCATGCCGCGCGAAATCCTCCGGGCGGCTCAATCCCGAGGTTGCCTGCATCAGATCGAGCGGCGGGAACGGCGCTATGGTTTCGCGCGCGGCGTCACCCAGATCAAGGGCGGCTTCGTTGTGGGCGAACCATGACTCCAGCGCGCCTTCAAAGCCGAGTTCAACGGCGGTGTTGGCGGGCTCGCCGAGGGCCGGCGCGTCATTCTCATGATCTACGTCAGATAATCCATAAGCGCGATACATCGACAGAACGTCCTTCGCCATGTCGGCTGGCGTATGGTCGTAGAACGTCGCGGCGCTGAGACGCGTCGCCAATGCCGGATCGTCGGCTGCCCTGCACAGGACCTCGGTCAGGCTTGCGACGTCGCCGCGCAAAAAATGGAAACCGTTGCGGCCGTCCTCGACAAATTCCGTCATCCCGGCCACGTCAGAAATGATGACCGGCGTGTGGGTGGCGAGCGCCTGCAGGAGAATGAGCGGGCTGTTTTCGTACCAGGTCGAGGGAATGATGAGATAATCGAGATCGCCAAGCGCATGCGCCAGCTCCGCGCGCGGCAGGATACCGGGGAATGCGACGGCAAGACCCTCGGCCTTTTGCCGCAGCGTGGCGTAGTAGGCCGGATCCTGATCGTCCGGTCCCCAGATTTTCAGGGTCAGATTCGTCCGGCCGCTCGCGCGCAAGGCGTCGAGAAGGAGATGCGCTCCCTTGTGGGGAAACAACTGGCCGATGAAGCCGAGCTTCAGCCCGCCGCCTTCCACGCGCAGAGGTTTTGGAGCGCGATCGATGTCGACGCCGAAATGGCTGACATGCATTGACGCCGGAAAGCCATTGTCTTGATAGGCCTGTTTCAGGAAAAGCGTCGGCGCGATCGCTTCGCAATAGACGCCCATCGCCTCGCGCAGGATATCCGGCCGCGCGACAATGTCATTTGGCGTGAATCCGGCAATGCTGAATGGCTCGTCCTGCCGCTCGCCGAGCCTTGCAAGCTGCTTTGAGACAAACGGGCGCAAACGCGGATCGGCGCCGAGCCGCGTCAGCGGCTTCGCCTCCGGCCTTGCGCCGACAAGCTTCAGGAAACAGGCGATGCAGTTGGCCCGCGCCGCGTCGGGACCGGCGCAGAGTTCGCCCTGTGCGTCTTCAAGCCTGTTGTTGTAGCAGAACCCGAAGAAATCCGTGAGCGTGGCGAATGTAGGAACGCCCATCGCGCCCGCAACGTCAAGCAGCGCGGTTGTATGGCTGATAAGATGGCAGACATGGATGATGTCCGGCGCGATCTTGCGCAACAGACGCTCATGCAGATGACGCAGCGCCGGCTGCTCATAGGTGTCGCGGACGCCGCGATTGGGAAAAAGATTCTTGTCGATCGAGACGACGCGGACGCCCTCATAGATTCGCTCCTCGACAAGCTCCTTTTGCGCCGGCTCGCCCGCGAGCGTCGCCGTCACGACGACGGGCTCCTGGCCAAGCGCGATCAACTCCCTGGCGAGCGTCAGCGTATAGGCTTCGGTGCCATAAAAATGAGTTGGGAAAAAGCAATGGACGTAAAGCGCAATTCTCATCAGTCGCCCTTCACGCCGCGCCGCCCGCGAGGCTTATCAAGGTGCGCGCCACCCCCTCCTCGAACGAAACCCGCGCCGACCAGCCGATTTCGCGCCGCGCGCGCGAGGGATCGAGAATTGAGAGGGGCGTATCGAACGGGCGAGCAGGCCGGCGCTCGACTTTGACGGGTCTGCCAAGCTGTGATTCGAGACAGGCGATGATATCGTTCAACGAGCGTCCTTCTCCGCTGCCAATGTTCAGCGTTCTCGACGAATCTTCTGTTCGCGCGGCGCGGATCAGCGCATCAACCGCATCGTCGATATAGACGTAATCGCGCACCGTCGAGCCGTCGCCGAACAATATGATCGGCGCTCCCGTCAGGGCGGCCTTGCTGAACTGGGTGACGGCGCCAAAAAGCCGCGCGGAATTTTGCCCCGGTCCAAAAAGATTGCCGATCCTGAGTGAAGCCGGGCGCAACCCGACCGTGTCGGCGAAAAGGTCGAGATAAGCTTCGACCGTGCGCTTCGACAGGCCATAGGCCGAGATCGGATTCAGCGGATGATCCTCGCTCGCCGGCGCCTGCCGCAGCCGGCCGTAGATCGCCCCGCCCGACGAGGCGAAGATAAAGCGGGGGGCGGCGCCCGGCGCAATGCTCTCGATGAGGCGCAGGGAGCCGACGATATTTGCGCGCGCGTCCTCGGCGGGGGAAAGGCTCGCCTCCGATGGAACCGTCGACCAGGCCAGATGATAGATGCAATCGACGCCCGACGTGATTTCCCGCAGCGGCGCGGCGGGATCGGCAAGGTCGATGCGGCGCCAGGTCAGACGCGGATGGGCTGCAAACGGGCTCTGCCCGCGCCCGGCGGCGATCACGCCCGCGCCGGACGCAAGGAGAACTGGAACGAGGGCTCGCCCGAGAAAACCGCTGGCGCCGGTAACGAGGGCTTTGCCCATCATGATCGCGGCGCTCGCCTACAAGGGAAAAAGAACGGCGTCAGGAAGGCCGGGCGCCATATCGAAATCCCCCGGCGCAATATCGCGGTAGAGGCTGCAATAGGCGGCCGCCATCGCCCCGACTGAAAAACGCGCCTTCGCGATCGCCTGATTGCGCCGCCCGAGCGCTTCGATCCGGGCGCGGTCGTCAAGCAGGGCCACAATGATCCCGGCCGTTTCATTGAGGGTTTCGCCAAGGGTTTGGCCAAGCGTTTGGCCAAGGGTTTCATCGTCGCCCAGAATTTCCGGCACGGCGCCGATGCGATAGCCCGCCACCGCAAGCCCGCAGCTCATGGCGAAGGGAATGACCTGCCCAAAGCTTTCCTGACGCACCGGCGCGACGAAAATCTTGAAGCGCGCCAGAAAAGCCGGCAACTCCTCATAAGGCGCGTAGCCGGAAAATTCGAAATGCGGCAGCAGCCCTTCTTCGATCACGCGGCGGCGGAAATGCGCAAACAGCGAGCCGTCGCCGATGATGATCGCGCGCGTCGCCGGGCGTTTCTTGACGACCGCGATAAACAGTTCGATCGCCTGTGCGTTGAGCTTGTCATTTTCGAGCCGGTAGATCATGCCGATCGTGTCGAAGGCGCCCGCGGCCGGGACGGTGGGCCGAGCGAAACGGTCAAGATCGATGCCCGGATAAATCACCCTTGCCGGCGCCTTGGAGCCAAAACGGTCGAGGACGCTTTGCGAGACAAAGACGTTGCAGGCGACCGGCGCATCGGCAAAGGGCGTGACCGGCGTGTTGACGTTCTGCACGACGGGACATTCAAACTCGGCCGCGACTTCAAAGATGGCGCGATACCAAGGCTCGTCGACGTCGCCCCAGTAGTGAATATGGACAAGATCCGGGCGGAACCGGCTGAAGGTGGCGCGCACCACATGCCGCGAGACCGGCTGAGGCGCCAGCCGGATGGTCATTCCCTCATGCGCGCCAGACGGCGGCAAGGAGGAGGTTATCGTCTCCATTTCGATGCGATGGCCGAGATGGTCGTAGAGATCGACGACGAGTTGCGTCGATCCTCCAACCCAGACATTGGCGATCGCGTGCAACACTTTCGGGCGGCGCGCGAGCCCCATTCTCTGGCGCGGCCGCACGACGTAAACCGGCGGAGGGAAAAAACCGGACGAGCGCCGCAAATTGCCCCAGAACGCCGCGCGGTCGAGCCGCCGCGTCCAGGCTCCGCTTTCCGGATCAAACGCCAGACGCGTGGCGCGAAAGCGCGCGTCCTCGATCGTTCTCAGCGCCACAGGCCAGCGCCAGAGCAGCGCGACGGTTTTCCAGATCAAGAGACAGAGACCGATTGCCAGACGCGGCGCGAGGCGAAACAAGGACGCCGCCTGCAGTAAGGGCTTCAGCCTCGCGAGGCGGGCCTCGACGTCGGCGAGATGATCCTGCACGATGATAAGCTCGCGCTTCAGCTCCCTCCGTTCGCGGGCCGCGTTTTCAACGGCCTCCGCCTCGGCGCCGACGCGCGGACCTACAGCGAATTCGGCCACCGTTCCTCCATGCCGCTGCTGAATTGGCCGGCGCGACGCGGCGGCAAGATCGAGGCTGCGCAGCGCGTAAAGCTACAGTTTATAACAACGATTTAACGCATTTTGCGAGGGCGCGATATCGGAGCGCGCCTGTCAGGGCGCAAAAGGTCAGATAGCGCTTTTGCGCAGGCGGGGCAACGAACCGGTCGGCTCACGCCAACTGAGGCGTGAGGCTGAACAGGGAAAGGCCGGGATGATAGCAGGGGTCGTCGCGCAGGCGATCGGCCCAGCGGTCAAGCATATAGGCGCGCTCGGCGGCATGGGCGCCGAGCCGGCGGAAGGTCGCTTTGCCCCGACTCGCCGACTCGAAATGGGTGAGGCGCGCGAGGGGCGTCCAGAGCGTCTGGAATCCCCGTTCCTCAAGCCGCAGGCAGAGATCTATGTCGTTGAATTCGATCGGCAGATGGATTTCGTCGAAGCCCCCGACAGCTGCGAATTTACTCTGCTCGACGGCAAGACAGGCGCCGGTGACGGCCGAGACTTCATGAACCGCGTCATTGCGGCCAAGCCAGCCCGGCGCGCTCGCCGCAAGTCCGGCGTCGCAATGGCCGGCGCTTTCGCCCAGGCCGAGTACGATCCCTGCATGCTGGATGCGTCCGTCGGGATAGAGCAAGAGGCAGCCAACCGCGCCGACGTCCGGGCGGCGCGCCTGAAACGCCAGCTCGCCGAGCCAGTCGCCTTCTGTAATTTCAACGTCATTATTGAGGAAAACCAGCACCTCGCCTGTCGCGACGGCGGCCCCGAGGTTGCAAAGACGGGAGAAGTTGAAGGCGCCCGGAGAGTCGATCCGGCTCACTCTTTTGTCGCGCCCAGCCGCGCGCAGCGCCTCCAGCGCGGCAGGCTCCGTGCTGCCATTGTCGACCAGCACGAGATCGAAGGCGGGGTAGCGGGTTTTCGCCAGCAGGCTTTCCACGCTCTGCCGAAGCAGAGGAGCGCAGTCGCGGGTCGGCATGATGATGGTCACATGCGGGGCCCTGGCTGTCGGCGGCCGGGGCGAAGAGGGGCGGGTCGGATTCGCGCGCGGCCGGGTTTCGATCAACGGACGCGGTATGTGGGCGACTTCGTGACGGGTGAGGCCGCGCAGAACCTCTTTGGCGAAAGCCGCCTCCTCGAAGGCGGGTAACGACGCCAGACGCGCGCGGGCAAGAGAAAGCCGCGCCAGCAACAGCCGGCCGACATAGGGTCGCGCCGTTTCGAGATTGCGGCTCCATTCCGGTTTGAAAACCGGCTCCGGCCCAAGATCTTCATCGCAATAGGCGGCTGACGCACGTGCGTCCCGCGCCATCGTTTCAATGAAGCAGGCGAGCGCGTGAGGCGCGAGACGATCGCCGAAGCCGATAAATCCAGCAAGATCGCGATCCTGGCCGTGGAGCAACTGGCCGCCGCAGGCCCCGATCCGGGCGTCCTCCGCCGCCAGCGCCGCGATCTTCTCATCAGCGCCCGCGACCTGGAGCGACCAATGCGGAAACATCTGGCCCCGCAGGCTGTCGAGCGTCGTTTCCACAACTTCCGGCGGCGTATCGGCGTCAAGGCGCGCGTGGAGCCTGACCCTCGGCGCGGCTGTCCAGTCGCAGCGCGGACGCTCCAGTTCGCGCCAATCCGGCGGGGCCGCGAGTCGGTCGCGATAGGCCGGCCACTGTGACCAGGGCGTGTGTTGCGTCGCCCAGCGGAAATTCAGCTCAGCCTCCGGCCGCCAGCCGAGCGCGAAGGTGGCGAGCGCGCTAAAGAACCGGCCACGATCTCCTGCCCAGCCGCGGCGAAGAACATCCGCGGCGGGGACCGGCTCAATCGCTTCCAGAACGAAGCTGAACCGGCCGGCGCGGGCGACAGGCGAGATCCAGACCGCCGTCGTTCCCGCTGGCGCGGTAAGGAGCCCCTCGCCGCGCCCCAGCACGGGACCGGGGAGCAAACGCCATCCGATTTCCGCGCCACCGCGCCGGAAGCTGATGATGGGGCGCACGGGACGATCGAAGAAAGAGAGCCGGTAGCGGAGCCTGAACCAGCCCGAAGGCGGAACTAGCGCCGCAGGCTCGATCGCCAGAAAGGGCCGCCCGCTCAGCGCCTCGAAATGCGGCGCGTCTCCTTCAACGTCCCGCGCGGGCACAAGCGAAGGAACCGGCGCAGGGGTCCGTCGAGGCCCGGCCATCAGCGCGGTCAGGCCGAAGCGGCGGGCGCTGGCGCGAGGACGCGTCTTGCCTCGGCATAAACTTCCAGATCCTGCTCGATCAGGACGCGGGCGGCGCTCATTTCGCGCAAGATGTCGGCAAATCCGGTTACTGTCTTGCTCGGGCCGAGCGCGACGAAAGGCAGCGGCTCCGGCAGGTCGAGAACCGCGCCAACAAGGCCGAGAAAAGAATCGACATCGTCGCGCAGCCCGACAGCGTCAAGTTCGGCGAGAGAATCGAGCGCGGCGGCGGGCGCGGGATTGGGCGGCGGGTCGAAGGCGTTTGGAGCCGCCAGTTGATAGACGAGCGGATTATAGAGCAGCGTGCGCAATTCGTCGGTGGCGCGCAAGAGCAGGCCCTCAAGCGCCACGCTGTCGCTGAGATCGACGTGACGGATATGCCCGGCGCAGCGCTGCAAGGCGGGCATCAAGGCGTTGGCGTTCGCGGCCGCCTCGGGAAGCGACGCCCACTTCAGGATCAGCAGCCGCTCCGACATTTCCTCGAAGGGATCGCGCAGCAGCATGCCGACCTTGAAGCCGCGATCGCGCAAAAGCGGCTCCCAGACGCGCCAGAAAATGCGGCCCGATGCAAAGATGGAATTGCTGAACGGGATGGCGAAAATCGACCGCGTGGTTTCCTCGGGGAGAAGTTCGAGGGAGCGGTAAGGCATCTGAAAGCGGCCGATCAACATTTCGTCGAGGTTGGAGGAACGGAACAATTGCGTTTCGAGGCGCAGGAATTTGCTGTCGATGCGATTGTCCGCCGTATGCCGCCGATAGATCAGCACATTGTTTTCGCCGTCCCTGATCTCGAGATGGGCGGCGGCGCCAATCCCGGGACAGTTCGATTCATCCGCCACAAACCCGCAGACGCCGCTGTTGTGAAGGCCCTGCTCCTTCAGCAAGGGGCGGTAGACGAAAGCGTCGATGGCGATATGATGCTCGGGATCGAGATGAACGATGATCCGCGGCGTCGCCGCCGGATTGTCCGGCATCAGCCAGCCGATGATCCTTTCGCCCATATCTTCGTCGATGCTGAATAGCATTGGCTTCCCGAACTCCTCGGCGGCGCGGCCGCCTACAGGGCTCCGCTTCGCGAGATCGCGACGATTTTGGATTCGGATCCATCCAAAATCATGAAACATGATCGATTCCAACTGTTTGGGTTATTACGCCCCAGCTTTTGGATCTCTACTGATTTCTTGTCGGCCAAATGGGGTCATTCGGTCGGAAAGCGGTCCACAAAACGCTCTAATCCAGATGCATCCGATCCCGAACCCCCGCGATCAGCAGCATCATCACGACCCACAGTCCGAAGGCGCTGACGCCGACGAAGGCGACCGATCTGGCGCGGCGCGGATATTCCGCGATGTCCGGCTTTTGCGGCGGGACGAAGGCCGCGAGATAGACGTGCTGGCGCTCGGCTTCCTCACGCGCTTTCTCATAAGCTGCCAGCGCGACCTCAAGAAGACGCTGCGAAAAGCGCCGCTCCAGTTCTTGCTGTTCGAAAAGCGAGATCGTTCTGGCGGCGGTTTTAGCGTCGCCATTCTGGCTGGTCATCGCCTGAGTCTGCGCCAGGATCTGCGCGTCGAGCGCCTTGATCTGCTCCAAGAGCACCCTTTGTTGCGGCGCATCTGATGAGACAATTTTCAGATTGGCGTCGCGCTGGCGCTCCAGCGCAAGCTTTTCCTTGACGACGCCGAGCAGCGTCTTCGCCGCGAGATCGATCGTCACCTGCGGATCGACCGTTCCTTCCTGATTGCGCACGTCCCTAAGGCCGGTCAGCGCAGCGGCATAGCGGACGCCGGCGCGCTCCACCTCCTGCCCGGCCATCGCGAGGGCGTCCTTGCGCGCCCGCCTGGCGACGTCGTCGATCATCCGTTCGGTCGCTTTTTGCAGCGCCTGCGCAATCGCCATCGCATCGTCCGGAATGAAGGCAAGGACGCGGACGAGGACCAATCCGGAAACGCGATCGACATTGACGGAGATCATCGACTGCCAATAGTCCCACAGCCGGTCGTCATTGCCGGATGCGTCAAAGCGCGACAGAAAATCCGCCTGCGGGCGCGAAAACATGGCGCGCAAGGAGATGCTGGCGTTGAGGTCGCGGACCGCATTGCGGCTGCGCAGATAACTCGCCGCCATATAGGGCAGGCGCCCGATGTCGCTTTGCCCTCCCTTGCCGAGGAGCATCGAGACCATATCTTGATCGGGGACAAGATCGCTCGCCGTGCGGATGCTGAAGCGGAATTCGGCCGCATATTTGTCCGCGGCGATCAGCCCATAATAGACGCCGGCAATCAGAATGGGCAGCGCCACGCAAAGGGCGAAGGACAGTTGATGCCACCGCCACGAGCCGAACTGATCGATTGGAACCGAAACGCGGCGTAAATCCTCGCGCAGGACAAAATGCTCGACGGCGGATTCTTCCGCCGTGCCGGCCGGATGGCGGTCGTCTGGTTGGCGTTCGAGGCGCGTCTCGCTCATGCAAGCATCGCTTCGCCGAAAATCCGGTCTGATTCAATCGCCTGGGGACACTCTTGTCGATCGGACCGAGTCAATCTGCCCCGAATATGCTCCAGCGCGTCACGCGAAGCAGCAGTCATCTCGCGTGATCGCGGACGCCGGCGACGGTCAGGCAGACGACTGACCAGATGGTCAAAGCGCCGATAAAGATCATCAGAATCGAGAAGCCGCGTCGGGGAAACAAAGAACTTTCTGGCGTTGTCGGGTCCTCGATCGAAACCAGATAGATATGATGGCGGTTGGCGTCCTCTCGCGCATTTTCAAGGAGCTTTTCGGCAACCTCAACCCTTTTTTCCGCGATATTCTTGTCAACCTCCAGCCGGTCGTAATCGGCGAGGGCAGCCGAAGCTGTTGTGGGATCGCCGCCGCCAGCGGTTATCCTGGCTTCGAGCGCGGCGACATGCGCCGACAGAATGTCGTGGTCGGATTCCAGAATCTTGATCTGAAGCGCGTTGGCGTCGAGTCCGCGTCGCGCGCTCGTCAGCTTCACTTCGACTTCGATCAGATCGCGGCGCAACTCCGCGACGGTTTCGCTTAAGGAGTGGGCGTCGTCGAGAGGATCGATCGCCATTCGCACATTTCTGAACTGCTCTAGGCGCGCGCGTCCCGCGGCGAGCTTGTCCATCGCCGCTTTCACCTCCGCCTCGCCGCGCTCGGTCAGGTCGCGGCGCATGCCATCGAGCAGCTGATTGACGACGATGTCGCAGCGGGCGCGAATGGCGGCGGCGAGACGGACTGAATCCGCGCGCGCGAAGGTTTTCACCCTGACGGTCACGATGCCGGAGACGATCTCCACTTCCGGAACGACCGCCCGGCGCCAGTATCGCAGAAAATCCTCCCGCGATTGCGCGGGATCGAAGCGCGCGAGAAAGTCGGCGCCGGGGGAGCTGAATATGGCGCGCAGATCGATTTCCGGCGCGAGATCATCGATGATGGTGGGGCTGCGGATATAGTCGGCGACGAGAAAAACGTCCTGATTGGTGTTGAGGGAGGCGAGCGCGCCAAGTCCAGAGGACGCCAGCGCGTCGCCGCCCGGCAGCGTCTCGGTCGCGCCGCGGACGGCGAATCTCATCTCGGAGATAAATTGATCCGACGCCAGAAACTGAAAATAGACGAAGCTGGCAGCGACTGGCAGAACCACAAGAATGATGAAACTACGCCAGAAGAGCCCTCTGTCGTCCTCTTCGGCGTCTTGCGCCACGATTGCTCGGCGCCCAAATCCCGGCCGGGCGCTGACGGCCATGGCGGCAAAGCGCCGAATTGTCAGCCGAACGACTGCAGGGACGCCAAAAGCGCCATCTGGGGCGCCCGCCTGCAACTGCGGGCCCGGCAGTTTTTCCCCCGCAATCTCCGGACTGATCTTGACCATCACAAGAACCAATCGCCTCGCGGCTCCGGAGGCAAGTGATTAAAGATTGCAGTGGAAAAACCGCGGGGAGCGCGACGCTTCAGCAGAATATTTCCGGCGAAACACAATGTTGAAATCTCCGTTAATAAAACTTTACTGACGCGGCAATCTATTCGCATTGATCTGAACATCCACACCCATGTTTGCACCCCCTCACTGCCCGGATTTTACCAATCCGATCGGGTTCGATCTCGCGTCATTTGCCATTTGTATGCTCTGTCTGCCGACATCCTTGTCGCTGTTTAGACACGACCTTTGCGCACAATCTATCAAGATTGATCAACATTTCATCATGCCAGTTCCGGCGACCGTTAAGAAACATCTCAATATAGCCGCCAATGCAGCGATCACAGGACAATCAATCGCATCCATAAGGCAAGAATTTGTCGATTCTTCGCCCTTGACGCTCGCAGAGTTCGTGGGGCAGAAGAAGATATTATTGTAGATTGTCATATCATCAATTTCGTTTTTGCTCCGCTTATCAGGGAGAGCTCCGTCCACATGGACCCACTGAAGGCCGGTTGTGTTTATGAAAAATAGCAAGGGGGACCGACTTACGCGGGCGGCGGAGAATAACGCCGAACCCGTAATCATCGGACGCTCATGCAGACTGCCCGGCGCCAACTCTCCCGCAGAGCTTTGGGATCTTCTGTCGGCGGGGCGATGCGCTGTATCGCGTATTCCCCCGGATCGATGGTCGCTGGAGCGGCTCGGCCATCCGCGCGAGAGGGAGCGCGGCCGTAGCTATACCTGGGCCGCCGGCGTCATCGACGATCCATGGGGATTCGACCCGGCGGTATTCGGCATTTCCCCGCGCGAAGCCGAGCAGATGGATCCACAACAGAGGCTGTTGCTGGAACTCTCTTTCGAGGCGCTCGAGGACGCGGGAATTGCGCCTTCGTCGCTTGCCGGCACGCAGACCGGCGTCTTTATCGGGGGATCATCGCTCGATTACGGCAACATGCGGCTGCACGACCCCGCCGCCGCGGACGCCTACTTCGCCACCGGCAATACGCTGGCGGTGCTGTCCAACCGGATTTCCTATGTATTCGACCTGCACGGGCCGAGTTTCACCATCGACACGGCGTGCTCGTCGTCGCTCGTCGCCCTCGACGCCGCCGCCGCCGCGATCCGGAGCGGGGCGATCGACACGGCGATCGTCGGCGGCGCCAATGTGCTGGTCAGTCCTTTCGGCTTCATCAGCTTTTCGCAAGCCGCCATGCTGTCGCCGACCGGCCTTTGCCGCGCCTTTTCGGCCGACGCCGACGGCTATGTCAGGGCCGAGGGCGGCGTTGTATTGGTGTTGCGCGCGCAACATTGCGCCCGCGCCAATGGCGACCGCGTTCATGCCGTGATCGCGGCGTCAGCGGTTAATTCCGACGGCCGCACCAACGGCATCTCCCTGCCCTCGGCGTCAAGCCAGAGCGCCCTGCTGGAGCAGATCTACGGCGGCATCGATCCAGACGATATCGCCTTCGTCGAGGCGCATGGCACGGGCACCCGCGTCGGCGATCCGGTCGAGGCCGAGTCGATTGGCGACGTGCTGGGCCGTCGCCGCCGCAATCCGCTGCCGATCGGCTCGATCAAGACCAATATCGGCCATATCGAGCCGGCGTCCGGCCTCGCCGGCGCGATGAAGGCGATGCTGGCGCTTGAACATGACGAATTTCCGCGTTCGCTCCATTGTGACGAACTCAATCCCGATATCCCCTTTGCTGATCTCAATCTGTCCGTCAGCGCCCGGCCGGCGTTTTTGGGGAAAACCGGCCGGGTTCGCTACGCTGGCGTCAGCTCCTTTGGCTTTGGCGGCACGAACGCCCATGTCGTGCTCGCCGATCCGCCGACCGCCGCGCCGCGCCGCGCGTCGACCGTCGTCGCAAGGGCGCCCCGGTTCCTGATGCTGTCCGCCCAGAGCGAGACCGCCCTCGCGGAGCTCGCGCGGAGCTATTCTGCGCGGCTGAAGGGCGCAGACCCCGTGTCTTTCCAGCGCATCGTCGCGGCGACAGGACACCGGCGCGAAAGCCATTGCGAACGGCTCGTCATCCCGGTCGAGTCGCCAAAATCCGTGGTCGAGGCGCTCGACAAGGCGGCGCTGGCCCCGACCGTTCAACAGGGCCCGGCCGCGCCGACGCTGATCACCGCCTCCGCGATCAAACGCGACGCTCCGGTCGCTTTCGTCTTTTCCGGCAACGGCAGCCAATGGCCGGGAATGGGTCAGCACGCCTATGAGGCGAACGCGCCCTTCCGCGCCCGCTTCGATGAAATCGACGCGCTGTTTCGGCCGCTCGCCGGCTGGTCGCTCGCGGCGATGATGTTTGATGCCGATATCGCCACAAAACTGCGCCAAACCAGTATCGCCCAGCCGCTGGTGTTCGCCATCCAGGCGGCGACGGCGCATTGCCTCCTCGCGCTCGGACTTCGCCCGTCGATGGCGCTTGGGCACAGCATGGGCGAGGTCGCGGCCGCAGAGGCAGCCGGCGTCCTCGACCTTCCGAGCGCCGTGCAGGTGATCCATTACCGGAGCCTGCGCCAGGAACTCGTGCGCGACGCCGGCGGCCTTGCCGCGGCGTTCGGCTCGCGCGAAACGGTCGAAGCCCTCGTCGCAGGCATCCCGGACCTTGTCATCGCCGCTCACAATTCGCCGCGTAATTTTACGGTTAGCGGTCCGTTTGCCGCGCTTGACGAATTGGCCCGGAGGAGCCGCGCCGCCAAGGCGCGCGTCCGACGTCTTGACCTCGCCTATCCGTTCCACAGCGAACTCATGCAGCCCGTCGAGGCCCCGCTCTACGCCGATCTCGCCGCGCTGGCTCCGACGTCAGGCCGCATCACATTCATTTCGACGGTCGCTCCGGGCCTTTGCTCCGGCCCCGAACTCGACGCCGTCTATTGGTGGCGCAATGTGCGCGAACCGGTCCTGTTCATGGAAGGGATCGAACAGGCGGTCCGCCTCGGGGCCCGCGTCTTCGTCAAGATCGGCCCTGGTGGCACGCTCGTCGCCGACATCAGGGAGACCGCGGAAAACGCCGGCGCGGCGATCGCCGCCTTCCCGGTGCATCACCAAAAACCGACCGGGGAAGACCCCTTTCGCCGCGCCTTCGCCGAAGCCCTGGCGCATGGCGGGGCGGTCGACAAGACCATTGCGTTCGGCGACGATCCTGGCGTCGTCGACGGACTGCCGGCCTATCCCTGGCAGCGCAAATCCTATCGGGTCGGCGAGACCCCCGAAATGTCGGGACTGCTCAGCGTCTGCCGCTGGCATCCGCTGATCGGCGCGCGTCTGTCCGCCGATTCCCTCGAATGGCACGGGCAGATCGATCCGCTGCTCGTCCCGGCCCTGGCCGATCACCGCATCGAGGGCCAAATCCTGTTGCCGGGCGCGGCCTTTGCCGAAATGGCCCTCGCCGTCGCGGCCGACTGGCTCGGCTCGGCGACCGCTGCGATCGAGAACCTCGAAATCCACCAGCCGATGATTTTCCCGGCAAACGCCACGCGCCAGAGCCTCTGCCGCGTGACGCCCATGACCGGCGCGATCGAGATCCTCAGCCGCCCGCGCCTGAGCAACACGCCCTTCGTCCTTCACGCCAAAGCGAAAGCGATCCAGAAGCCGGGGCCAACGCCTGGCGCGCCGATGCCGAAAGCGCGGGACAAGACCATTTCCGGCGCCGAGCTTTACGCCGAAGCGTTGCGGTCCGGCCTCGAATTCGGGCCGGCTTTCCGGCAGGCCGCGTCGGCCGCCCGCAGCGGCAAGACGTCGATCATCGTCAATCTCAAGGCGGCGGCCGCGGACCCGCGTTACGGCCTCGATCCCGCCCGCCTCGATTCCTGCTTCCACGGCCTCATCCTCATCTTTGCGGATTTGACGCGCACGAGCCACACGCCAGCCTATCTGCCGGTCCGGTTCGGCGAAATCAGGCTGGATCGTCCAGGCGCGCCAATCGCAAAGGCGCATATCGAAATCAAACGCTGCGACGCGCGCGCCATCGTCGCCGATTTTACCCTCGTCGACGCCAATGGCGAATTCATCGCCCGGCTGCGCGACGCCAGGTATCAGGCTCTGCGAGCGCCGCAGCATAGCAGTCTCGCGGCGCATTCCGTCGTCCAGTCCCTGCCGCTGGCTGAGGAGCCAACCGCGACGCGCCGCGATCCTTCGCTAACGCCGGGCCTTCTGACGCAGGCCGCGAAGCCGGAGACGGACGTCGCTGCAGCGAGATCGCTGCCGGCCGACCTCGTGCTGATCGAAGGCTGGGCGGCGGCCGCCGCCTATCGTCTTGCCTCGGCGCTCGCTGCGAGCGGCCGGATCGCTCCCGATCAGCTCATCGCCGCCGGCCGCTTGCCCGCCGCGCATCGCGACTGGATCACCAATCTTCTGAAGGCGCTGGCCGACAGTGGTCTCGCCGAGGCGGACGGGGCGGCCTATGATCTCGCCCAAGATATCGATCTTCCGGACCCCGATGAAATTCTGCAAACCTTTGCCGCCGATCATCCAAGACGGTCGGCCGAGCTCCTCCTCGCCGCTGGCGCTGGCGCGGCGATGGAGGCGCTTGCACGTGGCGAGGCGGCGCCTGCCCCGAGCGAGTCAGCGATCGAATCCTTCGAAATTGGTTCGCTCGCCGTCGTCGCCGCCGCCGATCTCCTCGCCGATTTGCTGCACAGACTATCCGACGCCTGGCCACGCGACCGGGCGCTGCGCATCCTGCAGATCGGACACGGGCCGTTGTCCTCGCACGCGGTCAAACTGGCTCTTCGCCATGGCGGCCGGCTCACTATCTTCGAGCCCGATCAGGGCCGTCTGCAGCGCGCGCGGCTCGCTTTTGCGCGCGATGTTCGCGTCATCTTTCTCGACAGCCTCGACGCGGCGCCAAATGGCGGCTTCGATCTTGTCGTCGCCGCCGACGCCCTTCATCGCATTGCCCCGACCAAGGCGATTCTGACGCGCATTGTCGAGATCATGGCACCCGAAGGGCTGATCGCGGCAATCGAACCCGAGGCCTCGCTTTTCCGCGATCTCGTCTTTGGCCTCAAGCGCCGCCAGTGGGTCGGCGCCGACCAAAATGGAAGCGTCCCGACCGCTGGCGAATGGTCCGGGCGGATTGCCTCGGCCGGGTTGAGCGGCAATGGCGCCGAGCCCATCATGACGAAAGCCGGACGGGCGATCCTCATCTCCGGCCAAAAGCCGAAAGCGGCGACAAAGCGGAGCGTTCCAGCGACGGCGCTTATCGCCTCGGACGGAGGCCTGCAAACTGGCGAGATCGCGGCGGCGCTCGCCGCGCGCCTGATCGCAGCCGGCGTCGAATGCGCCATCGAAAATGCCGGGGCGCTTGATCGAAGCCAGCCCTTTGAAGCGATTGTTTTTCTCTGCGGCGTGGCGCGGTCCGGCCAAAGCTCCGTCGACCATCTCGCGGCGCGCTGTCTCTCGCTGAAAACATTCGCCGAAAGTCTTGGTCGCCAAGCAGGCGTCGGCAAGCAAAAGGCGCGGCTCTGGATCGTGACCCATGGCGCGCTCAGCGCGTCCGACGAGGCCTCCCCGGTCGAGGCCGGATTTTGGGCTTTCGCGCGCAGCTTCGCCAATGAATTCCAGGGGCTTTCCATCCGCCGCGTCGACATCGCGCCGGGACTCCCGCCTTCGATCGAAGCGGAGCGCCTTGCCGACGTCATTGTTTCCGGAACCGCTGAAAGCGATATTGTCGTCGATCAGCGTTCGACCCGCGTGGTTAGGCTGCATGCGCAAGACCGCGGCCACGCGCCGGAGCACTGGGAGCCTGCCGCCGCCAGCCGGCTTGAAAAGGGCGAAGGCGCCGGGCTCGACCGGATACGCTGGACGCCGATCGACCGCACGCCCCCGGGTCCAGGGCAGATCGAGATTGCGGTTGCCGCAAGCGGCCTCAACTTCCGCGACGTCATGTGGGGCCTGTCCGTGCTGCCCGACGAGCTTCTCGAGGACGGCTTCGCCGGTCCGACGCTCGGCCTCGAATGCGCCGGCCACGTCGCAGCCGTCGGACAAGGCGTCACGGGCTTCAACGCGGGCGATGCGGTCGTGGCTTTCGCCGGGGGCGCCCTCGCCAGCCATGTCACGGTCGACGCCAATCTGGCGGCGATGGTCCCGGCCGGCCTTTCGCTTGAGGCTGCGACAACGATTCCCGTCGCCTTTCTGACGGCCTATTACGCCCTGATCGGCTGCGCGCGTCTTGCGCCCGGCGAATGGGTGCTGATCCATGGCGGCGCTGGCGCCGTCGGTCTGGCTGCGCTGCAAATCGCGCGCTGGCGTGGGGCGCGGGTCATAGCCACCGCCGGCTCGCTCGAAAAGCGCGACCTCATCAGAACCCTTGGCGCCGAACATGTCTTCGACGGGCGCTCCGGCAATTTCGTCGATGAGGTGCGGCGCGTTTCCGGCGCCGGCGTCGCCGTCGTTTTGAACAGCCTTTCCGGCGAGGCGATGGAGCGCAGCATCGGCCTGCTCGAACCGTTCGGCCGTTTTATTGAACTCGGCAAACGCGACTATCTCGCCAATACCCATATCGGGCTGCGGCCGTTCCGCAAAAACCTGTCCTATTTGGGCGTCGATCTCGATCATCTGATCCTGGCGCAAGCCGAAAAGGGCCATCGCCTGTTCGAGGAGGTAATGGGCCTCATCGCCGAGGGCGAATTCTCGGCGCTGCCCTATCGCAGCTTTCCCGCCAGCGAATTCATCGACGCCATGCGGCTGATGCAGCAGTCGGGGCATATCGGCAAGATTGTCATCACCCCGCCAAAGGCGGACGCCATCCGCATTCCGCCGCAAGGCCGGTTCGCGGTCGCGCCCGACAAAACGCATCTCATCACAGGCGGCTTTGGCGGCTTTGGCCTTGAAACCGCGCGCTGGCTCGTCGAACGTGGCGCGCGCCATCTGGCGCTCGTCGGCCGCAGCGGCGCAAACACCCCTGAGGCGCGCCAGACTCTCGCTGACTTCAAGGCGGCTGGCGTCAAGGTTCACGTCGCGGCGCGCGACATCTCCAACGGCTGGGAGGCGAGGGCGCTGATCCAGACCATCGCCAAAGAGATGGCGCCGCTCGGCGGCGTGTTCCATGCCGCGATGGTGCTCGACGACGCCCTGATCGTCAATCTCGAGGCCCAGCAACTCAGAAAAGTGCTGGCGCCAAAAGTTGCTGGCGCGGAGCATCTTGATCGCCTCACCCGCGGCCTCGCGCTCGATTATTTCGTCCTGTTCTCATCGGCGACAACCGTCATCGGCAACCCCGGTCAAGGCGCCTATGTCGCCGCCAACGGCTTCCTCGAAGGGCTCGCGCGGCAAAGGCGCGCCGCCGGGCTGCCGGCGCTCGCCGTCGCCTGGGGCGGCATCGAGGATGTCGGCCTTCTTGCCCGCAATCATTCGCTGAAGGAGACGCTGGCGAGCCGCGCCGGGGTCAAGGGCATGGGCGCAAGGCGGGCTCTTGATCTGATGAGCGAAGCGCTCTCGCGCTCAAGCTCCGGCGAGGACGACGCCATGCTCGTCATCGCCGACATAGATTGGGCGACGGCGCGGACCCACTTGCCGCTGTTGTCGTCGCCGACCTATGCCGAACTCATTCGCGAAGACGAAGCCGCCGAAGCCGACAAACGCGAAAAGATCGACGTCGCCGCCCTCCTTGCGACGCGCGCGCCGGAAGAAGTTCGCAAGACAATCGTCGAGGTGATCGTCGAGGAGATCGCGCATATCCTGCGGCTGCCGCTGGAAACGCTGAACCGCAGCAAGCCGCTGTCCGAGATCGGGCTCGATTCGTTGATGGCGGTTGAGCTTGGCGTCAGTCTCGAAGAGCGGCTTTCGCTCGAAGCGCCATTGTCGACCTCGGCAGGCGGCTTCAACGTCGGAGAGCTTGCCGATCATATCATCGGGTCTTGCGTCCATGCGACGAGCGAAGAGTCCGCCATCGCCAAAAATCTCGCCGAGAAACATCTCGGCAAGGCGATCGCGGCAAATATGGCGCCGCTGACCGCCATCGTCGAAGACAAGAGCCGCGATCTGACGCAGATCCTACGGTAAATTTGATGGGCTGTCCCGTCGCGTTCGACATTACGAGACTGGCGACGCGCGTTTTGAACCGCACGCCAAACGGCATCGACCGGATCGATTCGGCCTTCGCGCGCCGGTTTCTCAGCGCCCCGGCGCCTGATCGTTTTGCCATGATGATGGCCTTGCAAGGCCCGCGCGTCATCGCCGCCGCCGGCGCCGCCGATATCGTCAATGGCATTTTCGCACATTGGGGTGAAGACGAAGCGCCTGACGCCGACGAAAGCTATCGCCGCATCATCAAATGGATTTCAGGCGAGGCCAACACATTCGAAGGCGCCGAACGCGTGGCGCGCGGGCGCACCGGACAAGCCGCCGGCGTAATCCGCTGGCTCGGACATCATGGCTTTCCCGTCGGCAAATCTCCGGCCGCGGTCTTGCCCAAAGGCGCGCGTTATCTCAACGTCAGCCAGTTTCCGCTGTGGATCCCGAGATATTTTCGCTGGCTGAAGCAGCGCCCCGACGTCCGCGGCGTCTTTTTCATTCATGATCTGCTGCCGATCGAAGCCCCCGAATATTTCCGCAAGGCTGAGTATGAACGCCATATGCGCCGCCTCGCCAATCTGGCGGAGTTCGGCGCCGCGGCGATCGTGACGACGCAGGTGGTCAAGGAGACGCTGCAACGTCATCTCGCGCCGCTCGGGCGAGCCGATATGCAGATTCTGGTTGCGCCGATTCCAGCCTCACCGATTTTTGCAAACCGCGCCGCGGGGCCGCAACCGCTGTCAGGCGCGCCCTATTTCGTCGCCTGCGGCACCATCGAGCCGCGCAAGAACCATCTTCTGCTGTTGCATGTGTGGCGCGAACTTGCGCGCCGCGACGGGGCGGGAGCGCCAAAACTCGTTTTGATCGGCGCGCGCGGGTGGGAGAACGAAAACGTCGTCGACCTCCTCGAACGCTGCCGGGCGATCCGCCCTCATGTCATCGAGGCCTCGGGCCTTTCGACGCCGAGCCTGAAAGCGCTGCTCGACGGCGCGCGCGCTCTGCTGATGCCGTCTTTTGCCGAAGGCTTCGGCTTGCCGATCGCCGAGGCGCTGGCCGGCGGGACGCCGGTAATCGCGTCCGATATCGCGACTTTTCGCGAAAGCGGCGGCGGCTGCGTCACGCTGGTCAGCCCGATCGACGGCGAAAAATGGCTGGAGACGATCCGCGCCTTCGCGGCGGCCGGATCTCCCGATCGCGCGGCGGCGGAAATGCGGGCGAAGCGCTTCGAGGCGCCGAAGTGGGACGATTATTTCGCAACGGTCGAGGCGTTTCTGGCGAGCCTATAAGGGGCTCGTCGGGGCATAGCGCTGATTGGAATGCGACTTGGAGAGCAGATCAGTGACGGCAGGTTTGACGCTGGCGGATGCGGCGCTGGCCGGGCGGGCGTCCTCGCGCCGCAAGCGGCTCGCAACCTTGTATGTGTTGACCACGAACAAAGACACGAAGATCGCTCCGACGAGGGAGAATACGAGATCATAGGCCGAGAACGCCTGGCCGGCGATCATGATCTTCGAAGGGCCGGACATATACATCCAGAAATTGATCAGGATGAGGCCGAGGCGAAGTTCGGTTGGTCCAAGAGCAAGGAAGGATAGCTGGAAACTGCCGGACACGTGATTATACAGGAACACATACATGCACAGCAGAAAATAGCCGATCAGCACGAACAGCGCCACGTCGAGACGAACATAGGCTGACAACCCGAGGCCCGCCAAAATCAAAAGATTGCACAGGGCGTCGACAGTGTGGTCCAGAAAATAACCGTAGCGCGGCCGCTCGATATGGCGGAAGCGGGCGAGGCTGCCATCGAGCGAGTCGCCAAACCAGTGGACGAAGAACCCAAACGTCGCGAGCCAGAAAAAAGCCGGATCAAACCGGCTGCCGACATATCCCGCCAAAACAACAAAAGCGCCGAAGACGCCCAGCGCCGTCAGTCCATCGGGCGTTACGGCGCCCGGTATACGCGCGCAAATCCAGTTCAGAATGGCGCGCTCGCGTCGGGCGAGAATATTGGCCTGAACGCGAATCGTCGGTTGCGCCCTAATCCTTGATGCTGTCTCCTGCCCGAGACCGATCGAATGGGTCAAAAGCCGTTCCCCCGACTTACGCGTTACATCACGGTATGCTCTTAATTACATGATCGCAGCTTCCCCAAGCGCGACCAAGGCCCCTCATTCGCCTGCGGCAAAATAGCCGCGCACTGTGTCAAAAAAAAGCCATGTCTCTCACAATCGCCATAGTTTTCCTCATCTGGATCGTGATCGAGATCGTGAGCACGCTGTCCGCGTGGCGCTACACCTGGGGCCTGCCGCGCGCGGAAATTCCAGGGCGAACGCCGTCCGTCGCTATTATCGTCGCGATCAAGAACCGCTCTGCCGTTGCCGCCGAATTTCTCATCCGCCTGCGCGCCCAGGCCTATCCCGACTACCGCATCATCGCCGCGGTGGAATCGACGGATGACCCAGCTTTCGCTCTTCTCCGTGAGGCGGAACGCGAGCCCGGCGCCAGGATCGTCACGATTGTGGCCGGTCCGGTCCAGCATGGCGGTCAGAAGGTCTGGAACCTGCTCGCCGCCCTCAAGGCGATCACGCCTGCGGATGAAATCATCGCCTTTACCGACGCCGACACGCTGCCATCGGCCGAATGGCTGCCGCGGCTCGTCTCGTCGCTGACCGACGCCGGATATGACGCTGTGACCGGCTATCGCTGGATGATCCCGACTGACGGCCGCATCAGTTCGGCGGTCGTCGCCGCCGCCAATGCGTCAATCGTCACGACGCCCCGCATTCCGGCGGTCATCAATCTCTGCTGGGGCGGCGCGATGGCGCTGCCCCAGACGACCCTCGAGCGGATCGACATCGGCGCCTATTGGCGCGGCGCGATCAGCGACGATCTGCAGATGACAAGGGCGCTCGGCGCCGCCCGATGCGCCATTTTTTCGCCGCGCCAGAGCCTGCTCCTCTCCCCGGTCGAGATGGGCTGGGAGGAGGCCTTCGCGTTCGGCCGGCGGCAATACCGCCTGATGCTGACGCATGTTCCGCTGCTCTGGTTGTTCGCCGCTTTTGTGATGGCCATGCCAGCCGTCGCCGCCATCGCCGCCGCCGTTCTGGCGCTTCAGGGATATGTCGGCGCGATCGCCGCGCTGATCTTTTCGATCGGGCTCGGCGAATTGCGCTATTGGAACAGGCGACGCATCGTGCGCGCGCTGTGGCCCGAGACGGCGCATGCCGACCTTGCCACTTATTGGCGGGTCGAGCGGTTCATGCGGCCTTTGTGGCACGGTTTTCATCTCGTCTGCATTTTCGCGGCGCTGGGCTCGCGCCGCATCTCCTGGGCCGGCTTCGACTATCTGGTGCGAAGCCCCCAGGACGTGGTGGTGCTGAGCCGGCCGACGGCGCGGGACTAAAGTTCCATTTCATAGACCCTGAAGGTGCGCGTATGGCGGGCCGGCAGGCTGGCGACGAGATTGAGAATCGCGTGGTTCGTCTCAAGCATCCAGCTGATTTCCATCTCCTCGACTTTGGCGCGCCGCGCCTGTTCGATCGCCTGCGCCAGCAGCAGCAAAACCGCCATCGATCCGATCCGCCTACCGCGCCAGCGGCTTGCGACGCCGATCATCGGCAGGCGCGTCATCCGTGTGCCGCGCCCGTGGATCCTGCCCAGCATACGCGCCCAGCCAAAGGGCAGCAATTTGCCGTTCAGTCCCTGCAGCGCCTCATTGACGTCAGGGATCTGCGACACGACGGCGATGTCTTCGCCTTGCCATTGCGCCATCCTGATCCATGAGGGTTTGGAGACCGGCAGCATCAGATTGGCGATCATTCTGGCTTCGGGCGGACTGACCGGGATCGAGCTCCAGTTGTTCTTCCAGGCGTCATTGTAAAGGTCGAGGACGCGCGGAAACTGCGTCGACCATCGCAGCAGCGAGAGGCCATAGGTCTTGATCTCGCCGGCCAGAGGGAATCGGGCCGCGAGCCTTGCGACGCGCTCGGGAAAATCCGTCTCCGCAATCGTGCAGACATAAGCGAAAAGATCCATCGCCTTGCGCAGCCCCAGGGCTTCAAGATGCGCGCTGTAGAAGGCTGGCGCATGGTTGGTGCGCACGACATGGGGCTCGTCAAAACCGTACACAAGCAAGCCGGTTTCATGATTGACCGAGAGGCTGAACGGCCCGCGCATTCGGTTGAGCCCATGGCCGCGCAGAAACGCGCCGGCCCGCGCGATCAGCGCCGCGAAAACGGCGCGGTCGTCGATCGCCTCGATCAGGCCGAACTGGCCGCAGCCGTCGTGATATTTTTCAAGATGAGCGTGATTGACGATCGCGGCGATCCGCCCGACGGGGGCGCCGTCGCGAAACGCGACAAAAGCCCGGATGTCGTTTTCAAGCATCAAAGGCGAGGTCTTGGGATTGAAGATCCATCCCATCTCGTCGGAAACCGGCTCGACCCAGCGCGGATTGCCCGCCTGTCCGCGCCGCGCCGCTTCAATGAACGCCTCGATATCCGCGGCGCTTCCAACCTCGCGGACCTCCAGGCGGCTCAAGCGCCCTCGCCCTTCGCCGCCCCTGTGACGGCGCCGAAAAAGTCGCTCTCGCCGATCGCCTCGATCGACTCAGCCACGGCGTCGACCGCGAGGCAAACCTGTTCCGGGCTATGCTCCGACGTCAGGAAGAAGCGCAGCCGCGCAGCGCGTTCGGGCACCGCGGGATGGATGATCGGCTGCACATTGACGCCGCGCTCGTAGAGTTTCTGGCTGAGCGCGACGGCCGAGACAGAATTGCCGACCAGAACGGGAATGATCGCGTGCCCGGAACTCGCGCCCGTATTCAGGCCGCGCGCCCTGGCCCTGTCGAGAAACAGGCGGCAGACCTGCCGCAGACGCTCCACCCGCTGGGGTTCGCGGCGAAAAATCGCCAGCGCCGCGACGGAGGCGGCGGCGAGCGGCGGCGAGAGTCCGACCGAATAAACAAATCCGCCCGACATGCATTTCAGATATTCGACGAGTGACCTCGGCCCGGCGATGAAGCCGCCGCACCCGGCCAGCGTCTTGGACATCGTGCCCATCCAGATATCGACGTCGCGCGGATCGACGCCGGCATGTTCGAAAAGGCCGTATCCACTTTCGCCCAGAACGCCGAGCCCATGCGCCTCATCGACCATCAGCCAGGCGTCATGCTTCTGTTTAAGCTCCACGAGCCGCGCCAGGTCGGGACTGTCGCCGTCCATGCTGTAGAGGCCCTCGACGACGACCAGCGCGCGTTCGAACTGGCCGCGCAGGGAGGTCAGCAGGGCGTCGAGGGCGTCAAGATCATTGTGCGGAAAACTGCGGCGCTCGGCGCGCGACAGCGCTGCGCCGAGAACAATGCTGTTGTGGGCGAGAGCATCATGCACGATGAGATCTTTCGGCCGCATGATCGCGCCGATTGTCGAGACATTCGCGCCATGGCCGCTGACGAAAACGACGCAGTCCTCCTGCCCGTAATGGGCGGCGAGATCCCGTTCCAGCGCGCGATGTGCCGGACGCTCTCCGGCGACGACGCGGCTCGCCGAGGCCGACGTCCCAAAGACGTCGATCGCCGCATGCGCGGCGGCGCGAACCTCCGGATGCTGGTTCAGCCCAAGATAATCATAGGACGAAAAATTGACGAAGCGCTTGCCGTCGATCACGGTCGTCGCCCCAGCCGCCGTCTCATGCAGCCGGAAAAACGGATTGTCGAGGCCGACGACGGCGGCCATGGAGCGCTGCAGCCTCAGCTCCTGGTAGCCAGGCAGAGTCTGGAAATCCATCACGCCGGAGCGGGGAGCGTGCTGTTGTGGCGCCGGGGCGGCCTCGGTCTTCGGCGCAACGGGATGGGCGCCGAGACGATTGAGGACCAATCTGTCGAGCCTTTGGCGATCCTCATCGTCGAGGCCCGATTTCTTGCGGGGCTTCATAGTGAGATCCGGTGCGTTAAAGAAAACAGGCCAGGCGGCGCCCCGCTTGGCGTAAAATCCTCGGCGAGCGGCAGAAACGGCTACTCTCAATACAGGATAACCCCGCAAACGTCCATTTGCGGGAGGCGGCAAGGCTGCTAAGCAGCGCTGCCCGGCCCGCGCCGATTCTTTTGTGTTTTCTGCGCAAAGCCATCCTAATCCAAACGCCCCCGCAACGTTACTTCGCAGGTTTTCTTGTCCGTTCCTGAAGCGACAACCGATTACCCCCCTTGCCCGGTCACGGGCGAGCCGGCGACAGCTCTGATCCAGATTGTCAGTTGCGAATTTCTGGCGCGGCTGTGGGAAATTGAATTTAGCGTCGACGCGCGCCCGAGTTTCGGCGGGGCGACTCATCTTTCGCTTTGGCGCTCGCGCACAGGGATGATGTTTTTCTCGCCGGCGCCTGTCGGCGACGCTGATTTCTACAAAGCTTTCTACAAGACCCTCGGCCCCAAATTACTCCCAAGCGAAAGCCGCCCCCGCGCCGAATTTCAGCTCGCCGCCAACCATATCGCGGCGGGCGCGCGCGTTCTTGACGTCGGTTGCGGCTTTGGCGGCTTTCGTCCTTTTGTCGCGCACGCGGATTATCTTGGCCTCGATCCGCATTTTTCCGGGGAGGCGACGGACTGGTCGCTGTCCGAGAGTCTTGGCGCGCATCTCATCAAGAACGCCGGCGCCTATGATGCGGTCTGCGCTTTCCAGGTGCTTGAACATGTCGCAAGACCGGCGGATCTCTTCGCCGAAATGACCGCGGCGACGAAACCCGGCGGCCTTGTCATCGTCGGCGTTCCGCACGTCCCCTCGGCGATGACGCGCATCCCGAACTTCCTGCTCAACGCGCCGCCGCATCATTTGACCTGGTGGAGCGAGGACGCGCTGCGGGCGCTGGCGGCCAGAAATGGCCTTGCCGTCGAGACGATCCAGCCGGTTGCATGGTCGGAAATGGACAGCTTCGTTTACTGGATCGAGCGCTGCTCGCCGGTGCGCTGCCGCGAGATCTATTTCAAACACGCATGGTCCTGGCACGCGGCGGCTCTGACCGGCCTCGTTCTGGGCTATGTCGCGAACAAGCTTCTCGGGCCGCCACGAGAGACAAGGGACGAAGGCGCCGGCCTCTTGCTGGCGGCGCGCAAACCACAGGCGCGTTGACGCCCGTTCGAAACTTCGCAGCTTTCCCAGCCGTCACGCTCTCAATGCACCTTTCGGTAGAACTCGATCGCGTCGTCGAGATCGCCAAAGGCCAGCAGCTTGCCGCGATGAAGCACAAGGCCGCGTTCGCAATAGGCTTTGATAGTGCCGATATCATGCGACACCATGATCATGCTGCTGCGGCCGCGCTTTTCGTCAAAGGCCTGCTTCGCCCGCAAGGCGAAACGCGCATCGCCAACGGCGGTGATTTCATCAACAAGATAGCACTCGAAATCCATCGCCATCGAAAGGCCGAACGCCAGACGGGCGCCCATGCCGGACGAATAGATGCCCACCGGCATATCGAAATAATTGCCAAGCTCGGCAAAATAATCGACGAATTCAATCACGCGCCGCGTGTTGGCGCCGTAGATCCGGCTGACGAATTTGACGTTCTCCCGCCCCGTCATCGCCGGATGGAATCCGCCGCCAAAGCCAAGCGGCCAGGACACGCGCACGTCGCGCTTGATATCGCCAAAATTGGGCAGTTCCGTACCGGCGATCAAACGCATCAGCGTCGATTTTCCGGCGCCGTTGTGGCCGAAGATGCCATATGAATAGCGCGTATCGAAGGTGTAGGTGACATGGTCGAGAACGACCTTGCGGTGGTTTTCCGTTTTGTAGATCTTGGTGACGCCGGACAAGCGGATCATCGGCTCATCCGGCAAGCTTGCGCTGCGTCGCACGCCAGGCCGCCATCCCTGCAACATATAGCAGCGCCGAGGCGGCGACGCCAAGCAGGCTGTACACTAACCGATGCGGGCCGCTCGCCTCATAGGCGAGAACCGGATGGACGAATGTCGCCAGATAGACTTTCTTGCCCTCCGCGTTGACGCGCGCCCGTTCAAGCGCCGCCGCCGTCAGCGTATATTGCTTTTCAGCGATCTGGCGTTCGAGTTCGAGTTCATCGAAACGTGTGATCTTGCCGGAGAGAGTTTGGGACGACGACCCGTCCTGAGACGTCACCTGGTCTTCGAGGCTCGCGATTTGCTCGCCGATCACATCGACGCGCGCGCGCATAATCTGCACCTGCGGCGCGTCGGCGCCGACATTTGCGCGCCCGGCCGCGGTGATATCCTGCTCGAGGCGAATTTTTTCAAAGCGCAGCTCCGCCACCAGTTTGCCGATGCCGTCCGCCGTCCGCCGCGGATCGAGGGTCGCCTGGGTATTGCGAAGATCGCGCAGCGCCACGCGCGCCGCGCTGAGGCGCGATTCGGCGCGCGCAAGCTCCATCCCGGCCTGGGCGACCGCATCGTTGAGCGCGCGCGTCGAGAGGCTGTTGACCAGACGCTCGCTCAAATCGACCGTGGCGTCGGCGATCTTCAGCGCGTCTTCGGGCGAAAAGGCGCTGACCTTGACCGTTACAATTCCGGACGGCGACTCGATCGACGTTTTCAGGCGCCAGACCCAATATTTGACAAAGGCTTCGATCGGCTCGTCCGCGTTGAAGCGCGAAAGCCAGTCAATGGAATGTTTGGAATAGATCGCGCGAAGATCGATCTCCCGCTCAAGCGCTTCGACGATAGCCTGGCTCTTGACGTAATTGGAGACGATGAGCGAGTCCTGAATTTGCGTGAAAGAGGCGAGGCCGGTCAGCGCCGAGATAGCGTCGGTCGAGACGCGCTCTCCGCCCCGCACCGCAAAACGCGCCTCGGAAGTATATTCGCTCGATGCGATCAAAGAGAAATAAATGACCGACGCGACTGCCGGAACGACGAACAGGACAAAAAACCCGATCAGCGCGCCGCGCGACCGGCGGATCTGGCTGAAGCCGTGGTGGCCGAGGCGCACGCCAACGGCCCAGGACGGCCGCGTGATCCGCTTGCCCTTGACGAGGCGCAAGCCGCGCGCCGAGCGCCGCCATTCTTCCGCCGCGCTGGCCGCTCGGTCAAGCGCGAGGGCATGAGCCTTGGCGAGCGCGCCGGACTTGACGGCAGACGCGTCCGCTCCCCCGCCGCTCACTTCGGCCTGTCCCATGCGTCACTGGTTCGCTTTTCCTGCATCGCCGCGGACATTATCTTGAAAATGATGAAATGTGGAGCCTCGACAGCTTGCCCTGGAAGAAGGATGACGCTGCGCGAAGCCGCCGAATGAAGCGTCGACGCTCTCTGGAGCCGCATCGGAAAATTGGACAACCGCTTTCCGTCGCACGATCAAGTCAATTATGTCGGCCGCCCAGGCGACAGTTAACCGGACGGATTAGGTCCTGTTGACAAATACCCTCATCCATAGTCGGACGGCGGCGATGAGGACGAAGCCGCGGTAGCTTTCGGCGGTCTTGTCGTAGCGGGTCGCCAAGCGGCGCCAGTTTTTCAGTTTGTTGAAGC
>NZ_PDZR01000012.1 GCF_002891535.1 Methylocella silvestris | reverse complement strand
CAAAACGCAGACAACGCTAACCGCCCCGGTCGTAACCCAGACCAGGGAAGCAAAACCCGAGAGCATCCCGAGAAACGAAATCCGCGCCCGCCACATCAGCAGCGCCGCTTCCAATGAGGGGCTTATAGACCCCGCCGGTTCAGCTTGTCAACGACGCTATGGAGCTTTTTTGACGCAGCCATGGCGGCGCGCCGACAGACCCATGACAAAGGCGCCTCGCCGGGCCCAAGACCCGTGCGCGGGCGGCGTTAGGAATCACGCGCGTCACGTCTTGAAGAAGGCCGCGGCGGCGCCGAGCGATGCCTGCTTCGCCTTGCGCGCGACCTCCAGCCGGTCGATTTCGGCGAAGAGCAGCGCAATCCGCTCCTCGATCTGCGAAATCGAGAGATCGTCGAGACTTTGCCCGATCTCATGCTCGGGCGCCTTGCGCGCGGGCGCGCCAAGAAAATCGCCTTCGTCGGCGCTCATGCGATCACTCCCCGCGCGCTTTGCGGTCGGCCCGAACGCAAAGCCCCCGCCTCCGGCCTGTCGCGCTTGCGCGACGCAGGCCCCGCCAGCCGCCAGAAATGCGGCGGCCTCTTGGGACCATACCATGTTTCGAGACGCGTAAAAACGCCAGCGAGGCGGCACTGCCGTCGTCTGACGAGGCGGCGCGACAAAGCCACGGTCAATCGCGCAAGTTATTCTGAATATTAAATTATTTATTAAGTTTGAAGGCGCTCCGCGCGTCACTTTTCGATAGGCCAAGCTATATACATATGGGAATATTTGGCGTGACCAGGCGCCGCCAGACGCGTCGGTCGTCCCAAATCGAACGAGATCCAAGCATGCCGCATCGAATCGCTTTTTTTGCCGCGGGGGGGCGCGTCGCCGCCTGCGCGAGCGCCGTCCTCTGCTACGCCTCACAGCAATCTTTCGCCGCTGAAGCTGCGCCGCCCGCCGCCCCTCGCGCCACGCCTTCGAACGCTCCGCTCGACCCGATTCTCGACTATTTTGCCCATTGGCAAGAACGGGTCGAGCGAGCGCAGGCAAGCCAGCCGCATTGGATGACGCCGATGACCACGGTCACGCCTCGGCTCGAGCAGGAATATCGCTTCGATCTGTCCCAGCAGTCGCTGGAGAACGGAGCGAAGGTTGTCAATTACGGCGGCGGCAAGGGCCTTGAGCTTATCCCGACGGAGAGCACGGAAGTTTTGCTCAATGTGCCGAATTACGAAAGCCGCACGCAGGTCAAGCCCGCAACCGGCTTCAACGACGGTAATTTCGTCACGATCAAGCAGCGCTTCCTCAGCGCGAATGAGGAACAGGGCGATTATGTCGTCAGCGGCCTCCTCGCGGTCCAGGCGCCGACCGGAGTCACAGCCTTCACAAACCGGCCTGCCTGGATCGTCACCCCCTCGCTCGCCGGCGGCATCGGCTGGGGCGATTTCGACATCCAGGGGACCCTCGGCTACACGCTGCCGACCGACAATCAACATGAGGTCGGAACGTCGCTCATAACCAGCGCGACGCTGCAATATCGCCTGGGGGAATATTTCTGGCCGGAATTCGCCATGAACGACACGCAGTGGACGAGCGGCCCGCGCGCCAGCCGCAACCAGTTTCTCGTCGGCCCCGGCATCGTGTTCGGCCGATTCCAGATCTACGAACGCGTGAAGCTCAGCTTCGGCGTCGCCTACCAGCTCGCCGTCGTTCCCGAGCGCGCCATTTTGTCTCCGCTGACGCCAACCTACAATCACGCCATGCTGCTCAGCATGCGCATGACCTTCTGACCGGCGCTCGAAAAGCTCACCGCAAGCCGAACACCGTGAGTTGGCCGCCGAGCGCCGTATATTGCGCCAGCGCCGCATAGACCTCGGGCGAATTGGCGCCTTCCTCGGACCGGGTCAGCCCCGCCGTCAGGCCAGCCCCGGCCCAGCCGCCGACGCCCGAGAGCACGGCGATATATTCACGCCCGTTCGAGGAAAAGGCGGTCGGGTCGCCGACAATGCCGGAAGGAGTCTTGAAGCGATAGAGCTCCTTGCCGGACCGCGCGTCCACGGCCTTGAGATAGCCCTCGAGCGTGCCGTAGAAGACAAGGCCGCCCGCTGTTGCGAGCGCGCCGGAGACCACCGCGAAGGGTTCGCGCACCGACCAGACCTCGCGCCGCGCCGCCGCGTCCCAGGCGATCAGCCCGCCCATCTCCGCCCTGCCCTTCTGCGGAAACACCGACGTATCCGCGCCGGTATAGGGCTGGCCCTGCGCATAGTCGATGTGGAAGGGCTCGTAATCCATGCAAAGGCGGATCATCGGCGCGTAGAAGAGGCCTGCCTGCCCGGAATAGGCCGCGGGATTGGCGTTCTTGGCGCCGACCGTCGCCGGGCAGATATTGTGCGTGACTGTTTCTTCCCCGTTGGCCTCGGTCGAAAAGGCTTTGTCGAGCACCGGGCGGCCGTAGCTTTTGGAACTTTTATCGAGATCGATTCGGCTCGCCCAATTAACGGCGGGATCATATTTGTCGGCGCTGAGCAGTTCGCCGTCGGCGCGGCCGAGCACATAGACGAAGCCGTTGCGATCGAAATGCGTCAGCGTTTTGCGCGCCTGCCCGGCAACGACGGTCTCACCGAGGATCATTTCATTGACGCCGTCATAGTCCCATTGATCATGCGGAATCATTTGATAGAGCCAGGCCGCCGCGCCCGTATCGGCGTTGCGGGCGAAGATCGTCATCGCCCATTTATTCTCGCCAGGCCGCTGCAGAGGGTTCCAGGTCGAGGGGTTGCCTGTCCCGTAATAGACGAGGTTGAGGCTGGGATCGTAGGAAATGCGGCCCCATGGGGCGCCGCCGCCGAGCGCCCATTGGTCGCCGCTCCAGCTCTTGAGGCTGGCTTCCTCGCCGACGCTCCGGCCGAGCTCCTGCGTCTTGACGGGATCAATCAAGGTCTCGGCGTCGGGCCCGGTCGAATAGGCGCGCCAGATTTTTGCGCCTGTCGCGGAATCATAGGCGGTGAGATAGCCGCGCAGGCCAAATTCGCCGCCGGAGACGCCGACAAGAACCTTGTCCTTGACGACGATCGGCGCCGACGTTCCCGTCGCGCCCCTGGCCGGATCGCCGTTCTTGACCGACCACGCCGGCTTGCCTGTGCCGGCGTCAAGAGCGACCAGCGTCGCGTCCGCCTGGTAGAGAAAAATCTTGCCGGAGCCATAGGCGAGGCCGCGACTCACAGCGTCGCAGCACATCACAGCGATGACGCCGGCATCCTGCCTTGGCTCATATTGCCACAGGATCTTGCCCTCATGGGCGATGTCGAGCGCGTAAACACGGTTGGGAAAGGGCGTCACGAGGTAAAGCGCGTCGCCCACGACGAGGGGCGCGCCTTCATGGCCGCGCAGCACGCCAGTCGAGAAGGTCCAGACCGGCGCAAGGTTTTTTACCGTGTCGACGTTGATCTCGCTCAACGACGAATATCGGAGATTGGCGTAATCAGGATCAGCGTTTGCCGCGCTCCCGGCCTGTGCGCCCGGCGTTATCGCCGCAAGCGCGCAGGCCGCCCGGATCAAGAATTTCCGTTTCAGGCGCGTCCCTCCGAATTCCGATCAATCGGCCGGAAGGTTGCGGCAAAATCCCTTCATTGCAAGCTGCGACTGCAAGGCGCCCGCTCAGCCCTGCGCCGCCTTCGCCTTGCGGGTCGCCGCGGCTTTTTTCGCAGAGGCGGAGCGATCGGCCGGGGATCGCCCGGCCGCCGCCGCCCCGCCCAGTTCGCCGCCCTTCTGCGCCGCCGGATGGCCGGTTTCCTTGCCGCGCCCCGAGCCACCCGGCTTCTTGCCGCCGCCGTCGTCCTTGTTGACGGTCGCCCAGGCGCGGCGCTCCGCCTCTTTTTCCGGAACGCCTTTGGCCTCGTAGCTGTCCGCGATATGGTCGGCCTTGCGTTCCTGCTTGTCGGTGTATTTCGATTTGTCGCCCTGCGGCATGATCGGTCCTCCGTCCTCCGGACAGGCCGCCGCCCCATTGGCAACATTTTGAGGCCGCCTGCGATTCACGTTGCTCTTAAAACGTCACGCTTTGCATCCCGTTCCTGCGAAAGGATCGTCATTCGAGGATGCGGGCGATGCCGCGGACCGAGAGCGGCCGCAGAGCCTGGCTCCCCGCCCTTGGCTCCTCATCGTTCATAGAGGGGGAAAACGTCCCGAATCAGATGACGGCAGCCGGCCTTTGATTCTATAGGTCAAAGCCCTGTGGTTTCGCCAAGAGCCTGAGCATCGGCTGCGTCCGGTTCCGTCGCAAAGGGCTCGAAGGATCGCCTTTGCGCTTTCGCTTCATTCACGCCGCCGATCTCCACCTCGATAGCCCCTTGCTCGGCCTGTCGCAGAAATCGCCGGAGTTCGCCGCGCGGGTCGAGGACGCTTCGCGTCAGGCGTTCGACAATCTGATCGCTCTCGCCATAGGGGAAGACTGCAAGCTGATCGTCATCGCCGGCGATTTGTTCGACGGCAATTGGCGCGACTATCGCACCGGCCAATTCTTCGTCGACCGCATGCGCCCCTTGCGAGAAAGAGGCGTGCGAATCGTCATGATTCTCGGCAATCACGACGCGGCAAACCCCTTCGCCAGCCGCCTCGAACTCTCCGACAATGTCACGCTGCTGCCGTCGAACCGGCCGCACACGATCGAGATCGACGAGATCGGCGTCGCCGTGCATGGACGCAGTTTTCCGCGGCGCGAGGTTTTGGAGAATATCGCGCTCGACTATCCAAAGCCGCTGCCCGGCCGTTTCAACATCGGCCTGTTGCATACCGCCGGCACAGGCCGCGAGGGCCATGACAATTACGCGCCGTGCAGCGTCGAGCAACTGGCCAATCACGGCTACGACTATTGGGCGCTCGGCCATATCCACGCCCGCGAAGTGCTCGCGACGGTGCCGCCGATCATCTTTCCCGGCAATCTTCAAGGCCGCAGCATCAAGGAGACCGGCGCGAAAGGCGCTACGCTGGTTACAGTTGACCATCATGAGATTGTCGCGCTGGAGCATCGCGCCCTCGACGTCGTGCGCTTTGGCGTGGAGAGGATCGATGTTTCGGGCCTGACGGATCGCGATGCTTTGTTCGCCGCCCTTCGCGCGCGCGCGCAATCGGCCTATGAAGCGGCGGACGGTCGCGCGCTCGCCTTGCGCGTCGCGCTTTATGGGCAAAGCAGTCTTCACGCCGAGATCGCCGCGAAAGCGCAGCATCTTCGCGAGGAGGTGGAAACCCTGTTCGCCAGCATCGCGCCCGATCTCTGGCTCGAAAAGCTCGCCGATCGCACAGAGCCGCCACACCGTCCGGCCAGCGTCGATCCGACCGTTGCGGGCGGCCTTGCCGACGCCATCGCGGAACTCGGGGCGAATGGATGGCTTGAGGCGAGGCTTGCTTTGAAACTGGCCGAAATCCGGCCAAAACTGCCGGCGGGCGCGCGCGCCGACGATCTGTTCGACCAGTTGAGCCGCGAAGGCGCCGCGAAGGCCCGCGCACTCGCCCTCGCCCTGATCGAACAGGGGCAGGGCTGATGCGCTTTCAATCCCTGACGCTCGAAGGCTACGGCCGCTTCGACAGGCGCGTCTTGAGCTTTCCCGATTCGCCCGGACTTTGCATCGTCTTTGGAATGAACGAGGCGGGCAAGAGCACGACGCTTGAAGCGATCGCCGATTTTCTCTTCGGCGTGCCCGAGCGCAGCAGGCGGGTCGAGCTTTTCGGCGCCGACAAACTTAAAATCGGCGCGACGATCGCGCTGAAGGATGGAACGCAGCATAGCCTTAGGCGCCGCAAGGGGCGCGCGCGCACGCTGACCGGCGAGGGCGGCGAGATCGCCGACGAGGCGATTCTTGAACGGCTTTTGGGCTCGACCGACCGGCGCCGCTTCCAGTCGCTGTTTGGGCTCACCCACGCGAGCCTGCGCAGCGGCGGCGACGATCTGCTCGCGGCCGACGGCGAGATCGGACGCCTCATTCTGGCGGCGGGCGGCGGCCTCGGCTCGCTGCTCCCGCTCATCGAAACGCTGCGCCGGGACGCCGCGGCCTTGTTCGCCACGCGCAAGAGCGCGGACCGCGCCTTCTATGTCGGGCTCGAGGCGTTCGAGGCGGCCGAGAGCGCGATCAAGAGCGGCCTCGTCACCCGCGAGAAACATGAAAAAGCGCTGCAATCGCTGAACGCCGCGCACGATACGCTGGAGGCGCGCCGCCGCCGCCTCGCCGAGCTGACCGCGGAAAGGCTCCGGCTCGAGCGCCTGGCGCGAGTCGCCCCAGCGATCCGCACGCTTGACCGGTTGAGCGAAGAGTTCGAAACCCATGCCGAACTGGCTCGTCTCGGAGAGGATTTCGCTGCTTCCTGCTGCGCGGCGATCGAGGGCGCAAAAGCTGAGGAAAAGGCGTTGGCCGACGCGGAGCTTCGCCTCAAGACGCTGGAAACCAAAATCGGTGCCCTCAATGTGCCGTTGGCGCTGATCGCGGCCGAGGCCGCGATTGCTTCCGTTGGCGTAAAGGCGCTCCATGTCGCCAAGGCGCGCGATGACCGGCGCAATCGCGAGCGCGAACTTGCCAGATTCGGCGAAGAGCTGCGCCCGTTGCGACAAAGCCTTGGCCTTGCCAGCGACGAAGCGCTCGAGGCAGCCTCGCCTCCGCCGGAGGCCATCTCCCGCGCGCAGAAACTCGCGGCCGAGGGCGTCGGCCGCCGCGCCGCGCTCGCGGCGATCAAGGAGGAGCGGCTGCGCGAGACGCAGACGCGCGAGGCGATTTTACGCCGTCAGGAGGGGCGCCGCGCGGCTAGAGCGCATGAGCCTTTGGGTTTTGCCGCCGAAGCGTTTTCAGCGCTTCCCGACAAGGCCGCGTCCGTTGCCGCAAAAGAGCTGCGTCTGCGCAAGAACGAAACCGAGCTGGGCCGCGAGCTCGCCCGGCAAAATCTCGCCAGCTTCGACGAACTCATGGAGCAGGCGCTGCCCGATGCGCCGACGATTGAGAGCGAGACCAACCGCCGCGCCTCCATCGAGGCGGAGCTTTCGCGGCTCAATGAGCGGATCGCGGCGGAAGCCGACAAAGCCGCGCACGCAGCGGCCGATATCGACCGGCTGATGGTTGGCGGGGCGCCCGCGACCTTTGCTGCGATCGCCGCGGCGCGGGCCGAGCGCGACGAGGTCTTCGCCGCGATCAAGGCGCGCTATCTTTCGGCAGGCGCCGGCGCCGCGCCGCTGGAACAACGCGCCGCCGATGTCGCGCTCAGCGAATCGCGGACGCGGGCTGCGGATGATTTGTCCGATCGGCGCTCGCTTGAAGCGGAGCGGGTTGCGGCGCTGGAGCTCGGCCTGCGTGAGCGAGCGAGCGCCGATCTCGCTTCGGCGGCGCTCAAGGAGCGGCGCGAGGAGGTTTTGGCGCGACGCGACGCGCTGTTTGCAGCCTGGCGCGCGGCATGGCCACAGGCGGCGCCATTCGCAGATCTCGGCCGGCTGAAACAGGCTTCATCCGCGCGCGCCGCCCTGCTTGCGCGGTGGGGGGAGTTGCAGGCGCAGGCCGAGGCTCTCGCAATGGAAGAGGAAGCGCTTGCGCCGCGCCGCGACGCCCTCACCCGCGCCGAAGTACGGCTTGGACTGGCGGCGGGCGCCCTGGCAGGCGCCAGTCTCGCCGACCGCGTCGTCGCCGCGATCCGGGCAGCAAAAATCCATGAGGAGTTTTACGCCGATTTTCGCCGCGACGAGCGCGCGCTCGACGACATCGCGGCGAAACTGGAGCGGATCGACGCGACGCATTACGCACAGGTCGAAAGCGAGGCGTGCTGGAGCGAGGATTGGCGCGCGGCGCTGGCCCTGCTCGGCGTTCGCGCGCCGACGGCGTTTGAAGAAGCCAATGAGATCGCGACGCTCTGGGCCGCGGCGCACGGCCATTTCGAGGGGCTGCGCGTCACCCGCAACCGGCTGAAGCGAATGGACGAGGATGAGGCGGAGCTTGCCGCAGGCGTCCGCGCCATCGCTGAACAAATCGAACTCGCTCTGCCGCACGATGCTGTGGCGGCGGCAAACCTCCTCGCCGAACGGCAAAGGGAAGCGCGCGATCTTGCGATCAAGCGCGCCAGTCTTGAGAGCGAACTGCCGGTGCTGGCTTTGGAGCGCGACGAAGCCGGGCGCCGCGCTTCGACCTCCCGTGACGAGCTCGATGCGCTCGTCGCGCGCGCGGGATGCGCGGGAGCCGAGCTTGCCGCTCTTGCCGCGCGTTGCTCCGAGCGCGCCGAGATCGCACGCCGGATGCATGAGCAGGAAACGCGCATCGAAGCGCTCGGCGACGGGCTGGCCCTCGCCACGCTGCGGACGCAATGGGCCAGCCGCGACGTGGACGAGATCAAGGCGACCGCGGCCGAACTCGAAAGCGAGACGAAAGACCTCGAGCAGAGCGTTGAGGAAGCGCGCGCCGCGTTGCAGGATCGCAGCCGCGAGTCCGCCGCGCTGGCCGCGCATGAAAGCGTCAACGCAGCCGTCTGCGGGCGCGAACGGGCGACGGCGCAGATGCACGAGACTTTGGAGCGCTATGTGGAGATCGCGCTGGCCGAAGAGCTTTTGCGCGAGGCGATGGATAAAATGCGCGACCAGCAGAAGGACCCACTGATTGCGCGCGCCGGAACGCTGTTTTCCGCCGCAACGCGCGGCGCTTTTTCAGGCGTCGGAACCGACGTCAACAAGGAGGGCGCGCCGATTGTCGTCGGGCGGCGCGCGGGGGGCGCGGAAATTCCCGTCGCGCTGATGAGCGATGGCGCGCGCGATCAACTCTATCTCGCCTTCCGCATCGCCAGCGTCGAACGCTACGCCAGCGCCGCCGAGCCGCTGCCCTTCATCGCCGATGATCTTCTGGTCCATTTCGACGATGAGCGCAGCGCGGCGACGCTGGAGCTTCTGGCTGGCCTCGCGGAGACGACGCAGGTGTTGCTGTTTACCCATCACCGCAGCGTCAGCAACGCAGCGGCCGACCTCGCCGGACGAGGGAAGGCGGCGGTGATCGAGCTTGGCGGAGATTAATCCGCCTTCTCGAAATAGAGACCAGCGAAATGCGGGACGCGTTTGTCAGGGTGGAACGGGATGAAGCAATCGAGCTCATGCACATCCCAGCGGTCGCGCAGACGATAGCCCGCCTCAGTGAAGTAACGGAGAAACTCGGACTCATTGTAGACTTGATAGGGCGACACGGCAGAGCCGAAATTCTGCAAGGTCCAGAACGTCGGACCGCTGGTCAACGGAACCTTGTTCAAAAGGACATGTCTTGGCCGCGAGCAGAAGCGATCGAGGAGGCCCGGCACAGCGTCTTTGATATATTGGATCGCGCCCGCCGAGATCAGAATATCGGCCGGCGGCGCCGCCTCCGGCGAGGTCACGAATTCGACCCGAGCCTTCTGCTCTCCGGCAATTTTCTGGCCCTGTGCTGCGATCGCATCGACCTCCGCCACCACCCAACGCGCTGCGGTGGGAAGAGTAAAATAGCGCTTGAAGCCATAATAGGTGAGGCCAATGCTGCCGCCATAGTCGACCAGCGTCATATTCTCGCGCAGCAAAATCGACAGCCACATCAAAAGCGGATAGGTAGCCTCCCGCATCGGCGCGATGTTATCAAGCCAGATTGACGCGGTCTCTTCATTGTTCCAACCCGTGGCGCGGCCGTCAATGATATCGGCCTCGGCGTCCTCATAGCTGCGATAGACGCCGCAGAACAGACCCGCGTGATGGCGATAAGTCAGCGCGAACTTCCGGTATAGCGCCTTGGTGAAGGGGATCCGCCCAAGAACCGAGCCGATCGACGTGCCGCCGAGCCCGATTTTTGCCAAATCGTAAATAGACATGATAACGCCTGCCTCAAAGTCGCAGAGCGCGCAAAACAGCGCGCGAAATACCTTATGCAGGCAGATGGTCAATATCCGCAAGCAACGCCAGATTGAATCGGAAGTTTTGCTTGAAACTTTATTGTGCGGTCAGAGCGCTTTTTAATAAACGGATTTGCGCGCAAAGATGTGCTTAAACGCACGCACTTCAGATCGCGATGGAATGGAACCTTCGCCATTGCGAGGAAGACGCCGATCGGTTCAGGGACGGCGCCGGTTCACAGCGCCAGCGCGCCAAGATCGCCGATCAAACCAGACCCCGGCAAGACGCCGCGGGCATAGGCCTTGATCTCATAGTCCTGCAGATTTCCGGAGATTTCGAACAGATGATAGCCGGCCCTGTGGCGCGCGGCGAGGCGGGCGGACGAGGCCGATGGCGCGCCGACGACCGGCGTCTTGCGCGAGCGGCCCGCGTCAAGATAGGCGACGCTCGTCTTGTGGTTGTGGCCGTGCAGGATCAGCTCCGCCCCGCGGCGCCAGATCATCTCTTCGAATTCACGGGCGTCGATGAGGCCGCGCGCAAGCCCTGCCGCGTCGACCTGCGGCGGGTGATGCAGCATCACCACCCGGATGAGATCGCGCGTCGCGCAATCGGCCAGCATGGCGTCGGCCCATTCGAGCTGGCGGCGCCCAAGCCGGCCCGAGGCGATGAAGAAAGGCGTCGGCACGGCGGACGAGAGGCCGATCAGGGCGACATTGCCGCGCACCCGAAGATAGGGATAGCGCGCCGCGGTTCCCATTTCGCCCGTCGTCCAGGGCGCGAAGGCGCGGGCAAGATCAGGCAGCGAGCCGCGCACATAGGCGTCATGATTGCCCGGAACGAAGCTGACGTCCTCGCTCGGGCCCAGCGTCTCGAGCCATTTGCGGGCAAGCTGGAATTCGGCCGGAAGGCCGATATTGGCGATGTCGCCGGTCATGGCGATGTGATCGGGATTTTGCGCTTTGACGTCCGCGACGATGTGACTGAGCGTCGCCATGTCATGCACGAGATGACGGCCGCGGCGCCAGTTCAAATAGCCGGTGACGCGCTTGCCGAGCAGCTCGCGGCGGCGCGGGCGCGGCAGCGGGCCGATGTGGGGATCGGTCAAATGGGCGAGGCGGAACAGCACGGGCGCCACTATCAGCGCCGCCCCTTATCCGTCAAGACGCGCCGATGAGAATGCCGGTGGCAAGGACGATCGCGCCGCCGAGCACGATCTGCAGCACGGCCTTGACGAAGGGCGTGTTCATGTAGCGCGCCCTGATCCAGGCGATCGCCCAAAGCTCGATGAAGACGACGGCGGCCGAGATCGAGGTCGCGATCCAGAAAGCGTTCGGCCAGGCGTCGGGCACGAGATAGGGCATCGTATGGCCAAGGCCGCCGACGGTCGTCATCGCGCCGGTTACCACGCCGCGCACGATCGGAGAGCCGCGGCCGGAGAGTTCGCCATCATCGGACAAGGCCTCGGCGAATCCCATGCTGATGCCGGCGCCCAGCGACGCGGCGAGGCCGACCAGGAAAGTCTGCCAATTATTATGCGTGGCGAAGGCTGCGGCGAACAGCGGCGCTAGCGTCGAGACCGAGCCGTCCATCAGTCCGACAAGGCCCGGCTGAATATATTCGAGGATGAATTGGCGCCGCCCGGTCTCGGCTTCCGCCGCCCCCGCCGGTCCGCCCGCGATCGACTGTTCAAGTTCGACGGCGAACTCCTGATGGGAGCGCTCGTCGCGGACAAGGCGTTGCAGGAGATCGCGTACGGCGGGATCTTTTGCGCGTTCGGCGGCGCGGGCGTAGAATTTGACCGTTTCGGCCTCGCGCGCTTCCGCCTCGTGGCGGATGGCGGCAAGCGAGAGGTTGCCCGTCAGCCAGATCGGCGGCCGCCGCACGAAAGAGACGACGTCGGCTTTGCGGATCGGGATGATGATCGGCCCGAAACGGTCCTTGTAAAGCTCGCTCAGCGCCTCGCGATGGTCGAGCTCAACTTCAGCCATGCGCTCGAACATTTCGGCGGTGGCCGGATAGCGCTCCTTCAGCTGCTCGGCGAACAGCATATAGACGCGATTGTCCTCTTCTTCCGAGGCGATCGCCAGGGCGAGGATTTCCCGTTCGGTGAGATCTGAAAGTCGCGTCAAGAAGTCGGCCCCCTTTATGAATTAGAATTAGTCTAAATTATGGAAGGAGCGCAACAGATCGGGCCGCGTGAATATGCCGCGTTCTATGTGCATGACGCCGATAAGCGGCAAATGCTGCGGGCCGATATTATGCGTTAACGATCTGGAATTGATTACCCTTATCGTCAAGGAACGCCGATGCTTCGTTTCGCCGCGAACCTCACCATGATGTTCAATGAATGGTCCTTTCTGGACCGCTTCGACGCCGCGGCTGACGCCGGGTTCGAGGCCGTCGAATATCTGTTTCCCTATGATTTCCCGCCGGAGGCGATCGCCGCGCGGCTGGAGCGCAATCATCTGACCCAGGCTCTCTTCAACCTGCCGCCTGGCGATTGGGCGGCGGGCGAGCGCGGCCTTGCCGCATTGAGCGGTCGCCTCAAAGAGCTTCAGAACAGCGTCGAAACCGGCCTCGCCTATGCGGCGGCGACCGGCGTCAAGCGCCTGCATCTGATGGCGGGAATTGCCGACCGCCACGACGCCGAAAGCGTCAAGGCCTATCGCAAGGCCGTTGCATGGAGCGCCGAAAAACTCGCCCGGTGCGGCGTCGATCTTTTGCTCGAGCCGATCAACGCCCGCAACATGCCGGGCTATTTCCTCAACGACTTCGCCTTTGCCGAAAGCCTCATCCGCGACCTCGGCCTGCCGAATGTCAAACTGCAATTCGACGTCTATCATCGCCAGATCATGCAGGGCGACGTCACGATCGCGTTGCGGACCTTGATGCCGATCATCGGACATATCCAGATCGCCAGCGTCCCCTCGCGGCATGAACCCTGTGGGGAGGAGCTGAACGATCCGTTCCTGTTCGAGGAGATCGAGCGGCTCTCCTATGACGGCTTCATCGGCTGCGAATATGTTCCGCGCCAGGGCACGCTTGCGGGCCTTGGCTGGTTCACGCCCTACGCCGCAAAGTCCGCCAATGCGGGCGGCCAACGGCGGGCCGCCATTGTCGACGTTCTCGCCCCCTCGCCCGAGGGACGTTAGAGCAGAACCGATCCAAGTGGATCGGACTTCTCCTCTAACCCATTGTTTCAACGCATCCGCCTGGCCCAAAAAGCCTTCAGCATTTCGGGCGGATGCTCTAGAAAGGCTAGCCGAAGCGCTTGGCCCTGTTGGCTCTCGCAGCGTCACGATCTTTGAACAGGCCTCGCCATGGCGGCTCTCTCCCTTGTCCTAACGCCGCAGACCGCGGGCGATCTCGCCGCGATCGAGCGGCTCGACGAACACGCCTTCGGGCCGGGCCGCTTCGCCCGTTCAGCCTATCGCCTGAGGGAAGGCGTCGAGCCCGATTACAGCCTGTCCTTCGTCGCGCGGGTCGGAACGCTGCTTGTCGGCGCCAATCGCATCACGGCGATCCGCTGCGGCGAGGCTCCGGCCCTGCTGCTCGGCCCGCTCACCGTCGATCCGGCCTTCCGCTCCGGCGGCATCGGCGAAGCCCTGGTGCAGAAATCGCTCGACGCCGCCCGTGCCGCCGGCCATGGGCTGGTGCTGCTGGTCGGCGACCTGCCCTATTATGAAAAGATGGGATTTCGCCGCGTCCCGCCGGGCAAAATCACTTTCATTGGGCCGGTCGATCCCGAACGGCTGCTCTATTGCGAGTTGGTCGAGGGCGCGTTGAACGCGGCCGGCGCAAAAGTGCGGCGCGTGCGAGCGCGGTGAGATATACGGCGCCTCGGCCTGCGGCGCCCCAGTCGGGCGTCTGCGCCATCGCTACGTTAGCGGAACATCCGTGTCGCCCGCGAGAAGACGCGGAAACAGCTGGCGGAAGCTCCATGGTGCATCGGGGCCGGAGCGGTCGAACCGCAGCGCGAGGTCGAAACGGTCGCCGTTCCAGCGCGTCGGAAGCTGCGGGATCTTCTGCTTGCCGGCGATGAGCGTCAGGATCGGATCGACGATGTGCTTGTGCTCCCAGCAGACCAGCACGACGCCGGCGAGGGCGCAAACCTCTGCGACCATCTTCCCTTCTTCGCCGACCGCATAGCTCGTCCGAGGAGAAAGGCCGAGCCGTCCGCACAGCGGCGTGACCGTCTCGTCCGGCCTCCTGCTGGCGTCGCCCCCATCCGTCGGCGGCTCGTCGGGATTGGCGGCATAGACGATGTCCGGCGTCGGGTAGTCGCCGCCCGGAGTGAGTCCGCACCCGAACAGCGCGGCCCACGCGCCTGCGCGCTGCCAGCCCCGGACCACGAGCGAATGTTTGTCCGTCTCGCCGAATGACGTCAATCCGGGCCCCCGGTCAGGATCGCCGGGCTTTGCCGCAGGCTTCTCGGCGTGGCGAATCAATATGATGGTAAGCGCCGACATGGCTTCCTCCTTGTCGCGGAGAACGGGAACCGTCGCGCAGGCTGGCAGCTTCAACCAATCAAAAGGCCGCGTGCCGGGTTCGGCGGCGCCGAAGCGATTGAGCGGACGCGGAAGAGAACGCTTTCTGACTTTACGCCGCCCGCTTCGCTCCGCGACGCCCCTCATAAAGCCAGGCCGCAACCACGCTGCCGAGCAAGGCCAGCAGCCCGGCGAGGCCGATCGCCAGCGGCGTCACGCCGACTCCCTTGACCTCGCTCGCGCCATTGCGCTTGATCGCAGCATAGTCGGAGCCGCCATAGATCGGGCTTTCACGCATCGCCACAAGGCGCGGCAGCGCGATCTCCCCCGACGCGCCCTCACTGAGCCGCCGCACGGTGCCGCCGCTTGCCTCCGCGAGCGGCCGCAAGCGGTCCGGCGTCGAGACCACCTCCTGAAATTCGCGCGGATTGTCCGGCCCGACATTGGCGAGAACGGACAGCGCGCCGTCGGTCAGTTTGTAGAGCCCGAGCTCCGGCGCATCAAAGCTCGCGCGCCACAGACCCGGCTCGGCGGGTTTCAGCGTCGCGGTCGCCTCGACGCCGGACGGCGCGGTGATTTTGACGGGGGGATTGTCCGCCTTGAGGCTCTGGCGTTCGATCTCGATCTTTCGTCCGCGAACAGTGGCGCGCAGCGCCTCCTCCTCCAGCTCCGGCTCCTTCATCAGCCAATGGGCGAGGCGGCGCAGCAGGTCGAGATGGGGACCGCCGCCCTCAAAGCCCCGCGCCCACAGCCACATCTGATCGGACAGCAGCAGCGCGACGCGGCCCTTGCCCTCGCGCGAGAGCACCAGCAACGGCTTGTGATCGGCGCCGTCGAGAACGCTGGAGCCGCGCGTCACCTGCGCATTGACCTGGCGGAACCATTCGCTCCATGCCGGCGGGGTCTGCTCGGCGCCGGGCAGTCCGCGGGTCACGGGGTGTTTTTCGCCATCCTTCGAGATCGCGGCGCGAAAGGGGCGCTCGGTCAGATCGCCGTCCGGCCGCGCCGGCGCGATGCGCCCGAGCGGCGAAAAATAGAGCCCGTCAGGCCCCGAAAAATCCGGCCCCGCCGCCAGCATCAGGGCGCCGCCTTCGCGCACATAGCGCACGATATTGTCGAAATAGACCAGCGGCAGCACGCTCTGGTTCGAATAGCGGTCGAACACGATGAGGTCGAACTCCTTGATCTTGCGGCCAAAGAGGTCGGCGGTCGGAAAAGCGATCAGGGAAAGTTCATTGATCGGCGTGCCGTCCTGCTTTTCCGGCGGCCGCAGGATGGTGAAATGCACCAGATCGACGTTGGCGTCGGATTTCAAAAGGTTGCGCCACATGCGCTCGCCCGAATGCGGCTCGCCGGAAACCAGCAGAACCTTGAGCTTGTCGCGCACCCCCTCGATCGTCACCACCGCCTTGTTGTTGATGGCCGTCAATTCGTCCGGCAGCGCCTCGACCTCGAGTTCGACAACATTTTGGCCGCCGTGCTCGATGCGCACCGGCACGCGTACGCGTTCGCCCGGCTTGGCGAAGAGGGTCGCGACAGGTGCCCCGTCGCGCCGCACTTTCAGGACGACCGGATCGTCCCTGGCGGCGGTGTCGAGCACCTTGAGCTCGATCGTCTGATCCTTGCCGACAATGCCAAAGCGCGGCGCTTCAATGAGTTCGATGCGGCGGTCGCGCTCGCCTTCGTGGCCGGTAATCAGAGCATGCAGCGGCGCCTTGAAGCCAAGCGCCTCGACTTTTGCCGGAATGTCGTCGACGAGCCCGTCGGTGACCATGAAGACGCCGCCGATCCGCTCCGGCGGGACGTCGGCAAGGCCGGCGTTCAAAGCCGAAAACAGCCGCGTGCCGTCGGCGTCCTCGTCGCCGCGGCCGCCGTCGATCACGCGAACTTCGACATTGCCAAGCGCATTGATCTGTTTTTGCAGATCCTCGCTCGCCTTGCGGGTCTGCGCGGCGCGCTCGCCGATGGTCTGGCTGCCGCTCTGATCGACGACGATGGCGACGACATCCTTGAGGCCGGCGCGATCTTCGCGAACGAGGGACGGATTGGTCAGGGCTAGCAGCAGAAGGGCAAGGCCGAGCGCGCGCAAAACCGTCCCGCGCCGGCGGGCGAGAAAGCCCAGCGCGACGACGATGAGCGCCAGCGCGCCAAGCCCGACCAGAACGGCTGGGGGCAGCATCGGCGCGAAGGACAAATTGAACTGATTCATAAAACCCTGGAGCCTCGGGAGTTAAGCTTTGTCGTTGCGGGCGCCGTCCAGAATACGCTTGTTCGAGGCCCCCGCCACGCTCCCGATTTTCCGCGCCACAACTCAGCGCACCGCCCAGTTAAAGCGCGAATTGTGGTCAATTTCAAATCGCGCTACGCCGCGGCCTCAAAGCGGCGCGATCTCATCCCTCTCGCCCTCGGCGCCCAAAATCCCCTGCCGCAGCGCCACGAGAACCAGAGCGATGTCCGAGGCGACGCCAAGCTTGGCCTTGATGAGATAGCGCGTGTTGGCCACCGTCTTCGGGCTGAGGCCCAAAATCGCGGCGATGGCCTCGGTCGATTTTTCCGCCAGCAGCAGACGCAAGATTTCGAACTCGCGCGGCGTCAGCACGTCGGTCGCAACCGGCGTTTCAGTGACGCGGCTCAGCGCAAGCTCATGGTCGATGTCGGCGCTGAGCGCGATTTTGCCCTGCAGGATGTCGAAGGCGGCGCGGACCAACGCTTCCGGCGGGCTGCTTTTCGTGACATAGCCCTTCGCCCCGGCGCGGATCGCCTGCACCGCAAAGGCTGCGTTCTGATGCATGGTGAACACCAGAATGCGGGCGGCCGGATCCCATTGCCGGATGCGCTTGATGGCCTCGAGGCCGCCAAAGCCCGGCATGGTCAGATCCATGATGACGAGGTCGGGCTTCACCTGCTTGAACAGGCGGTAGGCCTCGGCGCCGTCGCTCGCCTCGGCAACGACCTTGAGGCGCGGCTGCTGCTGCAACAGCGCGCGGTAGCCTTCGCGCACGATGGCGTGATCGTCGACGAGCAGGATGGTCGCGGCCCCGCTCATGCCGCGGCCCGCGTTTCGTCCGCAGGCGGCGCCGGCGGGACGGGAATGCGCGCGCGGAGCGCAAGGCCGCTCGGGCGCGAGGCGCGAAGGCTCAAACTGCCGCCGAGCGCTTCGATGCGCTCGCGCATGCCAAGCAGGCCCATGCCCGATTTGGCGTCGGCTCCGCCCTTGCCGTCATCGTCGACGGCAAGCTCGATGTGAGCCCGCCGGTCCGATCCCTCGGGCTCGCGCAAGCTGAGCCGCAGCGTGACATTCGAGGCCTTCGCATGTTTCGCCGCATTGGTGATGGCTTCCTGCGCGACCCTGTAGAGGCTTGCGGCGAAATCGCGCGGCAGCGCGTCGAATTCGCCGTTTAGCTCGATCGAAAAACGTGTGGCGCCAGCGCGGCCGTTCCATCCGGCGACAAGGCCTTCAAGGCTCGCGGCAAGGCCGAGTTCATCGACGTCCGGCGGGCGCAGCCGCAGCAGCGCGCCGCGCAGCGCTTCCATCATATGCGCGGCCGTGCGCCCGATGCTCTGGCACGGCGGCTCCAGCGCGGGGCAGTCGCGCCGCGCGGTCTGCCCGGCCGAGGCGGCCATGGCGCCGATCGCGGCGAGACACTGGCCAAATTCATCATGCAGCTCCCGTGCAAGATGAAGCCGCTCCTCGTCCTGCACCGCGATCAGCCGCCGCGTCAGCGCGTTGCGCTCGGCCAGCGTCGTCTCGAGATTACCGGCAAGATCATTGAACACCGCGCCGACCGCCGAAAGCTCGGCAAGGTCGAAGGGCGGCAGACGCGCCGAAAGATCGCCGCCGGCGAGCCGCTCAAGACCTTCGCGGATCGCCCGGGTCGGCCGCAAAGCGCCCGCCAGCGCCGCATAGACGAGGACGCAGAGCCCGACCAGCGTCGCCGCCATGATTGCGAGGAGCCGGCTCGTCTCGCGCCAGCTTTGGCCGATGAGGGTCTGCCGATCGATCGAGGCCACGGCCTCGCCATGCGCCGCGCCGCCATACATCACCGGATGGGCCGCTTCACGCCCCGCGCCGAACAGGCGCTGATAGAGCGCGGCGAAAAGCTCCGGCGCGGCCGCGTCGCCCGGCGCCGCGCCGCTGCAAAGGCGCTGAACGATGTCACCATTCTCAGTGCGAAAGGCGATGCAAAGGCCGGGCGCCATCACCGCCGTCGCGATGCGCTGCAAATCCGGAAACGGATTGGACCCGCCCCCTGCGTGGGGAATCTGCACCCAATGGGCGACGCCCTGTTGCAGGGCGAGATCGCCCGCAACCGCCTCGGCGACCGCCTCGGCCCTGGCCCGCGCGGCGCGATCGGTATCGAACAGAACATAGGCTGCGGCAGCAGCGAAACAGGCCGCCGCGAGCGCCGCAACGCGAAGGGCGAGGCGAAGTTTCAGATCAAGTTTTGGCGCCGGCATGGACGGCTTCTTTCATAGGAACGCGCGGCCCCAATCTACGGGCGGAGCGCGCCGCAAGGAAGGCGCGCGTCAAAAATCGGGCAATTTGCCCGGCAGGCGCCGGGACGGGTGCGCTGTTCGCCCCACGCCATCCGCGCAATGTAGCGTCGAACCAGGGGAGATTGTCGGATGCGTTGTTTGCTTCTTCCTATTCTGGCGGCCGGACTGTGGTTTGCGCCGTCCTGCGGCATAGCCGCCGAACCCGAGCAGGGCGCGGCGATCGCGGTGATCGACTTCGACTATGTCGACACTTCGGGCGAGCCGCGCGATCAGAGCAAGGAGCATGAGGCGCGGCTCGCCGCCTTCATGGACGCCCTGAAAAGCGATCTCGCCAAGGGCGCAAAATTCCGCGTCGTCGCGGCAGCCTGTCGCCCCGACCCCTGCTCTGTTCAGGGCGCGGGCGTCCCGGCTCTCGTCGCCGCGGCGCGCGAGGCCGGCGCGGATATTCTGCTGATCGGCGGCGTCCACAAGATGAGCACGCTGGTGCAATGGGCGAAAATCGAGGCAATCGACGCGAGGACCGGGCGCGTGCTGTTCGACAAGCTGTTCACTTTTCGCGGCGATACGGATGAAGCCTGGCAACGCGCCGAAAGCTTCATTTTTGGCGAGCTCGCCGCGTTGCCGCGGTCGTAAGGGATTTTGGCGATGACTAACCGAATCGCGTTGCGCGCGCGCCTTTGGCTTGGCCTCTGCGCCGTTGTTTGTTTGATGGGAGCGCTAGCGCCTGTTGCGGCCGGCGCCGATCCCGCGCCAATCGCTATCGCCGTCTTCGATTTCGAGCTCGATGATTTCAGCGGCGGCGCGGGGATCGCCGGCGATCACGCCGCCGATTTGGGCTATCTCGATCAGGCGACGAGCGCGGCCCGCAAGCTGATCGCCGAGTCGGGACGCTACCGGCTGGTCAATGTCGCGGGCGCCGACAGCGAGGAGGCAAAGGCGCGCGCGCTGCACCTCTGCAACGGCTGCGAGGCCATGCTCGCGCAAAAACTCGGCGCCGATCAATCCTTTGTCGGCATCGTCACGCGGATCACCCGCACCGATTATGTGGTGCGCTTCCAGATCCGCGACGCGCATACGGGCGCTGTGGTGTTGGCGCGGACGAGCGATTTGCGCATCGGCGCGGATTATTCCTGGTCGCGCGGGGCGGCGGCGCTCGTGCGGGACAAGTTGCTCGGGGGGGGTTGAGGGGGCCTTATCCGTTGAGCGATCCCGGACCGCTGACGAAGGGATTGCCGCGAAGATAAAACCGCAAGGGGCGCTCCGCCTCCTTCGAAATGCCGATCCGGATGCTCTGCCCGATTTCGCCGGCTTCCTCCTCTGCGCCCGCGAGCCACAGAGGGCCTTGCCGGCAAAGATCGCGCCCGTCCAGCGAAGGATCGATCCGCAACGCCGCGGCGAGCCGTCCGGGACCCCGCGCCAGATCGCGCAGGCGCATGATGTTGCGATTGGCTTGCATGATCGGAACGCCTTCGCGCGGCTCGAGCGCCCGGATCAGCACGCCGGCGCCGATCCCTTCCGCCTCGCTCGACACATTCAGCATGTATGAGCTGCCATAGGCGAGATAGACATAGGCGTGGCCGCGTTCGAGAAACAGCGACCGGTTGCGCCGGGTCATGCCGCGGTAGCCATGGCCGGCGGCGTCGCCGACGACATAGGCCTCGGTCTCGACAATGCGGCCGCTCACAACGCCTTCAGGCAATTCCCGCACGACGAGCTTGCCGATGAGAAAACGGGCGAGAGCGGTGGTGTCGACCGGCAGATCGGAGCGGGCGAGCGGGCGGCGGGTCACTCACTTCAGCCGGGTTTCAGGGCATAAGCTCGACCCATTGCGCGCGCGAAGCGCCCGGCTCGAACGTATCGGCGAAATATTGCGTCTCGCGAGCGATTTTGCCATCGCGGAACTCCATGATGCTCACCGTGTAGGACGGGCGCCCGTCATAGGTCAGAATAAATTCGGTGACCCAGAGATCGCCCGCGCCAACAATCCGCCGCACGGTAAAGCGTTTTTGGTTCGGCTGCGCGGCGCGAGAGGCCTGAATGTTCGCGCGCCCGCGAATGCGCTCGCCCGATTGCGGATATTCGAGCACCGCGTCCTCGCGGTAAATCTCGTGCTCGGCCGCAAAGTCGTTGGCGTCGGAGGCGGCCCAGTGGCGATCCAGCGCCGCGCGAATTTTTGGGTCTTGCATGGCGGAACTCCTTGAACACGATGTTGTATTGCGCTGTCGGGGCGAGAAGCACACTGCCGGTTCGACAACTCATGCGGTCTCCGCAATGCGACGATCCGCGTCGTGCTCAAGACTATGCCTTTCCTAGTTTGAATTCCCACAATCGAGCATTAGTTGCTTTCGCTTTCCCATCTGCATGCTCATCAATGCTGTATTCGACATACTTTCCATTACACATTTCTGCCCAAAGACTTTCATCCACACTAGCGCGTGCGATGAACGCATCCACCCCCTCTTCATCTCTCAGAAAACCGAATGTTTCCTTTCGGCCCTGGACCTTCATCAAACCGACGCGGCGCGGATAAATATCGCGTGCACATTTCTCATTTAACGCGGAAACCGCAAAAGCCGGGTGAAGCTTACGGATCGTAAGTTCAAGAGTATCTAACATTTCTAAATCACAAAATTGTTCATATCTCTGCATCGATTCGATAACAGGCAGGGCTTTCTGCAAATGCTCCACCAAAGTAGCGTCAAAATATTCCTGACTTAGCCCAGAAACAAAAGCCTGAAGGCCCCTAAGTGATTCAAACGCACCCCTTGGATCCCCAGATCTCAATAAAAACTCGGCCTGACGATAGTACAACTGTGCCTGAAGATCCGAGACCAGCACACCGTCTTTGTGACTCAAAAACCCGACACCATAAGCCTTGCTTAAAAGTCCCTGTGCAGAACCAAAGTCGTAAAGGAAGAATTTGTTTCGAGCCGCCTCTCGAAGAACCGGAACGGCGAGCGGATCAGATTCCAACGCGATATCGAATTGTTTTGACGCTGCAGGGTAATCACCAAAACTTCTTATAAGAAAGCCGCCGTAGAAATGATGCAACTGAGGTTGGTTAATGCCGTACTCAAAAGCCGTCTCGTAGGCGTTGGCCGCGCGCGGGTTATCGCCCTGCCTGAAAGCGACGAAGGCCTCTATCCTAAATATTTCAAAGTAATCAGGACTTATTATTTTCGCCTCGTCAAGAATCCCGTATGCATCCTCAAAATTTTCTCTTAGGGCGAGCGAGACAGACTGACGCAATTTTTGAGCGACTATAGCTTCAGATTTCGATCGAACAATATAATTTCTTGGGTCGTATCTATTCCTCCGCTCTCCCCCTCTTTCTGTTTGATATATACTTTCTATGTTTCTATATCTTGCAATTATTTCTACAGAATTTGTTGGCAATTCTTTTAGAACACGTACAAGATATGATTTAGCAAACATTTTAACATTATAAAGGCGCTCATACGCAGTTGACTGCGTGCTGTCTATTAAAGCGAATCTAAGAAGATCAGTCAACGATGACTCTATTTGTTCTGCAGAAAAATGGCTTACATGCTGTATCACCGTTGCCGATACAGCAACGGGAATGGTTGACATGACTGCAAATATTTGTCGAGTTGTCGTATCAAGTTCTGTAAAAATATTCTCCATACAAAATCGTAGCGCAATCTCTGGATTACTCGTGATCTTTGCTGGTTCGAGCCCTGACAAAACGCCTAATGCAAACCATTTCAAAAGTAGAGGTTTGTGACCCAAGCGCGCGACATACAATTTTATCTTATCCAATGCATCATTTCTTAGCCTTCCTATATCATAGGCTTCGATGAGCCGTTTCAAATACGCAACTGATTCTGATTCTGAAAATGATTCAACAACAACTGAGAGGTCTGATCCGAGAGGTACCCGCGACGTAAACAACAGCTTACTAACGCCAGGAACATCGGCCGCGAATTCCTTTATCGTTTTGTCCAAAACCGTTTCAAGATTGTCAATGACAAGTAAAATTTTGTTCTGCTCAAGCAATCTTCGGACTCTATCAATTGGGCTGTCAGTTCCTGCTTCGAACGTGTCGGCGATTTCACCAAAAATGCCTAATGAGCTTGTTATCGCCCCTTCAATTCGGGTGATTTCGTTGTTTGAAAGTCGAGTAGATTTGGCGGATACCCAAACAATAGCGTCAAAGGCGTGGTCATTTGAATGAACAAGCCCATATAATGTTTGAAGAGTCAGGGCTGTTTTTCCGTTGCCACCATCGCCAAGCACCGTGATAACAGGATGACGTCCCAGTATTTTTTTCTTGAGATCCCTTTCTAGGGACGGACGAGGCAAAAATCCCGTATCATCGTATTCGGGCAAAGGCAGGTTGTTTAATACCTCTTGAGTAGAGTCATCCTCGGTAAGAGGGATCGATAAATTAAGGAAAGAATTTGGGTTATTATTGAAGTTTCTGTAAATTTTATTTAACTCAGACCAATAACTCGGAGCACGCAGAAATTCGTTTGCTAAAGAAAAACCTAAAGCATAATCCTCTGTTGTAAGAGGCCTCCCGTGCATAACGGAATTGCGTATCGGAACACATTTCATAAACGATTTATATTTATTATTGTAATAATTTGCAGAAGATATATCCATGACTTGCTTATGTCTTAGCAATATTTCGTATTTCTCTCCCATGTCTAGCCCGTATAAAAGATCATAGTCATCACCGATGTCGAGACCAATTTCTCGATTCTGCAAACGAGCAATAGCTTTCGTTTTTTGCGGTTCAAGTAATAGATCAGGTTGAGATAAGGAAATAGAGCGAATTTTTGCAACGAGGTCACGCTCGATAGCGTCAAAAAACAAAAATAATGCAACGCGCTGATAGCTCGCCATTCGTTATATCTCCAACTTCTTTTTAGATTAATTGAGCTTTCAAAAGTAAATGCTTCCCCGCACCGGAACCATTTCATGCGCCTTCCCTATAGCCCCACCGAAACGATGAAAACTGCCAGAGTGCAACACCACGCTGTAGAGAGTGCCGACCTCCGCCTCAAAGCGCGAGGTTGGCAGTTTGGCCCTTGCTCCCGATCATAGCAATCGGATTAATCTATTTCCTCCGCCCCCCTCCTGGTGCCATTCTCCCTTAACGAAAAACCAGTCAGGGCGGAGACGATATGAACGTAGAAGCCAAGTGCCCCATGGATGGCGGCAAGGTGGACGGCAACGCCGTTCTTTTCGAGATGACCAACCGGCTCTGGTGGCCAAATCAGCTTGATCTTTCGGTGTTGCATCAGAATCCGCCGGCCGGCGATCCGATGGACAAGGGCTTCGATTACGCCACCGAGTTCAAGAGCCTCGATCTTGCCGCGGTGAAGCGGGACCTTTTCGCCCTGATGACCGACTCGCAGCCGTGGTGGCCGGCCGATTTCGGCCATTATGGCCCCCTTTTCATCCGCATGGCCTGGCACAGCGCCGGAACTTACCGGATCGGCGACGGGCGCGGCGGCGCCGGCGCGGGCGCGCAGCGCTTCGCCCCGCTGAACAGCTGGCCGGACAACGCCAATCTCGACAAGGCGCGCCTGCTGCTCTGGCCGGTCAAGCAGAAATATGGCCGCAAGCTGTCCTGGGCGGATCTGCTGATTCTGGCCGGCAATTGCGCGCTGGAATCCATGGGCGCCCGGACCGCCGGTTTCGGCGGCGGGCGCAAGGACGTCTGGGAGCCGCAAAACGATATCAACTGGGGCCCCGAGCGCGAATGGCTTGGCGGCGACAAGCGCTATAGCGGCGAGCGCGATCTCGCCAATCCGCTGGCCGCCGTCCAGATGGGGCTGATCTATGTCAATCCCGAAGGCCCGAACGGCGTGCCGGACCCGCTCGCCGCGGCGCGCGACATTCGCGAAACCTTCGCGCGCATGGCGATGAATGATGAGGAAACCGTCGCGCTGATCGCCGGCGGCCACACCTTCGGCAAGACCCATGGCGCCGCGGTTCCCGACCAATATGTCGGCCCGGAACCCGAGGGCGCGCCGATCGAGATGCAGGGCCTCGGCTGGTCCAACAGCTACGGTTCCGGCGCCGGCCCCGACGCCATCACCAGCGGCATCGAGGTGATCTGGACGCAGACCCCGACGCAATGGAGCAATAATTTCTTCAAGAACCTGTTCGAATTTGACTGGGAGCTGACGTCGAGCCCGGCCGGCGCGCATCAGTGGCGCCCGAAAAACCCGGAAGCCCAGGGCACGGTGCCGGACGCCTTTGACCCGGCCAAACGCCATGCGCCGTCCATGCTGACGACCGATCTCGCGCTGCGCTTCGATCCCGCCTATGAGCCCATCTCCCGGCGCTTCTACGAGAACCCGGATCAGCTCGCCCAAGCCTTCGCCGAGGCCTGGTACAAGCTGACCCACCGCGACATGGGCCCGCATTCCCGCCTGCTCGGCCCGGAAGTTCCCGGGCCGCGCATCTGGCAGGATCCCGTTCCGCCCGCCGACCATCCCTTGATCGACGGCGCCGATATTGCCGCGCTCAAGGCGCAGATCCTTGACTCCGGCCTGTCGATCTCGCGGCTGGTTGCGACCGCCTGGGCCTCCGCCGCGAGTTTCCGTGGTTCGGACAAGCGCGGCGGCGCCAATGGCGCCCGCATTCGCCTCGCGCCGCAAAAGGACTGGGCGGTCAATGAGCCCGAGCAACTGGCGGCGGCGCTGGCCAAGCTTGCCGCGATTCAGACCCGATTCAACTCGGCGCAAACGGGCGGCAAGAAGGTTTCGCTGGCAGATCTGATCGTCCTTGGCGGCTCTGCCGCCGTCGAGGCGGCGGCGAAAAAGGCCGGCCGCGACATCGCCGTACCCTTCGCGCCGGGCCGGACCGACGCCTCGCAGGAGGAGACGGATATCGACAGTTTTGCGCCGCTCGAACGCAAGGTCGACGGTTTCCGCAATTATGTCGGCGTGAAGCTGCCATGGTCGGAGGAGGAGGCGCTGGTCGATCGCGCGCATCTGCTGACGCTCACCGCGCCCGAATTGACGGCGCTGGTCGGCGGGTTGCGCGTGCTCGGCGCGAATTTCGGCGGATCAAATCTCGGCGTCTTCACCGACCGCCCTGAAACGCTGACCAACGACTTCTTCGTCAATCTGCTGAAAACCAGCTTTGCGATGAAATGGGAAGCCAGTAGCGACGGCACATTCGTGGCGCGGGACCGCGCAACCGGCGAACAGAAATGGGCGGGCTCGCGCGTCGATCTGATCTTCGGGTCGAACTCGCAGCTTCGCGCGCTGTCGGAGGCCTATGCGACCGATGACTCCGGCGACGCTTTCGTCAACGCCTTTGTCGCGGCCTGGACCAAGGTGATGAACCTCGACCGCTTCGATCTCGCCTGATTCTTCCACACGGGCTCCCGGCGTCTGCCGGGGGTCCGCAGCCTCACCAAAACGCCGGCCTCGCCTCGGCGAGCCTGCCGCCGATCCGCACCGGCGCGACCTGTGTCGCCAATCCCTGCGCGTCCAGCTCCACGGCGACGCCGCAGAGGGTGGCGGGACCTGAGGCCGGCTCGAAGCGCGAGGTCGGCAGCTTGGTCGTGAACCGGCGCACCGGCTCTTCCTTGTCCATGCCGATGACGGAATCATAATCGCCGGTCATGCCGGCGTCGGTCATATAGGCGGTGCGCTGCGCGAGGATGCGGCAGTCGGCGGTCGGCACATGGGTGTGCGTGCCGACGACCAGCGAGACGCGGCCGTCGACGAAATAGCCGAACGCCTGCTTCTCGCTCGACGCCTCAGCGTGAAAATCGACCACCGCCGCGTCGCAGCCGATCCCGAGCGGGCAGGCCTTGAGCTCGCGCTCGATCGCCGCAAAGGGATCGTCGAGCGCATCCATGAACACGCGGCCCAGCACATTGACGACGAGCACGCGGGCGCCCGAGGCCGCCTCGATCAGGTTCGCGCCCCGCCCCGGCGTTCCGCGCGGATAGTTGACGGGCCGGATCAGGCGCGGCTGGCGGGCGATGAAGACAAGCGCGTCGCGCTGGTCGAAGGCATGATTGCCGAGCGTGACGCAGTCGGCCCCGGCGGCCAGAAATTCGTCGCAGACCGCCTCCGTGATGCCAAAGCCGCCGGCGGCGTTCTCGCCATTGACGATGACAAAATCGAGGCCCCATGCCGCGCGCAGTTTCGGCAGTTCGGCGTTAATGATGGAACGGCCGGCGCGCCCGACCACATCGCCGATAAACAGAAGACGCATGCGCAAGAACCCGTCGAAAACGCCGTCCGCCCCGGCGGACCCGGCGTTGCGACGAAAAAACCAGAATTTCAGGCCGAATCCGACACGCGGCAGTCGATCAGCTCTTTTTCGGTTAGCACGAAATCGAGCCGCTGGTCATGCGCTTCATGCGGGATTTTATCCGTCTCCTGGCTGGCGTAGGCGACGCCGACCGCGACGATTTTCTTGCGCGCGCGCAAGCCCGCCAGCGTGCGGTCGTAAAAGCCGGCGCCATATCCGATCCGGTGCCCGGAACGGTCGAAGGCGGCCAGCGGCACGAACAAAAGATCGGGCGCGACCTCGGCCGCCGCCGGCGCCGGCTCGGAAATGCCCATCTTGCCGGAGACCAGCGCGTCGCCTGGACGCCACAGCCGGAACACGAGAGGGGTTCCACGCGCGCCGGTGATCGGCAGCGCGGTCAGTACGCCGCGCTCGGCCAGCGCCTCGATCAGCGGCATGGTCGAGGCTTCATCCCGCAGCGAGAAATAGGCCGAGACAATGCCGGGCTGCATCTCGGCCACGATCGCCGCGCCCGCGACGGCAAGATGCGCCGCGAAGGCCTCAGAATCGATCACGGCCGCAGCGGCGCGGCGGCGGGCCAGGGCTTCGGAGCGCAAAACTTGCTTTGAGAGGGGCGTCTGCATGCAGCGTCGGTCGGAGGAGGCGTCCAGGCGCCCGCTCGACGTCGAAACAGGCTGCGAGGCGTAAAGCGCGGGGCCACGATGGCCGTGGGATATCGATCCCGGGTACCTACAACGTAGGTGGGCGCCATGTGGCCAAGCCCACGGGCAAGGCCAGGGACAGCTCCCTTTGAGATCGATAAGGCCCCGGGGTTACTGATCCTGCACGCGCCCCGCAGCTCCGCTCCTGCAACTTAAGGCGGCGCGGCGCAAAGCGCCAGAGGGCGCGGCGCAAAAGCCTGTTTTAGTCCTCGCCGCTTCTGGCGCCGCTCATGTCCTGCGCCGCGCGCTCGATGCGGGCGCTTGCCTCGCCGACGGTTTCCGCCACCTTGTCGATCCATGCCTCGCGGCCGCTGAGGGCGCTCGCCGCGTCCTCCTGCACCTGCGCCAGTCGCGCTTCGAGCTCGCTGATTCGGCGTTGCGATTCATGTAATTCGTCGGCGAGGGTCACCGCCGCCATGATGGTCAGGCGCTGGTCGCCCATCTCGCCGAATTTTTCCCGCATGCCGGCGATCTTGCCGTTGACCATCCGCGCGAGGCCTTCGAGATGAGGCTCCTCGCCCTCGTCGCAAGCGACCCGATAAACGCGTCCGGCGATCTGCATGGCAACCTGGGCCATCGTTCAACTCCCGATCGAATTGTGGCGCGCCTATTGGTCGGCGTCGACTTCGCCCAATATGTCGCGGATCGCCGCATTGGCGTTCTTCAGCCGTCGCGCGATATCTTCATTTGCGCCATCGAGCGTGACCGCGCGGGCGATGGCTCCGTCAAGCTCGACGGCGAGCCGCGAGCGGTCGTCCTGCAACACGGCGAGTTCTTCCTCGAGATTGGCGCGCATGGCGTCGCTTTTGGCGCGCCGGTCCGCCGCCGCCTCAAGCTTTTCGAGGGAGGCGGAAAGACGCTTCAAGGCGTCGTCGAGGCGTTGCGGGATGTCCATTGCTGTCAGTCACATTCCCAGCGCGCAGAGCCCGGCTGCGCTCGCCCCCTTTGATACAATGTACGGGCGATGGAGCATAGATGCACAATTTATGGCGGCGCCGCATGCTCGGGTGCGACGCTAGGAAACAGGCATGCCGCATTGACATTGCTCGGTCAAACTCGCTCAAAGAGCAGCGCGCCGCGGCGCAAAATCATTCGTCGAACAGTTTCATTCGAACCTACGACCAAGGAAATAGTGTTCGCCCGCGTCGATCGACTATGCTGGGCGCCCAAGCATCGCGCTGCACGGTCCGGAACGATCTTCGACAATAGACACAAGCGCAAGGCGGTGGAACTGGCGCTCAATTTGCTAAGTTGACGGTCTTGCAATAGCGCGACATACCACCATGCCTATCAATTAGACAGTTGTCCGGGCGCCTGGCCGACCCGGCGAACAGGGAGCTTCGGGATGCCGGTTAAAGTCGCGATCAACGGATTTGGACGCATTGGGCGCAATGTTTTGCGGGCGATCGCCGAATCTGGGCGCACCGACATCGAGGTCGTCGCGATCAACGACCTTGGCCCGGTCGAGACCAACGCTCATCTTCTGCGTTTCGATTCTGTGCATGGCCGGTTTCCGGGCGTCGTCACCGTGACGGGCGATACGATCGATCTCGGCATGGGGCCGATCAAGGTTACCGCGGTGCGCGATCCGAAGGATCTGCCGCACAAGGACCTTGGCGTCGACATCGCGCTTGAATGCACCGGCATCTTCACTTCGCGCGACAAGGCGGCGGCCCATCTTGCCGCCGGGGCCAAGCGCGTCCTGATCTCGGCTCCCGGCGACAAAGCCGACCTCACCGTCGTGTTCGGCGTCAATCACGGCAAGCTGACGCCGGACCATCTCGTCGTCTCCAACGCCTCCTGCACGACGAACTGCCTCGCTCCTGTGGCCAAGGTGCTGAATGACGCCATCGGCATCGAGCGCGGCTTCATGACGACGATCCATTCCTATACCGGCGACCAGCCGACCCTCGACACGCTGCACAAGGATCTCTACCGCGGGCGAGCCGCCGCCCTGTCGATGATCCCGACCTCGACCGGCGCCGCCAAGGCCGTCGGCCTGGTGCTGCCGGAACTCAACGGCAAGCTCGACGGCTCAGCCATCCGCGTGCCGACCCCAAATGTGTCGGTGGTCGACTTCAAATTCATCGCTAGGCGCGCGACCAGCGCAGCGGAAATCACCGAGGCGGTGAAGGCCGCCGCCAGCGGCGAGCTCAAGGGCATTCTCGGCTTTACCGAGAGCCCGAACGTCTCCGCCGACTTCAATCACGACTCCCATTCCTCGGTCTTCCACATCGACCAGACCCGCGTCATCGACGGGACCTTCGTGCGGGTTCTCTCGTGGTACGACAATGAATGGGGCTTCTCGAACAGGATGATCGACACCGCCGTCGCAATGGGGAAACTTATATGACGAGATCCGGCCAGTCCTCGCCCTTCCCGACCCTCGACGACGCCATATTGGGCGGCAAGAGGGTCTTGGTCCGGGTCGACCTTAACGTGCCGATGGAAAACGGGCGGATCACCGATCTGACCCGGATCGACCGGGTGCTCTCGAACATTCGCGAAATCTCTCAGAAAGGCGCCAAGGTCATCATTCTCTCGCATCTCGGGCGCCCGAAAAACGGCCCCGAGGCGGAGACGTCGTTGAAGTCGGTCGCCGTCGCGCTGGAGCACGAGCTGCAGCAGATGGTCTATTTCGCCTCCGATTGCGTCGGGCCCGTCGCCAAATCCTCCGTCGCGGCTTTGCGCAACGGCGACATCCTGCTGCTCGAAAACACGCGATTCCACGCGGGCGAAACCAAGAACGATCCGGACTTCGTGAATCAGCTGGCCGAGCTTGGCGATCTTTATGTCAACGACGCCTTCTCGACCTCGCATCGCGCGCACGCCTCGACCGAAGGCATCGCCCACAAGCTCCCGGCCTATGCGGGCCGGACCATGCAGCGCGAGCTCGAAATGTTGACCGGCATGCTGGCCCATCCCGAGCGCCCGGTTGCGGCCATCGTCGGTGGGGCCAAGGTCTCGACCAAACTCGAGCTCCTCGGCAATTTGATGCGCCGGGTCGAATTCCTGTTCATCGGCGGCGGCATGGCCAACACCTTTCTGGCGGCCAGCGGCAAAAGCGTCGGAAAGTCGCTCTGCGAGACGCAGCTCGCGGAAACGGCGCGCAAGATCATCGCCGACGCCGACGAGGCCAATTGCCAGCTGATCCTGCCCGTCGACGCCATTGTCGCGACGCGCTTCGAGCCCAACGCCTCCTGCCGCGCCGTCGATATCGATTCGGTCGGCGACAATGACATGATTCTGGATATCGGCCCGCGCACCATCTCAAAGCTCGTCGGCGTGCTGGCCGCGGCGCGCACGGTGGTCTGGAACGGACCCGTCGGCGCCTTCGAGACGCCGCCCTTCCAGGCCGGCACAGTGGCGCTCGCAAAAGTCTGCGCCGTGCTGACCAAGACGCATTCGCTCGACACCATCGCCGGCGGCGGCGACACCATCGCCGCACTCAATCAGGCCAATGCCTTCAACGACTTCACCTATGTGTCGACGGCGGGGGGCGCCTTTCTGGAATGGCTCGAAGGCAAGCTGCTTCCGGGCGTCGAGGCGCTGCGCGGCCAGAAGGCGGTCTAAGACCCAAAGGCCCCCGGCGCGGTTCCTGGCGCACAAAAGGGCTCAGAAGGCGCGGACGGCTGTGCGCTGGGATGGAGCGCTCACAAAATAATCCCGCGCCAGTTCGAGGCAAAGCTCGAAGCCCGCGAGATCGGTAAAACGATGGCCCGCGCCGGCTTGTGTCCTGACCAGAGGCCGGCCCTGTTCGGCCAGACAGGCGTCGAGCATCAGATTGTCCGCATTGCCGAAGTCCTCGATCGACAGGCCTGAAGCATCGCGCCAGACCAACGCGGATTCGTCGAAGGCCGCCTGACCGTCGCGCCGCATCCGTTCGAGGAGCGAGGCGCGCTCATTGCTGTAGCCGAAGGCGGGCGTTCCCAATCCGGCGAGCAGGCCGAGTTCGAACACCGTTCCCACATCGGCGCTCGGCCCACGAAAGGGCGTAAGATTAAAAATGCCGCAGTCCGCCTCCCGAAGCAGGCCGAGGTTGGCGCGGTAAATGAGAAGAGAAGCTTCGGGGTCGCTCAGCGGGACTTCGTTGTCGAAGGGGAAAAGCCCCCTGAACCCATAGGCCGCGCAAAGCTCTTTCTTCCGCTGACCAATCTCTTTTTCGTCAGGTAGAAACACCTCGGGCCCGGCGAGGTAAATTTTCTTTCTTTCAGCGTCCTCATTCATCGCTGCGGTCCCTTATCTGGGACGCCTATCGCCGAGCAGCGCCTCAGCCCCGGCCGACGCGCGACAGACCTTCCTTGGCGAGCTGATTGGACGGGTCGAAATTCAGCGCGCGCGAATAGGATTCGCTCGCCTTGGCGCGATTGCCCGATTTCTCATAGGCAAGGCCAAGCCCGGCCCAGGCGTCAGGGTTCTTGTTGTCGACATTGAGCGCGGCGTTGAAATCCTCGATCGCCTTGTCATATTTGCCGATCGCGATCAGGCTCTGCCCACGCGCCAGATAAGGCGCTCCGGCGAAGGGATCGCGGTCGATCGCATTGTCGAAATCGGTGATCGCCTGCGGATGCTTGCCTTCGCGCTGATAGATCAAGCCCCTTGCGTGAAACGCCTGCGCGTTTTCCGGATTGAGCTTGATCGCGGAATCAAGGTCGGCGTGTGCGGCCGGAAGATCGCCTGACGCGCGCTCAAGATTGGCTCTGCCGAGATAGGCGGGGGCGTGATTGGCGTCCGCCGCGATGGCCGAATTGAAATCCGTCAGGGCCGCGTCGTTACGGCCGATCTGCCGATAGGCGAGCGCACGATTGGTGAGCGAGGCGGCTGTCGGCGATATCTTGATCGCCTGACTGAAGTCGGCGATCGCCTCATTGTAGCGGCTGCTTTTCGCGTAGGCCACGCCGCGCGTGTTATAGGCGTCCGCGCTATTGGGATTGCGCTGCACGACGTCTGTCAGCGAGGCGATATTGGCCTGCGCCTCCTGCGGCGACTGGCTCGCGACTTCCGCGACCCCGGGTCCGGTCTTCAGCGCATTATTGGCCGATTCGCAGCCCGCCAGCGCCAAGGCCCCAAGGAGGACGCCGGCGCCTGTCAGAACCGCGCGAGAAAGCGGCGTCGCGCTCCTGCGTCTGGCCGCGTAAGCCGTCATTCGGCGATCCCCATGCGCCGGCCGGAGGACATGCCGCCGCGGCCTGCTGACTGCTTCAAATGATTTCGGGCTGAAAACTTAACGTACGCCGACGACCGGCTTCGGCTTCATTGGCAGCAGGCCTTCGCGCTGCATCTTCTTGCGGGCGAGCTTGCGGGCGCGACGAATGGCTTCAGCTTTCTCCCGAGCGCGCTTTTCCGACGGCTTTTCGTAATGGCCGCGCAGCTTCATCTCACGGAAAATGCCCTCGCGCTGCATTTTTTTCTTAAGCGCCTTCAGGGCCTGATCGACATTATTGTCGCGAACGAGAACTTGCACGCAGGAGTCCTTGATGTGAGTCAAACCATCGCTCTGCGCGACGGACGTGACAGAAATGACGGAACGGGAAATCGGGCGCGAAAGAGCGCCGGACACTCGAAAGACACGCGAATAGCAGCATCACGGGCGGCTGTCCAGAGTTCCGCCCTTTTTTCGGCCGCTACGACCCTCGCGTTCTAGCGCCGGATGCGGGTCACATGCCCCATCTTGCGGCCGGCCCGAGCTTCGGCCTTGCCATAAAGGTGAAGACAGGCGCCGGGCTCGCGCAAGATCGTCTCGAAAGCGAAAATATCCTCGCCGATCAGATTTTCCATCTCGACTTCGCTCCCATTGCGAAAAGTCGCGCCGAGCGGCCAGCCAGCGATGGCGCGGATATGCTGCTCGAATTGCGAGGTCGTCGCGCCGTCGAGGGTCCAATGACCCGAATTATGCACGCGCGGCGCGATCTCATTGACGAGCAGCTGCTCGCCGCCGCCCGCGGGCTCGATAACGAACATCTCGACGGCGAGGACGCCGACATAATCGAGCGCCTCGGCGATCGCCCGCGTCAGCAGGACCGCCTCGGCCGCCGTCTCAGCGCCGATCCTTGCGGGCGCCGTCGTGAATTTCAGGATGTGGTTCTCATGGACGTTCTCGCAGACGTCGAAGGCTGCGAATTCGCCGCTGGCGCCGCGCGCCGCGACGACGGAAATCTCTTTTGTGAAGGGCGCCACGGATTCGAGAATGGCCGGGCCGCCGCCAAGCGAGCGGAAAGTCACGGCAAGGTCGCCGCCTTCGCGGACCAGCACCTGGCCCTTGCCGTCATAGCCGAACCGCCGCGTCTTCAGGATCGAAGGCCGACCGAGCTGCGCCACCGCCCGCGCCATCGCGCCGGCATGATCGACCTGCATGAAATTGACGGTGGCGACACCAATATCGGCCAGAAACTCTTTCTCGATCAGGCGATCCTGACAGACCGCGAGCGCCGCGGCGCTTGGCCGGACGGGCCGGAGGCCCGCGAGCAGCGACGCCGTCCGCGCCGGCACATTCTCGAATTCGTAAGTGACGGCGTCGACGCTTTCGGCAAAGCGGGCGAGCGCCTCCTCATCCTCATAGGCGGCAAGCGTGCGCTCGCGGCAAACCTCAAAAGCCGTGCTGTCCGGCTCCGGCGCATAGATATGCGCGTGAAGGCCGAGCCGCGCGGCCGCCATCGCCAGCATCCGGCCAAGCTGTCCGCCGCCGAGAATGCCGATCCTTGAACCGGGCGCGAGCGCGCCGGGCGACAGCGTAAACGGCATGGCGCTCAGTCCTCGCGTTCGGGCTCGAGCGCGACCGCCTGGGTCTGCGCCTCCCGCCAGGCAAAAAGACGCGCGTCGAGCGCGGCGTCCGTCAGGGCGAGAATCGCCGCGGCGAGGAGGCCGGCGTTGACCGCGCCGGCGCGGCCGATCGCCAGGGCGCCAACCGGAATGCCGGCGGGCATCTGCACGATGGACAGCAGCGAATCCTGCCCTTTCAGCGCACGGCTCTCGACCGGGACGCCGAGAACGGGAAGCTGGGTCAGCGAGGCGGTCATCCCCGGCAAGTGAGCGGCGCCGCCGGCGCCGGCGATGATCACGCGAAAGCCCGCCGCCTTGGCGCCGGCCGCAAAATCATAGAGCCGCTTCGGCGTCCTGTGCGCCGACACGATCTTCGCCTCATAGCCGATCTCGAGTTCGTCGAGCACCGAGGCGGCGTGCCGCATCGTCTCCCAATCGGACTGACTGCCCATGATGACGGCGACGGGTCTCAAATGAGCGAACAAGGCGGCCTGTCGGGAAGGGGCGGTGGCGAAGCGAGCGGCATAGACCAAGGAGGAGCGCCGCGCAAGGCTTGAGGCCGCCGGCGTCCGCAAGAGGAAAATATCCGGTCGCTCGCGCGCAAAATTTGACGCGCGCTCGCGCCCGAGGTCTCGTTCCGAAGTCTTGCGCCAAACTTCGGCCCCAAAGCTGATCGCCATTTGGCGCGCCGGCGCGCGTCCGATACGTGAGGCCGCCGGGAATTAGCGCAAAATTCATTGCAAGCGGGCGATATGGCGGCGCCAACTCGGATGGGACTCTTGATCAGAATGCTTGGAACACAAAAATTGGCGCGCCGGTTCATCGGCGCCGCAGCAGTCGCGACCGCGCTTTACGCCGCTCCCGCACAAGCGCTCGACAATCCGATGGCCGCCGTCGGACTTGCGAATTTCAATCCGCTTGGCGACTTCCTCAACATGTTTCGCGAGCCGGCGACGAAGCGGAAGCTAATCGCCTGGAGCGGCGAGCAGCCGGCCGGCACGATCGTCGTCTCGACGAGCGAGCGCAAGCTCAATTACGTGCTTGGCGACGGGACCGCGATTCAATATGGCGTCGGCGTCGGACGCGAAGGATTTACCTGGTCAGGGACCAAAAAGGTGACGATGGTCCGCGAATGGCCGGGCTGGACGCCGCCGAGCCAGATGCTGAAGCGCCGGCCGGATTTGCCGCGCTACATGCCGGGCGGCATCGACAATCCGCTGGGCGCGCGGGCGATCTACCTCGGCTCGAGCCTTTATCGCATCCACGGCTCGAACGAGCCCGAAACGATCGGCGCCGCGGTCTCGTCCGGCTGCATCCGGATGACCAATGAGGACGTCACCGATCTCGCCGCGCGGGTAAAGGTCGGGACCAAGGTCGAGGTGCTGAAATAGAGCAGGCTCTGCGCGGCGGCCGATCGCGCCGACGCCGTATCATTGCCGAATGTTGACGAAGCGCGCTGGTTCGATCGAGCCGGCCGCGCGACGCTCTACACCCCCGTCGCGATCACTTCCATGCAGGCGCGATAGCGCTCGCTGACGCCATATTCGACCGGCTCGAACCCATGTTCGCGCAGCAGCGCATAGAGCCGTCGCCGCGAAAAATTATGGTAGTGCTCGATCTCGGCCCAATAGGGATTGACCTTGTTGGCGTGCAGCAGGCGCCAGACCATCGTGTCCATATTGGGCATCGACAGAAATAGCGCGCCGCCCGGCCGCAGCAGCGCCCTTGCGGCGGCGAGGCCTTCGCGCGGAAAGGGCAGATGCTCCAGCACATCCGCCATGCTGATGACGTCATAGCGCTGCGGATGATCCAGCGCCTCGATCGATAGACAATGGGCCTCATAGCCCAGCGCCTTCAGCGTAGCGACATTCTCCTTGCGCAAATCGAGGCCGACCGGCCGAAAGCCCCATTCCTCCGCCGCGAACAGCAAGGAGCCATTGCCAAAGCCGACGTCGAGCCAGTCGCCGCCGCCGACGCGGCGCGCGACGCGCTCGACGATGCGGCCGGAGACCGGACGCTGGCGCTCCATGTCATGGCCTACCGTCTGGTTTGGGTGGGTCTTCGCAAACACCACTTCGGCCGCCGCGGCGCCAAACCATCCCTCGGTGAAGACATGGCCGCAATCGCCGCATTCGCGCCAGTTCATCGCCGGCGGCAGCGCCTTCTGGTAGAGCGCGTGTTTCGTGCAGTCCGCGCCAAGAGCCAGCGGGATGTCATGGCCGCCGCAAAGGGGGCATGACGTATAGGGGACCCGCTCGATCGTAGCGGGTTCGGCAGCAGGCGCCGGCGCGTCCGCGACAGCGAAGGCCCGGGGCGGCTCGCCAGCCTCATGCAAGCGCCACATCTGCATCAGCGCCGCCTCGAAATTGCGCGCATAGCGCGGCGTGTCGAACAGGGGCGAGGCTGATTTGCCGCCAAGCAGCCTGTGACGAAAGTCTTGCAGCAGGGCCGGATCGCCACAGGCCAGTTTGAGCGCCAGACTCTCATATGCCGCGGGCGAAGTCGTGACGAGTTCGGGCAGTCCGACGGCGTGCAGCAGGCTGCCGGCGACGCGGCCGGCGAAAGTCGCGCCAAGGCAGGTCAGCACCGGCAGCCCCGCCCACAAGGCGTCGCTCGCCGTGGTGTGCGCATTATAGGGCAGCGTGTCGAGAAAGAGATCCGCGAGGCGGTGCCGGGCGAGATGTTCGGGCGAGGGCAGTTTCGGCGCAAACACCAGCCGGTCGGGATCGACCCCACGCCGCGCCGCCTCACCGCGCAGATTGTTGCTGAAGAGATCATTCGCTCCAAGCAGCCACAACACGCTGCCGGGCGCGGCGGACAACAGCCGCATCCAGATGTCGAAGAAGGCCGGCGTCAGCTTGTAGCTGTTGTTGAAGGAGCAGAAGATGAAGCCCTGCTCGGGCAGGCCGCATTGCGCCCGCGTCGGCGTCAGATCGGCGATGCGGCGGCTGGCGTCATTCGGCTGGTAGCAATGCGGCAGATGGACGATTCTCTCGCTGAAAGACGCTTCTTCCTGAAATGGCAGCACAACGGGATCGGCGATCACATAATCGATGAAATCGGCGCCTGTGGCGCCGGGAAACCCGAGAAAACTCGCCTGCACCGGCGCGGGCCGGCGCGCGGCGATCCCAAGCCGCGCGCCTGAGGTAAAGCCTTTCATCTCGATCAATATGTCGACGCCATCTGCATGAATGCGGCGCGCGGCCTCTTCATCGCTCATGGCGTTGATATCGACGAACCGGTCGAACGCCTTGCGCATGCGCGCGCCGATCTCGCTGCGGTCGTCGGGACCGTGCGAATAGGCGATGATCTCGAAGCGCGTCCGATCGTGCAGCTCGAACAATTGGACGACGAGAAGCGCGGTGGCGTGGCGGCAAAAATCGCTTGAAACATAGCCGACGCGGAGTTTGCCTTCGGGATGTCGGGCGGCTCTTGGACCGAAATCCATCGGGCCGACCCTCAGCTCGCGAGCGGCGGCGCGCGCGACCGTCAGCTGCAGCGAAGGCGTCGCCGCCATGCTGAGGACCGCAAAGGGATTGGGCGCGCCGCCGCGCCCGTCGAGAAGGGACAGAAGCTCGGCCTCCTCCGCCTCGATGGCGTCCCAGTCGCAGATTGAGCGGCGTTTATGGTGCAGCCAGACGCGAACCGCGATGAGCTCCGGGTCAAGCTCGATCGCGCGGCGGTAGCTGTCGATCGCCGCGCCAAGCTGGCCGAGCCGCTCCAGCGCCGCGCCCATGTTGGCGTGGGCCTGGGCCATCGTCGGACGCTGGGCGAGCGCCTCTTCATAGGCCTCGATCGCCTCCTTGAAAGCGCCCTGCCCCTGCAGCGCATTGCCCAGATTGAGATAGACTTCGGCGAACTGCGGGCGGAGCGCGACGGCGCGATGGTAGGCCTCGATCGCCCGCGCCGGCTGATGCAATTCCTTCAAGATATTGCCGAGACTGAAATAAGGGTCCGCCGCATCGGGCCGCGCGGCGATGATCTCCTCGCAGGCGGCGAGCGCGTCGCGCGGCCGGCCGAGCTTGCGCAAAACATTGGCGACGTTGGTCGCCGCCTCGACAAATCCCGGATTGAGCGCGACGGCGCGGGCATAGGCCTCGAGCGATTCGGTCAAGAAACCCTGATCTTCGAGCGCATTGCCGAGATTGGAATAGGCTTGCGCGAAATCGGGCCGGATCGCGATCGCCCGCCGTGTGGCGGCGACGGCCTCCTCGCTGCGGCCAAGCGCGCGGAAAATCGCCCCGAGATTCGAAAGCGCCTCCACATAGTCGGGCTTGGCCGCAATGGCGCGCGAGACGAGACCGGCGGCGTCATCATGCGCGCCGCGGTAATGCGCGATCAAGCCGAGATGATGCAGGCATACCGACTGGCCGGGATCCCGCGCCAGAATTTGCGTATAGGCGTCCTCCGCGGCGCGCAGGCGGCCGGCGCGGAATAATTCCAGCGCCAGCGTCAGAGCGCGCCCATCCTCGCAGCGCCGCGCGGCTTCCGTCTCGTCCGCGCGCGCTTCATTTCCACCAATCGTCCGCATCGCCCTCATCCGCGCCACTGTCCCGAGCACGGACCGTAAAGCCCGAGGCTTGCGCGAATCCTGTCTTGGCAGTAGGCGGCGCCTTAAAGGCGCGGATCAGAACGGCAGGTTGAACACGCGGCCCGGGACGAGTTCGCCCTTTTCGACCGCGCCGACGGCGATGACGACGCCGCCGCAGGCGGCATAGGCCGAGCCGTCCATTGGCGCATCGGCGCCGCGCAGCAGGACCGATTGACCGCGCCGTAACCTTGCCGCCGCGTCGCGGTCGACGATGATCCGGTGCAATTCGCCAAGCCCCGCCTCGACCCGGCGCATCACGGGAGCGCTCGCCCCCTCTTCGAGGTCGCTCAGCTTTATCGAATCCGCCTCGAGAAACGGCCCGACGCGGGTGCGGCGCAAGGTCGTGACATGGCCGAGACAGCCGAGCAGGCGGCCGAGGTCGCGGGCAATGGCGCGCACATAGGTGCCCTTGCCGCAGCGCGCCTCGAACACGGCCTCATCCGGGCCGGCGCTGACGAGGTCCAGCGCATGGATGGTGACCGGTCGGGCCGCGAGTTGCGGCGTCACGCCGTCGCGGGCGAGATCATAGGCGCGCTCGCCATTGATCTTGATTGCGGAAAAGGCCGGCGGCGTCTGCTCGATCACGCCAATGAAATTCGGCAGCAGTGCGAGAATATCCGCCGGCGCCGGCCGAAGCTCGGATTGCGCAACAATGCTGCCGTCGGAATCATCCGTATCGGTTTCGGCGCCGAACCGAACAGTGAAACGATAGGCCTTCTCGCCGTCCTGCACGAAAGGGACCGTCTTGGTCGCCTCGCCGAACGCGATCGGCAGAATGCCCGAGGCGAGCGGATCGAGCGTGCCCGCGTGCCCCGCCTTCTTGGCGTTGAAAATACGTTTCAGGCGCGCGACGGCGTGCGTTGACGTCATGCCGACCGGCTTGTCGAGCACCACCCAGCCGTCGATATCCTGGCGCGTCGAGCGCGGCGCACTCATTCGCCGCGGCCTTCTGCGTCGGCCCCGGCTTCGTCCGAATCTTTCGTCTCAAGATCCTGCTTCACCTTTGGCGAGGCAAGCAACGCGTCGATCTGGCCGCTGTACTCGAAGCCTGGGTCGGCCTTGAAGCGGACGTCCGGGGCAAATCGCAGATTGACGCGGCGCGCGATCTCGCCGCGCAGCAGCTTCCTGTGCCGATCGAGCGCGGCCAGCACCTCCGTGATGTTTTCGCCGCCAAGCGGCATGACATAGACGGTCGCCAGCTTCAAATCGGGGCTCATGCGCACATCGGGAACGGTGATGACCTTCCCCACGAGCGCCGGATCGTTGATATCCGAGCGCGTCAAAAGCTCGGACATGGCGTGGCGTACAAGCTCGGCGACGCGCAGCATTCTCTGCGAAGGCTGGCCGCCCTGCTGATGATGTAACCTGGACAATTTAGAAAACTCCGACGCCCTGGGGCGTTCAGCTTCAGGCTTTGCTTAAGCCTTGGATACGTCGAGGGACCGGCGGCTGAAGCCGCCGGACCTTCCTACAGCGTGCGCTGGATCTCCTCGACCCGGTAGCACTCGATCACGTCGCCGACGCGCATGTCCTGGTAGTGTTCGAACGCCATGCCGCATTCCTGGCCGGCGACGACTTCCTTGACCTCGTCCTTGAAGCGCTTGAGCGTCGACAGCTTGCCCTCATGCACCACGACATTGTCGCGGATGAGCCGCACATTGGCTCCGCGCTCGACCCGTCCGTCGGTGACCCGGCAGCCGGCGACCTTGCCGACCTTGGAGATATGGAAGACTTCTAGGATTTCGGCATTGCCGAGCATGTCTTCGCGCAAGGTCGGAGCCAAGAGACCCGACATCGCCGCCTTCACGTCGTCGACGAGATTATAGATGATATTGTAATAGCGGATTTCCAGACCCTGCTGCTCGGCGAGCTGACGTCCCTCCTTGTGGGCGCGCACGTTGAAGCCGATCAGCACCGCGCCCGACGCTTCCGCCAAGGTGACGTCCGATTCGGTGATGCCGCCGACGCCCGCATGAATGATGCGCGCCGCGACTTCGTCCGTGTTGAGCTTTTCGAGCGTCGCGACGATCGCCTCGAGCGAGCCCTGCACGTCGGCCTTGATGACAAGCGGAAACTCCTTGCGGGCCGCCGTCTTCATCTGGCTCATCATATCGGCGAGCGAGCCGCGCGCGAGATTGCCGCGCGCCGCCGCCTGCTCCCGCTTCTGGCGGTCGCGATAGGCGGCGATCTCGCGCGCCCGCGCCTCATTCTCGACGACGCCGACGCGGTCGCCCGCCTCGGGAGAACCGGAGAAGCCGAGGACCTCGACCGGCATCGAGGGGCCAGCTTCCTGCTGATTGACGCCCTTGTCGTCGATAAGGGCGCGGACCTTGCCCCATTGCGAGCCGCCGACGATGAGATCGCCGACCTTCAGCGTGCCGCGCTGGACGAGTACGGTCGCGACCGGGCCACGCCCCTTGTCGAGGCGCGCCTCGATCACGGTGCCTTCGGCCGGACGATCCGGACTGGCCTTGAGATCGAGCAGTTCGGCCTGCAGCGCGATCAGATCGGCAAGCTTGTCGAGATTGATCTTCTTCGTGGCCGAGACTTCGACTTCGAGGGTGTCGCCGCCGAGCGATTCGACCTGCACTTCATATTGCAGCAACTCCTGCCGCACGCGCTCGGGCTTGGCGTCCGGCTTGTCGATCTTGTTGATGGCGACGATGATCGGCACGCCGGCGGCTTTCGCGTGCGAGATGGCCTCAGCCGTCTGCGGCATCACGCCGTCGTCGGCGGCGACGACGAGCACGACGATATCGGTCACCTTGGCGCCGCGGGCGCGCATCGCCGTGAAGGCGGCGTGGCCGGGCGTATCGATGAAGGTGATCGGCAGTCCGTTCGAGGCGACGATCTGATAGGCGCCAATGTGCTGCGTGATGCCGCCGGCCTCGCCGGACACGACGTTGGCGTGGCGCAGGGCGTCGAGCAGCGAGGTCTTGCCGTGGTCGACATGGCCCATGATGGTCACGACCGGCGGGCGCGAGATCAGGTGCTCCTCGACGTCCGGGCTGTCGAACAGACCTTCCTCGACGTCGGATTCAGCGACGCGCTTGACGGTGTGGCCGAGTTCCTCGGCGATCAGCTGGGCCGTGTCGGCGTCGATCACGTCCGTGATCTTGGCCATCTGCCCCTGCTTCATCATGAGCTTGATGACGTCGACGGCGCGCTCCGACATACGGTTGGCGAGCTCCTGGACCGTGATCGTCTCCGGCAGCACCACTTCACGCGAGAGCTTTTCCTTGGCTTCGCTGACATGACCCTTGAGGCGCTGGGTGCGGCGGCGGAAGGCGGCGATCGAACGCGTGCGCTCTTCTTCGTCCCCCGTCGCGCTGGCGACGGTAAGCCGGCCGCGGCTCTTCTGCTCCGCGCCCTTCACCGGACGCGCAACGATGACCTTGGTCGGCATGCCGGGACGGCGGATGATGCGCTTGGCGGCGTCCTCTTCCTCGGCGGGACGAGCGCCGACAGCGCCGGCCGGCCCCGGCTGGCCCGAAGGAGCGGCTGAGCCCGGCACGGCCGACATGGCCGGAGCCTTGCGCGGCGCGGCGCCCGCGACGGCGGGCGCGGGTTCGCCGCCGGCGAGGCGTCGCTTGGCTTCGCTCTCCGATCGACGCTTCGATTCGGCTTCCTGCAGGCGGCGGGTCTCTTCCTCACGCTTGCGCGCTTCGGCGGCGGCGCGCTCTTCACGCTCGCGCGCTTCGCGCTCGTCGCGGGCCTTGGCTTCGATTTCGGCGCGCTTGCGCTCCTCGATTTCACGCTCATGCGCTCCCGAAAGGGCGCGCGAACGGGCTTCGCGCTCCTCCTCGGTCAGGGAGCGCAGGATGACGCCGGAGGACGAGCGCTGCTGCGGCTGGGGACGCGAAGCGACGCGCGGTTGTGGCTGCTGTGCGGGTGCGGGCGCGGGCGGCGGCGCCTGCGGCGCGGGCGCGACGACCTCCGGCGCAGGCGCGCTTTCGCGCAGCACATGCGGATCCCCCAGCGCGCGGCGCTTCACCTTCTCCACGACGACCGCCTTGCTGCGGCCGTGCGAAAAGCTCTGGCGCACGATGCCAGCCTCGACCGGCCGCTTGAGCGACAGCGTCTTCGTCGGAGAAACGCTCAGCGTATGATCACCGGGGTTCTTCGTTTCACTCATCAGTCTTGCGTTCCCGGGGCTCGCGCCCATTCGAAATTCAGTGAGCCGGAGAGGCCCGGCCGCGGCGCCAGGGCGCGAAAGCCGCTCCTGGCCTAGTGTGTCCATCCAAGTTCACGATCTATCCGAAAGGCTGAAACCTTCGGGATAGACCGCACCGCTTGCTTCGCAATCGCCTTGCGGCGACAAATCCCTACATCCATCGAACGACCGCCGTCCGGTCCTGCAGCATGCGCAGCAGGTTCAGTCGGCTTCCGCCTCCGGCCCGCGCCCTTGACCAGGCCCCTGCCGAGAAACCGGAAATTCCTGGCGATACATGGCCAGTCTGCGGCAGCGGACGAGCGCCGCGGCGCTTGCCGACCCCGTCAGCAACGCCGCATGTACCACATTAGACCGCCCCAACGCCAAATCCAATTGATCCGACCGGAACAGTTCGATCAGCGGCCTTACGTTCTCGTCTCCAAACCGGCGTCGCAAACATTGCGCAAGTTTGCGCGCGCCGTCCTCGCCGCCGTCGCAGGCGTGGATCACACCCTCGATCGCTCCGCCCGCAATCGCTTCCTCGACCTTGCCGAATCCGGCGATCACCTGACCCGCCTTATTGGCGATGGCGAGAGACTGCAGGCAGTCCCGCGTCAGCAGCGCCTCGACCTCGACCGCCAGCGTCGGCGAGACGGCGACCTTCTTCTTGAACCCGCGGGCGAAGGCTTGTCTCGCGACGGCCTCCGTGACTTTTGCTGCGCTCGCTGTAACCCAAACGCCGCGCCCGGGCAATTTCTGCCTGATGTCGGGAACCACTCCGCCGTCCGGCCCGACGACGAAGCGGATCATTTCGTCCGGGGCGGCTTTGCGGCGTGTCACGACGCAGGTCCGCTCCGGCCCCTTCTCGGAATCCTCGAAGGGGTCTTCCGCCGCGGCGAGATCGACCGCTTCCACGTGCGGCTCCTGCGTCAGTCGGAAACCTCGCCCTCGAGCATGGGCTCCTCGACCGCGGGCTGCGGGATGGAATCGATCCAGCCGGCGTGAACGCGGGCGGTCATGATCATCATTTCGGCTTCCTCGCGCGTCAGCTCGAAGCCGTCGAGATAGCCGGCGTGCTTGACGCTCTCGCCATCCTTGCGCTCCGTCCAGCCGATCAGATCGTCGGTCGCGCAGCCCGCGAGATCCTCCACCGTCTTGACGTCATTCTCGCCGAATTTGACCAGCATCGCCGTCGTGACGCCGGCGACTTCACGCAGCTCGTCAGCGACGCCGAGTTCAACGCGGCGCTGGTCCAGCTCGGCCTCGACGCGCGCCAGATAATCCTGCGCCCGCGTCTGAATTTCGACCGCGGTGTCCTCGTCAAAGCCTTCGATCGCGGCAAGCTCGGCCGGTTCGACGAAGGCAAGCTCCTCAACCGACCGGAAACCTTCCGAAGCGAGAAGCTGGCCGACCACCTCATCGACGTCGAGCGCGTTCATGAAGGCGTTGGTGCGCTCGACAAACTCCTTCTGCCGGCGCTCGGATTCCTCGGCCTCGGTCAGGATGTCGATGTCCCAGCCGGTCAGCTGCGAGGCGAGGCGCACGTTCTGGCCGCGGCGCCCGATCGCCAATGACAATTGGTCATCTGGCACGACAACTTCAATACGCGCCGAATCTTCGTCGAGCACGACCTTGACCACCTCGGCCGGCTGCAGCGCGTTGACGATGAAGGTCGCGGCGTCCGGCGACCAGGGGATGATATCGATCTTCTCGCCCTGCAATTCATTGACGACGGCCTGCACGCGCGAGCCGCGCATGCCGACGCAGGCGCCGACCGGATCGATCGAGGCGTCGCGCGAGATCACCGCGATCTTGGCGCGCGAGCCCGGGTCGCGGGCGACCGCCTTCACCTGGATGATATTGTCGTAGATCTCCGGCACTTCCTGCTGGAACAGCTTGGCCATGAACTGCGGATGCGTGCGCGACAGGAAAATCTGCGGCCCGCGCTGTTCGCGGCGCACGTCATAGACATAGGCGCGCGCCCGATCGCCCGGACGGAACATCTCGCGCGGGATCATTTCGTCGCGGCGGATGGTCGCCTCGCCGCGGCCAAGATCGATGATGACATTGCCATATTCGACGCGCTTGACGACGCCGTTGACGATATCGCCAATGCGATCCTTGTATTCCTGATACTGGCGGTCGCGTTCGGCCTCGCGCACCTTCTGCACGATGACCTGCTTCGCCGACTGGGCGGCGATGCGGCCGAAGTCGAACGGCGGCAGGGTCTCGGCGATCCAGTCGCCGACCTGAGCCGCCGGGTTCTTCTTCCGGGCGTCATCGAGAGTGATATGGATGGCGTCATTTTCGATCTGATCGACCACCAGCAGCAGGCGCGAGAACCGGATTTCGCCAGTCTTCGGATTGATCTCGGCGCGAACCTCGGTCTCCTGACCGTAACGCGAGCGCGCCGCCTTCTGGATCGCATCTTCCATCGAGGAGAGAACGATCTGACGGTCGATCGATTTTTCCCGCGCCACCGCGTCGGCGATCTGCAAAAGTTCGAGCCTGTTGGCGCTGACGGCCATGATTGCCTCTCCTTATTTCGGCGTCGGGCGCAAGGTCGGCGCGCCTTCGCGCGCGGACCCTTGCAGTCGGCCTGATTTAAGCTGTTTGAACTGCGTTCTGACGCCGGCGGGCAGCACCGGCTTCGCTTTGACCGGCTTTCCCGGGGCGGATTTTGTCTTGCCGGGTTTTGGCGCAAAGCGGCCCGGGTCACGCTCGGTCCTGGCCTCGGGCGCCGCCTCGCCGCCGTCCTCATCGGGCTCGCCTTCATCGGAAAGCGCCGCCTTGGCCGCCCTTAGCGCGGCGCGGATCAACTCCTCGGTGAGAACGAGCTTTGCCTCCGCGAGATCGTCAAGCGGCAGCAAGGCCTCGATCGCCTCGCCCGGCTTGGCGTCAACCCGCTCAAGCGTGACGGCGGCGGCGGCGCCAACCCCGGCCACGCCCTTGATGAGGCCGCGAAAGCGCTTGCGGCCATCAAGCCCGAGCCGCAGCTCAATGCGGGCCTCCTGATCGAGCGCGCGGCAAAAATCCGAAACGCGAACGAGCGGCCGGTCGATGCCGGGAGAAGAAATTTCGAGCCGATAGGCCTGCTTGACGACGTCCTCGACGTCGAGCGCCGGAGAAAGCGCGGCGCTCACAGCCTCGCAATCATTGACGGTCATCGCGCCATCGGGGCGCTCGGCCATGATCTGCACGGTCATGCCGTCCTGCGCAGACAGCTTGACCCGCACCAGCCTGTAGCCAAGATCGGCGAGGACCGGCGTCGCGATATGCGCGATGCGCGCGGCGACGCCCGTCTCGGCGACAAGGCGCGGCTCGGCCAGCAGGGCCGTTGAATCGGTTTCGACTTGCGTGGCGTTCCCCAAGCTCTGTTTGATCCTCGCCTTGCGGCGGCAATAAAAAAGAGCGGGTCCGGACGGGCCCACTCTCGATACGGCGCTCATCCAACCTGAAGATAAACGCTATGAGAAAATGAATAGCGCGAATATAGCCCTGAAGCCCCCCTCGCGCAAGTCTCGGTCGCAAACGAATGTTTTGCTCTGCAAAATAGCTTCGATCCGGACCCGTCAATCGAATTATTTTAGCGCGGTTTACGCGATGCCTGCCTTGATTATCCCATTGGCCGCGGGCCGCGTCCCGCCCGCGCGCCAGATCGTCTCAAGATGCGTCCAGGGACGCTGAACGCAGGCTCGGAACGCGCTGGCCGAACCGCTCGCACCCGAGCGAACGCAACCAGCCGATTGACTGTTTCACACAAGCAGAGCGAAGGGTCAGGCAACGCCGGCGCATCGCCTGCATCGGCCTCTCATGACCAGATCGGTTCGATCCAGATCGCCGGCATCTAATATTGCAGATATTGCTCCGAGATGGTGTGGCCGAGCCGGTCATTGTCCTGCACGAATTCGGTCAGGAACTCATGCAGCCCCATCTTGAATATTTCGCTTGTCGAGGCACTTTCCAGCCGCTGCATGATGGCGTGGGCCTGCTTCTGCGAGGGCCCCGGCTTGCCATAGGCCTTGGCGATCGCGTCGAGGAAATAGACGATATTGTCATAGCAAGCGATCAGCGAGCGCGGCATTTCGAGTTTCAGGATCAAAAGATCGGCGATCAGCCAGGGCTTCACATTTTCACGGTAAACCCAGTGGTAGGCGGTCAGCGCTGAAACTGCGCGCAGAATCGCCGTCCATTGGAAATAGTCGAGCGATCCGCCGACGGCTTCGTTTTCCGGCAGCAGCACGTGATATTTAACGTCGAGAATGCGCGCCGTATTGTCCGCGCGCTCGATGAAAAGGCCGAGCCGCGAAAACCAGAAGGCGTCGTTGCGCAGCATCGTGCGGTACGCGGAGCCATCGTAGTCGAGCGAGGTCTTTTTGACGAAATCGAGGAAGCGCGAAAGCTCTCGCCGGTCATAAAAGCCGCGCGAGGCGTTGTTCGCCTCGAAACGCTTGAGTTCGATCCAGGCGCCGTTGATCGCGTCCCACATCTCGACCGTGAGCGCGGTGCGGACCGCCCGCGCATTGGTGCGCGCGAGTTCGATGCAATTGCGGATCGAGGACGGATTATCGGGGGCGAAGGTCAGATATTCGACGACGCTCTGCTCTTCGGCGGCGCCCCGCGTCTCCCGGAACCCGGCCGCAGCGCCCGAGGATTCGAGCGCGCTTTCCCACTCCGTTCCGGTCCCGGAATAATTGGTCGGAAGGGTGGCGAGACGCTGCGTCGCCTCGACGATGCGGGCGAGGAAATCGGCGCGCTCGACGTAGCGGGCGAGCCAATAAAGATGATCAGCTGTGCGGGAAAGCATTGCCTGGCTTTGAGCCTCTGTTGGGATCCGGCGAGCACTCGATCCGTAAAGGTTCGGGCGGGGATTTGGCGAGACGCTTGCGATATGGGCCGACGGGATGTCGCCTAGAGGGCGAGACCCCGTCAGGCAGCGGGAACTCAGGATTGCATTTGGCTCTGGCCTTGAAAACCCTGGCTCTGACTCTGGCTTTGGCTTTGGAAGGACTGCTGCCGTTCAAAAATAGCATCGTCAACGACCCAGGTGTCCTTGGTGCCGCCGCCCTGACTCGAATTGACGACGAGCGAGTTCTCGATCAGCGCCACGCGCGTCAGGCCTCCGGGCACGACGCGAACGCCATTCGTTCCGGTGAGGATGAAGGGCCGGAGATCGACATGGCGCGGCGCAATGCCGGTGTCGAAGAAGGTCGGCGTGGTCGAGAGCGCGAGGGTCGGCTGGGCGATGAAATTATTGGGATCCTTGGCGAGTTTTCCAGCGAAGGCCTCGATCTGCGCCTTGGTCGCGCGCGGGCCGACGAGCATGCCGTAGCCGCCCGAGCCATTGACTTCCTTGACGACAAGATCGCCAAGGTTCGCCAGCACATGGCGAAGCGCCTCCGGCTCGCGGCAGCGCCAGGTCGGCACATTCTTCAGCAACGCCTTCTCGCCGAGATAGAACGCGATGATCTCCGGCATGTAAGTGTAGATCGCCTTGTCGTCGGCGACGCCGGTGCCGACGGCGTTGGCAAGGGTCACATTGCCGGCGTGATAGGCTCGCATCAGCCCCGGCACGCCGAGCACGGAATCGGGATGAAACACTTCCGGATCGAGGAATTTATCGTCGATGCGCCGGTACAGCACATTGACCTGCCGCGGCCCCTGCGTTGTGCGCATGTAGAGCTTGTCGCTCTCGACGAACAGATCGCGCCCTTCGACCAGCTCGACGCCGAGCTTGTCTGCTAGGAAGGAGTGCTCGTAATAGGCCGAGTTGAAGCGTCCCGGCGTCAGGAGGGCGATGGTCGCCTGCTCCTCGCCATGCGGCGCGACCGAGCGCAGAGCCGCAAGCAGCACGTCGGGATAATTCTCCACCGGCGCGACGCGATGCTCGGCGAAGAGATCGGGCATCAACCGCATCATCACCTCGCGGTTCTCCAGCATATAGGAGACCCCGGAGGGGGTGCGCACATTGTCCTCGAGCACGTAGAAATCATCTTCGCCTGTGCGCACGATGTCGATGCCCGCGATCTGGACATAGATATCGTGCGGAACCGGGCGTCCCACCATCTCGGGGCGGAATTCGGGATTATTCAGAATGAGATCGGCTGGAATCTTGCCGGATTTGATGATCTCCTGCGCGCCATAGACGTCCTTCAAAAAGGCGTTCAGGGCCTTGACGCGCTGGAGCAGCCCGGCCTCGAGCCTTGTCCATTCCGAGCGCAGCATGATGCGCGGAATGATGTCGAAGGGAATCAGCCGCTCGCCGGCGTCCTTCTCGCCATAGACGGCAAAGGTGATGCCCATGCGGCGAAACAGCAGTTCCGCCTGAGCGCGCCGCGAGGACAAAAGCTCCATCGGCGTCGCCTCAAGCCAGCGGGCGATCTTGCCGTAGACGGGGCGGACATTGCCGTCGTCCAAGGTCATTTCATCGAAAAAGAGCCCGTCTCCCAAAATGTTTAGCTCCTAGCTAAGGACGTCCGGCGGCGGAACCGTCGAAGCATTTTGCATACCAGAGGCAAGAGCGCCCGAAGACGCCGCCCATTCTAACCAAATGCCTCAGCGGGCATAGCGCGCCAGCGCAAATGTCGTGAATAAATCCAGCGACTCACTTGACCCAAATCGGGACCGCCATGGTTAATAAGTTAGAAACTCTCGCGCGCTAAGCATAGCTCCGCCGCCGCGAATCATGTGTTTTCCAGCTCGCGGGGCCGCAAATTCGCGCAACGGTTGCAGGAGGTCCCATGTCGTTCGACCAGATCGCCATCGCCATGAGTCGCGCGCTTCCGCAAAAGGCGGCGGAGGGAAATTCGCTGGCGCAGATTGTTCGTCTCGGCGCGATCGTCGTTATCGCCGCGCTGTCGATCGCCACCGCCGCCGTGCTGCGGGAAAAGCCGGGCGACGCCACGCAGCTTTCGCTCGCAGCCCTCTCCGCTTCCGCTCGCTAGAACCTTGCCTCAGAAAATCCAGGCGGAAGGGATTTTGAGCCGATCGGCTTTTTGGCGCAGGCTACACGCAGGCGCCGCGCGCTGGGCAGGCTGATTTTTTGTCATTCTGCGCTGGTCGCAGCGGCGCCAAAATTCGAACTTTCCGTCACTGTCGGCGCCGCGCCGGTGGCGCATTCGCACGCCGTTGGCCAAAGCCTCGCAGGCCCGGTCGACAGGGCTTCCAGAGTCTCCGGGGAGATATCGCGCGGATTTTCGCCGAACCGCCTGTAAGCGAGGAGATCATCGCCATGTTGCGACGGATCGTCTCCTATCATGCCGTAGCGGGAAAGATTCGGCCGGAGATCACCGACGCCCGGGCAGCCAGCGCTATGGCGATGATTTCCGACATCCCCAGACGAACGGCGTCATCCACATCATCGAGGCCTGCTTCTGCCGAAAAGCTGAGCAATACGCCTCCCCCTTTTTGCGAAAGGCGCGGGCTTCGCTTAAAATCGCGCCGTCTGGCACCGACTGGCCGCCATTTCGGTGAAAATCGGCGGCTTCCGGCTCAATTGCGCGCAACGTCACATTGCCGCTGCGTTTGAAGCGGATCGTCTCTCGCATACGATTTGTTTTCATATTATCCCATAAATTGTGTCCGCCTTTCGCCATCGGCGGGACGAGGTGCTGGTTTGATCGAACAGGCGATGGCATTCGTGCTGGGTTTTGCGATTGCGGGGCTTCTGGCCCTCGCGATCGCGCCCGCCTTTTGGCGACGCGCCATCCGGCTGTCGACGCGACGGCTCGAAATGCTGGTGCCGCTCTCGACGCGGGAGATCATCGCCGAGCGTGATCTCTTGCGGGCGCAGTTTGCCGTCGAACGGCGAGTCATCGAGCAGCGCGCCGCGCAGATCGCGTCGCTGCGCGGGGCCGATATGGCTGAACTTGGCCGCCGCGCTGCGCAGCTCGTCGAAGGAAGCAATAGATTCGCCGAGCTCGCCGCAAGGCACGCCGCCCAGGGCGCGGAATTGTCCGCGGCCCTGCGCGCCCTTGACGAGGCGAAGGCCGAACTCGCCGTCGCCGGCACCGCTCTCTATGGCGCAGAAGGGCTTTTGCAGCGCAAGCATGCCGATCTCGTCGACGCGACGCTCGAAGCGCGGCAGCTGCGCGCCTCCGACCAGGGCAAGACCGCGATCATCGCCGATTATGAAGCGGACATCGCCATGCGGCAGCGCCACCTTGCCGCTGCGCGCGACGATGTCGCCACATTGCGCGAGACGCTGGCGACGCTTGGGCTCGAACGCGACGCCAGTCTCGCCGCCCTCAAGGCGGCTGCGGCGCAGCTCGCCGATCGCGACGAGGCGCTGAAAGCGGCCGAGAGCCGCGAAGCAGAGCTGCAGCGGCGGCGCAAACGGCAGGTCGAAACCGCGCGCGCCGCCGAACGTCGGATGTTCGAGAAGATCGCCCGCGTCGGCGCCGCCGAGTCCACCGCCCGCCAGCAGCTCGCGGCCGAGCGCCAGCGCGCCGACGGCCTCGCCCAAGAGCTGGAGACGACGAGGCGCCTCTCCGCTGCGCGAGACGGCGCGCCGGCCGCGACCGAACGCGAGGAAAACGCCATTTTGCGCCAGAATATCAACGAGATCGGCGCGGCCATCATCCGCATGGCGGCGATCGCGCACGACAGCGCGAAAGCGCCGTTCGACGACGGCGCCGAGAACCCGGGCCGCGCTCACGCAAAGCCCAATGTCGTGACGTCCAACTAGAGCGCTTACCGATCACATGGAAATATGTGATCGGTAAAAAATCGCTCCACATCAATGAGTTGGAGCATTCCGGATGGTCCGGATGAATCCATCGGAACGGGATTGCCCTGGCCGCCCGGCTCCGGATCAAGCCTCCAGCTTGGCCAGCAGGGCGTCGGATACCTCGTAATTGGCGTAGACGTTCTGCACGTCGTCATTGTCCTCAAGCAGGCCGATCAGGCGCAGAACTTTTTCGCCCGTCTCATCGTCGAGGCTGATCGCGTTTTGCGGCTTCCAGATGAGGCTCGCCCGCGTCGGCTCGCCAAATTTCGCTTCAAGCGCCTGCGCGACCTCGCGCAGCATCTCCAGCGAGGTCAAAACCTCGTGGCCCTCTTCGCTTGACAGGACGTCCTCGGCGCCGGCCTCGATCGCCGCCTCGAGCATCACATCCTCCGAGGCGGCTTTCGCAGGAAATTCGATGCGGCCGATGTGGTCGAACATGAACGACACCGCGCCCGTTTCGGCGAGCGCGCCGCCGACCTTGGTGAAATAGGAGCGTATTTCGCCCGCCGTGCGGTTGCGGTTGTCGGTCAGCGCCTCGACGATGACGGCGACGCCGCCGGAAGCATAGCCCTCGTAGCGCACTTCGTCGTAATTTTCGGCGTCCGCGCCGGACGCTTTCTTGATGGCGCGCTCGATATTGTCTTTCGGCATGTTTTCGACGCGCGCGGCAATCACGGCGGCGCGCAAACGCGCATTCATGTTGGGGTCGGGCAGGCCGAGTTTCGCGGCGACGGTGATTTCGCGCGCGAGCTTGGAGAAGAGCTTTGAGCGGATCGCGTCCTGCTTGCCCTTCTTATGCATGATGTTCTTGAACTGGCTATGTCCGGCCATGCCCCCTCGTTCCCCTCAAATGCGCGCACGCCCGAGCGCCGCGGAGTGCGAAGCGGATTCGCGCCACGGCCTAACGCATTGTTTCGACGCCTCCGAAGCGTGCGAAAAAACTTTCCGGCGAGCGGAGGGCAAGCATATAGGCCGGGACGAAGCGGAAATAAAGCCCTGGGCGGACAGCGCGAAGCCTCAGCTCCGTGCGCCGCCAAACAGGACCCGGCGCGACTGCTCGTCGGCGATGGTCGGAGTTGCATTGATCGCGGCCGCAACGTCATAAGCGCGTTTCGTCGCCGGCCGCGCGGCGATGGTCTCGAACCAGACTTTGAGGTGAGGAAATTCTTCAAGGTCCTGGCTCTGGTCCCGATAGGGAACGATCCAGGGATAGATCGCCATATCGGCGATCGAATAATCGCCCGCGACGAAAGGATGATCGGCAAGGCGCCTGTCGAGCACGCCGTAGAGGCGGCTGGTTTCCCTGACGTAACGCTCCATGGCGTAGGGGATTTTCTCGGGCGCGTATTTGTTGAAATGATGATTCTGGCCGGCCATCGGCCCAAGGCCGCCCATTTGCCAGAACAGCCATTCGAGCGTGGCGACGCGGCCGCGCAGATCGGACGCGATGAATTTGCCGGTCTTTTCGGCAAGATAGAGGAGGATCGCGCCCGATTCGAACACCGAGACGGGAGCGCCGCCGCCGGCGGGCTCGCTATCCACGATCGCCGGGATCCGGTTGTTTGGCGCGATCGTCAAAAACTCAGGGGTGAATTGCTCGCCCTTGCCAATATTCACGGGGTGAACGGCATAGGGAAGCCCGGCCTCTTCGAGGAAAAGCGTGATCTTGTGGCCGTTCGGCGTCGTCCAGTAATAGAGATCGATCATCGTGTCGCCTGTCGCGTAAGAACTGCCGCGCTTGTGCTCAATAGACGAACCGCCGCGGCGAATCGGTCCGACCGTTTTAGGGGCAGCGTGAGACGCCGCGATCGCCCCGAGGCCGTACGGAGTTTTATCGATCGCCCCGCGTCGGCTCAGGCTTTTGATCTGCGCCCAATTCGCGCGCGGGCGGTATGGGCTGAAACGCAAGCGGGAAGCGTTTCCCTCGAAACGCTTCCCGCTGCATATTTTGTTTTACGCGACCCCGCGCAGACGATCACGCCTGCGCAGCGGGACCGGCGATCTGCGCTCTGAGCGCCCCGGCCTCGACGCGGGCGACGCCCGCCTTGACGGCCGACTGCACCTTTTCAAAGGCGCGCACCTCGATCTGACGCACACGCTCACGCGAGATATCGAACTCGTCGGAGAGAGCCTCCAGAGTCATCGGATCGTCTGCGAGGCGGCGCGCCTCGAAAATGCGCCGCTCGCGGTCGTTCAGCACGTTCAGCGCCGTGCGCAGGGCGCCGAGCCGATTGTCGGTCTCCTCGCGGTCGACCAGCAGTTTTTCCTGGCTGGCGCTGTCATCGACAAGCCAGTCCTGCCATTCCCCTTCGCCTTCCTCGCGCAAGGGAGCGTTCAGCGAAGCGTCGCCGGACATACGGCGGTTCATGTCGATGACGTCCTGCTTGGAAACGCCAAGCCGGTGCGCAATCGTGTCGACGTGTTCGGGGCGCAGATCGCCTTCTTCAAGAGCCGAAATCTGGCTCTTCACCTTGCGAAGGTTGAAGAACAGTTTCTTCTGGCTGGCGGTGGTGCCCATTTTCACAAGCGACCATGAGCGCAGGATATACTCTTGAATTGACGCGCGGATCCACCACATTGCATAGGTCGCAAGGCGGAACCCCTTATCGGGTTCGAAGCGCTTGACGGCCTGCATCAGGCCGACATTGCCTTCCGAGACGACTTCGCTGATCGGCAGGCCATAGCCGCGATAGCCCATCGCGATCTTGGCGACGAGGCGAAGATGAGACGTGACAAGCTTGTGCGCGGCGTCGGAATCGGCGTGCTCGCGCCAGCGCTTGGCCAGCATATATTCCTGTTGCGGCTCCAGCATGGGGAACCGTCTGATTTCGTTCAAGTAACGGGAGAGACCACTCTCTCCCGAGATCATTGGCAGCGCAGCAGCCATAATGTTACCTCCACTGAGACCCCCGTGCTCGGCGGGTCCTCGTGCGATCGCTCCTAACAAGCCGACCGCACGGCTTTTGAATATAAGGCGCCTGAAACAGGGCTGAAAGGGCCGGACGATGTTGCGCCGCATTACATTTTCGCAACATCGGTGAACACGGCCGCAACAAGACGGCCCGTCATTGACGTTGAGCACCGCCCCACACCTGATTACGCGCGACGGCCTGTTTTGTTTCATCACATTCAAGATAAACGGCGTCCGGCTGTCTTGCCGTAACCAGCCATTTCATTGTGACGCTGAAGTCTTGCGCGGGGATTACGCTGCTGGCCTGCGCTACGCGGAGCGTCGCAGGGCCGCTTGCAGCTCGGCCATGTCCCGCGGCGGTTCGCTTTCAAACTCCAGCGCCGCGCCCGTGACGGGATGTTCAAAGCCCAGCGTCCGCGCGTGCAGCGCCTGCCGGCCAAGCGCAATCAGCGCCGCCTGCGCCTCGGCCGAAAGCCGCGCCGCCTTGGTCCTGAACCCCCGCCCATAGACAGGATCGCCGAGCAGCGGCCAGCCGAGGCTCGCCATATGGACGCGGATCTGATGCGTGCGCCCTGTCTCGAGACGGCAGGCGACCGTCGCGACCTCGGGGCCCAATTGCTCCAGCAGCCGCCAATGCGTGATCGCATGGCGCCCCCGCGCCGCCGCGACGATGGCGATCTTTTCGCGATCGACGGGATGGCGTCCGAGCGGCGCGTCTACCAGCCCCATAGCGCGGTCGGGCGCGCCCCAGACGAAAGCGAGATATTCGCGCAGGAGCGGCAGGGTCCGCCCGTGATCGGCAAAAAGCCGCGCCAGGCCCTGATGCGCCCGGTCGGTCTTGGCGACGACCATCAGTCCGGAGGTATCCTTGTCGAGCCGGTGCACGATGCCCGGCCGTTTGACGCCGCCGATCCCGGACAGGCTGTCGCCGCAATGGGCGATCAGCGCATTGACGAGCGTGCCGGATTCGTGGCCGGCGCCGGGATGCACAACGAGCCCGGCCGGCTTGTCGAGGACAAGCAGATGCTCGTCCTCAAAACGGATGTCGAGGGCGATCGCCTCGCCGGCCGGGATCGGCTCGGCGGCGGGCGGCACGGCGACGGCGAGCGCCTGGCCCGCGCGCACGGCAAAGCTCGCCTCGGTGACGATCACGCCGTTGACGCTGACATGGCCGCCCTCGATCAGCGCCTTCAGCCTGGTGCGGGAGAGGTCTGCGCCGGCGGCGGCGCTCTCAGCGGCGAGAAAACGGTCGAGCCGCTCGCCCGCCCGGCCCGGCGCGACGGCGAAGGATTGTACGGACGCCGTCGAGCCGTGCAGGGCGGGTTCAACCGGATTCATTCGCAAGAGACGCTGCAAGTTGCCTCAGGCAATCGAGGAAATCCCAACCCCAACAGGCGCGAGACGTCGTTTCGCGTTGGGCTTGGCGGCGACTCAACGACATCGCGCCCTATGGCTGGAGGCCGTGATTGACCATGCAAGCCGCATAATGGTCATACGCGTCTCTGGCGAGAGCGGCGTTATCGGCATCGTTGCCGGAGTTCTTCGGATATTCCTTGTGGGCCTCCATCCAGCACATTTTGGTCGTCGCCTCGCGCGCCGAATCTTGCGACCACGCCATTCCGCCCAAAGCCGTTGAAAACATAAAGCCTAAAGCCGCCATCTTGAGCCAAGCGCGCATACATGCCCCCTCTTGTTTCGCCGGCAGATCAGATCCGGCAAAGAAGCTTAAAATTCCTTGCCGCGACGGGCAACTGTGGAAACAGCCTCCGTTGGAGCGAATCTATACTGAAACGGACGCCGGCGCCGAGGAGACCGGTTCATGGAGCGCCGAGAACAACGCCGCTCGCCGTCTGTTTTTGCCTTGCGGCGCCCGCTTCGCCAAGGCAGCGCAATCGGCTATAGTGAAGCTGCCGCCAGCGAGCCCGCAATGTCGATCCTCTCCGTCTATCTCCGTGTACTCGCTCTGCTAGGGCGCGAAAAGCGCCTTGCAATCATACTGGCATTGGCCAATCTCGCGCTCGCCACCGCGCAATTCGCCGAACCTGTTCTGTTCGGACGCGTCATCGACAAGCTCAGTAGCGCGCAGGCCGCTCCGCAAAGCCTTGCCTTCGCCGATCTCATCCCGCTTCTCGCCGCCTGGGTCGGCTTCGCGCTGTTCTCAATTCCCGTCGCGGTGATCGTCGCGCTGCAGGCCGAGCGGCTCGCCCATCGGCGCCGGCTGGGGATCATGTCGGAGTTTTTCGAGCATGTCCTGCATCTGCCGCTGAGCTTCCACTCGGCTGCGCATTCGGGCCGCCTCCTCAAAATCATGCTCGAAGGCGCAAACGGGATGGCGAGCCTCTGGCTCTCCTTCTTCCGCGAGAATTGCGCCTCTCTGGCGACGCTTTTTATCCTGCTGCCGCTGTCGCTGTTCCTCAACTGGCGCCTCGCGGCGGTGCTGATCGCGCTTGTCGCCATATTCGGCGTCCTGACCTATTTCGTCCTACGCCGCACCGAATCGCTGCAGCAGAAGGTCGAACGCCATAACAGCTCGCTCGCCGAACATGTTTCCGACGCGCTCGGCAACGTCTCGGTGGTGCAGAGTTTCAACCGCATCGAGACCGAGGCCTCGGCGCTGCGGCAGATCACCGACGCCGTGCTCGCCGCACAAATGCCGGTGCTGTCCTGGTGGGCGATCGCGGCGGTGGCGACACGCGCCTCGGCGACCCTGACCCTGCTGTCGATCTTTCTGCTCGGAACCATTCTCAATCTGAAGGGCCTCGCCTCGGTCGGCGAGATCGTCACCTTCATGAATCTGGCGACGATGCTGATCGCCCGGCTGGAGCAGATCGTCGGCTTCGTGAACAGCCTCTTCCTGCAAGGGCCCAAACTGCAGGATTTTTTCGACGTGCTCGATACGGCGCCGCAGGTCGCCGACAATCCCTTCGCGGTCGATCCGGGACGCCTCAAGGGCGCTGTCGCCTTCGATCATGTGAGCTTCTCTTATGACGGCCGGCGCATGGCCGTGCGCGACGTGAGTTTTGAGGTCGCGCCGGGCGAGACGGTCGCTCTCGTCGGGTCGACCGGGTCTGGAAAATCAACGACGCTCGGTCTGTTGCATCGCGTATTCGATCCGTCCGAGGGCAAGATCACGATCGACGGCATCGACATCCGCGACCTGACGCTGAAAGCGTTACGGCGCAATATCGGCGTCGTGTTTCAAGAGCCGATGCTGTTCGCGCGCTCGATCGAAGAGAACCTGCGCGTCGGGCGGCCGGAGGCGAGCGAAGCCGAGATCAAAGCCGCGCTGGAGCTTGCGCAAGCCTCCGAATTCGTCGGCCGCCAAAGCGACGGATTGAAAACGATCGTCGGTGAGCGCGGCCGCTCGCTGTCCGGCGGCGAGCGCCAGCGCGTTTCGATCGCGCGGGCGCTTCTGAAGAATCCGCCGATCATGATTTTCGACGAGGCGACCGCCGCGCTCGACGCCGCGACCGAGCGGCAGCTGCAGGAGGCGCTCGAAAAGGCGATGGAGGGGCGCACCACCTTTGTAATCGCGCATCGGCTGGCGACGATCCGCGGCGCCGACCGCATCTTTGTATTCGATCAGGGCGCGATCGTCGAAGAGGGAAGTTTTGACGAACTCGTCGCGCAGAACGGCCGCTTCGCCGCCTTGGCCCGGGCGCAATTCATGGCGCCCGACACGGATCGACCCAGCGCCGCCGCGGACGCTTAAGCCCCGGCTCAGCCCTTCTTGATGGGCGCTTCTTTTGCGCTGAAATTGCTGACATGACCCTCGCGCGCCGCAGCGCGGCGGCCGGCCTGCGCCAGCGCCTTGTGCTTGATGTCGCCCGAGACCCGCGCAATCTGCTGCTGCAAATTCTGGCTGCCGCAAGAGGGGCACGCCGGGACGTCAGACGCCCTCACGAGCGCCTCGAATTCGGCGTTGCAATCCCGGCAGGCATAGGCAAAAAGCGGCATCAGATCCCCGCATGGCTCTGGAGAATGAGCCAGAAGCGAAAGCGTGACGCCTTATAAGCTCAGCTTCCGCCGCGATCTCCGTGACACACAGTCTCACCGCGCGGCGCGCTCGTCAAAATCGTCAGGCTTCGCGCCCGGCGTCGAGAATCCAGGTGCGGCCGCAAAAGGCCACATAGATCCGCTCCTGCCCGAGCGCTGCGCCGAGTTCGGCTGCAAGTTCGTTCAGCATCGCCTCGACGTCGGCGTCGGGCAGATGGCCGAGATAGGCATGCACCGCCTCACCGGTAAAGAGCGCCACGGGCTCGCGGTCCGAACCGACCGAGCCGTCCGGACGCGGCCAGGCATAGGTCACCTCGGCTCTCGCGAACATGCCGGAAAGGGCCGGCAGCCCGGCCTCGACCCGGCGCCGCATCCAGACGCGGGCGGTGCGCACAGCTTCCGAAACGTCGAAGACGCGGCCTTCGGCGTCCCACCCCTCGCGAAGGCCGATGGCGATCCTGAAATCGCGCCGCGGCCCCATCGAGCCAGGAACGAGGGCGTAATCCTCACGCCTTGGCGCGGCGCGGCGCGGCTTCTCGTCTACGCTCATGAGTTAGACCCCGCTCGCCTGCAGCAGGCGTTCGACCATCGGCCGATAGGCGGCGCCGAACAGCCGCAAATGGACCAGCGCCGGCCATAACATATAGATCGGCCTTCGTTCCTCATGGCCGGGCTCCAGCCGTCCATAGGCGTCGAAAAAGTGAGCGTCCGGCTGGTCGAACAGGCTTAGCATGGCGAGATCGACCTCCACATGGCCATGATAACAGGCCGGATCAATCAAGCCGCTGACCTTGCCGCCCGCCGCCAAAATATTGCCGCTCCAAAGATCGCCATGCAGAAGGGCCGGCCGCGGCTGCGCCGGCAAGCGATCCGGCAGCGCGGCGGCCAGCGCCTCGACGCGGCGAGCGAGCGTGGCCGGCAGACGGGAGCAATGCGTCAGGAGGCGCCGCTCGGACCAGAAACGCGGCCAGTCATCGCTCCAGCCATTCTCGATCGCAACCGGCCCGAAGGCGTAGTCCTCCGGCCAGCCATAGCGCGCCCCCGGCGCCGCATGGAGCGTCGCGAGCGCAACGCCAAGGCTCGCCCAGGCCGCGCCAAGAGCCTCGCCCGCCGTCAAAAGCTCGAGCACGAGAAGCTCGCCGCTGAGCGCCAGAACAGCCGGCGCCGGCGCGCCGCTGGCGGCGATCGCGCGCAGCATGGCCGCCTCGGTTTCAGGATGAGGCCCGATCTTGACGATCGCCTGCCGTCCGTCTTCGAGCGTGACACGCAGGATCTGCGAAAGGTCGCCGCCGCTGACCCGTTCGGCATGGCGCAACACGCCGCCGAGCAGTGCGGCGCCGCGCTCGGCGAACTCATTCATAAGCTTGCGGCGATTCGGGCGGCAAGCGCTCGCGCCGCGCGCGTCACTTCGATCCAGACCGTCTCGAAGCCAGCTTCATCGCCATAATAGGGGTCGGCGACGCCGAGGCCCTGGCGCCCCTCGACATGATCGAGCAACAGGCTGAGTTCGGCGCGCCCCTCTGCCGGCGCCAGAGCCTGCAGCGCGGCCAGATTCCTAGGATCGAGCGCGACGATATGCGTGAAGCGTTGGAAATCCTTCTCCCTCACCTGCCGCGCGCGATAGGCGCCGATGTCGGCGCCATGGCGGAGCGCCGTCGCCTGCGCGCGCCGGTCGGGCGGCTCGCCGGCGTGCCAATCGCCCGTGCCGGCTGACTCGATCGCAACGTCAAGGCCAATCCGCTCCGCCTCGATGCGAAACGCCGCCTCAGCCAGCGGCGAGCGGCAGATGTTGCCGAGGCAAACGAACAGCACGGCGGGTTTTGACATGCGGCGCGATCCTCCGTGATCGATTTCGTCAGGGAGCCTCAAGGATCGGCCGGAACGGACGCGGCAGCCGGCCCTGGCCGAGCAGTTTCGAAAACAGCCGGAGCCCCTCCGGCTCATTGCCATTTGCGTGGACGAGCAGGATCGCACCCGGGCGCAGCGGCGGCATGAAGACGAGCCAGCCGTCGGCGCCTAGGGTGACGAGATGATCGCCGCGGACGGCGTCCATGGTCGCCGCATCCGAGATGAGGCCGGGAAAGCGGAAAAACACGGAAGGGGTCTGCCCATTCGCGATCAAGATCTGTTCCGTGTCGAGAATTTCCGCCTGAATATCCACGCCCGGCGTCAGCAGAAAGTTTTTGGAGAGCGGGCGCCCCGGAACATAGGGGTGATGGAAGGAATGATTGACCCATGTGATCGCGAGGGCGCCGGCGCGCGCCTCATGCAGCAGCCATTGGAAATCGGCGCCATGCCGTTTGAGCCAAAGGCCGGAGATCGAAAGCGAAACGGGGGTGGCCGGTCCCAGCGCCTCGATCCCCTGCAGAAAGGCGCGGTCGAGCGGTTTGCGGCTGGGGCAAAGATCGCCGGTGATGAACGAACCCTCCCCCGCGCCATGCGACAGGCCCGCGTTCTGCAGCACGGAAGGCTGCGCGGTCGATGCATGGCCCGAAGCTTGCGCCGAGGCGGCGATCGCCGCCATGAAGCGCGTGTCTTTTTGCGCTGCGTCATTGGTGTCGGCGCAGGTCAGATCGACCTCGTCTGCGAGGCTCGTCGCCAGCGACGTCGGATCGACCACGAGAAGCTTGCGCCTCGCCTCGACGCTCATGGCGCGGATGGCGAGCAGCCGGCGCTTGCCGGCGTCATGACATTCTTGAAACACCGGCCTGTAGTTTTGCACGCGCATCGGCGGCGGGGGGTCGGCGGCGGGCGCTTTTGCGACTATCCTCTCCGGCGCTGGCGAGACGACGCCTTGCGCCGACGCCGCCGCCGCGATCGCAAGAAGGGCGGAGGCCAGACCCAAGGCCCCTGTCCGCCCGATGATATGTTGCTTCATGCGCCGGACCATGACCCGAAAAACAGACTCACAAGAGCCGCTGATCCTTATAAGTCACGACGCTGACGAAGAAAAACTCGCCGGCCGCATCGCCGCGGCGCTCGGCGTCGAAATCGCCGCCGGCTTCGGCGAACGTAACGAGACGCCGCTCGCCATCGGCGCCTATGACGGGAAGATGCTGATCGGCGGCCTCGCCGGCGTCACGCATTGGGGCTGGCTCTATATCCGCCACCTCTGGATCGATGCGAATTTTCGCGGCCGGGGGATCGGCCAAAGCCTCTTGGGTCAGGCCGAATGCGAGGCGCGGCGTCGGGGCTGCGGCGGCCTTTACCTCGACACCTTCGATCCGCGCGCGGCGGCCTTCTACGAGCGCGCCGGCTTTGTCCGCTTCGGCCGGATCGACGGATTTCCGCCCGGCCATGCGCGCATCTTTTTGTCCAAGACGCTGGTCTAGTTCAAACGAGAGACGACCAGCAGACGCTTGATAGAGCCGCTCTGATAGGCCTGCAGGAAGGAAGCATAGTTCTTGAACGACACGCAGCCGTTGGAAGCGCCGGCGGCGCCCAGCATGTAGGTATGCGCAAGGAAGCCGTTGCGGCCATAGACCTCGCCGCCAATGGGCGTAAGGCGCAGCGCCTGCACGCCATGAAACAGCTCTTCACGCATGGAGAGCTCATAGACGTTGGGCGGCGTTGCGCCGCGCATGGGCTTGTCGACGTGGCGCGGATCGTCCATCAGCTCGCCGAGCCCGGAATGGGCTTCAAGCCGCGTTCCGTCCGGCATGTACACGGTGCGCGCCGAGATATCGTAGATGGCGGTGTAACGATCGGAGCGAAGCGTCGCGGTGGCGATGATTTTTTTGGCGGGACCTGGCGCAGGTTCTTCCGGCGCGGCATAGGCCAGCGCGCGCGTCGGCTGCTGCGTCGGCATTCCGAGCAGCTTTTCGAAGAAATTGCGCGTATCGGCGGGAGCCGCCGGGAGAGGCGCGGTTTTGTCCTGATTGGCGAGACGCCGGCCCCGCGGCACAAAGCCGCGGTCTTCTGAAGACCGGAGTTCGGGCGGACGCGGCGTCGGCAAAGGCGCGGTCTCGCCGAATTGGGGCGCCGTCGGCGCGGCCGGCTCCAACTCCGACTTTGCGATCTCGGGCGCAGGCGCCGGCTCCAGCGCGGCGAACTTCGATGCGGCGGGAGCGTCTTGCTCCGAGGCAACCGTTTTGGGGAGCGTTGAAAATCCGGGATTGATCAGTTCGCCGAAGCTATTGGACGGCGTATCGAGATTGGACGCGACGGTTTGCGGCGCCTGGTCTCGCGGCGTCTCGACCAGAGCCGCTATTTCGGGCGCCTCAACCGGCCTCGCGCCGTCGCCTCGATTGAGCATCGACCCGCCGACAAGCGCGCACACCGCGAGAAAAGCGCCGCCAACGGGGATGGCATAGGAGGCAAGTGTGCCGGAAGACCGTCGCCGCACTTCCAGCGAAGCGAAATCGGATACGCGATAGTAAGCCTGCGTCATGGGGCCTGCTTTCGACGCAATTTCATACGCTTACCCGTCCACTCGTCAGAGCGCCCGGGGGCGCGAAAATATTTCGCCGACGTTCGAAAGCCGGCAAGGGTTCTAAGCCTTGCTGGCCCGAGCCGGGACACAAAGCTTCGCAGAACTTGCTGAAGCCGCATTGAGGCGATTTTTAGTTAATTGCCAATTAAAGCGCTCAATTTTCGATTTTTGAACGCCCCTGAGGCTCGCGCGTCACAGTGCGCGAAGCGGCAGACCAGGGTGAATTGTCTAGTTGGGCGAGCTGTCACGGAGCTTACGGCAGTCGGCTGGCGCCAAATGATTTCGAAGGAAAGCGCTTTGCGAGGCCGCCCTGCGTCGTTCCGCCCTCACCGCGCCGCCGCCTCGCCCTTCTCGACGGCGGCGGGGATGATTTTCAAGAGCGTGATGCGGTTCCGGCTCTTGCGCAGCACTTCAAACCGGAAATTATGAAAAGTGAATGTCTGGCCCGCGTCCGGGATCGCGCGCGCCTCGTGGATGACGAGGCCGGCGATGGTCGTCGCCTCTTCGTCGGGCAGGCTCCAGCCCATGATCCGGTTGAGATCGCGGATCGGCGCGGAGCCTTCCACCGTGATCGACCCGTCTGCCTGCGGCCGCACGCCCTCGACGACAAGATCATGCTCGTCGGAAATAGCGCCGACGATTTCTTCCAGAATGTCCTCCAGCGTGACGAGGCCCATCACCACGCCATATTCGTCGACAACGATCGCAAAATGCGTCTTGCGCTTCAAAAACGCCTGCAGCTGATCCTGCGCCGGCGTCGTCATCGGCACGAACCAGGGCTTTACCGCGATACTTTCGACGTCAAGGGCGTCGAGCTTGCCGCCGGACGCGTCGAGGGCGGGCAACAGGTCCTTGGCGTGCAACACGCCGATGATATTTTCGGGATCGTCGCGCCAGATCGGCAGGCGCGAATAGGGCGCGGCGACAATTGCGGCGATCAGCTCTTGCTGCGGCAGATCGGCGTTCAGCGTCAGCATGTCGGTCCGATGCGCCATGACATCGGAGACTTCGAGATCGTTGAGATCGAGCAGGCCGCCGAACATGTCGCGATCAGCGCGTGCGACGCCGCCCTCCTGATGCAGGAGATCGACGGCGCTTTTCAGTTCCTCGTGGCCGGACAGAATCGAGCGCTGACGGCCAACGCCAAGACCTGCAAGCCGCAGAACGGCGCGCACGAAAATCTCGACGCCGACCAGAAGCGGCCCAAAGGCCGCGACGAAAACCGATAGAACAGGCGCGACGAGCAACGAAGCCCGGTCTGGATAATTGATCGCCACCGTCTTCGGCATCACCTCGGCGAAGACGAGCAGAAGGACAGTCATCACGACCGTCGCATAGAACGCGCCGCTGTCGCCAAAAAAAGACACAAGGATGCTCGTTGTAAAAGCCGACGAGCCGATGTTGACGATCGTATTGCCGAGCAGGCAGGCGCCGATCAACCTGTTGCGTCTGGCGAGCAGCATGTTGACGAGAGCGGCGCGGCGGTCGCCCGCTTTTTCCAAAGCGTGCATGCGCGCTCTTGACGCGGCGGTAAGGGCCGTTTCCGATCCGGAGAAAAACGCCGAGAGGGCGACGCATAAGATGATGATCGCGATGGCGATCCACAAAGATACCGATAGAGCCTCGGCGCCGGCGCCGTGCATGATTTCAAAGTCCTGTGTTGAGCTCGGCCTCGAGAAAAGCGCGCACATCGGCCGCCTCGACCGATTTGGCGACGAAACAATCGCCGATCGCGCGCGCCAGAACGAAGGTCAGAGCGCCGCGTTCGACCTTCTTGTCCTGGCGCATGGCGTCGAGCATCTGATCGGCGTCAAGCGCGAGGCCGGAGATGTCGGCGATCCGCGTCGGCAGGCCAACCTCGCGCAGATGCGCGCTAACGCGATCCGCGTCGGCGCTTTCGCACAATCCGGCTCTCGCGCAAAAGCGAAAGGCGAGCGCGAGCCCGACGGAGACGGCCTCGCCATGCACCAGCCGCTCGCCGTCATAATGATTGATGCGTTCCAGCGCATGGCCGAAGGTGTGGCCGAGATTTAACAGGGCGCGCTCCCCGCTTTCGCGCTCGTCGCGGCCGACGATCGCCGCCTTGGCGCGGCAGCTCGTGGCAATGGCGTGGACGCGATCCGGCCCGCCCGCGAAAACGCCGCGCCAATGGTTCTCGAGCCAGACGAAGAAGGGCGCATCGCCGATCAGCCCATATTTGACGATCTCGGCGTAGCCGGCGCGGAATTCGCGCAGCGGCAGGGTGGCCAGCGCGTCGGCGTCGGCGAGCACCAGCGAAGGCTGATGAAAGGCGCCGATCAGATTCTTGCCGTGCTCGGAGTTGATCCCGGTCTTGCCGCCGACGGAGGAATCGACCTGAGCGAGCAGACTCGTCGGGATCTGCACGAAGCGCATGCCCCGCCGGATCGAGGCGGCGGCAAAGCCCGCAAGATCGCCGATGACGCCGCCGCCGAGCGCAATCACAAGATCGCCGCGCTCGAGCCGCGCCGCGATAATGTCGTCGCAGACCTTGGCGAAGACGCCATAGGATTTCGACTGTTCGCCCGGCGGCGCGATCACGGCGCTATAGCGCACGCCCGCCTCGCGCAGCGAGCACTCCAGCGCGCCAAGATGCAGCGCCGCCACATTGGCGTCGGTGACGATGGCGCAGGCGGCGCCAGGCGCAAGCCGGCGCACGCAGGCTCCCGCCGCAACGATGAGCCCTTGGCCAATCAGAATGTCATAGGACCGCTCGCCGAGCTCGACCCGCACCGCGGCGGCGTTCTGCGCCCCCGGCGTCGGCGGCGCGGCCGTCGCCGCGGGGCCGAAAAGAGGCTCGCCATCGGCGGAGGGGATCGACGGCAGTGGGGACTTTGCGGCGTGATTCATCGGCTCCAACGCGGAAAGAACGGGCAGATCGGGCGAAAAGCGCATGAAGAATTCGGTCGCGGCGATGATTTCCTCGACTGCCGTCTCATGCGGGCCGTCGCGCGAAATCACGGTGACGTCGGCCCGTGCATAATAGGGATACCGCTCGCGCAACAGCGTGCGCAGCGTTTTTTCGGCATCGGCGCTTTGCAGCAGAGGCCGGTGTGAGCGTTTGCGCACGCGCCGCCACAGCACGTCCGGCTCGGCCTTCAGCCAGACCGAGATGCCGCGCCGGGCGATTCGCGCGCGCGTTTCCTCGTTGAGGAAAGCTCCGCCCCCGGTCGCGATCACGCGGGGGCCATCTTCCAGCAGCCGGGCCATGACGCGGCGCTCGCCGTCGCGGAACGAGGGCTCGCCGTGCTTTGCAAAAATCTCGGCGATGGTCATGCCGGCAGCCGCTTCGATCTCGGCGTCGGCGTCGATGAAAGGCAGGCCGAGCCGCTGCGCCAGGCGCCGGCCGGTAGAAGTCTTGCCGCATCCCATGAATCCGACGAGCACGATCGAGCGATCGCCGAGCGATCGCACAAGCGAGGCAAGCCGCCGGTCTGTTACACTCTCCGGCCTGTCTTTCACGAAATCGGAGTTGGTCATGGCAAACATTAGCATGCGTCCGGACGGGATATAAGCGTCACTTTACAGGGTTATGCGCGCCCGCGGCCAGCGCGGCCGCGCGAAAAAGTTGTCCCCTCGAGGTGTTGCCGCCCAGCAACACGATTCAGCATTGGCGTTTGCACGACCAGAATTTGATACAGATCAAACTAAAGCGCGACCTATAATTTCATTGTAATCGCGTCCACCGGAGAGCGGCGCCGCCGCAACCGTCGGAGTGGACAGACTCGGAGAATTCCAATGATCAGGCTCGTTCGCTGCGCGATGGCCGCACTTATACTCGGCTGCGCCGCCGGCGCTGCGTCAGCGGCCGATGTTCCAGCCGTTGAACCCGCCCCGCCGCCGCCGCAAGATTTCTATCAGCCCTGGCAGGTGCGCCTGCGCGCCCTCGGCGTTGTGCCGACTTCCGGCGGCTCCCTGTCGACGACGGGCGGCGGCTTTGTCAGCAACGGCTTCAGGGCCAATTCGACGGTGGTTCCGGAACTCGACATCTCCTACTTCTTCACGAAGAATCTGGCGATCGAAGCAATCTGCTGCCTGACCAAGCATAATGTTTATCTGAGCGGCGGCTCCCTAAGCGGCCAGCGGGTTGCAAGCGCTTTGCTGTTCCCGCCGACCGTTCTCGCCCAGTATCACTGGACCAATTTCGGCGCCTTTCAGCCTTATATCGGCGTCGGCGTGAACTACACCCATTATTTCTCGACGCAGCCTGACTATTTCATCCTCAACACAGTGACGATCGGCGATTCCTGGGGCATCGCGGGGCAGGTCGGCTTCGACTACATGATCGACGAACATTGGGGCTTCAACTTCGACGTCAAGAAGATCATGATGAATCCGCGCGTCACCGGCACGATCGCGCCGGGCAACACATCGATCATCGGCCGCGCGGCCCTCAGCCCCTGGCTGATCGGCGGCGGCATTACCTTCCGCTTCGGCGGCGCGGCGGCCCCAGTCGTCGCCAAATACTGAGGCGAGCGCCAGGAGCGCCCCCGGCAGGGCGATCCAGGCCGGACCCAAAATCTTCGAGCGCATGGACCTGAGGTCCATGCGCTTTTTTGTTGCGCCCATGCCAACGCTACTTCACCAGCATGACCGTCGCGGCGCCCTTGCGCTCCAAGAGATTCAAGGTCACGTCATCGCCATGTCTTTGCAGCTTCAGGCGGACATGCGACTCGCCAACCGTCAGCCGGGTGAGCGTGACGGAATCAAGAAATTGCGGCATCAAGGGATTGACGAAGCGGATCGAGTGGGACTGGCTGCAAAGCTCCATCCCCAGAGTGGCCTGAAGCAGCGCAAAGATTGACGCGGCCGCCCAGGCCTGCGGCGCGCAGGCGACGGGATAGGACGTCGGCCCACGATGCGGCTTGCGGCTGAACCCACAAAACAACTCGGGCAGGCGACGCAAATCCTGATGCGCAGCCGCCTCGAACATCGCCGAAAAGATCTGGATCGCCTCGCTGCCGAGGCCGTAACGCGAAAATCCAAGCGCGATCATCGCATTGTCATGCGGCCAGATCGAGCCGTTGTGGTAGGAAATCGGATTGTAGCGCATTTCTCCGCTGGCGACGGTGCGAATGCCCCAACCGCTGAAGAAGCTGCGTCCGAGCAGCGTTTTTGCAACCGTCTTTGCGCGCTCCGGCAACGCGATTCCAGCAAACAGGGCATGCCCGGAATTCGATGCGCGCACACGGCAGGGCTTTTTGCGTCCATCGAGCGCCAACGCGTAACAGCCCAGATCCTCGCACCAGAAGGCCTTGTCGAAAGCGGTCTTGAGCGCTTGCGCGGCGGCGTCATATTTTGCGCCGGCGTCGTCGTCGCCCATCAGCCGCGCGAGGCGCCCGGCGGCGCTTTTTGCCGCATATACATAGCCCTGCACCTCGCAAAGGGCGATCGGCCCTTCGGCAAGCGAACCGTCAGCGTGGAAGATCGAATCATGCGAATCCTTCCAGCCCTGATTGGCGAGCCCGTTTTCGGTCTCGCGCAGATATTCGACGAAACCGTCGCCGTCGCGGTCTCCGAACTCGTCGATCCAGCGTAACGCCGCAAGAATATTCGGCCAGATTTTCGCGATGGTGTCGCGATCGCCCGTCCGCTCGAAATACATGCCGGCGAGCATCACAAACAGCGGCGTCGCGTCCACGGCCCCATAGTAGCGGCGGAACGGCACCTCGCCCAGCCGCGCCATTTCGCCGTTGCGCGTCTCGTGCAGGATTTTGCCCGGCTGGGCGTCGGCGGCGGGATCGAAGCGATCGGCCTGCGTCGCGCTTAAAAAGGACAGGACGCCGCGCGCGACGGCGGGATCGGCCCACAACAGCATCATCGCCGTGATGATCCCGTCGCGTCCGAACGGCGTCGAATACCAGGGAATGCCCGCGTAGGGATAAAGTCCGTGCGGCGTACGCGACACCAGCATGTAGAGATCGGAGGTCGCTCTTCGGCAAACCTCGTTGAAGAGACCGTTCGAACTGTCGATCGTGGCGATGGCCGCGGTCTTCGCCCTGATGGCGCGGCGCCGATCGCGGAACGCCAGCGAGAAATGGGTCAGTTGCGGCGCGCAGCGATCCGAGCAGACGATCGAGACAAACATCGAGCTGCGCTCATAGGGCCCGATATCGATCAGGAAGGTCGCGCTTTTATGGTCGGCCGTGGTCGGCTCCGGCCAAAAAGTGAGCCGCGTCGTCCGCTTGACGCCATCGAGGCCGTCGTAGTGAAACTCCGGCCCGGCCTTGCCCAGCGCATGCGTGACGCGGCCACGCTGCATCCTTCGGGAACCGCGAATCTCAAACAGATCGCGAAAATCTGCATCATAACAAACCGTGATGCAAAACTGTCGCCGATGGCCATCGAAATTGCGAAAGCCGATCCGCTCATAGAGCACGCCGCGCCAGAGAAACTTGGTTCGTTCGATGAAGATGGTGTCACGCGGGAGAACGATGAATCCGTCCTCCGCAACATCGGGATTGGCGAGATCGACAGACAGCGCGACGTTGTCGTCCTGCACCACCGAGCTCAACAACAGCGGCCGAATGCCTTCAATCAGCAACTTGAGACAAGACAGATAGCGGGTGTCGTTGAAATATACGCCTTCGGCGCAAGGACCCGATACGCCGATATCGCCATATTCATCGAGCACCGCGAAAGCGTCGCCATGTTTCAGGCTGCGCAACTCGCTTTGCACCAGCGCCGTGGTCGTTTCGATGTAATGTTCCGGCAGCTCATTCGCCGCCTCGGCAAGGGGATCGAGGCCGCGCGCAATTTCCGTCAACTCGGCTCTCCTTGTTGCGGCTCAAGGAACGAAGCAGCGCCGGCCTTCGGCCGCCATAAACGCCGCTGGCAAAGCTTCGTATTCCTCACTCGTCCCCGGGCGCTCCGCGTCCTAAAGGCGCGAACTTAACCGTCCGGTCTTCGCCGCGCCTTCAGACCATGACGCCCGCTCGACCGCCGCAGGCTCCAGCGGCGTTTGGAGCATGCCGCCGGCAGCCACGGCGCGATCCTTCCCGGCGCTGAAGGGAGCCGCGGCCAAGGGAGCCCTTACAGGCTGCGCCGCCGCAAGGGCCGAAGCATAGTCCTTGAGCGCGCCGCGGCCGAGGAGCCGGCGATAGGCGTCGACATAGTCGCGCGCCATCCGCTCAACCGTGAAGCGTTTCTCGAACTCGGCGCGCACACGGGATCTGCTCATATCGCCGGCTGCCTCGACGGCGAGAACGGCTTCGTCGATCGACTCGACGATGACGCCGCTCACGCCATCGGTCACCACCTCCGCCACGGAGCCATTGCGCCAGGCGATGACCGGCGTTCCGGCCGACATGGATTCGATCATGACAAGGCCAAAGGGCTCCGGCCAATCGATCGGAAACAACAGGGCGCGCGCGCTGCCGAGAAATTCCGATTTCTGGCTCTCGTTGACCTCGCCGATAAATTCAATCAGCGGATGATCCAGCATCGGCTCGATGGTCGTCTTGAAATATTTGCGGTCGGCCTCGTCCACCTTGGCGGCGATGCGCAGCTTGACGCCGGCGCGCTTGGCGATTTCAATCGCCCGGTCGGGTCGCTTTTCCGGCGAGATACGGCCAAGAAAGGCAAGATAGTCGCCGCCGTTGCGGTTGAAGGGACAGACCTGCTTGGGCAAACCATGATGGACGGTCGCAAGCCAGTTGGCGCTTTTTGGCATGGGGCGGCGTTGCGACTGCGAAATCGAGACGAGCGGCATCTCGGGATAGGCCTCATAGAGCGGCAGGGCATCGGGAAGATCGAGCCTTCCGTGCAGCGTCATCAGGCATTTGTCGGCGATGTCCTGAAACAGCGCATTGGGCAGAAGGTCGACGTGAAAATGGATGACGTCGAACTCATCCGCACGCTTGCGAACCGCGCGCAGCATGGCGAGCGTGCTGCCGATGTGGTCTTTGATGCCCGCAAGCCGCAGACTGCGCGGGGCGCAGGGTGCGAATTCGGCGCTCGTTACGGATTCGGCGCTCGCGAATAAAGTGACGTCATGACCTTGCCGCACCAGTTCTTCGCAAAGCCAGGATACGACGCGCTCGGTGCCGCCATATAGTTTCGGCGGCACAGCTTCAGCCAGGGGAGCGACCAGCGCGACACGCATCGACTATCCTTTCGTTGAGGCCACGACCCTTTCGTTGAGGCCACGACGATGAAATGCTGCGATCGCGCGTAAGTTCCACGAGCTTTGCTGCGGCGCCCTTGTTGGCGCCCGCCCGGATCGGATCCGCAGCGCTTGAACTCCCTCGACTTTATTCTCATCTTGCGGCTGTCATGACATGATTTTCGATCTGCGGAACGCTTGTAGGCGCTCCACGATTTTCAATCAAACCAACCACCCGCCTGGCCTGTTTTCGGCCGCTGGATTTAGTGCTCCGAACGCGCCGCCGCTCACGCGCGGGCGTAGGATTTTTCTTCGACGATGGCGGAATTGAACAACAGGTTGATCTCCCTTTTCAGACGGGCGCGTTTATCATTGGAGGTGTAGACAAGTCGCGCCAGAGCAACAAACTCCTCGTCGAATTTGTTCTGCGATTCACATGAGCGCAATGCGTCTTCGACATCCCACAGCGTCTCATTTGCCTTTTTCAGCTCCGCCTCGAGAAGCCCAAGCTCCGGGTCCGACAGATCGCGCTCGTCCCGCAGTTTGCGCAACAGGCCGAGTTCGAAGCGTATGTTGTACAGCTTGGCCGGATCGTTAACGCGGCGCTCCTTGATCTCGAGAATGGTGATCTTGTCGATGAGCTCGCCAACGCCCGCCGGTATGGCGATGAGCGCCGGAGGATCCGTCGGTTTGAACCCGCGCGGCTGCGCCGCCGCGCGCTGCGGCGTAATAGAGTTGCCGCCCTTGCCGCGGGCAAGCCTGATCGCCGCCGCCATTTCGTCGAAAACCGATTGCCATTGATCGCGCTCGCTTTGCCGGAACAACCGCATGGTCGGATACCACGGCGAGTCGCTCCGATGCAGCAGCCATCGCCAGTCTGGCGCATGTTTCAGGGCGACGAACACAGGCCGTCCAAGGGCCCCGGCGAGATGGGCAATGGCGGTGTCCGAGGTAATGACGAGATCAAGAGACTCCATCGCAGCCGCGCAATCGATAAAGGCGTCCGGCCCTGCGTCGTAATCCGGCCCCGGACCTTCGACGCAGATCGGTCCCTGCGGCGTCTCGATCTCGATCCGCCCTTCGCCCCTAACGAGACCAATGAGGCGAACGCCTTCGATCGAGGCGATCGGGCCGAGGCGATCGAGGGAAAAGCCACGTTTCAAATTGATCGCCGAATTTCCGTGCCAGCATATGCCAATTCGAAATCCCCCGGCGCCGATGCGCTGCGACCACTGCGCGACAGCTTGAGGCTCTACGAAAAGATATGGGATTTGCGCGGGAATCGTTTCGAGCTCGACGCCAAATCCGATTGGCAGACTGAGCAAGGCGCATGCAAAATCGTACCGGCCTTGAGGGTCTGTTGAGTCAATCATGCGGACGCGGGATTTCAGGCCACGGAGCAGCCTTTGCATGTTTCTGCGGCACAACAGGGTGACTTCGGCGCCACGCTCCTCAAGCAAGGGTATGTAGCGGCAAAACTGGATGAGATCGCCGAGCCCCTGCTCGTCGTACACAAGGATCCTTTTGCCCGTCAGATCCTCTCCCGTCCATCTGGCCGCCGCGGGGACGATGGTTCGCGGCGGCGCGTTGGAGCGGTCCCAACGGCTTTCGAAATCACGAAAACCTTCCTTCAGCCTTCCCTTCAGCAACAACGCTCCGGCTCTGTTGTTGCGCGCATCTGGATAATCCGGCTTGTAGTGTAGAGCCTCATCGAAACATGCAAGCGCTTCGTCGACATCCCCCTGTTCCTTCAACGCGACGCCAAGGCTTGATAGCGCCTCGGGATAATGAGGGTAGAGCTGGAGCGCCTCGTGGTAGGAGGCGATGGCGTCTGCGAGCTTGTCCATTTCCTGCAACACATTGCCGCGATTGAGCCAGGCTTCCGGCGCGGCTGGCTTGACGGTCACGGCAAGGTCGAGCGAAACAAGCGCCTCTTCGAGCCGCCCGAGACGGCGCAGCGCCGCCCCGCGCAGACCCAGCGCCTGCGGGTGTTTTGGGTCATGCCGCAACGCCTCATCGCAATGGCGGATCGCCTCGTCGAGGCGGCCCCATTGCAGGCAGATGTTGGCGCGGTTGGTCAACGCCGGCAGGAATGCGGGCCTGATTTTCAGCGCGTCGGCATAGGCCGCATAGGCATCCTCGAGCCGGCCGAATTCATGCAACAGATTGCCACGATTGCAGATCGCCTCGCAGTAGCGGGGGTCCAGCGCCAGAGCCGCGTCGTAAGCGGCGAGGGCGGCCTGCCGGCGGCCCAGCGCCTGCAGCGCTATGCCTTTATTGTAGAGGGCGTGAGGATAACCGCCAAGGCGGCGCGCGGCGCGGTCGTAGCAGACGAGCGCCTCATCGAGCCGTCCGAGTTTCTGCAGCACATTGCCGCGATTGAGCTCCGTCTCGGGATCGAGCGGCCCGGATTGAGCCGCCGCCTCGTAGGCGGCGAGCGCGTCTTCGCTGCGGCCGAGCTTTTGCAGCACCGAGCCCCTGTTGAAATGAGCGCCGCCATTATCCGGGCGCAGGGTGATGATCGCCTCGAAGCAGGACAGCGCCTCGGCAAGACGGCCAAATCGTTCGAGCAGGGCGCCGCGATTGGTCAATGCCTCGCAATGGTCGGGCCGCGCCCGCAGCGCGCCCTCATAGGCGACGAGGGCTTCGTTCATACGGCCAAGACTTTGTAAAATGACGCCGATGCTGAACAGGACGTCGGCGTCATTCGGGCGGAGTTTCAGGATGTCCTCGAACGCCTCGAGAGCATCCTCGGGCTGGCCGAGCCTTTGCAGCAGGATGGCGCGCGCGCTGAGAGCCTCGAAATAATCGGGCCTCAAAGTGAGAGCGCGCTCGAACCAGATCAGCGCCTCGCGCAGATCGCCGGCGTTGAAGCAAACGAGCCCGAAGACATGACAGGCGACATCGCTCCGCATCGCCCGGTCGCTATGTTCGCCGAGCTCCGCCAGCGCCGCCTCCGGCTGGCTGGCATTCAGAAACGCGAACGCCCGCGTAATCGCGGCCTGCAGGAGCGCTTTGTCACGGCTATTGGCCTGGCCCGAGACGGCTGCGATTTCTTGTTTTGGCACGCTCATGCATATCTCGCGAACAGCGCCAAGCCGTGCGCGCCGGCCAGACGAATTGACAAAGAGCTGGCGTGGGTTATTCGCCTCAAAGAGCGTCGGCCGCCACGACCGCGCTTTGCAACCCTGCGGCCACTGGCCCGAATGCGCCCGCGGCTATCCTCAGCGGACTGCCCAAGGCCATTCAACGGCCGCAGGCTTTCGCGAGCCTGACGACCGCCCCGCACGAGATTTCACACGCGATTTTGGGGAACCAATCCGGGGGGTTCCGGATTGCTTTGAAGGACATTGCGTTCGATGGCGGAGCCCCTTGAAACCTGACAATGAATTCCGCGTCCTCGTTGTGGAGGATGAAGCCTTGATCAGCATGTTGATCGAGGACATGCTCGCCGATATCGGCTGCAAATGCGTGGAAGTCGCGCCGTCCGTGGAAGCAGCGCTCGAGGCGCTTGCGCGGATTCGGCCGGATTTTGCCATGCTGGACATCAATTTGAACGGCAAGCGGAGCTTTCCGATCGCCGACGTGCTGATGTCGCGCGCGATCCCCTTTGTCTTCCTCTCGGGCTATGGCTCGCGCGGGCTCGAGCCAGGCTACGTCGGAGCAAAAGTGCTGCAAAAGCCTTTCCAGCTCGCCGACCTCGAAAGTTGCCTCGACGCCGCGCTCGCTCCGGGTTGACGCGTCAAATCGTCCGCGCTCCCGGGCGAGAGGGTGAAGCTTCATCGCCGCGCTTGCATCCGCGCAGCGCCACGGCCATTGTCCTGACATGGTCAGGCCTCTCGACAGCTCACTCGATCGGATGCGCTCCGGAGGCCTCACCAGCCTGAACGAGCGGTCGCGAGAAATCTTTCGCCAAATCGTCGATTCCTACCTCGCCTATGGCGAGGCGGTCGGCTCGCGCCAGGTGTCGAAGCTCCTGCCGACGCCGCTGTCTCCGGCGTCCGTCCGCAACGTCATGCAGGACCTTGAAGAAATCGGGCTGATTTACGCGCCCCATACCAGCGCCGGGCGCTTGCCGACCGAGCTTGGGCTGCGATTTTTCGTCGACGCCATGCTGGAGCTCGGCGATGTCGGCCCCGGCGAGCGGGAGCAGATCGAGGCGCAGGTCAGGGCGAGCGCCCATGAGCAGCCGCTCGAAGGCGTTCTCGGCGACGCGATGAGCCTGCTGTCAGGACTGACGCGCGGCGCCGGCGTCGTCGTCACAATGAAAGAAGACGCGCGGCTGAAGCATATTGAATTCGTGCGGCTCGAACCGGAACGCGCGTTAGCTGTGCTTGTCGCGGACGATGGATCGATCGAGAACCGCATTCTTCACATCCCGCCGCTGCTGCCGCCCTCTGCTTTGGTCGAGGCGGCGAATTTCCTCAATGCGCGCATCCGCGGGCGCACGCTCGTCGAGGTCCGGGGCGAGATCGAAGCCTCGCAGAAAGCGGCCGAGCGCGAACTTGGCGAACTGACCGCGAGGCTGGTGGACGCCGGTCTTGCGAGCTGGGCCGACAGCTCTGGCGGCGGGCCGCAGCTGATCGTCAGGGGTCAGGCCAATCTGCTGCAGGACCTGACCGCGATCGAGGATCTCGAACGCATCCGCTTGCTGTTCGCCGATCTCGAGACAAAAAAGGATGTGATCGACCTTTTGAGCCGCGCGGACAGCGGCGAGGGCGTCCGCATCTTCATAGGTTCCGAAAACAAGCTGTTTTCGCTGTCCGGCTCGTCCATGATCGCCGCGCCCTTCCATGACGAGCATCAGCGCATCGTCGGCGTGCTCGGGGTAATCGGGCCGACGCGGCTGAATTACGCGCGCATTGTGCCGATGGTCGATTACACGTCGAAAGTCGTCTCGCGGATGCTGCAAAATCGCTGATGCGGCGAGCTTTTCTCAGACCTTTAGCTCGGATCGAGCCGCGAACCGGCCTTCGGCGGCTTGTCCGGCTTTTCGCGCTTGCCGAGCAGCGCGTTGCGGATCCGCCGCAACTCCTTGCGCACCGCCTTCAAATCCTCGGGCGACCGCCCCATCGCCCGAGCGATCTCGCCGGGAATGGTTTTAGCCGAAGCGCGCAGGTCGCCGCCTTTTTGCGTCAGGCTGACGCGCACCTGGCGCTCATCCTTCGGATCGCGTGCGCGGGCGAGCAATCCGGAGGCCTCAAGCCGCTTCAGCAGCGGAGTGAGGGTGCCGGAATCGAGATAGACGCGCTCGCCGATGGCCTTGACCGTAATGTCGTCGGCCTCCCACAAAACCAGCATCACCAGATATTGCGGATAGGTGAGGCCAAGCGGCTCCAGCAGCGGCGCATAAACCTTGTTCACCGCATGCAGGGTCGAATAGAGGGCGAAGCAGACCTGCTGGTCTACGCGCGGCAGTTCGTCATCGGCCATTGCGAGCCCCCGTTCGCCACCCTTTTGAGGCAGCATCACCTATACGATTGATTTGCAGGCAATGAAACGGCCATCCGCATAAGGGCGCAAAGAAGGCCGACCTTGCGCCGATGGACGCAAGCTTACGCCTCGCCGGCGCGCAAACGCTTCAGGCGATAGAGTTCCTCCAGCGCGGCCCGCGGCGAGAGATCGTCCGGGTTCACCGCGTCGAGCGCAGCGCCAAGGGCGTCGGCCGGCCCGCCGCCATGCTCAGCCGGCTCCGGGGCCTTAGCGTAAGACGCCGAAAACAGCGGCAGATCGGCCACGAGGCGGTCGCGGCTGCTCATGCGCTCCGCCGCCTCGAATTCGGACAGGAGCAGCTTTGCCCGGGCGACGACCTGCGCCGGAAGTCCTGCCAGCTTCGCCACCTGCACGCCGTAGGATTGGTCGGCGGCGCCGGCGATGATCTCATGCAGGAATATGACGTCGCCCTTCCACTCGCTGACGCGCACGGTCAGATTGTCGATCCGCGACAGCCTTTTGCCGAGCTGGGTCAGCTCGTGGAAATGCGTGGCGAAGAGCGCCCGGCTGCGATTGACCTCATGCAGATGCTCCATCACCGCCCAGGCGATCGAGAGGCCGTCGAAGGTCGCCGTGCCGCGGCCAATCTCGTCGAGAATGACCAGCGAGCGGGCTCTGGCGGAATTGAGGATCGCCGCGGTCTCGACCATCTCGACCATGAAGGTCGAGCGCCCGCGCGCGAGATCGTCCGACGCCCCGACACGCGAGAACAGGCGGTCAACAACGCCGATATGGGCGCGCCTTGCCGGAACGAAGGAGCCGATCTGAGCCAGCACGGCGATCAGCGCGTTCTGGCGCAGATAGGTCGATTTGCCGGCCATGTTCGGCCCCGTAACGACAGCAATGCGGCCGCCCTCCTCTGCGAGGCCGGACAGATCGCAATCATTGGCGACGAAGGGCGCGCCGCCGCGGCGCAGCGCCGCCTCGACGACCGGATGGCGCCCGCCTTCGATATGAAATTTCAGCGAGCCGTCGACCTCCGGCCGGGTCCAGCCACAATCGGCGGCGAGTTCCGCAAGGCCCGCCGCCGCGTCGATAGAGGCGAGCGCCGCCGCGGCGCGATTGATCGCCTCGCCTTGCGCCAGCAGGATCGCCGCGAGCTCATCGAAAATCGCCAGTTCCCGGACAAGCGCCTGATCCGCCGCGGTCGAGATTTTGATGTCGAGTTCGGCCAGCTCCGGCGTCGAGAAGCGCATGGCCCCGGCCATCGTTTGACGATGGATGAACATGGCGTCAAACGGCGGCTTCAGCAGTTTTTCGCCCTGCGCCTGCGGCGCTTCCAGATAGAAGCCGAGAAAATTATTATGCTTCAGCCTGAGCTGGCGCATGTCGGCGAGGTCGCAATAGCGCGCCTGCAGCGCGGCGACGATTTTGCGCGTGTCGTCGCGCAGCGCCCGCAATTCGTCGAGGCCGGCGTCGAAATCTGGCGCGACGAAGCCGCCGTCGCGCCGGTTAAGCGGCAGGACGTCGGCGAGCGCCGCTTGGAGTTTTTGCGCGACCAGCGGATCGAGCGCGCCGGCGGCCAGGCACGCCTGCAAAAGTTCGTCGGGAAGGTTTTCGGCGGCGCGGAGCGTCTCGACGAGCGCGCGGGCGGCGAAAAGCCCGTCGCGCAGGGCGGCAAGATCGCGCGGACCGCCGCGCTCGAGCGCAAGCCGCGCGATCGCGCGCATGAGATCGGGCGCAGCTTTCAACGCCCGCCGCGCCGCCTCGCGCAGCCCCGGCTCATCCAGAAAGAAGGCGACGGCGTCCTGGCGGCGCGCAATCTCCTGCGGATCGGTCAAGGGCGCGGCGAGCCGCTCGGCCAGCAGCCGTCCGCCGGCGGCGGTCACGCTGCGGTCGATCGCGCCGATCAGCGATCCTTCGCGCGCGCCGCCCGGCGTCCGGGTCAGCTCCAGATTGGCCCGCGTCGCGGCGTCGATCGACATATGCGCCTCGCAAGCCACCCGCGTCGGCAGGCTCAAGGCTGGGCGCGCGGAGAATTGCGTGCGCTCGACGTAAAACAGCGCCGCCGCCGCCGCCGCGATTTCCGCAGGCGATAGGGCGCCGAGCCCGTCGAGCGTCGCAAGGCCAAAGAAATCCCGAATGCGCCGCTCGGCCGTCGCGCCCTCGGCGGCGAGGCGTCCGAGCGGCGTCAGCGGCGCCCGCGCCTCGCGGGCGAGGCGGGCGAACAGTGGCTGATCCATCAGCGCTTCAGGGACGACGATCTCGGCCGGCTCGATGCGCGCGATCTCGGTCTCGATCAGCGCTTCGGCCGCCTCGCTGAGCAGAAACTCGCCGGTCGAAATATCGAGCGCGGCAAGGCCATAGGACCATTGCCCGTCGCTTCGGCGTGCGCGCGCGATGGCGAGCAGCCTGTTGGCGCGCGCGGGGTCAAGCAGCGATTCCTCGGTGATCGTGCCCGGGGTGACGAGGCGGCGCACCTCGCGCCGCACCACCGATTTCGCGCCGCGCTTTTTCGCCTCGGCCGGATCCTCGATCTGCTCGCAGACGGAAACGCGATATCCCAGCGAGATCAGCCGGCGCAAATAGTCCTGTGCGCGCTCGACCGGCACGCCGCACATCGGAATGTCTTCGCCGAGATGTTTGCCGCGACGCGTCAGCACGATGCCGAGCGCCTTGGCGGCGATCTCCGCATCCTCGAAGAAGAGCTCGTAGAAATCGCCCATGCGGTAGAACAGAAGCGAGCCGGGATTGGCCGCCTTGATCTCGATGAACTGCGCGATCATCGGCGAGATTTTGGCGGGACTGTCCGGCTGCTCGGCGGAGCGGCGGCGCTCACCCTGCGGCGTCGCGGCCAGCGCTCGCAATTTTTTTGCGTCGGGTTCGATGGACATCGCGCCAAGCTAGCAAAGCCGGCGCTGGAGCGCATCGCCCGCACGGACGCTGTCCAGAGGGATTTTCGTCCGCCGCAACGAGGTCAGATCGTCAATTGCTCGCCAAGTTCGACGACGCGGTCGGAGGGAATGGAAAAATAATCCGTCGGATTGGCCGATTGGCGGAACAGCGCGATGAACAGCTTGTCCTGCCAGACCGGCATGCCGGAATTCTGCGCCGGCTTGATCTTGCGTCGCCCAACGAAGAACGAAGTGGTCATGATGTCGAATTTCAGCCCCGCTTTGCGCAGGCTGGCCATCGCCGCCGGAATGCGCGGGCTCTCCATGAAGCCGAAATGAAGCACGATGCTGGTAAAATCGTCGGACAGCTTGGTGATCTCGATGCGCTTTTCGGCTGGCACGCGCGGGGTCTCCTCGGTCTTCACCGACATGAGCAGCACCCGCTCGTGCATCACCTTGTTATGTTTGAGGTTATGCATGAAAGCAGAGGGCGCGACCTCCGGCGAGGTGGTGAGAAAGACGGCCGTCCCCGCGACGCGGATCGGCTTCGATTTCTCGAGCATGCGGATGAGATCCTGCATCGAGATCGAATCGCGCCGTGTTTTGCGGGCGAGAAGATCGGCCCCGCGCACCCAGGTCCACATCACGATCATCGCGCAGGCGCCAAGCAGCAGCGGCACCCAGCCGCCGTCGACGACCTTCAGAAGATTGGCGCTGAGGAAGGCGAGATCGACGATAAGGAAGGCGGAGACGAACAGGACGCTGAGCCAGAGCGGCCAGCGCCAAAGCTTCCACACGACGACAAAAGCGAGCAGCGTCGTCACGACCATGGTGCAGGTGACGGCGATGCCATAGGCCGAGGCGAGCGCGCTCGAACTCTTGAACATCAGCACGAGAATCAGCACGCCGATCAACAGCAGGCGGTTGACGCGCGGCAGATAGATCTGGCCCTCCTGCGTCTCCGAAGTATGCAGGATGAGCATGCGCGGCAAGAGGCCGAGCTGGATCGCCTGGCGCGCCAGTGAAAAGGCGCCGGTGATCACCGCCTGGCTGGCGATGATGGTCGCCATCGTCGCCAGAAGGACCAGCGGCAGCAGCGCCCAGGGCGGCGCCATCAGGAAGAAGGGATTTTCGACCGCGGCCGGGTTCGCAAGGACGAGGGCGCCCTGGCCGAGATAATTCAGGACGAGCGCCGGCAGCACGAACAGCAGCCACGCGCCCTGTATCGGCAGGCGGCCGAAATGGCCCATATCCGCGTAAAGCGCCTCAGCTCCCGTCACGGCAAGAAACACCGAGCCGAGCACGACGAAGCCGAGCAGGCCGTGGCCGAACAGAAAGGCGAGGCCGCGGATCGGATCGAAGGCGAGGAGAATGCGTGGCGAATCATGAATGTGCATCGCGCCGAGCACGCCCATGGAAAGGAAAAAGACCGCCATGATCGGGCCAAAAAAAGCCGCGACCCGCGCAGTGCCGTGGCTCTGGACCCAGAAAATCGAGATGAGCAGAACGATCGTCGCCGGCAGCACGTAGGGCGAGAAATGCGGCGTCACCAGTTCAAGGCCTTCGAGGGCGGACAGAACCGAGATCGCCGGCGTGATGATGGCGTCGCCCGAAAACAACGCGGCGCCGGCGACGCCGAGAAAAAACACCGGGGCGGTGCGATGCCCGAGCGCACGCTGCGCCAACGCCATCAGCGAGAGGGTGCCGCCCTCGCCCTTATTGTCGGCGCGCATGAGAAACAGCACATATTTGGCCGTCACCGTGAAGAACAGCGCCCAGATCAACAGCGACACGGTGCCGATTACGCCAGTGTCGGTGACCTCGCCCTTCATGTGATGAAGCGATTCGCGCAGCGCGTAGAGTGGGCTCGTGCCGATGTCGCCGAAGACGACGCCAAGAGAGCCAAGCGCCAGACCGGCGACCGCCGTCTTGTGCCGAGCCGGCGGATGGCCCGCAGGGGGGTGGCCCGCGGCATGATGGCCGGGTTGCCCGCCGATGGGCGGGCTCGCCCCTGGCTTGCCGGACGCCGGCGTTTCATGCGCAATCTGCTGCGCCATACTCGATGTCCTTCGGCAGACGTCATGATGCGCTGCGGCGCGAACAGGCGGACTGCCCACACGGGCTGAAACTAGCTTTAATCAAGATGCGTTGATAGCGGGCCGCGGCCGATAAGCCTTGGCCGTGTCAACGCCGCCACAGGACGCCGGTTGCAGGTTTTTTGCGCTGCCGCATGGCGGAGCGCGGTGCAAGCCGCGCGCCATGCGGTTCCGCTCCCATCAGCGTGTCTCCCCTTGCCGATCGGCGGTCGAAGCGCCATCAAAGCTGCAATGCCCAAGCCCTCCCCCTCTCCGCGCGTTTTCGCCTCCCCCTTGCCCATCGACGCCGTTCTCGGCGACGTCGTCGCGCATTTCGCCGCGTCGCATCGGGCCGTGCTGGTCGCTCCGCCTGGAGCCGGCAAGACCACCCGTCTCCCCCTTGTGCTGATCGAACAGGAGTGGGCGCGCGGCCAGAAAATCATCGTGCTGGAGCCGCGCCGCATCGCCGCGCGCGCCGCCGCCGACCGCATGGCGAAAACGCTTGGCGAAAAAGTCGGCGAGACGATCGGCTTGCGCGTCCGGGCGCAGACCGAAGTCTCAAAACGGACGCGCCTCGAAGTCGTGACCGAGGGTGTTTTTGCGCGCATGATTCTCGATGATCCGGCGCTCACGGGCGTCGCCATGGTCATCTTCGACGAGTTCCACGAGCGCTCGCTCGACGCCGACCTTTCGCTGGCGCTCGCTCTCGACGCCGCCTCCGCCCTCCGCGAGGATCTGCGCCTCCTCGTCATGTCGGCGACGCTTGATGGCGCGCGGGTCGCCTCGCTTCTTGACGACGCCGCCGTGATCGTCAGCGAGGGCCGCGCCTTTGCGGTTGAGACGCGCTACCTCGGCCGCAGGCCAGGGGAGCGGATCGAGGACGCCGTCGCCGCCGCCGCGCTTCGCGCGCTCGCCGGAGAGCGCGGCTCCATCCTCGCGTTTTTGCCCGGCCAGGGCGAAATTCTGCGCACGGCTTCGATCCTGGCCGACAAAATCCGCGATTCCTCCGTTTCTGTCGCGCCGCTCTATGGCGCGCTCGATCGCGCGGCGCAGGACCGCGCCATCCAGAAGATCATGCCGCCGCAGCGAAAAATCGTCCTCGCGACGTCGATCGCGGAAACTTCGCTGACGATCGAGGGCGTGCGGATCGTGATCGACTGCGGGCTGACGCGGGCGCCGCGATTTGAACCGGACCGCGGCCTCACCTCGCTCGAAACCGTGCGCGTCTCGCGCGCCGCGGCCGACCAGCGCCGCGGACGCGCCGGCCGCACGGAACCGGGCGTCTGCTACCGGCTGTGGGAGGCGCCCGCCACCGGATCGCTCGCGCCCTTCGCGCCGCCCGAAATCATGGCGGCGGACCTCTCCGGCCTCGTTCTCGATCTTTCCGCCTGGGGCGCGCGCGATCCTTTGAGCCTTCGATGGCTCGATCCGCCGCCGCTGCCGGCCCTCAAGGAGGCAAGAGCGCTCCTTGGCGAAATCGGCGCGTTGCAACCGGACGGCGCGCTGACCGACCTTGGCCGCACGATCCAGACTTTCGCGCTGCCGCCGCGATTGGCGCGCATGATCATCATCGCCGCGGCACAAGGTTTCGGCGCGCTAGCCGCCGAAGTCGCGACGTTGCTTGTCGAGCGCGGACTTGGCGGCGACTCGCCAGATCTCGCGCAAAAACTCGATCGCTTTCGCCGCGACCGTTCGCCACGCGGCGAGGCGGCGCGAAAACTCGCGCAAGGATTCGCGCGCAAGGCTGGCGCCCGCTGGGAGATGCAGGACGCGGGCCTGTGCGGCGCCTGCCTCGCCCTCGCCTTTCCGGACCGGATCGCCAAACGCCGCGGCGCTCTGGGCGAATTTCTGATGGCGAGCGGACGCGCCGCCGCGCTGGAGCCGCACGAGGCGCTGGCGCGCGAAAACTTCCTTGCCATCGGCGAGGTTGCCGGCCGCGCCGGCGCCGCCCGCATCCTTGCCGCCGCGGCGCTAGGCGAGTCCGAGCTTGAAAGGGCGGCGGGCGCCGACATCGTAACGCTGGAAGAGGTGAGTTTCGATCCGGGCAGCCTGTCGCTGCGGGCGCGGCGTCGGCGCCGGCTCGGCGCGCTCGTTCTTGGCGAGCACAATCTGCCGGCGCCAGCGGGGCCGGAATCGGCCCGCGCGCTCGCCGAGGGTCTCGCCGCCTGCGGGGGATTGGGGAAACTGCCGTTCACCAGGGCGCAGACGCAATGGCGCGACCGGATCGCTTTCCTGCGCCGCGCCGCGCCCGGCGAATCCTGGCCCGATCTCTCCGACGCGGCGCTGGCGCGAACCGCGGCCGACTGGCTCGGCCCTTTCATCGAAGGCCGAACGAGTCTGTCGGCGATCACATCGGACGATCTCGAACAGGCCCTTGGCGCCATGCTGGCGTGGGACATGCGCCGCCGGCTCGATGAAGAGGCGCCGACCCATTTCGAGACGCCGGCCGGATCACGCATCCCGCTCGATTATTCATCGGAAGGGCCGCCGACGCTTTCGGTGCGGGTGCAGGAGCTTTATGGGCTATCGCGCCATCCGGCGCTGGCGCGCGGCAAGATTCCGCTGACGCTCGAACTGCTGTCGCCAGCCTCGCGGCCGATTCAGGTCACCGCTGATCTGCCGGGATTCTGGCGCGGCTCATGGGCGGCGGTGCGCACGGAGATGAAGGGCCGCTATCCGCGCCATCTCTGGCCCGAAGATCCGGCGCGCGCGGAGCCGACCGCGCGCGCCAAGCCGAGAACCCGATAGATTCGGGCCGGTTTCCTTCTTACGCTTTGGCCCGGGCGCCGCGTCCGACGTCGGAATAATGGAACTGCTTTCGCTCCATTTCGGCCGGATCGTAGATATTGCGCAAATCGATCATGATCGGCGCCGTCAAAAGCGACCTCACCCGCTCGAGGTCGAGAGCGCGGAACTCGTCCCATTCCGTGATGATGACAAGCGCGTCGGCGGCGTCGCAGCAGGAATAGGGATCGTAAAAATAGGTCAGGTCCTCGAGCACGAGACGCGCCTGATCCATGCCTTCTGGGTCGAACACATTGACCTTGGCGCCGCCGTCCTGAAGGGCGGTGATGATCGAAATCGCCGGCGAATCGCGCATGTCGTCGGTGTTAGGCTTGAACGTCAGGCCGAGGACGGCGATGGTCTTGCCGCGCACCGAGCCGCCGAGCGCAGCGAAAACTTTTCGCGCCATGGCGCGCTTGCGCTGGTCATTGACGGCGGCGACCATCTCGACAATCCGGATGGGCGAATCATAATCCTGCGCCGTCTTGATCAGGGCCTGCGTGTCCTTGGGAAAGCAGGATCCGCCATAGCCCGGCCCGGCATGCAGGAATTTCGAGCCGATGCGGTTGTCGAGGCCGATGCCGCGCGCGACATCCTGCACATTGGCGCCGACGCGCTCGCACAGATCGGCGATCTCATTGATGAAGGTGATTTTGGTCGCAAGAAATGCGTTTGCGGCATATTTGGTCAATTCGGAGGTGCGCCGGCTCGTGAAGACGAAAGGCGCACGGTTGAGGTAAAGCGGGCGATAGACTTCCGTCATCACTTCCTTGGCGCGCTCGTCTTCGACGCCGAGAACGATGCGGTCAGGCCGCTTGAAATCGTCGATCGCCGCGCCTTCGCGCAGAAATTCGGGGTTCGAGACCACGGCGAATTCAGCGTCGGGACGCGCTTCGCGGATGATGCGCTCCACTTCGTCGCCCGTTCCGACCGGCACCGTGGATTTCGTGACCACCACCGTGAAACCGTCGAGGCCCGCCGCAATATCGCGCGCGGCCTGATAGACATAAGAGAGATCGGCGTGGCCGTCGCCGCGCCGTGAAGGAGTGCCGACCGCAATGAAGACGGCGTCGGCCTTGCCGACGGTGCCGACGAGATCGGTCGTGAATGACAGGCGCTTGTGGCGGACGTTGTTGCCGACGAGTTCGGCAAGGCCCGGCTCATAGATCGGCATTTTGCCAGCCTTGAGCGAATCGATCTTCCGGACGTCGGAATCGATGCAGATGACGTTATGCCCGAAGTCGGCGAGGCAGGCTCCGGAAACCAGTCCAACATAGCCTGAGCCAACCATTGCGATATGCATATTCCGCCTCCAGAAAGGATGAGCCGCCTGAAACCCCTGCAGGAGCTATACCACTTCGCAAAGACATGTTGAAGCAACCCCCGTCAGAAGGCGGAGTGTAGCGAAAGTGTCATTTTGACCCCGGCCGCTCTCGGTCGGCGTCGATCTCGCCTTGTTTTGCGGAAAACGCCGCGACATCATGCCACCCGATTAATCAAATCATGCGCGGCGCGACAAGATCGGCCGGAAAAAGCGGTGATACTTTCAAAAGCGCCGCCGACCCGAACGGCGCGGCCGTTCGCGCAAGCGCGAAACGAAACCACGCGCGCCAGCGTATTTCATTAACGGAATAAAGCGGCAGCCGTGTCGCCCGGCACGGCGCGTGTGAAATCACACATGCGCGACTCCGACCGCCTGCTAGAATTTGGCGCTTTTGAATGAAGTCCCAAACGGTATTTTGATCGTTAAGTGAGGTTCTGGACCATCTGCGGCTGCCGAATGGTCCTCGAGGCGAAGCTGCCGTCAAAGGCGAAATTCATGAGGCTGAAGACCGCGATGCGGCAAAACGCCCCACAGACGCCAGGGACTCCGCCTCTGGGCGCGCGGCGCCGCGCCGGATCGCGGCGACAGGACAAGAAACTTCGGGCCGACGCCCGCCGCAAGCTTGGGCTCGGAGTTGATCAAATCCGTCGCGCTCCCATATGCGGAGGGATGTACGCTTTCAATTCAGCCTCGGCGCGGCGGCGGAGCGGCCTGACGACGATGGCGTTCGCCGCGCGGCGAACGTCCCCTTTGCCGCGCGGGAGCGCTGAAAGACCATGAGCGAACTCGCCATTCCTCCGCATGTCGGCCATGAGTCGCTCGCCGCCGAGCCAGCGGCGGAGGCAGCCCGCGCGCGCCGGCGGCGCCGGCTGTCCTTCGGCCTCTCCATGCGCGTCCTGGTGCTGAATACGGCGTTCGTCATGATCGCGGCGACGATGATTTACGTGCCGGCTTTGTCGATCTACCGCTCCTATTGGCTGCATAACCGGCTCAGCGCCGCCTATACCGCCGCGCTCGTGCTTGAAGCCGCGCCGAGCGCGATGACCCCGCCCGAGCTGTCGCGCATGCTGCTCGAAAGCGTCGGCGCGCGGGTGATCGTCCTCAATATGAAAGGCACCAAGCGGATCCTCGCCTCGTCGGACCTGCCGCCGGCCGTCGACGCGGTCTATGATCTGCGCACCCAGTCGCTGGGCGACGTCCCGCTCGAGGCGATCGAGACGCTGTTCGCCCCGAGCGGGCGCGTCATCACCGTTCTGGGGGCGGCCCCTATGGGAGGCGACGCCGTCGCCATCACCATGGACGAGGCGCCGCTCAAGCGCGGCATGGAGGCCTATTCTCGGCGGCTTCTCGTCATGACCCTCGTGATGTCCGCGATCGTCGCGATCCTGGCGACGATCGCCGCCAATATCATGGTGCTGCGGCCCGTCCGAAGGCTGACCGACAACATCACCGAATTTGGCGCTGACCCCGAGAATGCGGCGCGCATCATCGAGCCCTCCGGCAGCGAACACGAGATCGGCCAGGCGGAGGCGGCGCTCGCCGTCATGCAGGAATCGCTCGTGCGCGAGCTGAACCAGAAAAAGCATCTCGCCGCGCTCGGCCTCGCGGTGGCGAAGATCAACCACGACATGCGCAACATGCTGTCTTCGGCGCAGCTTCTGTCGGACCGCCTCGCCAATGTCACCGATCCGCTGGCCCAGCGCATCGCCCCCAAACTGGTGGCGACGCTCGATCGCGCGATCCGCTTCTGCCAGGCGACGATGACCTACGGCCGGGCCGTGGACGAGCCGCCGAAGCTGCGCCGGTTTCTTCTCCGCCCGCTTGTCGAGGAAGCGATCGAAAGCGTTTCGCCGCTGGCCGCGGGGCATATCGAATTTGTCAATGACGCGCCGGAGCGCCTCGAGGTCTGCGCCGACGCCGAGCAAATGTTCCGCGTCCTCGTCAATCTTCTGCGCAATGGCGTCGAGGCCTTGCAGAGCGCGGGACCCGCGCCCGGCTGGCCAGCCGAGATCCGCATTGCCGCGCGCGAGCGGCTCGGTCCCTGCGAGGGGCGCCCCGCGCCGGCAAAGGGCGCGCCGGCCGCGCTGCCCGGACGCGCCGAAACGATCATCGAGGTTTCGGATTCAGGTCCAGGCGTCCCGGACTCCGCCCGCTCAAAACTGTTCGCCGCCTTTTTCACCGCCGATCGCGCCGGGGGGACCGGCCTTGGCCTCGTCATCGCCTCCGACCTCGTGCGCGCCCATGGCGGATCCCTCGCCCTTGCGCCTCCCGCAGCGGCCGCCAGCGGAACAGAGCCGCCCGGCGCCAAATTCGTCATCACCCTGCCGCTTTACGTCACCGACGCCGACGCGGCGGCGCCGGCGCGTTTTGAAAACGCTTTACCTGACCGCGAACGCCCATAATCACCTGCGACAGAATGCGGCCGGCACAGCGCCGAAGGTGCCCCGTTGACGCCTTGGCGATTTCGCGCCTTTGGGCGGGCTGGATTTTAGCCTTGCCATCCGGCCCGGCTTCGCCGAAAATTCCGTTTCGCCGCCACACTCACTAGGAATGCCCCGCCGCGGCGCCGCGCGCGCTGACCGTGGACTCAAATTTGCCCGCAACGGAGACGCGCGATTGACCCTAACGCTCGAAACGCCGCAGCTCACGACTGGCGCCGCGCTCGACCCGGCCGACCCCTATGAGCGCCGGGCGCAAACCTTTCCCCAGCTGACGCATGAGCAGGTCGCGCGCCTCGCCATGTTCGGCAAGCAGGAGCTGCTGCCGTCCGGCGCAATCCTGTTCGATCGCGGTCAGCGCAACAGCGATTTCTTCATCGTCCTCGATGGCGCGATCGAAATTTTCGATCATGGCGAAGACTGCCAGCCGGATGTCTTTATCGTCCTCACCGAGCGGCAGTTCACCGGCGAACTCAATCTGTTCAACGAGCGCGAATCGCTCGTCAGCGGGCGGACGCGTGGGGAAACGCGCCTCATCCGCGTCAAGCGCGCCGATTTCCGCCGCATGTCATCGATTGATGTCGATTGCGCCGAAATCATCATGCGAGCGTTCATTCTGCGCCGCGTCGGCCTTATCCGCCATGCGCGCGGCGCCGTCTTTCTCGTCGGTCCGGCGCACTCCGGCGACACCATCCGGCTGCAACGCTTTCTGACGCGCAACGCCTATCCGCACCGGCTGCTCGACACCGAGACCGACCCCGACGCCGACGGCTTCATCGACTGCTTCGAGATCAGGGCGGATCAATTGCCGGTCGTGATTGATTCCCGGCATGAGGTGCTGCGCAACCCCTCGACTGCGGCGCTCGCCGACGCGCTCGGCCTCACCGAGACGATCGATCCGGCCCATGTCTATGATGTCGTCGTCGTCGGCGGCGGTCCGGGCGGCTTGGCCGCCGCCGTTTACGCCGCCTCGGAGGGGCTCGACACGCTGGTGATCGAAGGCGAGGCGCCCGGCGGACAGGCGGGCACGAGCTCGAAGATCGAGAATTACCTCGGCTTCCCGACCGGCATTTCAGGACAGGCGCTGTCCGGCCGGGCGCAGGTGCAGGCGCAGAAATTCGGCGCCAAGCTGGCGATCTCGCGCGATGTGGCGGGGATCGACTGCTGCGGGTCGCCTCTGGTGCTTCAACTCGAAGACGGCGGCAGGGTTCGCGCGGAGACGCTCGTCATCGCCTCCGGCGCCCGCTATCGCAAGCTCGACCTGCCCGATTATGAACGGTTCGAGGGCCAGGGCATTCATTACGCCGCGACCGCCATGGAGGCGGCGCTCTGCGGCGACGAGGAAGTCATCGTCGTCGGCGGCGGCAATTCCGCCGGCCAGGCCGCGCTGTTTCTGTCGCGCAAGACGCGGCATGTCCATATCGTCGTGCGCGCGCCCGATCTTTCCGCGACCATGTCCTATTATCTGATCGAGCGGATTTTGGGCTCGCCGTCGATCACGCTGCATGTGCGGACGGAAATTAGCGGCGTCCATGGCGGCGAGCGGCTGAGCGAAGTCACGCTGACTAACAAAACGACTGGCGCAAGCGAACGGCTGCAGGTTTGCAACATGTTCGTCATGATCGGCGCGACGCCGAATACGGGCTGGCTTCAGGGCTGTCTGACGCTGGACGAAAAGGGCTTTGTCGCGACGGGCGCGGCCGCGGGGGTCTCGGCCGCCTCTCCCTACGCCACCTCGCTACCGGGCATTTTTGCCGTCGGAGACGTCCGCGCCGGCTCGACCAAGCGGGTCGCTTCGGCCGTAGGCGAGGGCTCCGTCGTCGTATCCGACATACACCGCTTCCTCGAAGCGAAGCGGGGCTGATCGTCTATGGACCATATTCACGCCGTTCTTGATTCCCTTCAGCCCGTCGTCCTCTTGCTGCTGTTCGGCGTCATCGCCGCCGTGGCCTGCCGCGCGGCGCGCCTCAGCCCGATTGTCGGCTATCTGGTGCTCGGCATCCTGCTGCACGCCAGCGGCGTCGACGGCGCGAGCTCCACCATCGCCCTGCTGGCGGAGCTTGGCGTCGTCTTCCTCCTGTTCGATATCGGCCTGCATTTCTCGCTGGGTCATCTGCGCGAGCAGGCGCGCGACATCTTTGGCTTCGGACCGGTGCAGGTCGCACTTGGCGGGCTGGGTCTCGGCCTTGGCGGCCTCATTTTGGGGCTCGCCCCGCTGCCCGCTTTTCTGCTCGGGGCGACGCTGGCCCTCTCCTCCACCGCGGTCGTCGCCGGGCTGCTGGCGCAGCGGCGCCAGCAGAATTGCCCGGTCGGCCTTACCGCCACCGCGATTCTCATCTTTCAGGACGTCGCCGCGATCTTCCTTTTGATCATCGTCAACGCCATCGGCGGCGAGTCGGGCTCGATGGCCCCGCAGCTCTTCCTGGCGGTGCTCAAGGCGGCGGCGGCCTTCGGCGTCGCCTTCGCCTTGGCCCGCCTTGTCGTGCGGCCGCTTTTCGATCTCATCGCCCGCACCGACAACGCCGAAGTTTTTACGGCGAGCGCACTGCTCGTCGCCCTCGCTGCGAGCTGGGCGACGGGCTCGATCGGACTTTCCCTCACGCTCGGCGGATTTCTCGGCGGCATGATCATCGCGGAGACGCCCTATCGGCCGATCATTCAGGCGGAGACCAAGCCATTCCGCAATCTGCTGCTGAGCTTCTTCTTCATCTCGGTCGGCCTTTCGCTCGATCTTAACGCGCTCGGCCAGAACTGGCTGGCGATCCTTGGCGTCACCATCGCCCTGATCGCCATCAAAATCGTCACCAATGGCGTCGCCAGCCTGATCTTCCGCTGGTCGATTCCCGGCTCGACCCAGCTCGGCTTCCTGCTCGCCCAGGGCTCGGAATTCGCCTTCGTCATCCTCAGCATGCCAACGATGCGCCTTCTGATCGGCGACCGCGCCGCGGCGATCATTATTTCCGCCGTTGCTCTTAGCCTCGCGCTAACGCCGGCAATCGCCAAGGTCGGCCGCAAACTCGCCGGCAAAATGCGCGCGCGCCGGGCGGCGAAGCAGGAGCGCGAACTTCTCCAGAGCGAACTCGCAGCTCCCGTGCTGATTATCGGCATGGGGGCAGTCGGCCGCACCGTCGCCGACGCGCTGAGCGAATTCGACATCGGCTATGCGGCGATCGAGGCCGATCAGAAGGCCTTCGCGGACGCTAACGCCGACGGCTATGAGGTCTTGTTCGGAGACGCCTCGGATCCGCGCATCTGGGAGCCGCTCAACGTCAGGGAGCGCAAAATCGTGGTCATCACGACGCCGGACCTTCGGGTTTCGCGCGAATTGACTCCGCTCGCGGCGCTGGCCTTTCCCCACATCAAGCGCTTCACGCTTGCCGCGGACGAGGATGAACATGCGGCCTTTGCGGCGATCGGCCTGCTGCCCGTCATCGACGCCTCGACCCCGCCGGGCCTCGATCTCGCCGTCGCCGTGCTGGTCGAGCTCGGCATCGACCGCGCGGCGGCCGAGGCCTGGGCGCTCGAACATGAAGCGCGCGCGCGGGACTCCATCGTCGCCGCCGAGGCGGCCGAATAGGCGCGCCGGCGCACCTTGGAGCAGGCGGGTCGCGGGCGGATCGTTGTCGCGCGCCGATGCGCTGGGCAATGGCGGCGTTCTATTTCGCCGCCGGCGCGCTACACCTCGCCCATCCCGAACGGTTCCTGCCAATCATGCCCGGCTCGGTTCCCTACCCTCGCGCGGTGGTGCTCGCGACGGGCGTCTGCGAGATCGCCGGCGCGCTCGCTTTGATGGTCCCGCGCCTGCGCCGCCTTGCCGGCGTTATGCTGGCCCTCTATGCGATCGCGGTCTTCCCCGCCAATCTCAAACACGCCTTTGCAGGCGTGCGCGTCGAGGGCCTGCCCGACAGCTGGATTTATCATGGGCCAAGACTCGCGATGCAGCCTGTGCTGGTCTGGTGGGCGCTGTTTTGCTCCGGCGTTATCGACTGGTCCTTCAGCCTGCGCCACAAGAAGGCTCCTTCGACATGAGGCGGAACGCGCCTTGAAGCCGCCATCCCTGCAAACGATCCGCTCCGCTGTCGCGCGTTCCGGATTTCAGCCGCTGGTCGCCCTGTTCCTGATCTCGGCCCTGATCGCTTTCGCGCTCATCGTCGACGAAGTGTTCGAAGGCGGCACGGCGGCGACCGACCGCGCGCTTCTGCTTGCGTTACGGACGCCGGCCGACCCCGCCATTCCCATTGGACCGCCCTGGCTGCTGCAATCGGCTATCGATATCTCGGCGCTCGGCGGCTTCACTGTGATCTGGCTCATGACCGCCGCCGCGAGCGGCTTTCTCATTCTTGCCAGGCGGTGGCGCGCCCTTGTGATTCTTGTGGCGGCGATCGGCGGCGCCTCAGTGCTCAACGCTTTGATCAAACTCAGTTTTCATCGAACCCGACCCGATATCGTTCCGCATCTGACGCAAAGCTGGAGCGCCAGCTTTCCAAGCGGCCACGCCATGATCTCGGCGGCCGCCTATCTGACCATCGCCGCAATCGTCGCGGAAACGCAGACGTCGAAGGCCGTGCGCCTTTATCTGGTCTCGCTGGCGGTGCTGATGACGGTGGCGATCGGCGTCAGCCGGATTTTTCTGGGCGTCCATTGGCCCTCCGACATCATCGCCGGCTGGGGCGCGGGCGCCGCCTTCGCGCTCTGTTTCTGGATCATCGCGCGAAAGGCCGCGCCGGAAACGAGACAGGCGCAGGAGGCCTTGCGCGACGAAAACTGACAGCCAAGGCAAAGCCGTCAATCGTCTTTCTTCGGAACGGCTGGCTGCAGCGCGGCGTTCAGTTCACCATGACCGATAATTTATCGCCAGATCTTGATCGGCGGCCTGCTGGAACGCCTTCCATCCGACGCATCGCCGCCATCGTCAACGAGGCTGGCGGCAGCGTCGGCGCCGGCGCGGCCGACGAGATGCGGACGATCCTTTCAGCATTCACAGGCGACGCTGAGGTCGTCAGCGTCGGGCCGGGCGAGATCGTCGCCGCGCTGCGCGCCGCCGTCGACACAAATCCAGACCTTCTCATCACCCTCGCGGGCGACGGCACGGCGCGTCTCGCCGCCGAATTATGCGGAGCCGACGGCCCGCTGTTCGCCCCGCTCGCCGGCGGCACCATGAACATGCTGCCTTATGCGCTCTATGGCCGGGGCAAATGGCAGGACGCGCTCGAAAGCGCGCTCAAGGCCGGCCGCATTCGCGCAGCGCCCGGCGGCTCGGTCGCGGGACGCCAGTTCTACGTCGCAGCGATTCTCGGCGCCCCCGCGCTCTGGGCCCCGGCGCGCGAAGCGGTGCGGCACGGAAAGCTCATGCTGGCCCTGATGCGGGCGCGGCGGGCGCTCGCCCTCTCCTTCAAATCGAAGCTTCGATTTGAACTCGACGGCGGCCGAACCAGCAAGGCGGAGGCAGTCGCTTTCGTGTCGCCGTTGATGACGGCCGCTTGCGCCGGCGAGGCCTATATGGAGGCGGTCGCTCTCGATCCGCGCCACGCCGCCGACGCGTTCCGGATCGGCTTCACTTCCCTTTTTGGCGATTGGCGGAGCGATCCGGCGGTCCGCTCGCACTGCTGCAAGGCGGCGCATGTCGCCGCAAGGCAGGCCATTCCATGCCTGCTCGACGGAGAATTGTGCCGCCTCGACCGCGACGTCGATGTCGCTTTTGTCTCCAACGCCTTCTACGCGCTCGTCGGGCCGGATGCGCCGCCGGCAGCGGCCGATGCTGCTAAACTGTGACAGGCCCCGTGACCATCCGGCTTGTCCATCTCAGCGATCCGCATTTTGGCTGTGAGAACGGCGAGGCGGTTGAAGCCGCAGCAGCAGCCGCGACAGCATTGCGGCCGGATCTTACGATCATTTCCGGCGACCTCACCGCCGAGGGACGATCGCGCGAATTTTCCGCCGCGCGGGAATGGCTGGCGCGTCTGCCGCAGCCGCAGATCGTCACGCCGGGCAATCACGACACACCGGTCTGGAACCTCGCCCAGCGCCTGTTCCGGCCCTTCGGCCGTTATCGCGACTTCGTCGGTCAGTCCGCCACGAACGGCTATTTTCCCGGCCTCACCGTCCGGAGCCTGAATACGGCGCGCGGCGTTCAGCCCCGATTCGACTGGTCGAAGGGCTCAATCGACCTTGCCGCCGTAAAGAAGGCGGCCGAGGAAATGGCGATCGCCAGCAAGGCGCTCAAAGTGTTTGTCTGTCACCATCCGCTGATCGAGATGTCGAATGCCGCCGTGTCCGGCGGCGTGCATCGCGGCCTTGCCGCCGCCCGCCTACTCGCCGAGCAGAACATCGATCTAATCCTGAGCGGCCATGTCCATAATCCCTTCGCCCTCGCTTTGCCGTGGGGCGACGGAATGACCTATGCCGTGGGGGCCGGCACGCTCTCGCAACGCACGCGGGGAACCCCGGCCTGCTTCCTGACCATCGAGGCCAGTCTGGAGACGATCACGGTTGCCGTACAAGAATGGACCGGCGCCGGTTTCGAGCAGGGACTCGTCTGGGCGCTGCCGCGCCGCCGCCTCGAAGATTGTCGCTCGAAGGAGGAGGCAAGCCTCCCCCTCCGCTAGAGGCCTACGCCCGCAGCCTATCTGCCGAAGGAAAAGTTGCCAGGACCTTCCGGATGATAGGGACTCGCCCCAAGCCCAATGCGGCCGCGGGTGCCCGAGCAATCATAGGCCGCGCGGTCCTGCTGCTGCAGCGAATAGCCCGTCGGGCAGCGATCGGTTGGTTCATAATAAGACTCTGGCGGTTCGTGATAGCGCTGCGCCAGGGCCACGCCGGGAGCGGCCATTGCGACCGAGACAAGGAGTGCCCCAAACCATTTCATGTGAACTTTCCTTCGAACAGACGCGGTCGATTGCGGACACAAGGCGCGAGAATTCCGCCGTTCGTCAAGCGCTCGCCATCCCCAAAAGGCGCTCTCTTTCATATTGGCCGTCGGGGGTCTCTTGTAAGCCCGGGGGGCCAATTTTTTCAAAATCGGCTTTCCGCAGACGCCGACATCGGGCCTACTCCATCACCACCCGCGGCCTTCAGGCAGATCAGGCTTCAGGCGCGCTGCCAAGACGACAGGATTTTATCATGAAGCATGCCATAAATCTCGCCGCCTTCCTTGCGTTCACGGTTGCGGCGCCGGCATTCGCCGCCCCCGAGCCGCGCGTCTATTTCATCGAGCCCAAGGATGGAGCGAGCGTTGAAAGCCCAGTCACAGTCAAATTCGGGCTGGACAATTTCAACCTGAAGCCGGCTGGCGACACAACGCCGGACAGCGGCCACCATCATCTCATCGTCGACGGCGCGCCCATTCCGAAAGGCGAGGTCATCGGCGCCAGCGCAACCTCGATTCACTTCGGCAAGGCGCAAACGGAAACACAGCTTAAATTGCCGCCCGGCAAGCACCAGCTGACCCTGCAGCTTGGCGATGGCGCGCATCTGTCGTATGGGCCGGATCTCAGCGCCTCGATCACGATCGACGTGAAATGATCGGTTGCAAGCGCGGCGCAGATTTCGGGCCGCGCAGTTCCTGCGCTAGAATAAGATTCAAGACAGGACAGGCGCGGCAAGCGCCGCGAGTGGAGACAGGCCAATGAGCGGGCGCGGGGCGATACGACGCGGATTTTCGACGGCGCCCGATCCCGTGACAGCGGTGCGCGAATTTCACGACGCCATCTCCCAGCCCGACATGGGCCTTGTCGTATTCTTCTGCTCGTACAGCTTCGACCTCAATGTGCTGGAGCCGGAGCTGCGGCGCATGTTCGCCGGCGTTCAAATGATCGGCTGCACCACGGCCGGAGAAATCACCCCGATCGGCTATCTTGACGGATCGATCACCGGCTTCAGCATCGCCGCCTCGCATTGCGTCGCGGCGACCGCATTGATGCAGAATCTGTCAAGATTCCAGATGTCCGACGGCCATGCCGCGACGCAAAAAGTCGTCTCGGCAATGGGCGAAAAAGGTTATACGCTCGACCCGCGGGATTCTTTCGCCCTGCTCCTCATCGACGGCATGTCCCGCAACGAGGAGGTCGTGCTCGCCTCGATGCATCTCTTGATGGACATGACGCCGCTCGTCGGCGGATCAGCGGCGGACAATCTCTGCCTCAACGGCGCCTTCGTCTATTGCGACGGCGCCTTCCACAGCGACGCCGCCCTGCTCGCGGCGATCCGCATCAAGGCGCCGTTCCGAATCCTGAAATGCCAGCATCTCATCGGCTCCGACGAGCGCATGGTGGTAACGCGCGCCGATCCCCACAGCCGCAAAGTGTTCGAGCTCAACGGCGAACCGGCGGCGCGCGAATATGCGCGTCTGCTCAATCTGCCCGAGCGGGCCCTGACGCCCTCGACCTTCTCCGCCTATCCGCTGATGGTCAAGATCGGCCCTGATTTTCATGTCCGCTCGATTCAGGCCGCCCATTTCGACGACAGTCTCACCTTCTTTTGCGCCATCGACGAAGGCGTGGTGCTGCGCCTCGCAAAAAGCGAGGCGGTGCTGCCCAATCTCGCCGCCTTTTTCGAGGGCGTGAACGAAAGCTTCGGACGACCCGAGCTCGTCATCGGCTTCGACTGCATCTATCGCAGCCTCGCACTGGAAAAGGCGCAGACGAAACGTCTCGCCGGAGAATTGCTCGCCGCCAATCATGTGATCGGCTTCAGCACCTATGGCGAGCAATTCGCCGGCATGCATCTGAACCAGACCTTTACCGCGATCGCCATTGGCAAGCCTTATGACGATCTTTGACTTTTCCGCTCCGGGCGCGGCGCGGACGCCGCCTTTTGAACCTTCTGCGGAGCAGCAGGAGGCCGCGGCGCTGCGGGCGGAAATCGCAAGGCTGCGCCGGGTCAACTCGGTGCTGATGGACCGTGTCGAAAACGACATGAGCGCCAAAAGCAACAACGCCTTCACCTTGTTTCAGGCGGCGATCACGCTGGAGAACAGGGTTGCGGAGCGCACCGCCGAGTTGACCAATCTGACGCATCAGCTGTTCCAGCAGATCTCGGAGCGCTGCGCTGCCGAAAAAGCCCTGCTGGCGGCGAAGGGCGATGCCGAAAAGGCCAATCTCAGCAAAACCCGCTTTCTCGCCGCGGCGAGTCACGATCTGCACCAGCCGCTGAATGTGGCGCGCCTGTTCCTTGGCATGCTTGGCGAGCATGTCGCCGGCTTTCCCGACCCACAGTCGCGCGGCTGCGAACTCGTCGCCAATATCGAGGCGGCGCTCGACACGGTCGACGAGCTGGTATGCACGCTCGTCGATATCTCCCGCCTCGACGCCGGCGTCTGGCCGGTCGAATTCAGCTCCTTCCCGCTTCAGCCGCTGCTCGATCGGCTCCGTCAGGATTACGAGCCGCAGGCGGAAGCCGTCGGTCTTCGCCTCAGGACGGTCGCGAGCGCCGCCTCGGTTCATAGCGATCGCGTTCTGATCGAACGCGTGCTGCGCAATTTTATCAGCAACGCGCTGCGCTATACTGCGCAGGGCTCGATCCTGATCGGCTGCCGCAAGCGCGGCGCGGAGATCGTGATCGAAGTTCATGACACCGGCGTCGGCGTCGCCGAGGATAATTTGAAGCTGATTTTCGAAGAGTTCCGACAAATTGGCGCGGCGGCGCGCGAGGGCGACCGCGGCCTGGGGCTCGGGCTTGCGATCACCGAGCGGATCGCCCGCCTGATCGACGCCAAAATCGAGGTCCGCTCGACCCTCGGACGCGGCTCGCGCTTCGCCTTGCGCCTCAGGTCGAGCGAGGCGCCCCCTGCCGTCCCCGAGCCCATCGCCGAGCCTGGCGGGGCGTCGCTCGCCGGGCTCTGCGTTGTCGTGATCGATAATGACATGCGTCTGCGCAACGCGCTTTCCGCGCTGCTGCGCTCCTGGAACTGCATCACCATCGCCGTGCGCTCGCCGCATGCGGCGATCACCGCGCTCATCGCCGCAAGGAAGGCGCCTCAGCTCGTCATCGCCGACTATCATCTCGATAATGGCGTTTTCGGAACGCAGGCGGTCGCGGCGATGCGGGAGGCGTTCGGGCAGGAGCTGCAGGCGTTGATCGTCTCGAGCGATTCGAGCGGAGAACTGCAGCGCGCATTGAAGCGGCAGGGCTATGATTTTCTCGCCAAGACCGCCCCGCCGATGCGGCTGCGCGCGATGCTCAGCGCGCTCGCCTCGCGTCGCGCCGCCTCAGCGGCGTCTCAGCAATCGTCCAGCCCGTGACATCCCGCAGCGCGCGCGCTGGAGCTTCCGCCCAAAAAGCTGGAGGCTTTTTGGACCAGGCGGATGCGTTGAAAAAATATCCTGGCGCACAAGTTTGTCCGAGCGCTCAATTATTCGACACCTGCACGCGCTCGCGCTGAAAGGCGACGATCGCCTGCGTGCGCGTGGCGACGCCCAGTTTCCGAAAAATCGTCGTGATGTGCACTTTAACGGTGAGGTCGCTGATCGACAGCGCACGCGCGATCTCCTTGTTCGACTTGCCGGCCGAGAGCAAACCGAGGACAGCGAGTTGGCGCGGCGTCAACGCGTCGGCCTCCGCGGGGCCGCGCTTCTCGCGGGCCTCGTCGCTGCCGGGAACATAGACCCCGCCATCGAGAACCTGTTTCAACGCGGCCGCCAGACCCTCCATGGAGGAGGATTTGGGGATAAAGCCGGCGGCCCCGCAGTTGATCGCCTGGTTGACGATCGTCGTATCGTCGATGGCCGAGATGATGACCACCGGCGTCGCCGGCGCAATGTTGCGGATCGCAACCAGTTCCGGCAGCCCCGTCATGCCCGGCATGCAGAGATCGAGCAGGATGAGATCGACGTCGTCGTTTTCGACGATCTCGAACAATTGCCTGCGATCCGCCGCCTCGACAAGCACAAGGCCGGTTGAGGGCAGCAACTGGCCAACGATATCGCCAAGCGCCCGGCGAAATACCGGATGGTCGTCGGCAATCAGAACTTTCGACATCGGGCTCCCCGCGCCCACCGGCGCAATTTCGACGCGCTGTCCTTCAACGGGCGGCGGCTGCGCGTCTTAGCCGGGTCCCTGAGCATCGCTGGTGCGACCTTTAGGGTATAGCCATCAGCGCGGCCCGCTCATTAAACTCCGCGCCCGTCGATCCCGCAATCGGGGCGCGCCGAATGGGAGGAACAGGTGGGGAACAAACATCCCGCCGGTCTGATTCTATTGTGCGCACAGCGCAAGAACGCCGACTGGTCCCAGAGGATGCTTGAACCAAATGACGCGCTGCGCCACTAAAAATCGTTCCGCGGGCGTCCGCCAGGATAAAAAGTTGCGCCGCTGGTTTTGTCCGCCAGGCGGCAAAGACGCCCGGCCGGATCCGCGGAGCCAGACCGCCTGTCGCGTGACGCATTTGCCGCCGGTGGCGAGCGGTCCGGCCCTCAGCACATAGAATGGGTTTCATCTCAAAAGGACAAAGCATGACCTTTGCCGGTCAGGCAACTGGAAAGTGTAGGAGCGGAACCTCGCGGCCGCCGCAAAGGCGGCTTTACACTCTGATCTGTTGCCGGCAAATGGACCACGCCGAGGCCAGCCGGCCTCACGAAAATGAATTCAGGCGATCGCGCAAGCGGTTGCGTTGAGAGAGGGATGCGCGAGCGATTCCTTTGGCGGACGATCGGACGGCGGCGCGCCTTGGCCGCAAGTGTCCGGCAAATGCTTCGGGCGGCGGCGCAGGACGCGGCGCAGCCCGAATGATCCGACGGGCGAGTGATCTAAAAAGGGGAGGAATATTTATGGTTGAAAAGCTTCTGGCCGATCTCAAGGATCAGATCGCCATCCGGCCGCATTATGACAATTTCATCGGCGGAAAGTGGACGCCGCCGGTCAAGGGCCAGACCTTTGAAAACATCTCGCCGATCGACGGCAATGTCGTCTGCACCATCGCCCGCTCCACCGCAGAGGACGTTGAGCTTGCGCTTGACGCCGCTCACGCGGCCAAAGAGGCCTGGGGCAATACCTCGCCGGCGCAGCGCTCGCTGGCGCTTTTGCGCATCGCCGACCGGATCGAGGAAAAGCTCGAGCTTCTCGCCATGGTCGAGACGATCGACAATGGCAAACCGATCCGCGAGACCAAGGCCGCCGATCTGCCGCTCGCCGTTGATCATTTCCGCTATTTCGCTGGCGTTCTGCGCGCCCAGGAAGGCGGCATCAGCGAGATCGACCACGACACCATCGCCTATCATTTCCATGAGCCGCTCGGCGTCGTCGCCCAGATCATCCCGTGGAATTTCCCGCTTCTGATGGCTGTGTGGAAGCTCGCCCCCGCGCTCGCGGCCGGCAATTGCATCATCATGAAGCCGGCCGAACAGACGCCGATGAGCATCATGGTGCTGATGGACGTCATCGGCGATCTGCTGCCGCCCGGCGTCCTCAACGTCATCAACGGCTTCGGCGTCGAATGCGGCAAGCCGCTGGCGCAGAGCCCGCGCATCGCCAAAGTCGCCTTCACCGGCGAGACGACGACCGGCCGCCTCATCATGCAATATGCGTCGGAAAACATCATTCCGGTGACGCTTGAGCTCGGCGGAAAGAGCCCCAACATCTTCTTCGAGGACGTCGCCGACGAAGACGACGATTTTTTCGACAAGGCCCTCGAAGGCTTCACCATGTTCGCGCTGAACCAGGGCGAGGTTTGCACCTGCCCCTCCCGCGCCCTCGTGCATGAGAAGATCTACGACCGCTTCATGGAGCGCGCCATCAAGCGCGTCAATGCGATCAAGCAGGGCAACCCGCTCGATCCCGCGACCATGATCGGCGCGCAGGCCTCGAACGACCAGCTCGAGAAGATCCTGTCCTATATGGACATCGGCCGTCAGGAAGGAGCCAAGGTTCTCGCCGGCGGCGCCCGCGCGGATGTCGGCCCGGAGCTCGCCAATGGCTTCTATGTGCAGCCGACGGTGTTCGAAGGCCACAACAAGATGCGCATCTTCCAGGAGGAGATCTTCGGGCCGGTGCTGTCGGTCACGACCTTCAAGGACGATGCGCAGGCGCTCGAGATCGCCAATGACACGCTCTATGGTCTCGGTTCGGGCGTGTGGACGCGCAACGGCACGAGAGCCTATCGTTTCGGCCGCGCCATCAAGGCCGGCCGCGTGTGGACCAATTGCTACCACCTCTACCCGGCTCACGCGGCCTTCGGCGGCTACAAGAAGTCAGGCATCGGCCGCGAAAATCACAAGATGATGCTCGATCACTATCAGCAGACCAAGAACATGCTGGTCAGCTACAGCAACAAGCCGCTCGGCTTCTTCTGATCTTTCGCCGCTCCGGAATTTCCCCGGAGCGGCGCCGAATCGCCGGACGCAAAAGGGCCGATCGGGAAACCGGTCGGCCCTTTTTGTTATCCCCCCGACAATTTCGCAAAAGAAAACGCCGCCCGCGTCTGAGACGGGGCGGCGTGTTTTTGGCTGGGCTTCGAGGCAGAAGCTTAGAAGAAGAAGGTCGTTCCACCGACGACGGCGTTTGTTCTGTAGGCGCCGCCGGACTGGTTGATGGACGTCGAGTTGATGAACTCGAACTGGAACGCCACCCAATCGGTCATCTTGTAGCGGACAAAACCGATCGCTGACTGATTGCTATGCAGGAGGAAGGGAACATAGCCCGCGCCTGTCGACCAGTCGAAGCTGTTCGCCTGGAGGAAGCTCTGGCCGTAGCTGCCGCCGATGGTAAACCGGTCGGCCAGGAAGGACGGGAAGTACGGGCCGCCGAAGGTGTATTCCGCCTCGGCGTACCAGCCGGACGAGTTGCGAGCCTGGCCATTCGGGCTGAGGGCTTGCCAGAAGAGACCAGTGGTGCCGAGCGCGCTGCCCCAGTAGCCGTAGCCGACGACGCTGAAACCATTCCAGTCGACGCGGGCGCCGCCGTCGACGCCGGACGATCTGGTCTGAGATCCGGGGCTGATAAAGGCGGTGACGGAATCGCCGGTTTCGGCGCGCTGCAACTGGGTGATCCCGTCGACCCACGCCGTCAGCTTGAAGTCGGGCGCGAGTTGACCGACGTATTTGATCTGGCCCTGGAATTGCGGCTGGTCATGCGCGGTCATCACGCCGCTCGTGGCGCCGCCGGTGAAAATATCCGTGGCGGCGAGCGGGGAGAACATTCCGACCGAGGCGGTGAAGCCGTTCCACCCGGGCGTCGTATAGGTGATCTGCGGAATCCAGTCGGCATAGACATAGCCAAGGCCGATGCGCCCGAGCGCCGTATTGCCGGGGGCGGCGTTGCCGGCCGCAGTGCCAACCCCGAACAGGGTGAAGTCGTTCAGGATCGCCTGGCCGCCGAACAGGCCAAGGTCGCGGCCGATTTTCAGGCTGCCAAGCTCAGGCGTTCCGATCGTGCCGAAAACCTGACGAAGGTCGATGCCCGGGGTGCCGAGCGCAAAGGCCGAACCGCCCGCGTTCGCATTTCTGGGATCGCTTCCGACGTTGACGTTGTTGCCGCCGAAATAAGCGCCGACGGTGAAGCCGAGATCCCAACCCATCTGGTTGGTCGCAAGGCTGAGGACCACGTTGCTCGGCAACAGGCCCGAACGAATGGCGTTGGAATTGTTGACCGTGCTGCCGCCAGCGAGGCCGCCCGTCACGCCGCCAGCGATCGCGGTGCCGGTGACGTTATTCTTGAACTGCTCAGCCCCGAAGAAGATCAGCGCGCCGGTGAGCTTCACGTCGACGTCGCCGACGGAGACAACGCCATTGTCCTTGGTGACGATCTGCTGGCCGGGAATACGGAAGCCGACGCCCTTGTCGAGCGCGGTCAGGTAGCGGCCGTTGCCGACAGGCGCCGCGCTATGCGGGCCGGGCTTCGAGACTTCGGCGGCGTGACGCTGCTTCAGCTTGGAATATTCGCTCTTGGTCAGGACGCCCTTGGCCTTGAGCTGATCGAGCAATTCATCTGTCGTATCGGCGCGCGCGGCGACCGAACCGACGAAAACAGAGGCCATCAGGCCGGCCATAGCCATATAGGCGCCGCTTCGGCGACTCCTGGATCTTCCATTGCGGTTAGCCATTACTCTCCCCATCCGTTGTTTGCTAGTTTAAATAAAGAGTCGCCTATTTTCTTATTGATCGATTTGCAAGCAACGCCGTTTAATTTTTTGTTTGTATTTTCAGGCTGTTGCAGGAAGGCGACCTCTCCCGCTTTATTACTGCTAAACCGTTCTGCTCCACGTATAAACACAAGAAGAAATACGTAGGAGCCTGAAATCATCGGTACATTTCGTGTCCCGCCCTGTCAACGCGATCTCGCATGCGCCAAGTTGAAGGAGAGCTAGGTGCGACATTTGCGCAACTGTTTCTTCGCGCCGCACAAAGTGCGCGCGAATATCACAGAAGAAGAATGGAAATTGACGCAGTGTTCCACAGCATCGCCGTGGCGCTATTCTAGCCGCGGCCCGCTGCCGGACAGACAACTCCTGCTGCAATGCAGAAAGTTCGAAGATCTTCTAAAAACAATCAGGTATTTGCGCGAGGCGGGCGCGCGCGGCGGGTGCTTGACGCTCCGGCCGCGCTAATTCGGATAATACCAGTAGCCCGGCCAGCCATAATGCCCGTGGAGCATCCGCTCATAGGCCTCGTCGACCATCTCGATCGAATCGCATGGCGGGCTCGACTTCACTTGCACGCGGGTGATGTCGATCGCAATGCGCCGGTCAGCCCAGTCGATCTCCTTGACTGCGAAGGGAGCGATAAGGACGTGCTGGCCGCCCCACCAATTGCTCGTGGCGATGCCGAGATAGCGAATGTCCCAATTGGCGTTGTCGAGCACAAGACTTTCGAGATGGCCGATTTCGCCGTCGCTTGCCTCAATGTGATAGCCATTGATTTCCGCGGCGCTGCGCAGATGCGGATCCTGCTCGCCGGGATGCGCGGCGTTCTCGGCGGCGTCGGCGGCGTCGGCCTCGCCCTCCAGCGGCGGCAACGATAACGGCTGGGCGATCGCGCCAACGCCGAAATAGCTGACCCCCCATGACGGATCCCAGCCGTAATAATCGTAAAGATGCGATTCCATCTGCCGCGACAGCGGCTGGTGCTCGGCAAGGTCCGGCCCGGCTTCGATCTGCGCCTTCGTCAGCAGCACGGGCAGCACGCGCCGCGCGGGATCAGGCTCGCCCAGCGCGGAGGGATGGACGAGGACCCTGCGCCCGCTTAGCCAACCACCCGTGTCGACTACCAGCCAGCGGACCTTCCAGCTCTCGTCGTCGAACAGAAAATCATCGACGGTTCCGATCTTTCCGTCGCTCGCCGCGACGGCAAATCCCTTCAGCACCGATGCGACGAACAACATGGCGAAATCCTTTCGAAAGCGGCTGACATCGATGTAACGCGCCACGGGCGCGAAAGCGAGATGTTTGCGGCGGCCGCAGCTGAAACGTCACAGTTTGCGACTACGACCCCAAGGGGGTGGCGCAAACGGCTAAATTCTGGAAAGATCAGGCCGCTTCGTCCCCAATGCTGTGAACTTGGGGCGCTGAACCTGGAGTTGGCAACAATGCGCCAATCGCCAAATCTCCCGCCCCGTTCATAACGCCCAAGACATGCATCGCGCCAAAAGCCGTCTCTCAACCTCGGATCGACCAGATTTTCAGCTGAAGGAGAACGCCATGATCGACATACCGCAGCAAATCCCCACTCAGATTCGCGACCTTGCGGAAAAGAACTTCGAACAAGCGCGCGAAGCGTTTTTGGGTTTTATCGGCGCGGCTCAAAAAGCGACGGGCTCGGCCGAGGCGCTTCCCTCGAGCGCCAAGGAAGCCGTGACCAAGGCCATGTCGTTTGCGGAAAGCAACGTCAACGCCGCTTTCGATCTGGCGCAGAAGCTGCTCCACGCCAAAGACGTTCAGGAAGTCTTCGCGCTGCAGACCGAATTCGCCAAATCCCAGCTTCAGGCAATCCAGTCCCAGGCCAAGGAGCTCGGCGAGTCGGCGCAGGCGGCCTTCAACTCCGTCGCTAAGAAGTAGCCTCGCGACCAGTCCAGCTGGCCGATTCGCCAAAGCGCCGACCGGATCAATTCATTCGGTCGGACAATATATTGGTGAAATCCGACCGCTTGTCGGCAGAGCGGTCTTATGCCCTTTCAACCTCACCGCACAATAAGGCTGCGCCAAAGACAGTCGCGTTGAACATTCCGTTAGAATTGCTCTAAACATCATCTTTTCGATTGTGTCTTACGCAAAAATTGCATTCAATGTGACGAGACGAATTCTGGGAAAGCGCGTCCGTTCATGTATGAGTCCAAGGGCACCGAGTTCCATCACGCCGGCGAGCCGTTCAAGGGCCGCGCTCTGCTGGAGCGTTACGGTCTGCGGGCGACACGGCAGCGGCTCGGGCTGGCGAAGCTGTTGTTCGGCAAGGGCGATCGACACCTGACAGCGGACGCGCTCGCGTCCGAAGCGCAGGCCGCCCGGATGCCGGCCTCGCTCGCCACGGTCTATAATGTCCTCAATCTGTTCGCTCAGGTCGGCCTCGTGCGCGGCCTTGCGATCGAGGGCGGCAAAACGGTTTTCGACACCAATACGAGCAATCACTCGCACTTTTTCTTCGAGGATAGCGGCGCGGTCTGCGACATCGGCCCCGACTGCGCGCGATTTGCCGAAGGCATCGAAGCGCCCGAAGGCTATGAGATCTCGAAAGTCGATGTGGTCGTCAGGCTGCGCCCGAAAAACGGCGGCCCGGCCGTCGTCGCCCGTCATCGTTTGGGCGTCTAGCAAGGCGCCCGGTGCCAGAGCATCCGCCCGCAAACCCGAAGACGTTTTGGACCGAGCAGATCGGCTTTTGCTCCCGGACGCGACGCCGCCAGATTTTCGCGCCCTGATCGACGCATCGCTCCGGTCCGGCCGGTCCAATAGCGTCGGCGTGGCGAGAACCCCCGCCCGGCATTGAGTTCGGAGCCGTCGTTGAGCCTCACCGCCCTAGCGATCATCGCCGCAATCATCGCCTCCGGCGCGCTCGACCTCTATTTGCGCCGCCGACAAATCGACTCGGTGCGCGCCAGCCGAGACAGCATTCCGGCCGATTTCCGCTCCGTCGTCACGCTCGAAGAGCATCAGCGCGCCGCCGACTATACCTTGGCGAACGCCAGGCTCGGGGCGCTCCACACCGTTTTCGACACCTGCCTCTCCGTTCTCTGGCTAACTGTTCTGCTGGCGCCGCTGTACGCGCTCGCGGCGGCGCTGTTCGAGCCGGGCCTTGTGCGCAGCGTGGCGCTTGTGATGGCGATCGGCGCGGTCAGCTACGGGTTCGCCCTTCCCTTTGCGCTCATCAAGACTTTCAAGATCGAGACGGCTTTCGGCTTCAACCGCACGACGCCGCGCGTTTTCGCGCTGGACCAGATCAAGGGTCTCGCTCTGCAATTCGCCATCGCCGCCCCGCTCCTGTTCGGCCTTTTCTGGCTGATCGAGGCGCTGCCGCGCCTGTGGTGGCTGATCGGCTGGGGCGCGGCGGTCCTGCTGACCATCGGCGCCGGCGTCATCTATCCGCTGTGGATCGCGCCGCTGTTCAACGCCTTCCGGCCGCTGCCCGACGGCCCGATGAAAAGCCGCATCGAAGCGCTGCTGGCGCGTTGCGGCTTCAAATCGAACGGCCTCTATGTGATGGACGCCTCCAAACGGTCGAGCCATGGCAACGCCTATTTCACCGGCTTCGGCAAGGTCAAACGGATCGTCTTCTTCGATACCCTGCTCGAAAAACACACCGAAGACGAAATCATTTCGGTGCTCGCGCATGAACTCGGCCATTTCAAGCTCGGCCATATCGGCCAGAGGCTGACGCAATCGGCGATCCTCCTTTTTGCGATGTTTGCCGTCTTGCATTGGGCCTTCTCGGCCGGCGGCCTCGCCCGCCAGTTCGGGCTTCCAGATGATCCGGGGATCGTGCTGATGATCGTCTCCGCGGCGCTTGGCCCGCTGCTTCGGCTGGCCGCCCCGCTGCTCAATTTCCTGTCGCGCCGCGCCGAGTTTCAGGCCGACGCCTTCGCCAAGGCGATCGTCGGCGAGGACGATATGATCAACGCGCTGACGCGTCTGTCGCGTGACAATCTGGCGACGCTGACGCCGGACAGGATCTACGCCATGTTCTACTACTCGCATCCGCCGATCCCGATCCGCGTGGCGCAGCTGAAGGCGGCCTGAGCCAGGCCGTCGCGGCCGTAAAGGCGCCTGTTGCCTCGCTTGCGCTTTCCATGGCATCACGCCGGAGCTGCAATCCGATCCGAACCGCTCCAGGCGGAGGCTCCATGAAACCTGTCGAACGCGGCATCGAAAATCTGTTCTTCGCAAGCCGCTGGCTGATGGCGCCGTTTCTCGCCGGCCTGATCATTGGCCTCGTCGCGCTTTTATATAAATTCTGCGTCAAGCTTTTCGCCTTCGTCACGCATCTGAAGGACGCGGATCAGTCGGACGTCATTGTCGGCATATTGAGCCTGATCGATTTCTCTCTCACCGCCAATCTCATCCTGATCGTCATCTGCTCGCCTTCGAAAACTTCGTGCGCCCGATCAATGTCTCCGACCATCCGAGCTGGCCGGAAGGATTGACCCGGATCGGCTTTGCGGGCCTCAAGCAGAAGCTTCTGAGCTCGATCGTCGCGATCACTTCGGTCAATATTCTCGAGCGCCTGCTGGAGCTCGACCAAAGCTTTCAGCCCGCGAAGCTGGGGCTGGCGCTCGGCGCCTTGATGATCTTCGCCTTGACGATGCTGATCCTGGCCCTGGCCGACCGCACCAGCGGCGGCAATCATTAAGTCTTACTCCGTCACGTAGAAATAGTTCATCGCAACGCCGAGCTGCTCCTGGCGCCCGGCCGCCTCCGCCTCCGCCGCGGCAAGAATCTGCGCGGCCTTGCCGGGTTTTCCGAGTTTCAGCGCGGCCAGCGGACTGGCGCTCGAGACAAACATCAGAATTTGCGGCTGCCCGCCCGCTCTCGGCCGCGTCACCGCAAGGCTGAACGGGCGCGGACGGGAGGTTGGCAGCGCATTGGTGACGTTCTGGATCATCCCATCGTCGCTGATAAGCAGCGCCTCGACCTTGCGATCCCTGGCTCCCGCGATCGACCCCGTAAGGGCCTGGCCCGCGCGCAGGAATGGCGTGTCGATCTGCACCTGTGGGGCGAGCGCCGCGGCAGGCTTCGCCGCCTTGTAGAAGTCAAGCGCGGCGCATTCCGCGGTCGGGACGAGAATTGCTTTGATATCCGCCTCAAAGCCCATGGCCCGGCTGAAGGCGGCGTTGAGTTCGTCGAACGCGCTCCTTTCGGCCCCGATCGCCTCGATTCGCGTCGACGAGGCGGTCGCCGCCGCCGAGAGGATGCTGAAGCACGTCGCCCCCGCGTAGCCCTCGACATAGCGCAGCACGCTTTCGCGCGTGACGACGCCGGGCGGCGTTGCGGGCGGGTTTGGCGCCTCCGGCTCGGTTACAGGAGGCGAACCGGGCGGCGCGGTCAAAGGCGGCTGTTCTGGCGGAGGTTGCAGCACGACGTCCGCCTGCGGCGACGTCTCGGGCCGTTTTTGCACGGGACCGGCGAGCCAAAAATAGGCGGCCGCGATCAGCGCGATCGCCACGGGCGCCAATCCCGCCGCCAGCACGAGCGTGATCGGGGGCTTACGCGCCCCGGCCCGCGCCGGGCTGCGGAACGCGCCTCCGCGCGCGGGCGCGGCGCGATCGCGGGCCGGCGGTTCGATCACGATCCGCGCGAAATCCTCGGCGACCTCCTGCATGCTCTGCTGGCGCGCCGCGGGATCGGGCTGCAGCATCTTCTCGATCACCGGCGCGAGGCGCGGGTCAACCCCGTCGAGGCTCGGCACGCTCTTGCGCTTGTCGATCACCTCGACCTGCGTGCCGCCCATGTCGACAGGGGCGCCGCGCAGCGCCTCGACCAACACGAGGCCGAGGCTGTAAATGTCCGAGCGCGCGCCGACGTCACCGCCATAAAGGCCGAGCTGTTCCGGCGAGACATAATTGAGCTTGCCGGCGAAGCCGATGTCGATCAGCGTCGTGCCCGCCTGCGTCGAACGGGCGATGCCGAAATCGATGATCTTGGCCTCTTCGACGTCATTGTTCTGAATGACGATATTATCGGACGAGACGTCGCGATGGATGATGTCGCGCTTATGCGCGGCGTGAAGGCCGAGCGCGACGCGGCAGGCGAGGCGTCGCACGGCTTCGGGCGGCAAGGGCGCGCGACGCAGCATCTGCGACAGGGGCTCGCCTTCGACGAACTCCATCGCCAGATAGGTTCGCTGCAGCGCCGGATCGACCGAAAACACGAAGTAGCGGATGATCGCTTCATTGTGCAGCCGGTGCAGCTTTGAGGCTTCGTTCCGAAACAGCGCGATCGCCACTTCATTCTCGGCGAGATCGGCCCTTATGACCTTGATTGCGACGAGATCGCCGGTCTGGATCGAATGGCCCTTATAGACCTCGCCCATGCCGCCGCGGGCGAGCAGGGCGTCGATTTCATAGACGCCGTTCAACTGCATGCCGGGGCGCAGCGATTCGGAGCCCGGAAGATCGGCTCCCCGCGGCGCGTTGACGCCATAGGATGCCGCCGAGGGAGCGCTCCCGATCGATTGCGTCGGTCCGATATCGTTTTTCGCGGTCACGTCGATCCGGCCCCGGCTAACTGCCCTGCTCTTTGCCTCGCCCCGATTGGCCTTCTCCTGTCTGGTCCTTCGTCTTGCCCCTCCGGCAGCAGGATTCCCATCGCCCCGCCTGCATCGCAACCATTAATTGCGGCGCCGCGCTATTTGATCCCAAGCAGTTCGACGTCGAAAAGCAGCGTCGCATTCGGCGGAATGACGCCGCCGGCCCCGCGCGAGCCGTAACCGAGCTCCGGCGGAATAATCAATGTGCGCTTGCCGCCGACGCGCATGGTGGCGACGCCCTCGTCCCAGCCCTGGATCACCTGGCCCTGCCCGATCGTGAAGGAGAAGGGCTGGCCGCGGTCGAGCGAACTGTCGAATTTCTTTCCCTTCTTGCCGTCAGCATAAAGCCAGCCGGTGTAATGCACGCTCACCGTCTGACCCGGCTTTGGCGTTTCGCCGGCGCCCGGCTGCGTGTCGATCAGGCGGAGCCCCGTCTTGGTGACGGTCTCGTCGGCCGCGGCGGCCGGCTGCGGCGCAATGGCGACCGCTGGGGCGACAAGAGCATAAGCGGCCGTAAGCCCGGCGCGAAACAGGCGTGTGACAAGCATGGATCCCTCGTGTTTTCTTGAACCTTTGACGCGGCGACGCGCGCCGGCCTGACGCGCCTTATCCCATCCCGGCGCCGGGGCCGCCAGAAAATTCACCCGTGAGCATGGCGGCAAACAGCGACGGGTCGGGCAGATGATAAAAACCAAGCGCGCGCGGGCGGAAATTGACGCCGCCAGCCGTCCACCAGAAACTGCGCGCGCCATAGGATTTGCCCCAGTCGGCGCGGCGAAGCCAGGAAAACACCTCCGCCAGCGGCTTGTCGTCGAGCGGCGCCGTGACGCCCCCGGCGAGCGCGGCCAGCGGCGGCCGGATCGCGACGGCGGGCGCGCAGGCGGGCGCGGGCAGGCGCTCCACGGCGGCGACCGCCGCCTCATAGCTCGCGCCCTGCGCGAGCGTGGCGAGCAACAGCGCTTCGGCGGCTTGGAACCAGGCGTCGTGATCGGCGAATTCGGGCGGCAAAATCGCCATGGGGGGCTCGCTGGCGGCGAAAGCGATCAGCGGAAAATAGCGCCCCCCGGCGTCGATCGAGGGCGCCAAAGCGCCAAGGACGGGCGCGCCGCTGATCTCGGCGCCAAGCCAGAACCGCCAGATCGGCGCGGCGCGGAAGACGCCCTGCCACGACTCGCCAAGCATCAAGCGGCTGGAGGCGATTGACGCGTGCAGCCACGGCTCCATCGCGGCGAGCAGGGGCGCCGGCGCGTCGAGTGCCACATAGTCGGGCTTTGCGGCGATCTTGCCGATGAGGCCGCAGCGCATTGGCTGTTCTTTCCGCCTTCGCTTCCGTCAAAAGCCCCGATGGCGAGGAGGGCTCGGAGAGCCCGTCTCGAACCCCGAGGGCGACAATAGCTCGCCTCTACCTCATCCTTGGGGACGCCATTCTCCCGAAAAGGCTCCTTCGGCTAAGGAGACCCGCGCTTTCGGACGCCCCTCAAAGATCGCTCGGGCAATGAAACTCGCGCAGCGCAGGCAGCGTGAACGGATTCTGCGTCGAGCCGGCGCTGAACGTGTATTGCAGTTCGCGCCCGCCGACGATGTAGCTGACGACGATCGAATCGCCGTGCGGCACGGGAGCGCCCGCCTCGATCAGCCGGAACAGCGACCAGGGGCCGCGCCGCTCGATGGTCGAGGGCTGCGCGCCCGGCGCATCCGAGGTCACGGTGATCGCGCTGCGGTTGGTCGATGCGCCCGGCCATTGCGCGACGACTGGCGCCGAGGCGCCCGCCGGGCTGATGATCGGCGTGCCGTTCATGTCCATCTTGATGCTCACCGTCGGCGCCGCCGGCGCCGGGGGGGCGGCCGGCGCCGCCTGAGCCGCGCCCGCAGCGGGCGGCGGCGGAGCAGGCAGAGCGGGTAGCGGCGCCGGCGGCGGCGTGATCGTCAGCGTCATCGACGGCATCAGCCCGCCGGTGGCAAAGAACACATCGCGGATCTGCGCCGCGCGCTGAAATTCCTTCAGCGTCGCGCCGGACGAGGCGAGCGCGCGCGCGACATTATTGTCCTGCCGGAACGTCCAGACCGGCTTCGACATGTCGACATATTGCTGGATCTGGGTTGAGAAGAATTTGTCGATGATCCCCTGCGGCCCGAACAGGCGGCCGAAATCGACCAGCGAGACCTCGCGGTCGGTGCGCGCAAAGGGGTAGCGATTCGAGACCACCTGCTGGCAAACGCCGGTCACCGTGTCGCGCAGCGCGCGGTTCAGCTGCGAGCGGAAACTATTGGTCAGATCGCCGTCGATATCGGTCCCTGCCGTTTGCAACATGCCGGCGAAGGGCTGCGGCAGCCGGTTGGCGTTGGCGCGCAACGCCGCGACCTGCGTCTGTAGCTGCGAGGTCGCGAGCGGAGCCTGCGCCGGATTGCCCATCAGCAGCAGGCTTTGGTAGATTTCGGCGAGGTTCGAGATAATGAGATCGACCGGCGCCCGCCCGGCCTCCCCCTCGACCAGGACGTGATAGGCTTTGAAGGCCTGCTCGATATCGGCGCCCGGAACGGCGCGGTTCTGAAACAAAGCGGCGTTCGGATCGACGCCTTCCTTCTTGGCGAATCCCGGCCGCTCGCGTATCAGCGCGGTCTCGTCGCGCACCGAGACGATCAGCTGCTTGATGGGCGAAGTCGGCGCGGAGGCTGCCGCCAGCGTCACATATTTCGGCTTGTCGGCGAGCAGGCGTTTCAGCTTCAGCCGGCCGAGCGCGCTTTGCCAGGCCCCGATAAAATCCTTGCCATAGATCGCCAGCAGATCGTCGCTGAGGCTCTTATACTGGTCCTCGACCGCGGCCTGCTCGCCCGCGGCGCCAAGCACCCAGCGATCGCTCTTCAGCTTTTCGCCGATGCCGGACAGCCGGTCGATGAACAGACGGCGGAAACCCGCATAAGTGTAGAAGGCCGGCACTTTTATGGAATCGAGCGGGGCGCCCTGCGTCGCTTCGAACACCAGCGCCGAATCGGGGCCGCCCTGTCGCGCGGCATTCCAATCGACGATCTCCGAGCTGGCCGCCTGCGAGCGGAGCAGCTCATAGGCCTGCTGCGAGACGCTGAGCCGCGCGAGAAGATTTTGCGCCTCCGACACCAGCGGCCCGTTGAGGCTGACGATGATGTCGCCCTTCATGTCGAGCATCGCCGCGACATGGGCCTCGAGCAGCCGGCGCCCGTCCGCATTGGCGGAGCCGGGATAGAGATTATCAGTCCAGTCGCGGCGCAGATAATTCATGACGAGATCGCGGTCGACCGCATGCAGACCGCCGAGCATCAAATAGACCTTCAGCGCCTCATAGAGGAAGCTCGGATCGCCGCGGTTCGCCTCCATCTGCTCTTCGAGGCGATAGATCAGACGCGGACGCAGCAGCCGCTCGAGCGCCATGTCATAGGCGCCGGTCGAGGCCGATTGCAGCCGATCGAACTGGCTGAGGCCGAAAGTCGCAGCGAGCGGCGGCGCCTCGCCCTTCGTTTCATAGCCGGCCGGCAGAAAACGCAATTTGTTGAGCGGCGGCAGGATTTTGGCGAGGTCGCGGTCGGAAATTTCGGGCTCCGTCGCGAGCGGCCCGGCGACCACGCGGAAATCGGCCGCGCCAGCCTGCGTGCGGGCGATCAGGTCGCTGTTGCGCTGGTAGCTGCCGAACCAGGCGAGCGAGAGGCCGGCGCAAACAAGCGCCAGCACGCCGAGCGCAATGCCCTTGATCAGCCGCGCGCGAAACACCGCAGCGCGGTCGGTGGAAACCCAGGCGGCCTCGCCGATAATCAGCTTGCCGACCAGATTCTTCAGAAAATAGCTCTGGCCTCGCCCGGAATAAGCGTTGGCCGCGACTTCGCGCGCGCCAAAACTGCGTGAGAGCGCGCCGATCAGCTGATCGATCGGCGTGCCTTCCTGGGTTCCGGAGGTGAAATAGAAGCCGCGCAGGGTGGCGTTGGCGTGGTAGCGCGTCGGCTCGAAGATCAGATTGAGGAAATTGAACACCGGCTTCTTCAGCGCCGCGACCTGCGCTGGAAATCCGAACAGCGAGGCCCGCGTCGAGGGCACCGGCTCTTCCTGCAGCCGGTCGGTGGTCCATTCGTTCAGTCGCGCGATCAGCGAATCATATTCGGTCGGCACCTCGCCGACAAGATTGAGCTTCTTGTCGGCCGTCTGGAAGGTCGCGCCCCACACCTGGGCGCGGGAGGTCTCGTTCAGGGAGGCGAAAAATTCGCGAAAGCCCGAGATGAGGTCGGCCTTGGTGAACAGCACATAGACCGGAAAATCGACCTTCAGCTGCTTGTTGACCTCGATGAGCCGCGAGCGAATCGCCTGCGCATGCGCCTCGATCTGCGCCTGCGTCTCGGTCATGATGTCGGAGAGGGCGATCGCGACGATGACGCCATTGATCGGCTGGCGCGGACGGTTCTTCTTCAGGAGATCCAGAAAGGCGAGCCAGCTCTTCTGATCGGCCCGCGCATCGGAATCCTGCGTCGTGTAGCGCCCCGCCGTGTCGATCATCACCGCGTCTTCGGTGAACCACCAGTCGCAATAGCGCGTGCCGCCGACGCCCGCGACCGCCGCCGGCGTCGCGCCGCGGCTCAGCGGGAATTTGAGCCCGGAATTGGCAAGCGCCGTGGTCTTGCCGGCGCCGGGCGGTCCGATCAGCAGATACCAGGGCAGTTCATAAAGATAAGCGCCCTTGCCCGCTCCCTTGCTGGCGTTTTTCAGCGTCGCCAGCGCGTCCTTCATGCGCTCGCCCAAAACTTCGGCGTCGCTGTCGGGGGCGCTGCTTTCGGCGATCCCTTTTTCGATCGCGGCGGCGTTTTTCTTGCGCCGCCAGAAGGTAAAGCCGGCCAACCCGGCGGCGGCGGCGACCAGCACGACGATGATGACGTCGCGAACGATCGAATTTTCGAGCGGGCGAACGCCGCCGATCTCGATCATCGGACCGGCGAGATAGACCACCGCGGCGATCGAGGAAAGCCCGACGCCATAAGCGATGATGCGGATGATTTCCTTGTTCATCGCGGGTTCAATCCGAGCGGGCGAGCATGATTTCGACGCGGCGGTTCTGCGCCCGCCCCAAAGGCGTGTCGTTCGGCGCGATCGGCTGCTCGTCGGCCTTGCCGTCGACCTCGACCCGCGCCGGATCGCTGAGGCCCGGCTTCAGCACGGCGGCGACCGCCTTGGCGCGCGCCATCGACAAAGTCCAGTTCGAGTCGAAGGGCGAGGTCGCCTGCAACTTCACATTGTCGGTATGGCCGACGATCGTGATCGCGCCCGGTTCTTTTTCCAGGGTTTGCGCGATGCGCTTGGCGATCGGCTCGAATTGCGGCTTGACGTTGGCCTGCCCTGACGGAAACAGCACGAGATCGCCGACGATGATCTTGATCTTCGTCGCCGTCTGGGTGGCGTCGACCTTCTTGGCCGCGATTTCGGGGGCGAGCGCGAGCCTGATGCGCTGGAGCTGGGTCAGTTTGCCGGGCGGCGGCTCGGGCGGCTTCGGCGGCGGGGCAAAATTATGCCGCACCAGCTTCAGGTCGCCGCGGCCGATAAGCCCGTTAAGGTCCGCCGCGGCAACGTCGGCGGCGCCCGTCAGCAGCATGCGCAAGGTGATGAAGAGGCCGAACAGGCAAAGCGCGGCGAGGCTGGCGATTGCCCAGAAGGGGATGCGCGCGCGCATGACGCCGCGCGGCAGGCTCTGGCCGCGCCAATGCGGCGACAGCTCCCGGTCGACGCGCGGGCGCACCCGGCGCAAAAGCTCGTAAAGATCGCGCTGGATCTGCTGCAGGCTGACGGCGCCGGTCGGCGAGCTGCGGTGGACGCCCTGAAAGCCGAGGGCGAGACAATCATAGATGAGTTCGAGCAGATCGTAATTGTTGAGCGGATCGGTCTTCGCTTTATCGAGCTCGGAAAAGAAGCGGACGCCGCCGATGCGCTCGCCGAAGAAGCGGCTCAACATCGAATATTGCGTCCAGACGTGGCGATCCTCCGTCGGGATATTCTGGACGATGTCGTCGGCGGTGGCGCAGAGAATATATTTGGCGGTTTCCGCCTGCTGCGGCGCGACGCCTGTCGCGCGGATCTCCTTGTCGAAGAAGCCGACCGCCTCCGCCACCTGCCCCATCAGGCTCGCGGGCGAGGCCTGCAGCTGCGCGACGCGGAGGCGTCCGAGCAGCAGCAGCAGCGGCCCCGCCGCGCGCAGCAGGGGATTTTCATTGGGCACAAGCAGATCGTCGATCGGAATATCACGCACAATCCGATCTGGAGCTTGCGCCGCCGCCGCGCGTCCCTTGATCCATTCGTCGCCGGGCGACGCGTCTGCGCCGTGGGAGGGATGCGACGGCCAGGCCGGCGCCGCGCCCGGTTGCGCCGGGACATAGGGCGGTTGCGGCGCGTCCGGAGGCGGCGGCGCATAGGGCGCTGACGGGCGCGCCGGCTCGGGCCTGCGCCCGCCGGGATTTGGCACAATGATCGTGCGATTGTCGCGCCGCCCGAGGCTGTCCGGCGGGTCCTTCTCGTTCATGGCGCGAGGCCCTTACTCATGACCGGTCTTCCAGGACGGCCCAGAGCTCGAGGCTGAGCTCGGGCCAATCGCCGGAGAAATGCATGCCGATCGAACTCGCCGTCGAGAATTCCGGCCACAGCGGCGAGGTGCGGTCGAGATAGAAATAGACATGATCGGTGATGGCGCGGATCTGCGGCGGCGGCGTCGGCAGATGCACCAGCGGCACGCCGGGCAGATGGGCGTGCACGATCTCGTTCATCTTGGAGCCGGGCCCGACCTTGAACAGATGCGGGAAGCTCGACTGGATCTCGGTCAGCGGACGGCGCGCCGACACTTCGAGGACGAGGCTTGCATTGCGAAACAGGCTGCGGTCGCGGATCGGCGAGATGAAAGCGTTTTCCGCCCGCGCGATGATATCGAGCCGGATCGCCCTGCGCCCCAGTCGCGCCGACAGGAAATCCTGCAAATCGCGCAGGACGGGCGAAAAGCTCGCCTCCAGATTGTCATGGTCATAAAGCGGATAAAGCCGCGCGCGCCGCTCGGTGGTGGCGAAGGTCGCAAGTTCCCCGGCGAGCCGAATCAGTTCGACATAGAGCCGTTCGGGATGGACGTAGCGCGATCCGCGCAGATGCTGCATCACCGTGATGTGCCGGTTCAGAACCTGCAGCACCAGATAGTCCACGCTTTGCAGCCCGCCGCCGGCCGTCGGGTCCGCCGCATAGCGGGCGAGCTCGCCAAGCTTGGCGTCGATCCAGCCGATCACCCGGTCGAGCCAGCCCTCGACCGTCGGATGAGCGGAACAAACCAAAACCGTCGGGGCGAATTTCTCGTCGAAAACAATCGATTTGTCGCGCACCTCGACGATTCGGGCGATGGGGAGCCCCTGAAAGCCGGGCTTGGCTGTCTTGCGCAGATCAAAAGCGAGGCGCGGATAGGCGACGTCGATCTCCTCCTCGATGCGCAGCGAGGAGGTGGAATCGATGAAAGTCTCGGCGCCGATGACGAAGCGGCTGGCGCTCGAGGACTCGGCCGCGTCGACCTCGCGCGTATTGGAAGATGCGGTCGGCATCGACAGCCAGAGCAGTTGCTGCGCCGCGCCGTCCGGCACTTCGAGCGGCGGCGGCGCCGGGCTGTCGTTGGGGATGTCGAAGGGCGTTCCGTCCGGCATTACGCCCGCCGCGCGGCGCACCGCGAATTTGCTCTGCTGCGCGAGGTCGCGGTCGATCTCAAGATGCGAAAACCCCCAGGGATAGGGGGTGGCGCTGCGCGTTCGCGCCTCGATCAGATGTTCGAGGTAGCGGTCGGCCTGCTGCAGATGGTGGGGGCGAAGGAAAAGTCCTTCCGACCAAAGGACTTTACTGTACCAGGACATCATCACCCCGTTTGCTGCGGCCAAGCCTTGATCGAGGCCTCAACCTATGCCGCGTCGCGACCCTATCGTTTGTGCGTTTGATCATAGCATTGCGAGAAGTAGAGCATGAAGGCCCCGATCAGGCCATCGCCATGGCGGTGCGTCTTGGCTTTAAAGCGCGCCACATAGGCGTCCCACAGCTTGCCCTTGCGCGCCGAAAAAAGCCCCATGAAGCCGCTCTCCGGCGCGATCTCCTGTTCGATCTTGTCCGGATCGAGATCTTCGGTCAGCATTTGCACGGCGCCCTGCATGGCCGAGGCGGACTGAAGCTGATGGCGTTTTAGATCCTCAAAACCCTGTTTCAGCGCGGCGCCTGCGGGCAGATAGCTGCGCGTCGGCGGACCGAACAACTGGCGCAGCGCGTCCTCGGTGGTCGGCGAGAATTTCAACGGATTATTGTCGGCGGCGCGAATCGTCGTCTGGCTCGCCCGCGCCATGCGCTTGACTTCGAGCCTTGCGCCAAGGAGCTGGCGCAAATCCTCGGTGACGAGCCTCATCAGCGCGCCAAGTTCGCTCGCCAATTCGTCGGCGTCCTGCTTGGCGATCGCCTCCGGCGGCAGGCCGGCGGCCTCCGCGAAGCGACGCACGAAGCGTGCGCCCGCCGCGTCTGTTGCATCCGCGCGAACCGGCGGCGGCGCGGGCGCCATCGGAGCGGGCGACGCTGGCGGAAGGGGAGCCGCTGGCGGCGCTTCGGCCGGGAATTGGGGCGGAAGTTGGGGCGAGGCCTGGGGGGCAACCTGGGGT
>NZ_PDZR01000011.1 GCF_002891535.1 Methylocella silvestris | reverse complement strand
GCCCCAGTCCCGGCGCCTGCCCCCGCGTCTGCCGCTCTGACGCCGAGTCCGGCTCCCGCCGCCGCGCCGTCCGGCGATGAGCCGAAATCCCGCTTCGAGCTGCTGGCCGCGGCCCGCTCCGCGCCGGCCGCCGACATGAACGAGATTCAGCAGCGCGCGCTCACTGACCTGACCGAGCGCTTCAACGCGCGCTCGCCCTCATCCAAGCGGATGACGGCGGAGTATCGTCCCGTGCTCGCCGACCCGCGCGCCGCCGCCGGCTTTCGGCCGGAATGGAAGGACCTCGTCTATCCCGTCGTCAGCGACCGCGCGGTGGGCTCGCGCATCTATGACGTCGACGGCAACGACTACATCGATCTCGTCAACGGCTACGGCCAGACCTTCTTCGGCCATGCCGCGCCTTTCGTCGTCGACGCCGTCGCGGAGCAGCTGAAACAGGGCTTCGCCATCGGGCCGCAGTCCCATCTTGCCGGCAAGGTCGCGGCGCTTTTTTCCGAAATGACCGGCAATGAGCGCGTGACCTTCTGCAATACGGGCTCCGAGGCGGTCATGGCGGCGATGCGCATCGCGCGCACCGTGACCGGCCGCTCGACAATCGTGACCTTCACAGGCGATTATCACGGCCAGTTCGACGAGGTTCTGGTCAAGGGCGCGCTGCGCTCGGGTGTCGCCCGCGCGATGCCCGCCGCCGCCGGCATTCCCAATAAATCGGTGGAGAACATGGTGGTGCTGCCCTATGGCGCGCCGGACTCGCTCGACTGGATCAGGACCCATGCCGACGAACTCGCCGCCGTGCTGGTCGAGCCGGTGCAAAGCCGCCATCCCGATCTGCGGCCGGTGGAGTTCCTGAAGGAAATCCGCGCCATTACCGAAACATCGGGCGCGGCGCTGATCTTCGATGAAGTCGTGACCGGCTTTCGCATGCATCCGGGCGGCATGCAGCATCTGTTCGGCATCCGCGCTGATCTTGCGACCTATGGCAAGGTCGTCGGCGGCGGCCTGCCTGTTGGCATATTGGCCGGCAAGGCGGCGTTCATGGATGCGCTCGACGGCGGCCATTGGCGCTATGGCGATGACAGCTATCCCGAAACCGGCATGACCTTCTTTGCCGGCACCTTCGTGCGCCATCCGCTGGTAATGGCCGCGGTCTGGGCCGTGCTCAATCATCTGAAGGAAAACGGCCCGGCCCTGCAGGACGCCGTTTCGGCCAGAACGGCAGGGCTGGTTCGCCGCCTCAGCGATTTCCTGCGACAGCGGGGCGTCGATCTCCAGATCGAGACTTTCGGCAGCCTGTTCTTTTTCAATTTCGGCAACATCTCCCGCTATGCGAGCCTGTTCTATCCGCTCATGCTCGAACGCGGCGTCTACATCCAGGAGCATTATCCCTGCTTCCTGACGACGGTCCACAGCGAGGCCGACGTGGAGGCGATCGCCACGGCTTTCGAAGACAGCGTCATTGCGATGCAGAAGGCGGATTTGCTGCCGGCGCCCGTGGGGCTTGGCCCCGAGCCCGAAACGGATGGTCCGCTGACCGAGGCGCAGACGGAGATCTGGCTTTCGGCCCAGCTTTCGGACGAAGCGTCCTGCGCCTTCAATGAATCCGTTACCTTGCGCCTTCGCGGCGAATTGAACCGCGACGCGCTCGAAGTCGCCCTGAACAAGGTGATCGCCCGGCACGACGCCCTGCGCGCCACCTTCACGGCGGACGGCGCGCGCATGCAGATCCGGCCGGAACTGACGCTGCAGCTGGAGCCGCGCGAACTGTCGCATGCGCCGCGTTCGGAGGCCGAGGACGCCTGGCGGACGGCGCTTGCGCAGGACGCGCGCACGCCCTTCGACCTTGTCGACGGACCGGCGATCCGCGCGAACTTCGCCCGCTTCGCCGCGGACGACCACGCTTTGGCGCTGACGGCGCATCATATCGTCTGCGACGGCTGGTCGTTCAACGTCATTATCGACGAATTGACGAAGCTTTATGAGGAGATCGTCGCCGGCGTCGCCGCGGATCTCGCGCCGCCGATGTCGTTCCTGCGCTATGGCGCCGAGGAGCGCGCACGGCAGAAACGCGAAGGCGCGGCGATCGACGCCTTCTGGCTGCCGCAGTTCACGCCGCCGCCGTCGCCGCTGGATCTGCCGACGGATCGGCCGCGCCGCTTGCAAAAAAGTTTCGCCGGGGCGACGCTGACGCGCCGGATCGACGCCGATCTGACGCAGCGCTTCCGCAAGGCGACAGCGAAACAGGGCTGCACCCTCTTCGTCGCGCTGCTTGCGAGCTTTGAAGTCATGCTTGCGCGCCTCGCCGGCCAGAACGAGGTCGTCGTTGGAATTCCGGCGGCGGGGCAGTCGCTGGCCGAGGCAGACAGCCTCGTCGGCCATTGCGTCAATTTTCTGCCGCTGCGCGCGCGCTGGAGCGATGGCGCGACCATGGCCGAGCATCTTGCGGCGACGCGCCAGGGCGTTCTGGCCGCCTATGAGCATCAGAGCTTCACCTTGGGCACGCTGGTTCGCAAGATGGACCGGCCGCGCGAAGCCGGGCGGCGTCCGCTCGTCGAGGTCCAGTTCAATCTCGAAAAGCTCGGCGACAAGATCCATCTGAAGGGGCTCGAGGTCGAGGCGCAGTCCAATCCCAAGACCGCGGTGATCTTCGATCTCTTCTTCAACGTCACGGAACAGGACGGCGGCCTGCGCATCGACTGCGACTACAATACCGACCTCTACGACGAGGCGACGATCGAGCGCTGGATCGGTCACTACCGCAGCCTCCTCGGCGCCGTCGCGGAGGACGCGGCGCGCCCGATCGCGGCGCTTCCGCTATTGTCGGCCGAACAGCGCCACTGGCTGACCAAAGGCCTTAACGACACGGCCTCGGACGATCTCGACCTGCGGCCGGTGCATGAGCTCTTTGCCGCGCAGGCGGCGAAAACGCCCGAAGCCGTCGCCGCTCGTTTTGGTGACTCCGCGCTGACCTATCGCGAACTCGACGAACGCGCCAACCGGCTCGCCCATCATCTTGCCAGCGTCGTCAAGGATCCCGCGGCCCGCATCGGCGTCGCCACCGAACGCTCGCTCGACATGCTGGTGGTCCTGCTCGCGGTGATGAAGACGGGCTGCGCCTATGTGCCGCTCGATCCGAGCCATCCGGCGGCGCGCCTGCGGCTGGTGCTGGACAATGCGGCGGTGTCCGCCATTGTCAGCGACAACGCCTTCATGGGCGCCATGGCCTCGGGGACGCCTGTCGTCCGGCTCGACGCGGATGCGGCGGCGATCGCCGCACGCCCTGCGACGGCGCCCGCCTCGCCCTCCGATGGGGCGCGGCCGGCCTATGTGATCTTCACCTCCGGCTCGACGGGGGTGCCGAAAGGCGTCGAGATCGCCCATCGCTCCGTCGCCAATCTCCTGTGGTCGATCGCGCGCAAGCTCGAGGCCGGCCCCCGCGATACGCTCGTCGCGGCGACGACGATCTCCTTCGATATCGCGGCGCTGGAGCTCTACATGCCGCTGGTGACCGGCGGCGCGGTTGTCATCGCCAGCCGCGACGACGTGCGCGGCGGCTTTGGCCTCGCCGCCCTGATCGACAAGCCCGAGACGACGATTGTCCAGGCGACGCCCTCGCTCTGGCGGATGTTGACGGAGGCGGGATTCAAGCCGCGCCCGGGCCTCCGCATGCTCTGCGGCGGCGAGGCGCTGCCGCGCGATCTCGCCGATCTGCTGCTCGCAAATGACGGCGAGCTGTGGAACGTCTATGGCCCGACGGAGACGACGATCTGGTCCTCGATCGGCAGGGTCAGGCCGGCGCCGGCGCCGATCACGATTGGCGAGCCGGTCGCAAACACTGGGCTTTATGTGCTCGACAAGACGCGTCAGCTTGCAGCGCCGGGCGTCGTCGGCGAATTGTTCATCGGCGGCCTTGGCCTGGCGATCGGCTATTTCCGCCGACCAGACCTCGACGCAGCGGCCTTCTTCGACATCGCCGTGGATGACGGCGGTCCGCAGCGGCTATATCGCACGGGCGATCTGGCGCGGCGCCTCTCCGACGGCGCGATAGAAGTCCTTGGCCGCGTCGACGCTCAGGTCAAGCTGCGCGGATTCCGCATCGAACTCGAGGAGATCGAGGCGGCGATGCGGCAATATCCCGGCGTGTCGGCCTTTGCCGCCGCGATCCAGACGCCGCCGCAGGGAACCCCGCGTCTTGTCGGCTATTATGTGGCGGCGCAACCAATGTCGGCGCACGAACTTTCGTCCTACGCCGGGCAGCGGCTGCCGGACTATATGGTGCCGGCGCTCTGGATGAGGCTTGACGCTTTGCCTTTCACGCCGAACGCCAAGCTCGACCGCAAGGCGTTGCCGCAGCCGGAGGCCGGACCAGGCGAAGAAAAACGCGTCATCATCGCGCCGCGGACGCCGCTCGAGGCAAAGCTGGCGGCGATCTGGCGCGAGGCGCTGCAACTCGATGAGATCAGCGTCAATGATAACATTTTCGCCCTGGGCGCCGATTCTATCCATTTATTCCGCATCGCCGCGCGTATGATGGCGGAAAATCTGGGTCTCGAAGCGCGCCATCTGATGCGCTTCCCAACGATCGCGGAGCTTGCCGGGGCGGCAAGCGATCAATCCGCTGCGGCGGCCAAGGCGCCCGCCGCGCCGTCCCTTAAAAGCTTCAGGCGAGGAGCACAGGTTAAGGAAACGTCTGCGTGACGATGTCCCGAAGCGAAGAGGAATTCGATTGCGCGCCGGAAAACAGCGCGCAGCGTCCGGAAGCGGAAACGGCGGGCCCGGGCGAAGGGCTGGTCTTTCCCTGCTCGTCCGCGCAGAAGCGTTTCTGGTTCCTCAACGCGGTCAATCCCGGCAATCCGGCGCTCAATGTGGCGTTGCGCTGGGAGGTGACGGGCCGCCTCGCGCCGGCGACGGCGGAGCAGGCCTTCCAGGCAATTATCGATCGCCATGAGATCCTGCGCACCCGTTTCTTCGAACGGGAAGACGGCGAACCGATGCAGGAGGCGCTGGCCCAACTCGCCTTCCGGCTGAGCGTGATCGATCTCAGCATGCTGGGCGAGAGCGAGCAGGCGAGGGAAGCGCTGGCGCTCGGCGAACGCGAAGCGCGGAAATCCTTTGACCTTGCGGCTGCGCCGCCGATCCGCGCGACCTTCCTGCGTCTGTCGCCGGAGCGCGCCTATCTGCTCGTCACAGTGCATCACATCGCTTTCGACGGCTGGTCGATCCGCGTGCTCGCCGAGGAATTTGGAACGATCGCTGCGGCCATCGCGGCAAGGAGCGTCGCTGACCTGCCGCCGCTGCCCCTTCAGTATGGCGACTACTGCCTGTGGCAGAAGGAATATCTGGCGAGCGGCGAATTCGAGGAAGAGGCCGGCTACTGGAAAAAGCAGCTTGGCGGGGCTCCCTATTTCGAACTTGTCCCCGATCACGAGAAACCGCCCGCTCTGACCTACAACGGCGAAATCCTCGCCGCCATCCTTCCTGCCGAGCTTGGCGACAGGATGGAGGCGTTCGCGCGCGGCCACAATCTTACCCTGTTCAGCCTCGGCTGCGCCGTGTTGGGCGCAATGCTGCATCGCTTTTCGGGCGAATCCGACATCGTTTTCGGGACCCAGATCGCCGATCGCAACGATCCGGACCTCGAGCCGATGATCGGCATGTTCGTGAACAATCTGGTGATGCGCCTCGATGCATCAGGGGATCCGAGCTTTGAGGCTTTCCTCGAGCGGGTCAAGGGAACGGCGCAGGACGCGCTGATCAACCAGCGCATGCCGTTCGACAAGCTGGTCGAACTCCTCAATCCGCCGCGCGATCCGAGCCGCGCGCCGCTGATCTCGCTCAATTTTACCGTTCTGCGCGATGTGATGGATCACAAGCGCTATGGCGATTTCGAGCTGCTCGGACTGCCCTCGCTGTCAGCCGGCTCGCTCTATGACATCTTCTTTTTCCTCGTCCATTGGCCGAGCGGCTGGCGCGTGGCGATGGAATATAATCCGGACCTGTTCCAGCACGAGACGGCCGAGAAGCTGCTCGACTTCCTGGTCGCGACATTCGACTTCGCGGTGGGGCATCCGCAGCAGAAACTCTCCGATCTGACGCCGCCGCGGCGCGATCTGATCGATGCGCGCCGGCGCGGCGATGAACTGGGCGCCATCGAGGCCGCGCTGCTTCAGCACCCGGACGTGAGGGAGGCGGCTGTCGCGCTAAAGCCCGACAGCTCTGGCCGCGAACGGCCCTGCGCCTATATCGCGCCGCGTCCGGAGTCGCGCGCGCCGCTCGAATCGTTGCCCGGGGTGCTTGCCGCCCATCTTGACGCCATCCTGCCTTCCGGAGCGGCGAGGCCCGCGGGGATCAGCGTCCTTTTGGCCTTGCCGCGCACCGCGCGGGGAGACGTCGATCTGCGCGGCCTGCCGGCCCCCGCGCCCTCAGTCGCGCCGCCGGTCGCGGCCGCGGCGGAAGCCGCACTCACCCCCGTGGAAATGAGGCTCGGCAAGATCTGGAGCGATCTTCTCAAAGTTGACGCCATCAAGCCGTCGTCGAATTTCTTTGAGCTTGGCGGCCACTCCCTGCTCACCGTCAGGCTGATGTCGCGCGTTTCAGCCGAATTCGGCGTCAAGCTCGATCCGCTGACCTTGTTCCTCGCGCCGACGCTGCGGGAGTTCGCGGCAAGGCTGCCAAAGCTGCCCGGCTCGGAACCAACGCAGCGCCTGGTGCAGATCCAGCCCCTTGGCCACAAGACGACGATCATCGCCATCAACCATTCGGTGCTCTATTATAATCTGGCGCGCCAGATCGGAACGGACCGGCCCTTTATCGGCATTCCCCTGATCGAACCGGGAAGCGATGAGCCTCGCGAGCGCACGCTCGAAGAAATCGCGGTTGATTATGTGAACGCCATTCGAGAGGCGCAACCACACGGGCCCTATATTCTCTGCGGCCTCTGCGTCGCAGGCGCCATCGCCTATGAATCCGCGCAGCAGCTGATCGCGGCGGGCGAAGAGGTGCCTTTGCTGATCCTCTCGGATATTTGGGCGCCCGGCTACCACGCCTCGCTGCCTCTACACAGAAAGCTGATCTATCAATTCAATTATCGGCTTCATACGCTGCGCCACCGCATCAACTCCGTCCGAACCGGCGCGGCTTCGCTGGCCGAGATGCTGTCGAGCTTCACCCTTGTGCGCAAATCGCGCCTCCTTGAGGTGCTGGCCTATCTCGGGCTTGTCGACGGCGACAAGCTGTTGCGCAAGGTTATCGACCACGACGAATGGCGCTTTTTGTTTTCCCTCGAGGAAGCGCGCAACGCCTATCAGATCCGGCCGATTTCTTCGGATGTCATTCTTTTCAACAGCGATGAAATCGTGACGCGCTTTGCCGACCCCAACATGGGCTGGTCCCAGCTTGTGAAGAAGCTGACCATTCACGCGATTCGGGGATGGCATCAGGACATTTTCCGTGACGAGGGCGCCCGCGAGATCGCCGGCTATCTGCGTCCAGAGCTCGAAAAGATCGACAGCGAGCACAGGGCTCCAGCCCGCTCATCGACGGGATGAGGCGGCGCGCATGGGGCGTCGTCTGTCGCGTCGCGTCTGCGGCAGTCGTCCAGCTTTTATGAAACGGCTGTAAATCCCGTTACGCCGCGCCGACGTCAGCCTCCATCCGTGGCGCCGCCGGATTCTTCCGGTTCGCGCCGCATCTCCCGGCAGATATCTCCATGATGAAATATTTGGATCTGCGCTTCGACCAGCTGATGGGCCGCTATGGCTTCATCCTCGGCGCGATAGTGCTTGTCATCGCGCTTGCCGGTCTTTTGATCGCGTGGCGCTCCGACAAGGCCCCGCGATCGCTGGTCGCCGCGTTAATGATCGCTTTCGCCGTGGGCGCCGTCATGTTCGGGCCGTCCGCCCCGCGCGTCGCCAAGGCCTTTTGGCGCCTTGCTTTCGCTCCGCCGCCGCCGCCGCCCTCGGGTCCCTTGCGCGTCGGCGAGGCGTATGTCGCGCTGGCGCCGAAGGGGCAGGGGGGGACGATCCCCGCGCCGATCCTCGCCCGGATCTGGTATCCGGCGGCGGCTGACGCGAAGCTGGAGGCGTCCGGGCCCAGGCCGGTCGATTGCGCCGCGCTCTCCAGCACGCGCCTCGCCGATCCGGGGCCGCAGGGGCGCTTTCCGCTTCTGCTCTATGCTCCGGGCTTTGCAAACGCCGCCGACGACAATTCATCGACCGCGGCCATGGCCAGCCATGGCTATGTCGTGCTCGCGATCAACCATCTGGAATGGACGCCGCCGCCGGGGCAGCCGCAGTCGTTTTTTGATTATTCGTCAGAGGCCGGCTATCAGGCGACCTTGCGGCGGGGCGCGGAGCATTCGATCCGCGAGGCGAAAGTCGCGCTTCGGGCGCTGGACATTCTGACCGAATGCGCCACGGGCGATTTCGCAAAATATGTCGCTTTCGACCGCGTCGGCTTTTTTGGCTTCTCTTTTGGCGCCAGCGTCGCCGCGAATGCGGCCATTCTCGATCCGCGCGTCGTCGCCGCGGTCAATCTCGACGGCTGGGTCTTCGGCCCCGCGCTCGAAGGCGGGATTACAAAGCCCTATATGATGCTCTTCGATGATGAGCCGCTTCCCGACGCCAAAGCATTCGCATCGCCCGATCCGGCGACGCGCGCTTACGCCAAGGCGCAGGACGACCTCGTCCGCGAGCATGGGCGGCTGTTTGAATCGCCGGATAAATACGGCTTCTGGCTCCGCAACACGGTCCATGCCGATTTCAACGATCTGGCCTTCAGCCGCGGCAATTGGCTGAGCTGGTTCTTCGCGGACCCTTCCCGCGTCAAAGCGATCCGGGAAGACTATCTTCTCGCCTTTTTCGACGCTTATCTTCGCCATCAGCCTCAAACCCTGTTGACCGCGGACCCCTCGCCCTATATCGGCGTCACCCCGGTCAAGGGCCGGCCGAAATGGGCGGAAGGCGAGGAGCGGGTTCCGTTTCTCGCATGGATCGGTTTGAAATAGAGGCGGCTCCCAAAATTGGACGAGGGCGGCATTTGAGCGGTTGGATCAACGCCGTCTACAGGCTGCGCGCCAGCGCCGCCGACGTCGAGGCGCGGGCGGAGGCGATTGCGATCGAACAGAGCGTCGAAGCGCCGCTCGCCGCCGTGCGGGATCCGTTTGTCCGCGAAAATATCGTGGGCCGTGTGGCGTCGATCGAGGATTGCGGCGGCGGCTGGTTCGAGGCGCGCATCGAACTCGCGGCGGCGACAGTTGGCGACGACGCCGGCCAATTGCTCAACATGCTGTTTGGCAACAGCTCGCTGCTTGAGGATGTGTTGCTTGTCGACGCCATCCTGCCGGCGCCGCTCGCGGGCGCCTTCGGCGGGCCCTCGCAAGGGCTTGCCGCCTTGCGCACGGAGGCTGGCGCGTCGGGGCGGGCGCTCACCTGTTCGGCGCTGAAGCCGCAGGGCCTGCCCGCGGCGGAACTCGCCGAACTCGCCTTAGCCCTGTCCATGGGCGGCCTTGATTTCATCAAGGACGACCACGGCCTTGCCGACCAGACCTATTCCCGTTTCGAGGCGCGGATCGCCGCCTGCGCTGCGGCGGTGCGTGAGGCGCGCCAGCGGACGGGACGCCGCACGCGCTATGCGCCGAGCCTTGCCGGCTCCTATCCGCAGATGCGGCGACAGCTTCTGGCGGCGCGCGACGAGGGGTTGGATGCGGCGCTGATCGCGCCGATGATCGCCGGCTGCTCCAATTTTCAGGCGCTGCGGCGGGAATTCTCCGATTTCGCTTTTCTGGCGCATCCGACGATGACCGGCCGCGCGATCTCGCCCATCCTGTTCGCGCGGCTGTTCCGGCTGTTTGGCGCGGACGTCGTCATTTTCCCCAATTATGGTGGCCGGTTCGGCTATTCGCCGACGGTTTGCGAAGCGATCGCCGCCGCGCTTTTGTCAGGCGCCGATGGTCTCAAGCTGAGCATTCCGGCGCCTGCCGGCGGCATGAGCGTCGAGCGCGCGCCGGAACTGCTCGATCGTTACGGGCGCGACGTCATGCTGCTGATTGGCGGAGCGCTGCTTAGCGCGCCGCGCGAGGCGTTGACGGAGCAAACGCGGCGCTTCGTCGAGGCCGTCGCCAGGCATCCCTATGGTTGATGCGCGCACGAGGCGGCCGACGGGCCGAGATCGCGGCGCTGTGCCCTCTAGGCTCTCGCCAAGCTGCGGATGGCGCGTGTGGCGTCGCCTATCTTTCCCCGGATGGGAAGCATGAAGTTCATCGCTTTGGTTTTCAGCGCGTCGGCGGCGGGATTGACGCCGGGCCGGGTGGGATTCAGCGCGAGCAAGCGCAAATAATAATTCGCGGCTCGGGTCTGCGCCCGGACCCGCGTCGCTTCGGTTTCATAGACCATCGCAAAGGAGATCGAACGCGAATCCCTCGTCTCGACCCAGTGCGGAGCATTGAGAGGCTGATGCAGCCCCAGCCCCGCGTTGAGCCTGAAGACATGTTCGCGCGCCGGATCGCGGCCCTTGAGGTCGACCTGCGCGATCGACAAACGTCCGATATGGAAAAATCGCTCCAGCTCACGCTCGCTCAGCACGCTGGGCGAATAGACGTGATAAATTTTCTCGCCTTCGATCTGCGAGAAGAAATTGGTTTCCGGGTCGAAATGAAAAGGAGTTGTCGCGGCCGACGAACTGATCAACAGGCCGCCCTCAATGCGAATGACGTCCTTCCGCTTGAGGCCTTCGGCGCCTTCGCAGATTTGCTTGATCAGATGCTCCAGAAGGTCGCGAAATTCGGGCGCGTAATTTTCCGGCCGTTTCATCAGGACGCGGAGCCGTTCGGACCCCACCTTCTGCATTGCTTGATGTGGCGCATAGGCGGCCACAGGGACTGAATTGAAAGCGGTATCAGGAGTCTTTGCGCTGCTGCAGACGTAATAGTCGCCGTTGTGTCCAATATATTTTTCAGATAATGTTTGCAGGCTGTCAAATGTCATCATTTCTAATTTGTGCAACGAATGTTCGAAACCAAATGGTTCTTTGTCGTAACAAGCGTTCAGCGTCTCAGGCGCCATATGAAATTCGGCGTCCTTGGCAAGTTCAAGCATATGGAGCGCCCTCCTATTTGAGCGAACCTTACACCCCGTAATTTTAAAAAGAGCAGCTGGCGAGAGCTGCGCATAAATAAGAGATGCGATAGTAATCGATTGCTGTCTGACCTTAGAATGTCAAGGCCAGGATGAGTCTCGAATGCGTGATTGCGCACATTCTGGTCACGAATCCTTCGAGTTAAGCAATGGAGAAATGACAATTACTGACAATCGGTTTCCGCTAGCGCCATTGTCCAAGTACAGCGGCGCATTTCGCTGGGAGGGCGTCGAGCGCCGCCCCTATAAGGATGCCGCTGCAGCGCCGTTCAAGGCGATCTCGCGGCAAACGCTTGCCTCCGATCCGCGCCTTGCCGGCGAATTGCGCTATTTCGAGATCGACCCTGGCGGCTTCTCAACGCTCGAGCGGCACGAGCATATGCATGTTGTCATGGCGTTGCGCGGCAGCGGAAGCTGTCTCATAGGGGACGCCGTATATGCGCTAGGCGCGCATGATCTCGTGACCATCGAACCGATGATCTGGCATCAGTTTCGCGCTAGGCGCGACGCGCCGCTCGGCTTTCTCTGTCTCGTCAATGCGGCGCGGGACCGGCCGCAGTTGCCGACCGAGGCGGATCTCGCCGCTCTGCGACGCTCTCCAGAGGCGGCGGCATTTCTCGACGGGCTGATTGAGCCGTCATAATAAAAAAGGGCGGCTCGAGGCCGCCCTTTTTGCTGGTTTCTCTAGCGCTCAATGCTCGAAGGCGGCGCCCCACGAGCCCCACACATAGATGGCGGAAAACAGGAAGAGCCACACCACGTCGACGAAATGCCAATACCAGGCGGCGAATTCGAAGCCGAGGTGATGCCGCAGGGACAATTGCCCAACAAAGGCGCGAAGAAGGCAGACGGTGAGGAAAATCGTGCCGATGATCACGTGAAAGCCGTGAAATCCCGTCGCCATGAAGAAGGTGGCGCCGAAGATCGAGCCTTTGAAGGCGAAGGGCGCATGAATATATTCATAAGCTTGCACCGTGGTGAAAACGACGCCGAGCGCGATGGTGAGCGCGAGGCCCGCCTTCAATCCCTTGCGGTCTCCCGTCAGCAAAGCGTGATGCGCCCAGGTGACGGTCGTGCCGGAAGTCAACAGGATCAGCGTGTTCAAGAGCGGTAGATGCCACGGATCGATGGCCTCGATGCCCTTCGGCGGCCATACGCCGCCGGTGAATTCGGCGCGAAGATATTCCTGCGCTTCTCCGGGGAACAGGCTTGAATCGAAGAACGCCCAGAACCAGGCGACGAAGAACATCACCTCGGAGGCGATGAACAGGATCATCCCGTAGCGAAGGCCGATCTGAACCACGGGGGTGTGATAACCGGCGCCCGATTCCTTGATGACGTCGAACCACCACGAGGCTGCGATGAAGACGAGCGCGATAAAACTGGCGCCAAAGAGCAGGCCGCCGGGGGCGAAGGCGCCGAAGCTTAGATGCTTCATCCACACGATGCCGCCGATCGCAAGGAACAGCGCCGCGACGGAGGCGAGGACGGGCCAGGGGCTCGGATCGACGAGATGATAGTCGTGATTGGGTTTGGCGTGGGCGTCCGACATCGAATGTGACCCTTTTCCCGCTTCAAAAAGGCTCAGCCGAGCCTGTTGCCATCAGCGCCGCGCCGGGCGCCGTTCCTTGAATCTTGCTTCTGTCGCGCCGACATTGTTGAGCGCCCGCCGCTCACAAAGGCTTGCCCGACTTGACCAAAGCGCTCTCGCCAGCGGCGACCTTGCCCTTCGGCTTCTGGCCGAAAAGCGTATAGGATAAAACAACCGTGTCGACGTCGGCGAGCGACTTTTCCGTCTCGAGCGCCGGATCGAGAAAAAAGACGACCGGCAGCTCGGCCGTCTCATGGCCCGCGAGGGTCATTTCGTTGAAGCAGAAACAGCTGATCTTGTTGAAATAGAGCCCGGCGCTGTCGGGTCCGACATTATAGCCGGCGATCGCCGAGACGGGCTTGTTCGACCGGTTGACGATTTTGAAGTAAACCGTCGCCGTCCGGCCGGTGCGAAGATTGATCTGCGCCGTTTCGGGCTCAAAGCTCCAGTCGAGGCCGGGCGCGACATTGGCGTCGAAGCGCACCGTCAGTTCGCGTTTGCCGGCGTTCGCCGGCGCCGTCCTTGCGACCTGCGTCGTGCCGCCGTAGCCGGTCGCGGCGCAGAACATCCGGTAGAGCGGGACCGCGGCGAACGACAGGCCGAGCATGGCGAGGCACGCCGCCGCGGCGGCTGCGGCGATGAGGCGGCTCTTGCGCAAATTCCGCTCGAATTCCGGCTCAGGCGAAGCGTTCATGGACATCTCAGAAGGGCCGCTCCAGCACGGCGGGGCCGAGCTTGACGATCGTCACGACATAAAACAGCACGACGCAAAAGCCGATCGCAAGGGCGAGCGCCAGATTGCGCTGGCGCCGGCTCCGCTCCTGCTCGGGGGTCAGCCTGACGCCCGTCATCACTGGCGTTTGCGCCTTGTCAGTCACGGTTTCATCCTTTGCATGAGCTCACCACGGAGCCGCGGAAAAAATCGGCAGCAGGGCGAGAATGCGCTCGGCGACGATCGCCGCAAATAGCAGGAAAAGATAGAGGATCGAAAATCCGAACATGCGCATGGCGACGCGGTTCGCCTGTTCGCCCTCGCGCGCCAGATAGACGCGAAGGGCATGTAAGATCATGACGCCGCCAAGGGCGAAAGAAAGAAGGCCGTAGACCGGCGACGCGAAGCCGATGAAATAGGGCGTCATGCCCACGGGAGCGAGCAGCAGCGTGTAGAGAAGAATATCCCGCCGCGTGCGGTCCGGCCCTTTGACATTCGGCAGCATCGGAATGCCGGCGCGCTCGAAATCGCCGGCCTTGACGAGGGCGAGGGCCCAGAAGTGCGGCGGCGTCCAGACGAAAATGAGGGCGAACAGCGCAAGGGCGGGCAGGCCGATGTGACCGGTGACGGCAAGATAGGCGACCATCGGCGGAAAGGCGCCGGCGCCGCCGCCGATCACGATATTCTGCGGCGTCGAGCGCTTTAGCCACATCGTGTAGATGACAACGTAAAAGAAGATCGTGAAGGCGAGCAGCGCCGCAGCCGCCCAGTTGGCGACGAATCCGAGCGTCATCACCGACAAAAGCGCAAGCACCATCCCGAAGGAGAGCGCGCTTTCCCGCGACACCCGGCCTGCCGGGATGGGACGCTTCTGCGTCCGCCGCATGATGGCGTCGATGTCGGAATCGTACCACATGTTGAGCGCGCCCGACGCGCCGGCGCCGGCGGCGATGGCGAGCAGGGAGGCGAAGCCGATGATCGGATTGACATGGGTCGGGGCGATCAGAACGCCAGCCAAGGCGGTGAAGATGACGAGCGACATGACGCGCGGCTTCATCAGCGCGAGATAGTCCGCCGGGCTCGCGATCGAGATGGCGGCCTGGTCGATGGCGGTATTGCTGTCGCTGACGAAACTCATGACCGGACCGCTTCGAGGTTAGCGTTTACGCGTTGAGGCGAGGCTCGGAAGTCGGCTTCGCGCGACCGCGCCGGTCGTGCAAACGCCCCAAGCGTTCTCCCTTGGCTTCGCCAGATTGCGGTCCGCCCATGAAGCTCCGAGCATCGCAGGCTTCCATGGGAACCGTCTGGCTTTTTTTGAAGGGCGCGGCGCCCGCATGCGGCCGCCGCGCCCTCGCGCTTATTCAAAACGCCCGGGGCGTTCTTAATGGTCCGACGACGCCGTGATGCGCGGCAGCGTCTCGAAGGTATGGAACGGCGGCGGCGAGGACAGGGTCCATTCGAGCGTCGTTGCGCCGACGCCCCAGGGATTGTCGCCGGCGAGGCGTTTGCGGGCGAAAGCGTCGTAGACCACGTAAAGGAACAGGCCGACGCCGATGATCGACAGATAGGAGCCAAAGGACGAAATCCGGTTCCAAAGCGTGTAGGCGTCCGGATAGTCGATATAGCGCCGCGGCATGCCGGCGAGGCCGAGGAAATGCTGCGGGAAGAAGGTGAGGTTGACGCCGATGAACATCAGCCAGAAATGCACGTTGGCGAGCGTCTCATTGTAGAGATAGCCCGACATTTTCGGGAACCAGTAATAGAAGCCCGCGAATAGCGCGAAGACGGCTCCGAGCGAAAGCACGTAGTGGAAATGCGCCACGACGTAATAGGTCTCGTGCAGGGCGCGGTCGATGCCGGCGTTGGCGAGAACGACGCCGGTCACGCCGCCGATCGTGAACAGGAGCACGAAGCCGGTCGCCCAGATCATCGGCGGCCGGTAGGATACAGAGCCGCCCCACATGGTGGCGATCCAGGAGAACACTTTAACGCCGGTCGGCACCGCGATCACCATGGTCGCGAACACGAAATAGCGCTGCGTGTCGAGCGACATGCCGACGGTGAACATGTGATGCGCCCAAACGACGAAGCCGACGACGCCGATCGCCACCATGGCGTAGGCCATGCCGAGATAGCCGAAGATGGGCTTCTTCGAGAAGGTCGAGATGATGTGGCTGATGATGCCGAAGCCGGGCAGGATCAGAATATAGACTTCGGGATGGCCGAAGAACCAGAACAGATGCTGGAACAGCAGCGGGTCGCCGCCGCCCGAGGGATCGAAGAAGGTGGTGCCGAAATTGCGGTCGGTCAGCAGCATGGTGATGCCGCCGGCGAGCACGGGCAGCGACAGGAGCAGCAGGAAGGCGGTGATCAGCACCGACCATGCGAACAGCGGCATCTTGTGCAAGGTCATGCCCGGCGCGCGCATGTTGAAGATCGTGGTGATGAAATTGATCGCCCCGAGGATCGACGACGCGCCGGCAAGGTGCAGCGAGAGGATGAGGAAGTCCATTGCCGGTCCGGGGTGGCCGGTGTTCGCGGACAGCGGCGGATACATCACCCAGCCGCCGCCAAACCCCAGCATTCCCGGCGCGCCTTCCATGAACATCGACATGACGCCGAGCGTGAAGGAGGCCGGCAGCAGCCAGAAGGAGACATTGTTCATGCGCGGGAAGGCCATGTCCGGCGCGCCGATCATGATCGGCACAAACCAGTTGCCAAAGCCGCCGATGAGCGAGGGCATCACCATGAAGAAGATCATGATGATGCCGTGCATGGTGATGGTGACGTTATAGAGGTTCTTGGCAAGGTCCTTCGCCGTATCGGCGTCGGCGCCCTGCAGCACCGCAAGATGGTTGAAGATCTGGATGCCGGGTTCTTGAAGCTCCATGCGCATGAGCACGGAAAGCACGCCGCCGATGACGCCGGCGATGATCCCGAAGATGAGATACATCGTGCCGATGTCTTTGTGATTGGTTGAATAAAGATAGCGGCGCCAACCCGTCGGGTGGCCGTGCTCTTCATGAATTGTCGTGCTGGTCGCCAACGCAAAGCCTCCCTCGGAATATTTTTATCTTAGCGCGTCTCGCCGATGTCGCCGGCCGATGTGGCGTTGTTCGCCAGTTTGACGGATTCGGAATTATTCGCGGCGAATTTCTTGGCGGCGGACGCGAGCCAGGCCGAATATTGCTCGGGGCTCACGACGCGGATCGCGATCGGCATATAGGCGTGATCTTTTCCGCACAACTTCGAGCATTGCCCGTAGTAGATTCCTTCGCGCTCCGCCTTGAACCAGGTTTCGTTCATCCGGCCCGGCACGGCGTCGATGCGGATGCCGAAGGAGGGGATCGTGAAGGAATGGATGACGTCGGAGCCGGTGACCAGCATATGCACGACCTTGCCGACCGGCACGACCGCTTCATTGTCGACGGAGAGCTGCCGGATGTCGCCGGGTTTTAGATCCGACTCGGGGATCAGATAGGAGTCGAAGGAAAAGCCGCCGCCCTGATCCTTCGGATAATCATAAGTCCAGAACCATTGTTTGCCGGTCGCCTTGACGGTGATGTCGGCCGGCGGAATCACCAGCTGATGTGTCAACAGGCGGAAGGAGGGGATCGCTATGATGACGAGGATCATCACAGGCAGAACGGTCCACGCCACTTCGAGCAGCGAATTATGCGTCGTCGTGGTGGCGACCGGGTTTTTGTTTTCGTTGTAACGGAAATAAATCCAGCCAAGCAGCGCCAGCACGAACAGGCAGATGCCGACGATGATCGGCAGCAGGATAAAGTCGTGGAAGGCGTGAATTTCGTGAGCGATCGGCGTGACCGCTTCCTCGAAAGTCATTTGCCCTGGTCGCGGAAATCCGTCTGCGCGCGCGGGGCCCGCCGCAAGCGCCGCAAACAGCGCTGCGCCGGAGGCGAAGAGGGCGCGGGGATCGGGAATACGGCGGGCGGAGAGGGAGGCAAATCTCATCAAGATCGAGGCTCCGTTGACGCGGCTGACCCACCGCGCCTACCACTTCCAATCGAACTCGTCCAGAGGCGCCGCAATAGGGTCCCTGAGAATAGTTCAAAAACATGATTCCGGGTTGCGCGCAATCAGTTGGGCCGCACAATCCATGCGGCGAAACAGCGCGAGGGGAGCAGATCCTGCGCCCCTTGGGCGCCACCCGACGGCCCGCGCGCCCTCCCGCGACGCGGCTTTACTTGACAGCCCGACGCGATTTGCTAGGCAGCCGGACTCGTGCGGCAAGCTGCGGCGAAGCGGATCTTAAAGGCAACGGAAGGTTCAAAGAGAGCATGGCTGACGCGGACGACGAATTTCAATCGCATGCCCGCCGCCCGCTTTTGCGCGCCGCTCTCTCTTTGGCGCGGGGCGGCGCGCTCGCCGCTGCGGCGCTCCTGACCGGATCAGGCGTCGCCTCGGCGCAGGGCGTCGTGAAAAGCAAGCATGGCGATTGGGAGATGCGCTGCGAGACGCCGCCCGGCGCGGCCAAGGAGCAATGCGCCTTGCTGCAGAGCGTCGCCGCCGAAGACAAGCCGAACATCAATCTGGTGGTGATCGTTCTCAAGACCGCGGACGGCAAAAGCCGCCTTCTGCGCGTCATCGCGCCGCTCGGCGTGCTGCTGCCCTCTGGACTCGGGCTCAAGATCGACGACGCCGACGTCGGCCGCGCCGGATTCGTGCGCTGCCTGCCGACCGGCTGCGTCGCCGAAGTGGTGATGGAGCAGAAGCTGGTCGATCAGATGAAAAGCGGAACCAACGCCACCTTCATCATTTTCCAGACGCCGGAGGAGGGCGTCGGCATTCCACTCGCGCTCGCCGGCTTTCGCGAGGGGTTTGAGGCGCTGCCCTGAGCGTTGCGCCCGGCGCCGGTCCGATCCTGCAGCGCGCCTATTCGGCCGCGAGGCGATGAACCACGAGCCGGCTTGCGGCGGTCACGGCAAGCGCCTCGGCGACCCGTTTCAGGCTGCCGCGAATTTCCTCGAACCGGTCCGAGCGCGTGACGTTCTGCTCGTCCATATAGAGGCTCCGGCTCACCTCGATCTGCAGCGCGTGCCGGTTGGAGCCAGGGGAGCCATAATTCTCGGTGATATAGCCGCCCGCATAGGGCTTGTTGCGCGCGACGGTGAAGCCGAGACTGCGTAATTCGGCCTCTGCGACGTCGGTGAGGATCGCCGCGCAGCTCGCGCCGTGCCGGTCGCCAAGGACGAAATCGGCGCGCGGTTTCGCGGCGATCGACTCGGGCGCGTGGCCCCCAAGAAGTCCGCTCCCCCCAAGAAGTCCTCCGCCCGCGTGGAGTCTTGGCCCCGGATGAACTCCCGCGCCTCCCGACGGCATGGAGTGGCAGTCGATCAGCACAGCGAGGCCATAAGCGAGCTCCGCCCGTTCGATCAGGGCGGTCAGACGCGCATGATAGGGCTTGTAAAGCGTCTCGATCCGCAGCAGGGCTTCCACGAGCGACAGGCGTCGGCCATAGATCTCCTGCGCCTGGCCGACGACGCGCGGGATCGTTCCAAGGCCGCCGGCGACGCGGATCGAACGCGTGTTGGCGAAGGACGGCAGCCGTCCCTCGAACATGCGCGGGTCGAGCTCGTAAGGCTCGCGATTGAGGTCGAGATAGGTACGCGGAAACAGCGCCTTGATCATCGGCGCGCCGATGCGCAGGCAATCGGCGAAAAGCGCATCGACAAAGGCGTCCTCGGACCGGCGCAATTGCAGCGCGCTGAGCCGCGTGCGATCGAGGAAGCTCTCCGGATAGATGTCGCCCGAATGCGGCGATGAAAACACCAGCGGCGAGCAGAGCGTCTCGGGCTCAATGACTTCGTGGCCGGTCCCGAATTCCGGGTCGACGCCGTCCGTCCGGCCGGAGGTCTCAAAAATCATCAAGGCTCCTTGGCGCAGGCGCGGCGGCGTCCTCGCAGGCTAAATAACAATTTGCCAAGGACATGCGGCGCTGTCCATATTAATCGTTCATTATCCAGCGCAGCTTCTCGGGAGGCTCGTGAAAACGGCGGATTCGTGGTTTGCGGCGGGCAAATTTGTCACGCGCGGGCCAAAAAAAACGGCGTGATCGGGGAAACCGGGCTGCCGGCCGGATGCGGTCCGTTTTTTCATGGGATTTTTACCAAATGATCCTTTGCTTGGGCTCCATCGCGAGGCTCCCATGAACGACATGCAATTTCCTACTCAATCCAAGATTCAGCTTGGCAAGATCCTGCTTGCGGAAGACGATGGCGACATGCGCCGCTTCCTGGGCAAGGCGCTGCAGAACGCGGGCTATCAGGTCGCCGCGTTCGACAATGGCCTCTCGGCCTACAGCCGGCTGCGCGAGGAGCCGTTCGAACTTCTGCTCACCGATATTGTGATGCCGGAGATGGACGGCATCGAACTCGCCCGCCGCGCCACCGAACTTGATCCAGACATCAAGGTCATGTTCATCACCGGATTTGCCGCCGTCGCGCTCAACCCCGACAACAATGCGCCGCCGCAGGCGAAAGTCCTCTCGAAGCCGTTTCACCTCAAGGATCTCGTCAATGAGGTGCAGCGGCTGCTGACGGCGGAGAGCCTGCGCCCGAATTGAGGCATGCGGCGCGGCCTGCCCTGGCGCATCCCGCCCGAATCGGAAAATCGGCGCCTCCCCGGTCTGAATCCGCGGGGGTGGAATTTGTTTTCGTCTCGCGCGGTCCTTGATAGATTGGCCCTCATGACCTTGCCGGCTCACCGCGCCGCATCGCGGCGCTTGTCGTTTTTTTCGGGCGGTCTTGCGCTGACGCTGGCCTGCGTCGGCGCAGCGCCGCTGCAGGCGGCGTCGCTGCAGGAATGCCTTGGCGGCCTGCGTCCCGGGATTCTCGCCAGCGGCGTCAGCGCCGCCACCTTCGACAAGGCCACGGCCGGGCTGCAGTCCGACCCCGATATTTTCGCGCTGGCGCAGGCGCAGCCGGAATTCAAGACTCCGATCTGGGATTATCTCGCCGGCCTCGTCGACGAGGAGCGGGTCGAGGACGGCCGCGGCCAGATGCGCAAATGGGCGCAGCCTCTGGCGGCCGCGCAGTCGCGCTATGGCGTCGATGCGGCGACGATCGTTGCGGTCTGGGGCGTTGAATCCGATTTTGGCCGCAGCTTTGGCAAGCGGCCGATCATCCAATCGCTTGCGACGCTGTCCTGCGGCCCCTATCGCGCCGCCTATTTTCGCACCGAGTTTTTGGCGGCGCTGAAAATTCTCGACGCGGGCGACATCGTTCCCGAGCAATTCGTCGGCTCCTGGGCGGGCGCCTTCGGCCACACCCAGTTCATGCCCTCGACCTTTCTGCGCACCGCCGTCGATTTTGACGGCGACGGACGCAAGGACCTCATCAACTCGGTTCCCGACGCGCTCGGCTCCACGGCGGCCTATCTGCGCAAGGGCGGCTGGACGCCGGGGGTCGAATGGGGGTTTGAGGTCCGCCTGCCGCAGGGCTATGCCGGCCCATCCGGCCGCACGCGCAAGGAGCCGATCGGGCAATGGGCCGGGCGCGGCCTCGTCAAGGTCGACGGCTCGCCGCTGGGCTCCGGCCCCAACGCCGGCCTGCTGTTGCCGGCGGGCCCTAAGGGACCGGCCTTCCTCGTGACGCGCAATTTTGATGCGATCTATTCTTATAACGCCGCTGAATCCTATGCGCTGGCGATCGCGCTGCTCTCCGACCGGCTGAAAGGCCGGAAGGGACCGATAACGCCCTGGCCGACCAATGATCCCGGCCTCTCGCGCGCCGACCGGCGCGAGCTGCAGGCGCTGCTGATGCGGCGCGGCTATGATCTTGACGGCAAGGCGGACGGCGTGATCGGAACCAAGACCAAGCGGGCGATCAGCGATTTTCAGGCGAAAGCCGGTCTAGCCCCGGACGGGCGGGCCAGCGTCTCGGTGCTCGCCGCCGCGCGCGGCCGGTAAAAGCCGGGCGAGCAGGCGCGCCAGGATGCGCCGCTTGGGGCGTCCCAGCACATAGATTTCATGCTTCACCGCGACGTCGCCCTTTTCCGCTGGGAAATGCTCGGCGAGCAGCGCGCCGCATTGTTCGATCGCTTCGACGAAACCGGTCGCAAGATCGCCGCCGCGCATGCCTTGCGAAAGGGAGTTCAGCGCTCCGCCCCAAAGCGGCTTGTCGACTTTTTCCGCGATGCCCTCACTGGCGATGACGCGCGCATAATTTTCCGCAAGCGACACGAAGATCAGCACGCCGGCAGGATTTTGCTTGCGCGTCAGCCCATGGCAGATGAACTGCTCCATCGCGTAGCGGTGCGCATGTTCGTGGCGGACATGGACATAGGGCGCGAGACGAGGCGCAAGGCCAAAGACGGACAACAGGATATAGAGCGCCGCGCAGACGAAGATCTGTATGAGCACGAGCGGCAGCGGAGCAAGATGCGTCGTCGCCGCCAGCAGGACGGCGAGAGCGAGCGCGGCCAGCGCCGACCAGGCGAGCCCATAGATCGCATATTCCTCGGACGAGGGGGTCAGCACGCAGAAGATCTCGCCCTTGGTCTTCGGCGCGGCGGCGGCGATCGCCGCATTGATGCGGGCTTGATCCTCATCGGACAAAATCATGCATGCTCTCCGATCAAGCTGACTTTGGATTGCAAAAGCGCGGAATTGGGAACGCGATCGATTCCAAGTTGCAATCGTCTCTTCGCAAAAGTTGCTGACTTTTGGATGGCGCCCGGCTCCGAACAGCCGCGACGCCGCCCGCCGGTTCAGATCTCATAGATCCGGTCGGGCAAATCAACGCCGCCCTCTGCGGCTGGGAAATGCTCGGCGAGCGCTGCGCCGCATTGCTCGATCGCCTTGATGAAGCCGGCGGCGAGGTCGTCCTCGCGAATGCCTTGCAACAAATGGTCGACCGCGCTTTGCCAGACGGCCTTGTCGACCTTTGCGGCGATGCCGTCATCGGCCACCACGCGCACGTAATGCTCAGCGAGCGATACGAATATGAGCACGCCGGCGTGATTGTCCTTGCGGGCCAGCCCTCGCGTCACGAATTGCTCGAGAGCGGCCCGATGCGCATGCTGGCGGCGCAGGCCACGCGGCGCCAGCAGCGGGCGGAGGCGGCCGATCGAAAAAATCAGATACAGCGCGGCGAAGACCACGGTCTGGATCAAAAGGATGCGCTGCACCGAAAAATCCGTGGCCGCGATCAGCGCCCAGGGGACGGCGAGCGCCATCAGCGCCGACCAGGCGACGGCGTAGGTGAGATAATCGGACGAGGCCCGCGCCAGCACGCAGACGATCTCGCCGCTCGTTTGCCGTTCGGCGGCGGTGATGGCTGCATTGACGCGGCGCTGGTCGTCTCGCGATAAAATCATTACCAGCTCCCCGATGCGCCGCCGCCGCCGGACGAGCCGCCGCCGCCGGAAAAGCCGCCTCCGCCCGAAAATCCGCCTCCTCCGCCGCCCCGGCCGCCGCGGCCGGATGAAGCCAATATATTGATCAGGGCGGAAAGAAGATTGAGCCAGAACGCCGCATTGCCCTGAGACCTCTGGTTTTGTGCCTGCCGACCGCCGCCCCATCGCGGGTCATCCGCGGCTGCGGCCCCGCGTCCGGCGCGTGGCGTGCGCAAAATGAGAAAAACAATGAGGACGAACAGGCCTAAAACCAGCCAGGGGGCGATGGAATCGGCGCCGGATTGGGCGCTGTCGAGCCGCAAATCCGGCCGTTTTTCCCATTCGGCCGAATCCGTTGTGAGCACGGTGATGACGTCGTCGACGCCGCGCTCGATGCCCCCGCCGAAATCGCCAGTCTTGAAGCGGGGGGCCATGGCGTTGGCGATAATGATTCGAGACAGCGCGTCGGTCAGCGTTCCCTCGAGCCCGTAGCCGACCTCGATCCGGACTCTCCGCTGATTGGGCGCAACGAGCATCAGCACGCCATTGTTCTTGGCGCGCTCGCCGAGTTTCCATTCGCGGAAGAGCGCATTGGCGTAGGGCTCGATCTCCGCGCCATCGAGAGAAGAGACCGTCGCCACGACCAGTTGAATGCCGGATTTCTGCTCGAGCGTCGCGAGCTTCTGTTCGATCGCTGCTTTGGTCTGCGCCGGAATGATATTGGCCGCATCGTCGACGCGCCCCGTCAGCGCCGGAAAATTAAAGGCGAGCGCGAGGCTCGCGCAAAAAAAGGCTCCAAGACACAGAAAGGCGCGGAGCAAGGCGGGCGCGGCGCGATGGCGGCGGGAAAAGCCCGGAGCAAAAGTCAAGCAGGCGGCTGGGCGGAAGGCGCCCGGCCGCTTCGCCTCAAAGGATAAAAATCGCGTCAAAACTTGACTTGCGGAGCGGTCTGCGCGGCGTCGCTCGCGGCGAACGGGGCCAGCGGCTGCTTGCCGGCGAAAACCGTCTTCGCCCAAAGCAGCGTCGGGAAAGTCCGCAGCGCGGTGTTGAATTCGCGCGCCGCTTCAATGTAGTCACGACGGGCGACGGCGATCCTGTTCTCGGTTCCTTCGAGTTGCGATTGGAGGGCGAGAAAGTTCTGGTTCGATTTGAGATCGGGATAATTCTCGCTGACGGCGAGCAGGCGTCCGAGCGCGCCCGATAATTGCGTTTGCGCCTCCTGGAACTGGCGCACTTTCTCGGGGTCGGTCAGCTGCGAGGCGTCGATCGTGACCGACGTCGCCCTGGCTCTTGCTTCGACGACGGCGGTCAGCGTTTCGCGTTCCTGCTTGGCGAAGCCCTGAACCGTCGCGACCAGATTGGGGACAAGGTCGGCGCGCCTCTGATACTGGTTCTGCACCTCGGCCCATCTGGCTTTGGCCTGTTCCTCAAGGGTTGGGATCGTGTTGTAGCCGCAGCCGGACAGCAAGAGGCCAAGCGTCACGAGCGCCAGAGCGGACATGACTTTCCGCGCCCGCATCCCGAGGGATTCGCCCGCCGAAAGATTTTGCGCGGCATTCTCAAAAAAGGTCATGCTCGGGGCTCCAGCCAGAAAGGATCGCTCAAGGCAATAAACGATCCGGCGCGCCGAAGAAAGCGGCTCCGCGACAACTCCATTTGTGCTCGTGTAGGCTGTACGGTAAACAGGATTTGACTGGCGCGTGCGGCGTCGTCCTCTAGAGTCCCGCTAATCATCCTCCCGCTTAACAAAGCTTCGATAGGACAGTGGCCTGATCAATGGGATTTGTGAAAAGCTTACCCTTGATCTCTCTATACAGCGCCTTGCCGCGACACTTCCTTGGTGCGTTCTTTATCGTTGCGGCAGGCGGGGCGGTCGACACAGCGGTCGCCTCTCCTCCCGTTATTGCTTCCACCCTGGAGCTTTTTACAAGCCAGGGCTGTTCTTTTTGTCCGCCGGCCGATGCGTTGCTCGCCGCCCTGGCGCGAAAGCCTGACGTCGTCGCGGTTTCCTTTCCGGTCGACTATTGGGACTATATCGGCTGGAAGGACACCATGGCCTCGCCGGTTTTTGTCGCGCGGCAGAGGGCCTATGCGGCGAAGCTCGGAGAGCAGCACGCCTATACGCCGCAGATCATCGTCGACGGATTGCAGGGGGCCGTCGGCAGCGATCGCAAGGAAATCGACGCCGCGCTCGCTTCCGCCCGCAGCCGGGACGGCGCGATGACCGTTCCGGTTCGGCTGACGCAGGCCAATGGCGCGCTGGCGGTCGAGGTGGGCGAGGGGGCGGGAGGCCCTGCCGTCGTGATCGCCTTGCGCGTGCTGCGTTCGCGCACCGTGCATATCGGCCGCGGCGAGAACGCGGGCCGCAACGTGACCTATACCAATGTCGTCCGGGGCATGGATGAGATCGGCGTCTGGGACGGCGCCGCCGCAACCTTCCACGCGCCCGACGCGCGCGATGACGGCGAAGGCTATGTTATTTTCGTCCAGAAAGGGTCGCTGCAGCGGCCCGGCGCGATCCTCGGGGCGGCCAAGACGGCGGGCCTTTGAAAGGCCGCCCGAGGGGCGTCTGGCTGATGAAGGCCGCGCGGATCGGGCGGGCTTTGGCCATGCAATAGTTCCAGCGGCTCCGCTTTGCTCTCTTTCCCCGGTGAGGCTCCCGTCCTATAAGCGTGGCGTTCGCATTCTCGCCGCCGACCGCAGGGAGCCTCCTCGAGCATGATTTTCCGTTTCCTTCCCGGCGCGGCGCTGGCTCTCGCCGGAATTTTTGCGCCGGCTCTCTGCCTTGCGGCGATCGCCGCCGGCCCGAGCCAAGAGCAGGGTAAGTTGAGCGCGGACGCCCCGGGACGCTGGTTCGAGGCGAGACAGACCGATCCCAAAGCGGATGAGACAAAAAAAGCCGACGCCAAAAAGAGCGCCGCCAAGACGGGCGACGCGAAACCGGGCGAGGCCAAGAAACCCGGCAAGCCGGTGCAGGTCGGCTCCTATGGCGACTGGGGCGCGTTTCTCGCCGAGGGCGCCAAGGACAAGACCTGCTATGCGCTGGCGACGCCGAAGGAGCGGGCGCCCGCCGCCTTGAAGCGCGACCCGGCCTATGTGTTCATCTCGAACCGGCCGGCCGAGAAGGTGCGCAACGAAGTCTCGATCATCATGGGCTTTGCCGTCAAGGAGGGCGCCGACGCGCGGGCTGACATCGGCGGCGCGAATTTCAATCTCGTCGCCAAGGGCGCCAACGCCTGGATCAAAAATCCGGCGGAAGAGACGCAGTTCGTCGAAGCGCTCAAAAAAGGCTCGAAGCTGATCGTCAAGGCGCCGTCCGTAAAGGGCAATGTGACGACGGATACCTACTCCCTTTCGGGGATATCGCAGGCATTGGACAAAGTTCAGAAAGATTGCCCATAAAAACAATTGCCAAGGCGCCGAACGCCTTGATGAGAAGAACGCTTGATCCGCTTAGGAGGATTGGCGCCCAAGGCGCATACTGAACCGGACGAGAAAGTGCGGGAAGGGTCGTCCGCCGCATCCCGCTCTTAAAGGATTTCCATCGATCACATTTGCAAGCCTGAATTTGAACGATCCAGGCTCATCGTGATCCAGTTGATTTGAGGAAGGCGCCCCAAAAAAGCGCTGCCTGGGAGGATTACGCACATGTCGGATAAAGTCTACCCCGTCACTGCTGAATGGAGCAAGTCCGCCTACGTCGACGCGGCCAAGTACAAATCAATGTACGAAAGTTCAATCTCGGAACCGGATAAGTTCTGGGGGGAGCACGGCAAGCGGATTGACTGGGTCAAGCCCTATACCAAAGTCAAGAATACATCGTTCGATCCGCACAACGTCTCGATCAAATGGTTCGAAGACGGCGTGACGAATGTCTCGACCAATTGTATCGACCGCCACCTCGCGACGCTCGGCGACAAGACCGCGATCATCTGGGAAGGCGACGATCCGAATGAATCGAAGCACATCACTTACAAGCAACTGCATGAAGAAGTCTGCCGCCTCGCCAATGTCCTGAAGTCCTATGGAGTAGGCAAGGGCGACACCGTCACGATCTATTTGCCGATGATCCCCGAGGCGGCATACGCCATGCTGGCCTGCGCCCGGATCGGCGCCATCCATTCGATCGTGTTCGGCGGTTTTTCGGCGGATTCGCTTGGCGGCCGCATCGAGGGCTGCAAGTCGAAGCTTGTCATCACGGCGGATGAGGGTTTTCGCGGCGGACGCAAGGTGCCGCTGAAGATCAACGCCGATGCGGCGATCAAGAAGATCGGTGGCATCGTCGAGACCATGCTTGTGGTGCGGCGCACGGGCGGCAAAGTCGCCTGGACCGAGGGCCGCGACGTCTGGTACGACGAGGCGCTCGCCAAGGCCAGCGCGGACTGCCCGGCCGAAGAGATGAACGCCGAAGATCCGCTCTTCATCCTGTTTACATCGGGCTCGACCGGCGCGCCCAAAGGCGTCGTCCACTCGACCGCCGGCTATCTCGTCTGGGCCTCGATGACCCACCAATATGTCTTCGACTATCGGCCGGGCGAGGTCTATTGGTGCACCGCCGACGTCGGCTGGGTGACCGGACACAGCTACATCGTCTATGGTCCGCTCGCCAATGGCGCGACGACGCTGATGTTCGAGGGCGTTCCGACTTATCCGACGATCTCGCGGTTCTGGGACGTCGTCGACAAGCATCAAGTCAATATCTTTTATACCGCGCCGACGGCGATCCGCTCGCTGATGGGCGCGGGCGATGGACCCGTCAAGGCAACCAGCCGCAAGTCTCTGCGGCTTCTGGGTTCGGTCGGCGAGCCGATCAATCCCGAAGCCTGGGAATGGTATTACCGGGTGGTCGGCGAGGAAAGATGCCCGATCGTCGACACCTGGTGGCAGACCGAGACCGGCGGCATTCTGATCAGCCCGTTGCCGGGAGCGACCGCGCTGAAGCCGGGCTCGGCGACGCAGCCTTTCTTCGGCGTGCAGCCGCAGGTGGTCGACGCGGCCGGCGAGGTGCTTGAGGGCGCCTGTTCCGGCAATCTCGTCATCGCCGATTCCTGGCCGGCGCAGATGCGCACCATCTTCAACGACCATGAGCGCTTCGTGCAGGCCTATTTCTCGGCCTATCCGGGCAAATATTTCACCGGCGACGGTTGCCGGCGCGACGAGGACGGTTATTACTGGATCACCGGCCGCGTCGACGACGTCATCAACGTCTCCGGCCACCGCCTTGGCACGGCCGAGGTCGAAAGCTCGCTGGTCGCCCATGTCAAGGTCGCGGAAGCCGCCGTCGTCGGCTATCCGCACGACATCAAGGGGCAGGGCATCTACGCCTATGTGACCTTGATGACCGGGATCGAACCGAGCGAGGATCTGCGCAAGGAGCTCGTCTCCTGGGTGCGCAAGGACATCGGGCCGATCGCCTCGCCAGATGTCGTGCATTTTGCGCCCGGCCTGCCTAAAACCCGCTCCGGCAAGATCATGCGCCGCATCCTGCGCAAGATCGCGGAGAAGGAGTTTTCGGCGCTCGGCGACACCTCGACGCTCGCCGATCCGTCGGTCGTCGACGATCTGATTCGTGAGCGCGCGAACTAGAATTTCTCCGCCGGGCGCTCGCGCTCGGCGCCGCAGACAGAACGGGGCGTTGGACGTTCATGCTGAGCGTCTGGCGCCCTACTGCTGAGTCGAGTTCCTCGCGCCGCCTTGGCGTCCGCGCTGCTTGCCACGCCCGAATGCCGGCGAAATAGCCTCCAAAATGCCGATTCTCGCCTTCGGCCCGCTGTTTTGGGGGTTCTTTAGGCTTGGTTAACCATGTTGCCGGTAACCTCGAATCGGGCGCGAGGCGCAAGCCCGGAACGTCCGATTCGGCAACATCGGCAGGCGGCAATGAGCAAGAAGCGCTTCGGCTGCGATCAACCCTTACGGTCAATTTCTCCACGCGCTGGTTCTTTCATTCTTTTCCCTACGCGACTCGCAACGGCGGTTGCAGCGGCGTTTGCCGCCCTCCTTCTACAGCCACAATCGGAAGCGTTTGCGCGCGAAATCGTCGCCTTCCCTCAGCCCTATCCGGCCGGGATGATCGTCATCAAGCAGAGCGAACGGAAGCTTTATCTCGTCACCGGCGATGGACGGGCGATCCGCTACCCCGTCGCCATCGGCAGGAGCGGCAAGGCCTGGCAGGGCGAGGCCACGATAGAGGGCAAGTACATGCGGCCGTCGTGGTCGGCCCCGGCGGACGTGCGTCGCGATCATCCGAATTTTCCGGCCATGATCCCGGGCGGGTCGCCGCGTAATCCGATGGGCGCCGCGGCGCTGACGCTGTCCCTCTCGGAGGTCGCCATTCATGGCACGACGGCGAGCATGCGAAAATCGATCGGGGCCGCCGCTTCCTACGGCTGCATCCGAATGCTGAATGAGGACGTCGTCGACCTTTTCGGGCGGGTCCGCGTTGGAACCCGCGTGGTCGCGATTCCCTGACCAATGGGCGTTGGCCGGCGCGCCATAAGCCCTCGCATGATCCGCCGCCCTTTATTTTCGCGTCCGTTTGGCGTAACCAACCAAATCGGCTCAGGCTGCGGCGCGCATGTGCTGCGTCCCTGACGGCGCAAACGCCAGGCAGCGCAAGCGGCGCAAGAGGTTGACGCTTGGCGGCTGATTGTGCTCGGTTCGCCCTCCTCCGGCTTTGCCCGGAGCGGCGCGATCGATCCCTTCGCGGCGCTTTGGCTTTTGCGTCGGCCGAGAGCACGGAACAGCCAGGCGGAGACGCTTGGGGTCGCTAAGATGCGGCAAACAAAAGGTTTGGGGCGTCCGGCGTTTAAACTTGAACGTCTGAGGCTCTGGACGAGCGCAATTTTGGACGCTTAGGAGTCATCGGTGGAAACGAAGGATCTCGATCAAACCGAGCTCGTCAATCAGATTATCGACGTCATCGTCAAGGAAGGCATGATCGATCGGGAGAAAGTCACGCCCGACGCGACGATTGAAAGCCTGGACCTCAAATCGATCGACATCGTGATGATTCTGACGGCCATCGAAGATAAATTTGACGTCTATATTCCGATGGACGGCCCGTTCCACGAGGCCAAGGACATCAAAAGCCTGATCGACGCCATCGCGGCCTATATCATCAAAGAAAAATCATAAAATGAACAACCAGAGGCGGGTCGTCGTCACCGGCATGGGCGCCGTATCTGCAGCAGGCATTGGCGCGGACGCCTTGTGGCGCGCGGCGCGCGACGGCCGCTCCTGCGTCTCCGAAACCCAGTTCAACCGGCCCTATCGCGGACGCATCAAGATCTCCGCTCAGGTGCGGGACTTCGATCCCGCGGCGCATCTTGAGGCCGCGCTGCTCCCCTTTTGCGATCCGGTCACGCAATTTCTTCTGACGGCGGCGGACGAGGCCGTGGCCCAGGCCGGGCTCTCGCGCGACGAACCGATGGGGCCGCGCACGGCCTCGATCATCGGCACTGGCGTCGGCGGCATGCATACGCTGGAAGACGGGCTTTTTCTCGCGCTGGTGGAGCAGGGGCGCCCGGCGCCTCTCACAATACCGCGGCTGATCCCGAGTTCGCCGCCCTCAAATGTCAGCATCCGCTATGGCGCGACCGGCCCCTGCTTTGCGGTGGCGAGCGCTTGCTCCTCGGCGACGCAGGCGATCGGCATCGCGGCGCAGCTGATTCGCTGGGGCGTGATCGATCGCGCCATCGTCGGCGGCACGGAAGACTGCATCACCAACAGCGCGCTGCTCGCCTGGGAGGCTCTGCGCGTCCTGACCCCGGACGTCTGCCGCCCCTTCTCGAAGGGCCGCAACGGCATGATTCTCGGCACCGGAGCAGCGGTCTTCATCCTTGAAGCCGAAGACATGGCGCTCGCGCGCGGCGCGGTTCCGCTCGCCGAACTCGCGGGATATGGGACCACCGCCGACGCCAAGGATCAGGTTCGGCCAGACGCCAAGGGAGCCGCGGCCTGCATGAGCGAGGCTTTGCGCGACGCTGGCGTCGCCATCGACGAGATCGATTACATCAACGCCCATGGCACTGGCACGACGGTGAACGACATCACCGAAGCCGAGGCGCTTGGCATGGTGTTCGGCGCGCGGGCGCCGCAACTGCCGGTGTCCTCGACCAAGCCGATCCATGGACACGGCCTCGGCGCCGGCGGCGCGCTGGAGCTTGTCGTCACCATCGGCGCCGTGCGCAATAGCATCGCGCCGCCGACCATCAATTGGCGCGAGCCCGACGTCAAATGTCCGGTCGACGCGGTGCCGAACGAGGCGCGGCCGATGCCGATTCGCACCGCGATGAGCAATTCCTTCGCCTTCGGCGGCATCAACGCCTCTCTTGTCGTACGCCGCGCCGAGGCCGCCTGATGCAGGCGGCGATCGCTGAAGCCGGCGAGGAGGCGCTGGCGCGGCTGCCGGATCTTCGCGTCCGGACCGACGCTGAAAGCGTCGCCGCATTCCGGCGCGCCGCTTTTCTGGAGGAGGAAGCCGGGGCCGGCGCGCCCGGCTCGGAAATCCCGGTGACATATCCGTTCTGCTGGCTGACCCTGCCCGAAGTGCGCCCGACGTTGCGCCGCATGATCGGCCCCGGCGGCGTCCTGCCGGTGCATGAGGCGCAAAGCTTCTCCTATCAGCGCCCGCTCGCGCTTGACGCCGAATACCGCCTCGATCTCCAGTTCAAGCGCTCCAGCGCCCCCGAGCGGCTGACCGTTTCCGGCGCCGTCACGACTTTGGCGCACGAGCCATGCGCGGCCTTCGAGACGGTGCTGCGGCTGGTTGCGACGGCCGCCGGCGCGGACCATGCGCCATGAGCCTGCCGCCGGGCGCGCCTGTTGGCGATGGGCCGAAAATCGGCGACTCGATCGGAAAGACAGAGTTTGGTCCCGTCCGGGCCGAGGATCTCGCCCGCTACGCGCTGGCTTCGGGCGACGACAACCCGCTGCATCTTGACGCCGGCGTCGCCGCAGCCGCTGGCCTGAAGGCGCCGCCGATCCACGGCATGCTGATGATGAGCTGCTTTGAGCCTGCGCTGCGGCGCTGGCGCCCGGACCTTGTCATCGCGCGGATATCGGCGAAGTTTCTGCGGCCGGTGCCGGTTGGCGACTCCATTGTCATTTCCGGCCGAATCGTCCGCGCGACGTCTGGGCCGGAGGCCGAACTGCTGCTGCGCCTGATGGCGCATGGCTCCAATGGCGATCTCGCCGTTCTCGCCGAGGCGACGCTGGCGCCCGCAAGCCGACAGGCCGAGCTCTGACGATGGGCGAAGAGAGGTCCTGGCGCTGACATGGCCGCGCGCTCCGTTCTCATCACCGGCGCATCGAGCGGCATCGGCCGCGCCCTGGCGCTTGCCTATGCGCAAAAGGGCGCAAGGCTTGCTCTGATCGGGCGCAATCCCGAACGTCTCGAAGCCGTCGCCGGGGAGGCGCGGGCGCGCGGCGCCGAAGTGACAACGGGCCTTGTCGACGTGCGCGACCGGGCGGCGATGGCCGCTTTCATCGGCGCCGAGGATCTGCGCCGTCCATTCGATCTTTGCGTCGCCAACGCCGGCATCACGACCGGGCTGAAGCCGGGCGAAAGTTTTGAGGATCCGGACGCTGTGCGGGCTCTGCTCGCCGCCAATCTGTATGGCGTGCTCAACACGGCCGAGCCGCTGCTCCGGCCGATGTGCGCCCGAAAAGCTGGCCAGCTCGCCTTCATCGGCTCGATCGCGGGCCTGCGCGGGCTGCCCTATTCTCCGGCCTATTGCGCCTCCAAGGCGGCGGTGCACGCCTATGCCGAATCGCTGCGCGCGCGGCTGGAGCCGGAAGGCCTTTGTATCAGCCTCGTGATCGCCGGCTTTGTGAAAACGCCGCTAAACGACAGCATCGACGCCATGAAGCCGCTCGAGATCAGCGATGCTGCAGCTGCGAACATCATCCGTCGCGGCCTCGACCGCCGCAAGGCCGTGATCGCCTTTCCCTGGCCACTCTATGCGCTTGCCAGATTCGGCCGCATTCTGCCGCCGCGCCTTGTCGACAAAATCTTGGCGCGCGTCGAAGTGCGGGCGCCGAAGACGCAGGAGCGCGCGGCCTCGCCCGACGCGCCTTAGATCGATCGGAAATCGCCTGAGTTCAAAAGCTTGAGCGTGATCTTGGCCGTACAGAATGAAGCGCGTTTTGCGGATCGTGCAGTCGCCATTGAGCGATTCGCAGCGCCTCAAAAAACCGTCTCAAAGCCTTCGGCTGGCCACAAATGAGGCTCTTTTAAGGCTTTGGTAATGTTAACATTTTCTGCTCTGAGCCCACTCAATTTCTGCAACATTCTGTTGCAATTTGTTGGTTGTTCCAAAGCTCAGTTTAGGGCCTTTTCAACCTCGAAAGTTTCCACCCGTGGAAGTCGATCGAGCAAGGGTCCGCGTCGGCGCACAACGCGAAGGTGACGCAAAACCAAACCCCCTCGACGATTTCTTAAAGCGAAGCGCTCGATGTTTTAAAGCGTGAACGGCGTCATGTTCACGCGAAGAGGCGACGCAAGCGGATGGGGGACGGCAGTCGCGGGGGCGTGTTTTGACTCTGATTGATTTTCTGACGCTTCTCAGCGACACGGCTCTGGCGATCTCCGTAGCCGGCCTGATTTTCGTAGCCGGCGGTTTTCTGGCTCTGATCGGCATCAATATTTTCGAGCGCCTGCGCGGCCGCAAGCTCGGCCGGCCGCTGCGCCATCTCATCCTCACCGACGCCGACCTGCCGCATGTGCTGGTGCAGATCCCCGTTTTCAACGAGCCCGAGACGGTCATCGGCGCGCTGCGCTCTGCCTCCGCGCTCGACTGGCCGCGCGACCGCCTGCATATCCAGTTGCTCGACGACAGCTTCGACGAGACCAGCGCGATTGCGGCGCGGGTGATCGGCGAATTGCTGGATCGCGGCTTCAATGTCGAGCATCTGCGTCGCGGCGACCGTTCGGGCTATAAGGCGGGCGCGCTCGCGGCCGGCCTTGCCCATTCTTCGGCGCCCTATATCGCCGTGCTCGACGTCGATTTCCGGCCCCCGGCGAACTGGCTGCGCAAGATCATGCCGGCTCTGATCGCCGATCCGAAGGCGAGCTTCATCCAGTCGCGCTGCGAATTCGCCAACGCCAGCTCCAATTGGCTGACCCGCGCGCAGGGCCTGATGCTCGACGCACATTATGTGCTGGAGCAGGCGACGCGCTATCGCGCCGGCTGGCTGTTTCAGTTCAACGGCACTGCCGGCGTGTGGCGCCGGACCGCCATCAATGCGGCGGGCGGATGGTCCTCGGATTCGCTGTGCGAGGACCTCGACCTGACGGTGCGCGCCGAGATCGCCGGCTGGCATGGGCTGTTTTCCATGGATCCGCCGGTGCCGGGGCTTGTTCCCGACAAGGTGAAGCATTGGCGCGTGCAGCAGCGGCGCTGGTCGAACGGCTTCGTTCAGGTTGCGCGCAAGCTTCTGAAGCAAGTGTGGACCTCGGACTGGACCTTGCGCCGCAAGGCTTCGGCGCTGCTCCTCATCCTGGTGCAGACCTTTTATCCCTGCGCCGCCGTCGCGCTCGGGGCGCTCACCGCCAGCATCTTCCTGCGCGCCGGCGACACCACGGCCTATCTGCCAGTGATCAATGTGATCGGCGTGCTGATCGCCATGGTGGCCATCGGCATGACGCTGACGCCCTATATCCTGCTGCAGCGTGGATCCGCGACCCGCTACGTCGCGACGCTCGCCTCGCTGACGCCGCTGATGATCTTCGTCAGCCTCTCCAATGCGCCCTCGATCCTGAAAACTGTATTCGGCGCGGCGGACACCTGGACGCGCACGCCGAAGGCTCTGACCGTGCCGCTCGCGACCCCCGGCGACCCGCTCGGCCGTTTCTGACAGCGCGGCTTCCACGATAGGGAAAATCCGCGTCTGGAGCTTTCGCCCGTACTGATGTAGAGCAGGGCCTCACAAGACGTGAGGAGCGGTCTTTCATGCGACTGGGCACTAAGATTCGCGGCGCAATGCTCGGCGTCGCCGTTGCCGCGCTTGGAGTGAGCGGGCTCGCTAGGGGAGCCTTCGCGGCAGGCGGCCTTCTGGACGGATTCAGCAGCTTCAACTGGGGCGAATTCTTCACCTATCACGGGTCGAAGGAGAAAGCCGAAGGCAATTCGCGGCAGTCCGGCGGGCGCCATCTGTTCTGCCCGGAAATCATCATCCTCGAGGGCACCGCAGCCGCGCAGACCTATGCCGGTTCGCCGCCGACCAATATGAATCTGCGCTATCAATATGCGTTGGGCGACGTCGTCCGCGAATGCGCGATGCAGGGCGATCAGCTGGCGTTGAAAATTGGCGTCGCCGGGAAGGTGCTGCTAGGCCCCGCCGGCGCGCCGGCGAGTTTTTCCGTGCCGCTGCGGGTCGCGATCATCAGCAGCAAGGATAATGATCCGATCGTCACCAAACTCTATCGTGTCGCAGCGACGATCCCGCAGGGCGAGGCGATGACGGAGTTCACCCTTGTGACTGAACCGCTTCTGGTGCCCTTCATCCAGGATCACACGGAAGACGATTACACGATCAAGGTAGGCATCGACGAGGGCGCCCAGAAGGCGGCGGGCAAGGGCAAATAGCCCGGCATTGAGCGGTTGCGACTGCCCGGCGGCGGCCGATACGCCTTAAGTCTCAGGGCTTTTGCGGCGCCGCAGCGTTGACAATGCTGCGGCGCGCGCCGATATCTGAGACGTCAATTTCCTCTCAGCGGAAGAGTCCGGTTTGGCTTTAAGCCGAGCCGGCGCCGAAGGCGCAACCGCCCCGGAAACGCTCAGGCCCACGGACCGCTGAGAGTTGACGCTCTGGAAAGCAGCCTTTCATGCGTGAAGGGCTCACCGAAGGAGGCAGCCCCGCGTCGCCCGATCTTTCGAGGGTCCGCGGGGGAACGCTCTCAGGTTCCCGGACAGAGGGGGCGAAGGCCGAGGCTCGATTCGTCGCGCCGCGACTTTGCTTGATCCTTGTTCGAGGAAGCCCATGTCCGTTCAGTCCGCCGTCCTTCCCCTTGCGCGCACCCCTCTTTACGATCTTCATTGCGAGCTCGGCGCCCGCCTCGTTCCCTTCGCGGGCTATGAAATGCCCGTGCAATATCCGCCGGGCGTCATCGCCGAGCATCTGCACACCCGCGCCGGGGCCGGACTGTTCGACGTTTCGCATATGGGACAGGCGCTGTTTGAGGGCGCGCACGCCTTGCGCGCGTTCGAGCGGCTGGCGCCCGGCGATATCGCCACGCTCCATTCAGGTCAGATGCGCTACACGCAGCTGCTCGACGCCAATGGCCAAATCCTCGATGATCTGATGGTCACGCGCCTTGCCGATGAGGGCGGACGCCAGCGCCTGTTTCTTGTCGTCAACGCCGCCAGCAAGGAAGCCGATTTCGCCCATATCAGCGCCGCGCTGCCCGGATTTGCTCTCACGCCGCTGCCGCAACTCGCGCTTCTGGCGCTGCAGGGACCGCAAGCGGCCGAGGTTCTCGAAAATATCGTCCCGGTGGTCTCGCGACTGGCCTTCATGCGGTCGGCTGAATTCGAATTCGACGGATTCCGGCTGAGGATTTCCCGCTCGGGCTACACCGGGGAAGACGGCTTCGAGATTTCTCTGCCGGCGGCAAAGGCGGAGGCGTTCGCGCGGACGCTGCTGTTCGATCCCCGTGTGCTTCCGGTTGGGCTCGGCGCGCGCGATTCGCTTCGCCTCGAGGCGGGGCTGTGCCTCTGCGGCCACGACATCGATGCGACGACGGACCCGGTCGAGGCCGGGCTGTTATGGTCGATCTCAAAGCGCCGGCGCGTGGAAGGCGGCTTTCCCGGCTTTGCGCGCGTTGCGGAAGCGATCGCCCGTGGTCCGGCGCGGCGCCGCGTCGGCTTTATCCTCGACGGCAAGGCGCCCGCCCGCGAAGGCGCGGAGATCGAGACGCCGGACGGCCGCGCCATCGGCCGCCTGACCTCGGGGGGCTATGCCCCAAGTCTCGGCCGTCCCATCGCAATGGGTTATGTTGCGGCGCAAGAAGCCATCGTCGGCGCGGCAGTGAATCTGATTGTGCGCGGCAAACCGGCGCCGGCGCGGATCGCCGCGACGCCGTTCACGCCGCACGCCTATGTCAGGAGAGCCTAATGTCCAACCTTCGCTATACCAAAGACCATGAATATATAAGGCTTGAGCCGGACGGCGCCGTCGTCGGCATAACCGATTTCGCCCAGTCGCAATTGGGCGACGTCGTCTTCGTCGAGCTTCCCGTCGTCGGCGCCGTCTTGGCCGAGGGCGCCGAGGCCGCCGTCGTTGAAAGCGTCAAGGCGGCGAGCGGCGTCAATGCGCCAGCCTCGGGCGAGGTTATCGGCGTCAATTCCGCGCTGGAAGAAAAGCCCGCCCTCGTCAACGAGGAGCCGAACGGCTCCGGCTGGTTCTTCAAGCTGAAGCTCTCGGACCCCTCGGAACTCGATGCGCTCATGGATGAGGAGGCCTACGAGGCGTTCGTCAAGACCATCGCCTGATACGGCAAACCCGCGCGACCACCAAAGATCGAACCTTCGATTGGAACTCCATGCGCTATCTGCCCCTGAATTCTGAAGACCGCTCCGAAATGCTGGCGCGGATCGGCGTCGACTCGATCGACGCCCTGTTTTCGTCGATTCCCGAAGCAAATCGGCTTTCGCGCGATCTCGACCTGCCGCTTCGGCGCAGCGAGATGGAGACGCAGCGTCTGCTCGCCGCGATGGCGGCGAAGAATATGCCGGCCGGCTCCGCGCCGTTCTTCATCGGCGCCGGCGCCTATAAGCATCACATCCCGGCGAGCGTCGATCATCTGATCCAGCGTTCGGAATTCCTGACGAGCTACACCCCCTATCAGCCGGAAATCTCGCAAGGCACGTTGCAGGCGATCTTCGAGTTTCAGACCCAGGTCGCGGCGCTGACCGCGATGGATGTCGCCAACGCCTCAATGTATGACGGCTCGACCGCGACGATGGAGGCCGTATTGATGGCCCATCGCGTCACAAAGAGGCGCAAGGCCGTGCTGTCCGGCGGCCTGCATCCGCATTATGCGGAGGTCGTGCGCACCGTCTCGAAGATGACGGACAATGATGCGCTGAGCCTGCCGCCAGACGTCTTCGCCGCCGAAGATCTTGCCGCCGAGGTCGACGAAGAGACGTCCTGCGTCGTCGTCCAGACGCCGGACGCCTTCGGCAATTTGCGCGACCTCTCGGCGCTTGCGGCTGCCTGCAAGGAGCATGGCGCGCTTCTGATCGCCGTCTTCACCGAGGCGATCTCGCTCGGCCTCGTCAAGCCGCCAGGCGCGATGGGCGCCGACATCGTCGTCGGCGAGGGCCAATCGATCGGCAACGGGCTCAATTTCGGCGGACCCTATGTCGGCCTTTTCGCGACAAGACAGAAATATCTGCGGCAAATGCCGGGCCGGCTCTGCGGCGAGACGGTCGACGCCGACGGACGGCGCGGCTTCGTGCTGACTCTCTCGACGCGCGAGCAGCACATCAAGCGCGACAAGGCGACCTCCAGCATCTGTACCAACGCCGGCCTCTGCTGCCTCGCCTTCACGATGCATCTGACGCTGCTCGGCGAGGCGGGGCTGCGCCAGCTTGCGCGCGTCAACCATGCCAATGCGGTCGATCTCGCCGGGCGCTTTGCGCAAATCTATGGCGTCGAGGTGCTCAATCGCAGCTTCTTCAACGAATTTACGGTGCGCGTCCCCGGACCCGCCGCCGAGATCGTCGAACATCTGGCGCAAAAGGGCATTCTCGGCGGCGTTCCTGCATCGCGCCTGTGGCCGGGCGAAGACCTAGACGATCTGATGATCGTGGCGTCGAGCGAAATCAACACGGACGAGGACCGCGCCGCCTTCGCCTCCGCTCTCAGAGGGATCGCCTAAGATGAACAGACCTGAACATCCGATTTCGTCGGCCGGGACAGGGCGTCCGCGCTCCTTTACCTCCAATCGCGGCCTCTGCCAGGAAGAGGGGCTGATTTTCGAGATCGGCCGCCCGGACGTCAGCGGCGTCGATATCGACGAGCCCGCGCCGTTCGAGATGCGGCTCGGCGGCCTCGAACGCGAGGAGCCGATCGGCCTGCCGGGGCTTAGCGAGCCGGAAGCGATGCGCCACTACGTACGGCTGTCGCAGAAGAATTATTCGATCGATGCGGGGCTCTATCCGCTCGGCTCCTGCACCATGAAGCATAATCCGCGGCTGAACGAGTCGATGGCCCGGCTGCCGGGCTTTGGCGACATCCATCCGCTGCAGCCGGAATCAACCGTCGCCGGCGCACTGGAGCTGATCGCCGAACTATCGCGTTGGTTGATGGAGATGACCGGCATGCCGGCGGTCGCCATGTCGCCGAAAGCGGGCGCGCATGGCGAAGCCTGCGGCATGATGGCGATCAAGGCCGCGATCGCCGCCCGCGGCGAAAGCGCGACGCGGCGGATCGTGCTCGTGCCGGAATCGGCGCATGGCACCAATCCGGCGAGCGCGGCGCTGGTTGGCTTTGCGACGCGCACTGTGCCGTGCGGTCCGGACGGACGTGTTGATCTCGCGGCCCTGAAAAGCCTGCTCGGGCCGGATGTCGCCGCGATCATGCTCACCAATCCGAACACCTGCGGCCTGTTCGAGAGCGATATCGTCGCGATCGCCGAAGCGATGCATGCCGTTGGGGCTTATTTTTATTGCGACGGGGCGAATTTCAACGCGATCGTCGGCAAGACGCGGCCCGGCGACCTCGGCGTCGACGCCATGCATATCAATCTGCACAAGACGTTTTCGACCCCGCATGGCGGTGGCGGCCCCGGCGCGGGGCCCGTCGTCCTGTCTGCCCGGCTCGCGCCCTTCGCGCCGGTTCCTTTCCTCCGCGAGGGAGAGAGCGGACTTCGGCTGGTCGAACATGTCGAGGCCGATTCGCAGTCTTTTGGCCGCATGGCGGCCTTCCACGGTCAGATGGGAATGTTCGTCCGGGCGCTCTCCTACATGATGTCTCATGGCGCGGACGGCTTGCGTCAGGCCTCGGAAGACGCGGTGCTGAGCGCGAATTACATCCGGGCGAGCCTCAGCGATCTGATGACGCAGCCCTTTGGCGACCAACCCTGCATGCATGAAGTGCTGTTCGACGACGCGTGGCTGAAGCCGACCGGGCTCTCGACGCTCGACTTCGCCAAGGCGATGATCGACGAGGGCTATCACCCGATGACGATCTATTTCCCGCTGGTCGCGCATGGGGCGATGCTGATTGAGCCGACTGAATCGGAATCGAAGGCCTCGCTTGACCTGTTCATTGCGACCTTGCGCGATCTCGCCTTTTCCGCTTTCGACGGCGCTTTCGACCGCTTCGTTGGCGCGCCCTATCATGCGCCGCGCCGCCGTCTCGACGAAACCCGGGCCGCGCGCAATCCGATCCTGAAATGGTCCGCCCCCACACAAGACGTCTAGCGCATACCGATCAGAGCCAAGCAAGCTGATCGGCAAGGACATGCTCAAGCTTTTGAGTTTGAGCGATATCTTATCGATCGAACGATGCCTTCGGTCGATAGGCGCTCCAGGCGCTCAGGGCTTGCCGGAGAGCGCCCACATCCCAGGAAGCCGTTCTGCCGCTAGCCAAGGCGCGATAACTCGCGCTTTCAGGCAACGCCTCGCCGCGTCACGCGTCCGCTCGCCCGCGGAAAGATCCATCTTGAAAAACTCAGGCCGCCGCCAGGCCTGAGCCGGATCTCCTTGCCCGAGCGGGGCTGCGTCAGTCCGCCTCAGAGCCGTTTACCGCTGCGACGCGTTTAAGCCCTCAGAGAAAGATTTTGCGCCGCACAAAAGTTGACACATTCGTCATTAATCATTGGCCTCGTCGGGCCGGAGCCGCAAAGGCGCTCCCGCAATCGTGACCTACGGCTTGCCTTTCGCACTTGCGAACCCGCCTCATACCATCCATATACCATCCACACAGATGGGGAACGACATGGGTGCGGAAATACACCGCCTTCGCGACAAGATTTGCGATAGCGAGAAGATCACGATCAATCTCGGCTATGTCGATCTCGGTCAGGTCGATCTGCTCGTGCGGGAAGGATTTTATTCGAACCGCACGGACATGATCCGCACGGCGATACGCAATCAGCTCCGGCTGCATGCGGACGACGTGAAGAAAACAATCGTGCGCGAGACCCTCGAAATCGGTCTGAGGCACTATAGCAGGGAGGATTTAGAAACGGTTAAGGCTGCGGGCGAGATGCTCAGCATCAAAGTCATCGGCCTCGCCATCATCGCGGACGACGTTCCATGCGACCTCGCGCTCTCGACCATCGAGTCGATCACGGTTCATGGCGCGCTTCAGGCGAGCAAAGCGGTCAAGTTGACGCTTACGGATCGAATTCGCTGATGATGTTTCAGCGAAAATTGAGATGCGAATGAGACTGCTGACCGCAATTCCAAAAGGACCAAGCAATGAAGATCACTCTCGACAGCGCGCTACGCAAGGCCACTGCGTTAACATCGCGTCAAAATCTGGTCGAGGCGACGAAAGTCATTCAACGGGCTTTGGGCGCAGCGCCCGAGCCCACGAGCGCGCCAACTCTGCCCCAGGCAATCAATGGCGCCGCCATGCTGGGCCATCTTCCAGGACAGCCGACAACGGCTCCAAAGCCTCTTGCCGAAATGTTCGACAAATTGCGCCACGGCTTCGCGCCGGGGTTTGACTGGGCGCCGCCGGCGGACGATGAAGCGTCCCCCGAGACGAAGCCAGAGGGCGCTCAGTTTATCGCGCGCTCCTTCACCTGCGCGGCCGGTTCGCGCAGCTACAAGCTGTTCATTCCAAGCAGCGCCGCCAAGGGTAACCGCAAAAAGATGCCGCTCATCGTCATGCTGCATGGCTGCAAGCAGGACCCGGATGATTTCGCGCGCGGCACCCGCATGAACGTTCTTGCCGAGGAAGAGGGTTTTCTGGTCGCCTATCCGCAGCAATCCGGCAGTTCGAATCAAATGGGGTGCTGGAACTGGTTCAATCTCAAGGATCAGGCGCGCGACTCCGGCGAAACCGCCATCATCGCCGGCATTGCGCGCGAGGTCATGGCGGAGTTTCAGGTCGATCCTGAGCGCGTCTTCGTTGCGGGCCTCTCTGCCGGCGGCGCGATGGCCGCCAATCTCAGCATGACCCATCCGGATATTTTCAGGGCGGTCGGCATCCATTCCGGCCTGCCTTGCGGCGCGGCGACCGACGTCGTCTCGGCTTTCAACGCGATGCGGCATGGCGCCACGACGACCGGCGCGACGCCGCCGGTCAATGTCCGCACCATCGTGTTCCAGGGCGGCGCCGACCGAACCGTACATCCCTCGAATGCGGATCTGATCGTCGCCTTCGCCAGCACCGGGATCAAGGGCGCCGTCGAGACGCGCGAACGCGGAGCCGGCGAGGATGGCGTCGCCTTCGAACGCACGATCATTGCGGACGCCAAGGGCGTCCCGCAAGTGGAGTATTGGGCGCTCGAAGATCTCGGCCATGCCTGGTCGGGCGGACATTCCACGGGCTCGTTCACCGATCCCAACGGACCTGACGCCTCGCGCGAAATGCTGCGCTTCTTCATGCAGCATTGACGCCAGAGCACAGCACGCCGAAATAGAAAAAAGCGGGGCCCGCAAGCCCCGCTTTTGTTTGCCTGCGAAAGCCGCCGATCGTTACTGGCCAGCCTTCGGCGAAAGCGCGTCGAGCGCCTCGGCGAGACCCTTGCTGGAAATGGCGGTCGATAGTTGCTCGCCGCCGGCGTTGGTGATCGTCATCATCCCGTTGCGGCCTGCGGCGCGGAACGCCGCCAGCTGTTCGGGAGTGAGAAGGACGTCGGCAAGACAGGCGCTATTCAGGCAGGACGAAAATGAAAGATTTGCCTTGCCGGCGTCGACGATGACTTCGGGGCCAGGCTGAAGCGTCAGATTGGCCTGCACGATCGCGACAAGCCGCGTCGGCTTGTCCGCGCTATCGCGGACGAAAGCCAGCCGGGCAACGGGCGGAAGCTGGCCTTCCGGCTGCAGCACAATGTCGGCCTCGCATTGTCCGGGCTGCGGATTGCAGATCACGGTCCAATCGCCGAATGTTTTCCGGCTTGGCGGCGGCGCTTTAGCAGGCTCGGCTGCCGCTGGAGCGGATTGGCTGGGGGTCCCGGCGGGGGCGGCGGTTTGCGCAATTGCCGCAGAAGCGCAGGCGAGCGGGACGAACAGGGACAGAATCAAGCGATGGCGCATGGGCGTCGTTTCCAAAGTTTTTTGGTATGGGTCTAGCGAGCGGGGCGAGGCGCTGGCAGGCCGGCCCCTTTCGAGGCTGCTTTAAGCACGATCAGCCGGCTTCCTCCAAATCGGCGCATGCCGATGATTTGGATCGTCCCGATCCAGCCGGAAAAACTGCAATTTTTCGGCGTCTAGTCTTCCCCGTCATCCTTGCCGCGGCGGCCGAAATCGGGCGCCGCGGTTTCCTGGCCAAGGTCGATGATGCTGCGCCTTATGGCGCGCGTGCGGGTGAACAGATCCTGCAGCCCCTCGCCGTCGCCGCGCCGGATCATGCGCTGCAACGCGGTTAGATCCTCGGTGAAGCGGCCGAGCATTTCCAGCACGGCGTCTTTGTTCGCCAGAAAGATGTCGCGCCACATGACGGGATCGGAGGCCGCGATGCGGGTGAAGTCGCGAAATCCGCCGGCGGAAAATTTAATGACCTCGGATTGCGTCACTTCCTCGAGGTCGGCGGCGGTGCCAACAATATTATAGGCGATAAGATGCGGCACATGGCTTGTGATCGCCAGCACCAGATCATGATGCGCCGCGCCCATGATTTCGACATTGGCGCCCGCATGCTTCCACAGGGCGATGAGTTTTGCGACCGCGTCCGGATCGGCGTCGTCCGGCGGCGTGACGATCGTCCAGCGATTGTGAAACAGGCTGGCGAAGCCCGCGTCGGGACCTGATTCCTCCGTGCCTGCGACGGGATGGGCCGGGATCAGATGAACATGCGGCGGCAGGAGCGGGGCGAGCGCCGCGATGACGGCGGCCTTGACCGATCCGACGTCGGAAATGATCGCCCCATCGGCCAAATGCGGCGCCATATCGCGCGCAATGTCCTCCATTGCTCCGACTGGCGCGCAGAGCACGACGAGATCGGCGCCGGAGACAGCCTCGCCAAGCGTTGCCGGGACATGATCGGCAAGGCCGATCTCCGCAGCGCGCCGGCGCACCGCAGCGTTGGCGTCAAAGGCGCTGATCTGCCGCGCCAGCCCTTTTCGGCGGATGATCCGCGCGAGCGACGAGCCGATCAGGCCGACGCCGATGATCGCCGCTCGCTCAAAAAGAGGCGCCTCCAGCGCGGGTCCAAGACCGTCGGGCAAATGCGTCAGCCCTTTGCGCGCGTCGCGACGAAATCCGCCAGTGCGGCGACGACGAGGCGGTTCGCTTCTTCCGACCCGACGGTGAGGCGCAGGCAGTCGGGCAGTCCATAGGCGGCGACGGCGCGAAGGATCAAGCCGCGCGCGGTGAGAAAAGCGTCCGCCTGCCGGGCTTCTTCGGCTCCGCGAAAGCGCAGCAGGAGAAAATTGCCGGCGCTGGGCGTCACCTCTATGCCAAACGCTGCGATCTCTTGCGAAAGCCAATCGCGCCATTGATCATTGTGCGCGATGGAGGCTTCGATATGCGCCGCGTCCGCGATTGAGGCGAGGCCGGCGGCCATCGCCGCCGTGCTGGTGTTGAAGGGCGCGCGGATGCGGTTGATGGCGTCGCAGACATGCTCTGGCGCGTAGCACCAGCCAAGCCGGATCGCGGCGAGGCCGTGGATCTTCGAGAAGGTGCGCGTCATCACGACGTTTTCGCGCCCGCGGACCAGCGCCTCGCCGGCGGCGTAATCGGCTTGCGACGCATATTCGGCATAGGCCGCGTCGAGCACCAGCAGCACCTGCGGCGGCAGGGCGTCGGCGAGGCGCTCGACCTCGGCGTTTGGCAGATAGGTCCCGGTCGGATTGTTCGGATTGGCCAGAAAAACGATTTTCGTCCGCGGTCCGACCTTGGCCAGAATCTGGTCGACGTCAGCGGTGACATTCGTTTCCGGGGCGACGACCGGCGTTCCGCCTGCGGCAAGAATGGCGATCTTGTAGACGAGAAAGCCGTGTTCGGTGAACACGCCTTCATCGTCCGGCCCGAGATAAGCGGTCGCCAGAAGGTGAAGGATTTCGTCGGAGCCCGCGCCGCAGACGATCCGCTGCGGCTCGAGGCCGAATTTTGAAGCGATCGCCATGCGCAGCACGCGGGCGGTGCCTTCCGGATAGGCCTCTAACCCTTCGGCGGCGGCGCGAACGGCCTCTTTCGCGCGCGGGGAGGGGCCGAGCGGCGTCTCATTGGACGATAATTTATAGATCTTGCCGACGCCCGGCGCCGTGCTTTTGCCCGGCACATAAGGGTCGATGCGAAACACCGCGGGAACGGGGAGGGGACGCGCGGCGCCTTCGGTCTTGGTCATTTTACCGCAAAACTCCGAAGTGATTTCATTGCGCGACGGCGAAAGGGGCGGGGTCGCGGCGGGCTTCTTCGGCCGCGCAGCGCGCGGCATGGCCGCCGATCTCGACGATCGCGGCCTCGTTCACGGCGAAGGCGTCGGCAAGGGCGGCGCGGCTCACCGCGCCGGGCGCTGAGACGAGAAGCGAACCCTGCGGCCCTTCCGCAGCGGCGATGATATCGGCCTCAAGCTGCTCCAGCCGGCCCTGTGGCGGCATCGCCGCGCCGTCGAGCGAAACATCATAGACGATGACGTCGCGCACGGCCGATTCGGCGAGCGGATGGGCGACGACGAACAGCGGCGTCCCGGCCGGATGATCGGGCCGCTCGACGAAGGGTAGGCGAGCGATGATTTTCGGCGCCTGCGGCGCCTTGAGGCGCGTCCACCAGCCGGAGGAGGCGGGGCCGGGCGCGACTGGCACGAGCCCAAGATCGCCCGTCGAGCGGGACACCGCCTCGGTCACGGCATTTGCGTCGACGTGGGGCTGATAGGGCACGGTAAAACCAAAGTGGAAGCGGCAGCAGTCGCGCATCCGCGCATCGCCGCCCGACACGTCGGCGTGGACCGCATAGGGCGACTGCACAAAAGTGAAAGTCGAGATGATGATGCGCCAGATGCTCTCGACCGTATCGAGCGGCAAAAGACCACTGTGGCGCGACACCAGCGAGCGCATCATGTCGGCTTCGCGGCCGGGCCGGAAGGCGGAGCCGCCGCCCTGGCGCGCCTTGGCCTCGATCAGCCGATGGATGATCTCGCCGCGCTTGATCAGGAGCTGATGCAGCTCCGAATCGATGCAGTCGATCTCGACCCTCAAATCAGCGAGCGTTTCAAGACGGGCGGGGTGGGTCATCTTGGGCTCAATGGCGCGGCTTGTTCGGGGGGCGATAAGCGTGTCTTAGCGCATTTGGCGCGGGATGTTCAAACGCCGGGCTCGGCGGGCGTCAGCGCGCGCGGCTCCCGGAAGCCCAGCTCAAGCACGGTCCAGACCACCGCCCCGACGAGCAGGGCGTCGACGCCGACCACATACCAGTGCGAGAGATCCTCGCTGACGCGCGGCTGCAGCCAATGCGCCGCGCCGGAAAACAGCGCGCCAAGCGGAACGAGGCCGGCGAGCCCCGTCGGCAAACCTCTCGTGCGCAGCCGTTTGGCGGAGAGATTGTAAAGGCTGATGCCGATGAAGATCACGCCGAGCGAATAGAAAAGCAGATAGATGAAGGTCGCGAGCGTTCGCCAGTCGATCAAGCTCGATTGCGGCGTCAGCTCGCGATAGGCGTAGGGCTCGACCAGCCGCCAGATCGTCGTCAGCACGATGAGGATCACGGTCAAGAAGCCAAAGCCGGCGCGCCAGGTCCAGGCGTCGATCAGCCCCGCGTCGGTGCGGAAGCCGAACTGCGCCAGAAATTCCGCGAGCCTCTTTTGCATCAGTCTCTCAACAGATCGTTGATCGCTGTCTTGGCGCGGGTTTGCGCGTCGACGGTCTTGACGATCACGGCGCAATAGAGCGAAGGCCCCGGCGAGCCGTCGGGCAGCGGCTTGCCGGGCAGATTGCCCGAAACCACGACCGAAAACGGCGGCACATAGCCGATGTGGATTTTGCCGCTGGCGCGGTCGATGATCTTGGTCGAGGCGGAAATGAAGGTTCCCATCGAGACCACCGCGCCCTGCCCGACGATGACGCCCTCGACGATCTCCGAGCGCGCGCCGATGAAGCAGTCATCCTCGATGATGGTCGGATTGGCCTGCAACGGCTCCAGCACGCCGCCGATGCCGACGCCGCCGGACAGATGCACATTCTTGCCGATCTGGGCGCAGGAGCCGACCGTCACCCAGGTGTCGACCATGCTGTTCGTATCGACATAGGCGCCGAGATTGACGAAGGAGGGCATCAGCACGACGCCGGGCGCAATATAGGCGGAGCGGCGCACGACGCAGCCCGGCACGGAGCGAAAGCCCGCCGCCGTATGCTCCTTCGCGCCCCAGCCGGCGAATTTGGAAGGCACCTTGTCCCACCAGGTCGCGCCGCCCGGCCCGCCCGGGATCTCGCCCATGTCGTTGAGGCGGAAGGATAAAAGCACCGCCTTCTTCAGCCATTGATGGACGCGCCACGAATTCGGGCCGCTCTCGCCCTCGATTTTCTCGGCGACGCGCAGCTTGCCGGCGTCGAGCAGATGCATCGCGGCGTCTACCGCCTTGCGGACATCGCCCTGGGTCTGGGCGTTGATGCTGGCGCGATCTTCAAAGGCAGCCTCGATGATCGTTTCGAGGGCGGTATGGGTCATTTCTGGCGCTTTCGGTTTGCTGCTTGCGTCAGCAAGAGCCGTTACAGCTTTCGCGCAGTGGAGGCAACGGATTCAGTCGGCGGGCTTCGCGGCCGTGACGATGTCGACGAGGAATCCCTCGAGGTCGGTGGTGATGAAGTCGATATGCGGCGGCGCCGCTTCGGTGACCATCTCAAAGGCCTCGCGATGGTCGATCTGGCCGGGCTTCGGAACCACCAAAGCGGTCGTCATCCCCCGCGCATGCGGCACGATCAGATTGCGGGCGAGATCCTCGAACATGACCGAACGGGCGGGGTCGACGCCATGCTTGTCGAAGAATCGCTGATAGGTTTCGGCGGCGGGCTTCGGCATGAAATCGGCCGCGACGATGTCGAAAATATCCTCGAACATTTCGTCGATGCCGAGCGCCTGCGCCGTGCGCAGCGCATGGTCGCGCGAGCCATTGGTCAGGATCAGCTTGCGGCCGGGCAAAGCGAGAATGGCGCTCGCCAGCGAATGATTGGGCTTCAGGCCGGAGCGGTCGATATCATGCGCGAAATCGAGAAACTCCTCGGCGCTGATCTTGTGCTCCTCCATCAGCCCGCGAAGGGTGGTGCCATAGCGCTCATAGTAATATTTTTGCAATGCGCGCGAGGACATGCCGTCAAGGCCGAACAGATGCGCCATGAAGAGCGTAATGCGCGCGTCAATCTTCGGCCAGAGGTCGCTGTCAGCCGGATAAAGCGTGTTGTCGAGATCGAAGACCCAGATGTCTTTTTGCGCGAATAGATCGGCGACGCGCGCGCGCCGCCGCAAAGAGGGACCGAGCGGGTCGAGGGCCGCGGCCGTTTCGTCTGGCGTAAGAGGATGGTCTTCGTGCTTCACCGCGTGATCAGCGTTCCCGCGCCATGGTCCGTCAGAAGCTCGACAAGCACCGCATGCGGCGATTTTCCATCGAGGATGACGACCCCCTCGACGCCCTGTTCGAGCGCATAAATGCAGGTCTCCACCTTGGGGATCATGCCGCCCGTGATGACGCCCTCCGCGATGAGCGCATGGATCTGATCGACCCGCAGCTCCTTGATGAGTTTCTTGTCGCGGTCGAGCACGCCCGGCACGTCCGTCAGGAACAAAAGCCGCTTCGCCTTGAGCGCGCCGGCGATCGCGCCGGCGAAAGTGTCGGCGTTGACGTTATAGGTCTCGCCGTCGACCCCCTGCGCGATCGGCGCCAGCACCGGAATCAGCTCCCGGCCGAGCACCTGTTCGAGCACCGTGGCGTCGACCTTGGCCGGCTCGCCGACGAAGCCGAGATCGACGCCGTCGCTGGTGCGCGCCACCTTGTGGGCGATCACCATATTGCCGTCCTTGCCGCAGAGCCCGATCGCGCGGCCGCCCTCGGCGTTGATGGAGCCGACGATCTGCTTGTTGATCGAGCCGGCGAGCACCATTTCTACGATTTCGACGGTCTCCTTGTCGGTGATGCGCAGCCCGTCGGAAAATTCGGATTTGATGCCGAGCTTCTTCAGCATGGCGCCGATCTGCGGGCCGCCGCCATGCACGACGACGGGATTGAGGCCCGACTGCTCAAGCAGCACCATGTCTCTTGCGAAATCCCGCGCGACCGTCTCGTCGCCCATAGCATGGCCGCCATATTTCACGACGACGGTTGCGTCGTCGTAATGCAGCATATGCGGCAGAGCCTGCATCAGGATGGCGGCCTGCTCCTGCGCCTTCTGCTGCTCTGTGGGTGCGTCTGCGTCGGTCATGCGTGTTCGCCCAGCTTTGAGATCGAAGCCTATCTATCCGTCAATGATGACAAGCTCAACGCGGACGGAGCCTTGCCGGCTCGTCAATGGCCATGCTCGGCGAGGAGCCGGGCGATGGCGGCGCGAAGCTCAGAAACGCCGTCGGAGGTCCGCGACGAGGTGAAGATCGCCTGCGGATAGGCGGCCGGACGCTTCTCGATCGCCTTCAGCGTCTCCTCGATGCGCCGGGCGGCCTCGGCTTCCTTCACCTCGTCCTGCTTGGTCAGCACGATCTGGTAGGAGAGGGCGCAGCGGTCGAGCAGATCCATCATCTCATAATCGGGCGGCTTCAGGCCGTGGCGCCCGTCGATCAGCACGAAGGCGCGCAGAAGCGGCGCGCGGCCGCGCAGATAATCCTGCATCAGCTGCGTCCAGGAGGCGATCTGCTCCTTGGAGGCGGCGGCATAGCCATAGCCCGGCATGTCGACGAGCCGCAGCCTTGCGTCGTCGATGCCGCCGCCGAGGCCGAAGAAATTGAGTTCGCGCGTCCGGCCTGGCGTATGCGAGGTGCGCGCCAGGCTCTTGCGGTTGGTCAGCGCGTTGAGCAGCGAGGATTTGCCGACGTTGGAGCGGCCGGCGAAGGCGATTTCCGGCGCGCCCGGCGGCGGCAGGCTGGCGACCGAGCTCGCCGCCCAGAGGAAATCGCATTCGGCGGCGAATAATTTGCGCCCGACCTCGTTGAAGTCGGCGAGCGCCGCAACGGGAGCCGGGTCAAGGTCGCTCAACTCGTGACCTTCTTGCGAAACAGCGAGGCCAGATTGTCGAACAATTCAACCTTCACCCCCGCCCGCTTCATGATGAGTGTTTGCTGCGAGACGGACAGGATATTGTTCCAGGTCCAGTAGATGACGAGGCCGACCGGGAAGCCGCCGAGGGTGAAGGTGAAGATCACCGGCATCCAGGTGAAGATCTGCTTCTGCATCGGGTCGGCGGGCTCGGGATTGGCCTTCATCTGGACGAACATCGAGACGCCCATCAGAAGCGGCCATACGCCAATGGCGAGGAAATGGCCGATCAGCGGCAGTTGCGTCGGATCGAACGGCAGCAGTCCGAACAGATTGAAAAGATTGGTGGGATCGGGCGCCGAGAGGTCATGGATCCAGCCGAAGAAGGGCGCATGCCGCATCTCGATGGTGACGAACAGCACCTTATACAGCGCGAAGAACACCGGGATCTGAATCAGCATCGGCAGGCAGCCGGAGACGGGATTGATCTTCTCGCGCTTGTAGAGCGCCATCGTCTCCTGTTGCTGCTTCATCTTGTCGTCGGGATATTTTTCCCGCAGCGCCGCGATTTCCGGCGCGACCGCCTTCATCTTGGCCATCGACAGATAGCTCTTGTTGGCGAGCGGGAAGAAAATCCCCTTGACGATCACGGTGGCGAGCAGGATGGCGACGCCGAAATTGCCCGTCAGCGAATAAAGGAAATGCAGCAGCCGGAACATCGGCCGGGTGATGAAATAGAACCAGCCCCAGTCGATCAGAAGCTCGAATTTCTTGATGCCGAGATCGGCCTGATAGGCGTCGAGCGTATGGACTTCCTTGGCGCCGGCGAAAAGGCGGCTCATGGCCTCGGTCGAGGCGCCGGGGGCGATGGTCTGCGCCGGGCCGACGAAATCAGCGCGATAGGTCTTGATGCCGCTTGGCGTCGGATTGGCCGAAAAGCGGGCTTCGATCGGCGTCGCCTGGTCGGGAATGACCGTCGCCGCCCAATATTTGTCGGTGAAGCCGAGCCAGCCGCCAGCGCCGGAGAACGTCTTGTAACCGCGATCTTCTTTTTCGATCTTGTCGTAGTGGTATTCCTGCACGCCCGCATCGCCGATGACGCCGACGAATCCTTCATGCAGTACGGCGTAGTTCACGGTTTTCGGGAGGCCGTGGCGCGCAACCAGCGCATAGGAGGCGAGCGTCACCGGCTTGGCGGACTTGTTCTCGACGCTGTCCTTGATCGTAAACATGAAGCGGGCGTCGACCGCGATCTGGCGATGGAAGACAAGGCCTTGACCATTGTCGTAGGTCAGGGTGACAGGGGCCTCAGGAGTCAGCGCGTCGCGATCGGCGGTCCAGACCGTATCGGAGCGCGGGACGGCGACCACCTCGCCGGGCGCCGGGACGAAGCCGGCCTCGGCGTAATAGGCGTCCGGCGCCCCCTGCGGCGAGAGCAGTACGATGTTGGGGCTGTTCGGGTCGACCGTCTCGCGATAGCCCTTGAGCGAAACATCGTCGAGCCGCGCGCCCTTCAAGGACAGCGAGCCGAAAATCGCCGGCGTGTCGATTTTTACCCGGGGGGAGGCGGCGAGCGCCTCGGCCCGGGTTTTGGGCAGGGCCTCGGGCGGCGCCAAATTGCCGGATAGGGCGTCCTGCGGCGTTGCGGCGGACTGCGGCTGCGCTCCGGCCGGCGCATTTTGCGTCTGCGTCTGGGCAAGGCGCGCCCGGTCGGCCTGTTTCGGCGCGAAGATATAGCTCCAGCCAACGATCACGAGGCACGAGAGGCCGATCGCAAGATAGAGATTCCTCGAATCCTTATTCATGTTGCTCTAGCCGCCTTTGCGCCAGGGGTCCGGCCTCGGTACCGGATCGATGTGACCATATACAGAATGAAGACCGCCAGCGGCTGTCCGCCGTCGCGGAGTCAGGGGCCGCCGCCACCTTGCGGGCGGCTTTTTTGCAGCGCCTCGCGGTTTGGTCCGCGTTTGCGCGAGCGTCCGTCGGGCTTCGATTGGCTTGATTCGATTTTGTCGATCGCCCGGCTCAGTTCGACCTGCATCGTCGCGAAGGCGAGGCGCAGAGCCTCGATGCGGGCGACTATTACATAGTCCCGGCAAGGCCGCGCGGGAAGGGCCTCTGCGGTGCGCAGCGCTTCCTTGAACCGCCGCCGGATGCGGTTGCGCACGACGGCGCCGCCGACCTTTTTGGTGACGGTGAAGCCGAATCGCGGCGGGGCAGGGGCGCGTTCACTTTCCGACCGCTCCACAGCCTGAAGCGTAAAACCCTTGGCGTGGAAGCGTTTGCCCTTTGCCGCGCGGACGAAATCCGCGCGGCGCTTCAGCCGCAGAGGCGCCGTCGAAGAAGGGTCGTCCTGCACGATGCGCCTGCCTTGCTGCTGCGGCGCGCCAGAGCTTGCGGCGAACATCGCCCCGGCCGTCAGCGCCGCAGGCCCAGGCTCAAGCGGAAAGTTTCTTGCGGCCTCGCGCGCGGCGCGCTGCAATGATCCGGCGCCCGCCGACAGTCGCCATCCGGGCCCGGAACCCGTGCCGGCGCTTGCGCACGAGCTTGCTCGGTTGATAAGTCCGCTTCACCGTCAACTTCCTTCAATTATTTTGCGTATCGCCGGCTGCTGGTTAGCAGCCCACGCGTCGAGAACGCGGGCGCGACATTCGCGCCCGGCGCAGAACGCGTCTTATAAGGGCGTCGTCGTTATGAAGTCAATTTGGCGAAGCCATTTTGCCGAAGGCGGCGAGCCGGATTCAGGCCGCATCCCGTCGCGCCGTCGCCTCGGCGCTGGCGCGAATGGCGGCGATATTGGCGGCATATTGGGCCGGCCCCCCCTTGAACACCGCGGAACCCGCGACGAGGGTGTCGGCTCCTACCGCCGCGACAAGGGCCGCCGTCTGCGGATTGACGCCGCCGTCAACCTCGATCCGGATTGGGCGATCGCCGCTCATCGCCCTGAGTTCGGCGATTTTTTCGACTGCCGACGGGATGAAGGCCTGGCCGCCGAAGCCGGGATTGACCGACATCACCAGCACGAGATCGAGAAGGTCCAGCACATGCTTGACGCTGGAGGCCGGGCTCGCCGGATTGAGCACGACGCCGGCCTTTTTGCCGAGGGCGCGGATCGCCTGCAGCGAGCGGTGCAGATGCGGGCCTGCCTCGACATGGACGGCGATGAGATCGGCGCCGGCCTCGGCGAAGGCTTCGAGATAGGGATCGCAGGGCGCGATCATCAGATGCACGTCGAAGGGCAAATGCGTATGCGGCCGCAGCGCGGCGACGATCGCCGGCCCGATCGTGATGTTCGGCACGAAATGGCCGTCCATGACGTCGACGTGAATCCAGTCGGCGCCGGCCTCCGTGATAGCGCGGACTTCCTCGCCGAGCTTTGCGAAATCAGCGGACAGGATGGACGGCGCGATGACGAGGGGATTCATGGGGCTGACCTTCTCAATTTGAATTTTCCGCGTTGAACACCCGGCTCGTCAATATGTCGGCCGCGTCGATCGTCATCAGATCTTCGAGGCGGACGGGGCCGTCCTGCTCGAAATAGCGGCTGGCGTGCCGCAGCCGCGCGCGGTCAAGCGCATTGCGGATCGAACGCGCGTTGGAAAACAGCGGCTGAAGGCGGCGCTCAGCGATATAGGCGGCAAACGCCTCTGCGCCGTCCAAGCTGAATTTATAATGCTGGGCGGCGAGCATCGATTCTGCGATCGCCATCAATTCGCCGTCGGAATAATCGGGAAAATCGATGTGATGCGCGATGCGCGAGCGAAAGCCCGGATTGGAGCGGAAGAACTGGTCCATGCGGGAAGCGTAGCCGGCGAGAATCACGACAAGGTCCTCGCGCTGATTCTCCATCACCTGCAAAAGAATTTCGATCGCCTCCTGTCCGTAATCGCGCTCATTCTCCTGGCGATAGAGGTAATAGGCCTCGTCGATGAACAAGACGCCGCCCATCGCTTTCTTCAGGATTTCTTTCGTCTTCGGCGCGGTATGACCGATATATTGGCCGACGAGGTCGTCGCGCGTCACCGAGACGAGATGTCCTTTGCGGATATAGCCGAGCTTGTGCAAAATCTCCGCCATGCGCAGGGCGACGGTGGTCTTGCCGGTGCCGGCGTTTCCGGTAAAGGACATATGCAGGGTCGGCGGCTCGGAGATGAGGCCGAGGCGGCGGCGCACGCGATCAACGATGAGAAGCGCGCATATCTGGCGGATACGCTGCTTGACGGGGGCGAGCCCCACCAGCTCGCGGTCGAGCGTGTCGAGAACTTCCGCGACATGGGTTTCGCGCAATTCGGCGCGCAGGTCGATCATGGCCTGTGGGACGCCGTCGTCGCCGGCCGGCTTTTGCTGCTCCTCACCCATTCTTCGCGTCTCTATTTCGTCGGCCGCGCTTCAATAGCGCTCCGATTCCGGCCGGTCGACCGCATAGGATTGCAGAGAATAGATCTGCCGGCGGCCCGGCCCCTCAGAGCGCACCAGGCGGAAGCCCGGCTCCTTCGCAGGACGATTGACGATGAAGGAGATGCGCACGCTCTCCCATCCCGGCGAGGCGTCGAACGCCGAGAGGCGCACATAATAGCGGCCGGCGTGAGCCTTGCGGCACGCTGCGAGTTCAAGCATCACGCCGGCGGGGTCCTTGATGTCGAACATCGGCAGATCCCACATCTCCCAATAGGTGTTCCTCGGGTGCGGATCGTCGGTGTACTCAAGATTGATCGCCCATCCCTTGTCGATGCAATATTGCACCTGCGAACGAATCTGGTCGTCGGTCAAATCCGGCAGAAACGAAAAGCACCCCTGCGTGACGCGCATTGGATCGCTCCCTCAAGCCGGCGTCGCGGTCGGGACGAAATCAGGCGAGTCCGTCGAGGTGTAATCAAAACTGACGTCCTTCCAGACGTCGAGCGCCTGGCGCAGCGGCGTACAGCCGCGAGCCGCGTCCTCGAGGATCGCCGGGCCTTCTGCGAGCGTGTCGCGTCCGCAATTGCGGGCGAAGATCATTGCCTCCAGCGCGACGCGATTGGCGGTCGCGCCCGCGGCGATTCCCATCGGATGACCGATGGTGCCGCCGCCGAACTGCAGCACGACGTCCTCGCCGAGAAGATCGAGCAGCTGGTGCATCTGGCCGGCATGGATGCCGCCCGAGGCGACCGGCATCAGCTTGTTCAGCGAGGCCCAATGCTGGTCGAAGAAGACGCCATGTTCGAGCTGCTGCGGATTATAATCCTCGCGGCAGATGTCGTAATAGCCGCGCGTCGTATTCGGATCGCCTTCGAGCTTGCCGACGACGGTGCCGGCGTGGATATGGTCGACGCCGGCCAGCCGCATCCATTTGGCGATGACGCGGAACGAGACGCCATGGATCTTCTGCCGCGTATAGGTCGAATGGCCGGCGCGATGCAGATGCAGGATCATGTCGTTGCGCCGCGCCCATTTGGCCATGGACTGGATCGCCGTATAGCCGATCACGAGATCGATCATGATGATGACCGAGCCGAGCTCCTTGGCGAATTCCGCCCGCTCATACATGTCTTCCATGGTGGCGGCCGTGACGTTGAGATAGGTGCCCTTGATCTCGCCCGTCGCGGCTTCCGCGCGATTGACCGCCTCCATGCAATAGAGGAAGCGCTCGCGCCAATGCATGAAGGGCTGTGAATTGATGTTCTCATCGTCCTTCGTGAAGTCGAGCCCGCCCTTTAGCGCCTCATAGACGACGCGACCGTAATTACGTCCCGAGAGGCCAAGCTTTGGCTTGACGGTCGCCCCAAGCAGCGGGCGGCCGAATTTGTCGAGCCGTTCGCGCTCGACGACGATGCCGGTCGCCGGCCCCTGAAAGGTTTTCACATAGGCGACCGGAAAGCGCATGTCCTCGAGCCGCAGCGCCTTCAGCGGCTTGAAGCCGAACACATTGCCGATGATCGACGCGGAGAGATTGGCGATCGAACCCGGCTCGAAGAGATCGAGCTCATAGGCGATGAAGGCGAAATAGGAGCCGGGCGCGTTCGGGACCGGATCGACACGGTAGCATTTCGCGCGGTATTTGTCGCAAGCCGTCAGCCTGTCGGTCCAGACCACCGTCCAGGTCGCGGTCGAGGATTCGCCGGCGACCGCCGCCGACGCCTCGATCGGATCGACGCCGTCCTGCGGCGTCACGCGGAAACAGGCGATGATGTCGGTATCGCCCGGAACATAGTCCGGCTGCCAATAGCCCATCTGCCGATATTCCATGACGCCCGCCGAGAAGCGGGAGCGGGCTTTAGCAGGCGGCGAGGCGGTCATCGGACTCTCCTTCGCGTGACGGTGCGGCTCCCGGCCTCTATTCTGCGGCCGAACGCTGCAGGTGGGCGCGCGGCTCGAGGCTACCCGAGGCGTAGCGCTTGGCCATTGCCGACATCGGCAGGACCTTGATCTTGGAGGCGTTGCCGGCCGTGCCGAATTGTTCGAGCCGCAGCTTGCAGACCGCGCGCATGGCGTCCATCGCCGGCTTCAAAAATTTGCGCGGATCGAATTCATCCTTGAACTCGGTGGCGATGCGGCGGAACTGGCCCGTCATGGCGAGCCGGCAATCGGTGTCGATATTGACCTTGCGCACGCCATGCTTGATGCCACGAACGATCTCCTCAACCGGCACGCCGAACGTCTGACGCATGCCGCCGCCATTGGCGTTGAAAATATCCTGCAGATCCTGCGGCACCGACGACGAGCCGTGCATCACGAGATGGGTGTTCGGCAGCTTGGCGTGTATCTCCTCGATCACTTTCATCGAGAGAATCTCGCCGTCGGGCTTGCGCGAAAACTTGTAGGCCCCATGCGAGGTTCCCATTGCGATGGCGAGCGCGTCGACTTTTGTGCGCATTACGAAATCGACGGCCTGGTCGGGATCGGTCAGAAGCTGTTCGCGGCTCAGCACGCCCTCGGCGCCGTGGCCGTCTTCCTGTTCGCCGGTCCCATGTTCGAGCGAGCCGAGCACGCCGAGTTCGCCTTCGACCGAAGCGCCGACGAGATGGGCGACTTCGGCGACGCGGGCCGTGATCGCCACATTGTAATCGTAAGAGGCGGGGGTCTTGGCGTCGGCTTCGAGCGAGCCATCCATCATCACCGACGAGAAGCCATATTGGATGGCGCTGAAGCAGGTCGCCTCGCCATTGCCGTGGTCCTGATGCATGCAGATCGGGATATCCGGATACATTTCGATCAGCGCCTCGATCATCTTGGCGAGCATGATGTCGTTGGCGTAGCCGCGCGCGCCCCGGCTCGCCTGGATGATGACTGGCGCATCGACGGCGGCGGCCGCTTCGACGATCGCGAGGCCCTGCTCCATATTGTTGATGTTGAAGGCGGGAACGCCATAATCATGCTCGGCGGCATGATCGAGCAGCTGACGAAGGGTAATTCGAGCCATGTCCAGTCTCCGTCCACAGTGAAAATCATGGGCCAGCCGGCTTTGAGGCCGGCGCTTGAAGCATCGAAGGCGAGACCCTTCCGCCGCCGCGGTCAAGCAACTCGCGCACCGTTTCCTCGCCCCGGCGTCTTTATCGCCGCGCAAGGCGCACAGGCTGTCTTTAGCGCCAAAGCCGCGCAAACTTCGTTCAGCGCGCGAGAAGCGCGCGGGCTTCAGCGATGATCGCATCGACGGTAATGCCGAATTTCTTGTAGAGTTCGCCGGCTGGAGCGCTAGCGCCAAATGACGACATGCCGACGAAGCCGTCAGTTCGGTCAAGCACCAGGTCCCAGCCCTGCCGCACCGCCGCCTCGACGCCGACCCGCGGCGCCGTTCCGATGACGCTGGCGCGATAGGCGGCGGGCGCCTCGGCGAACAGTTCAAAGCAGGGGATCGACACCACCGCGGCTCTGACGCCTTCCGCGCCGAGCCGGTCGGCCGCTTCGACCGCCAGCGAGACCTCGGAGCCCGTCGCAAACAGCGTCACGTCGCGCTCGCCCTCGGGCGCGCGCAGCACATAGGCGCCGGCGGCGCTGAGATTCTCGCTCGTATGGGCGCGCCGCACGATCGGCAGGTTCTGCCGCGTCAACGCGATGACCGAGGGCGAGGTCCGGCGCTCCAGCGCGAGCTGCCAGGCCTCGGCGGTCTCGACGGCGTCCGCCGGGCGGAACACGAGCAGATTGGGAATGGCGCGCAGCGAGGCCAGATGCTCAACCGGCTGATGCGTCGGCCCGTCCTCGCCAAGCCCGATCGAATCATGGGTCAGCACATGAATGACGCGGATGCCCATCAGCGCCGCAAGGCGTATCGCCGGACGGCTATAATCGGCAAAGACGAGGAAAGTGCCGCCATAGGGAATAAAGCCGCCATGCAGGGCGATGCCGTTCATCGCCGCGGCCATGCCGAATTCGCGGATGCCGTAATGCAGGTAGCGCCCGGAAAAATCGACTGGCGAGACCGGCTTCATGTCGCCGGCCTTGGTGTTGTTGGAGCCTGTGAGGTCGGCCGAACCGCCGATCAGATTGGGCTGCGCCGGGGCGAGCCTGTCGAGCAGCTTTTGCGACGAGATGCGCGTCGCCTGCGGCGCATTGGCCTCGCTCGCGGCCTTCTTGAAAGCTTCGACCGCGTCTTCGACGGCGGGCTCGATGTCGCCGCTGAGGTCAGCCTTGAACCTTGCCAGCGCCGCGGGCTCCAGCGCTTTGAGCCGCGCCTCCCAGGCAGCGCGGGGGGCTTGAGCCTTCGCCGCTGTCGCGCGCCAGGCGCTGGCGATCGGATCGGGGATCTCGAAGGGCGCATGCGGCCAGCCATAGACGGCGCGCGTTCCCGCGACCTCATCCTTGCCGAGCGCCGCGCCATGAACCGCATGGGTGCCGGCCTTGGTCGGAGCGCCAAAGCCGATGGTGGTGCGGCAGGCGATGAGGGTCGGCCGTTCGGCCGATTGCGCCGCCTCAAGCGCCTTCGCCACCGCCTCGGGATCATGTCCGTCGACGCGCGCGGCCGCCCATCCGGCCGCCGCGAAGCGGGCGAGTTGGTCGGTCGAATCGGCCAGCGAGACCTTGCCGTCGATGGTGATGCCATTGTCGTCCCAAAGAACGATCAGCTTCGACAGCTTCAAGTGGCCGGCGAGCGTGATCGCCTCCTGGCTGATCCCTTCCATCAGGCAGCCGTCGCCGGCGATGACATAGGTGCGGTGATCGACGACGCCCGAGCCAAAGCGCGCGGCGAGCAGTTTTTCGGCGATCGCCATGCCGACTGCCGCGGCGAGGCCCTGGCCGAGAGGGCCGGTGGTCGTCTCGACCCCCGCGGTGTGGCCATATTCAGGATGTCCCGGCGTCTTCGAATCAAGCTGGCGGAAGCGCTCGATCTCGGCCCGTGTCACGCCCGGATAGCCGAGCAGATAAAGCAGGGAATAGAGCAGCATCGAGCCATGGCCGGCGGACAGGACGAAGCGGTCGCGGTCCGGCCAGGCGGGATCGGCGGGATCGAATTTCATGAAACGCGTAAACAGCACGGTCGCGACGTCGGCCATTCCCATCGGCATGCCGGGATGGCCGGAGTTCGCCTTCTCCACGGCGTCGATCGACAGGATGCGGATGGCGTTCGCCATCTCGGCGTCCGACGCTCCCTTAGAAGTTTTCGTGAGCGCGTTCATCGAATTTCCGTCCTTGGGTCAGGCGCCTTCTGCGTTCGACCAGCTGCAGAATGAAAGGCGTCAAAATGAGCTGCATGGCGATGTCGAGCTTAGCGCCGGGGATGACGATGGAGTTCGCCCGCGACATGAAGCTGTCGTGGATCATCGACAGGAGATAGGGAAAGTCGATGCCGCTCGGCTTGGCGAAACGGATGATAACCATGGATTCGTCCGCCGTCGGAATCCAGCGCGCCGTGAATGGATTGGAGGTGTCGACCGTCGGCACGCGCTGGAAGTTGATATCCGTCTCCGTGAACTGAGGGCAGATGTAGCGCGTGTAGTCTGGCATCCGGCGCAAGATCGTGTCCATCACCGCTTCGGTCGTATAGCCGCGGTCGGCGCGGTCACGATGGATCTTCTGAATCCATTCGAGATTGATCACGGGAACGACGCCGATCTTAAGGTCGGCGTGGCGGGCGATATTGACCTTTTCGGTCACCGACGCGCCATGCAGGCCTTCATAGAACAGGAGGTCGCTGTGCGCCTGAAGCGATTTCCATTCCGTAAAAGTGCCGGGCTCCTGGCCGAACAGCGCCGCCTCGGCCTCGTCATGCACATAATGGCGGGTCTTGGCGACGCCGCGCGCGCTATAGGTGCGGAAGACCTCTTCAAGCTCCTCGAGCAGATTGGCGGCCGGGCCGAAATGGCTGAAATGATTGTTGCCCCTGGTCGCCTCCTCCTCCATCACATTGCGCATTTCAATGCGATCGTAGCGGTGAAAGGCGTCGCCCTCGATATAGCAGGCGTTGATTCCCTCGCGCCGGAAAATCTGCTCGAAGGTGCGCTTGACCGAGGTGGTGCCCGCGCCCGACGAACCGGTAACCGAAATGATCGGATATCTGACCGACATGACCTTTTGAGCTTCCCCGCTCTTTACCAACAGATGAGCCTGACGCCGCAGACGCCGCGCTCTGCGCGGCTCCGAACCGCCCGCCAATCCTTTCCAAGCGGTCCCGCCGCTTCATTCACGAAAGGAAGTGTGTCAAAACAAAGCGTTACATGTTTTTATGATGTCCGTGCGACGGAACGGCGCATTCGATCACGGTGATTCCTGGATTCTAGTCCCGCATGAGACCCCGGCCGCCAAAAAGCGGCGCGCGTTCGGCGGAGACTTTTGGATCGGAGCGATAGCGCGCGACGAGGCGCACCGGATCTGCCGATCCTAATACAAGCGGCGCGCGCTGGTGAATGGCGGTCGGCTCGATGTCGAGCAGGGCCGAAAGCCCATCGGTCGCGACGCCGCCCGCCCGCTCGATGAGGAAAGCAACCGGAGCGCCTTCATAGAGCAGCCGCAGCCTGCCGTCCGAATAGCCCGGCCTCTGGTCGCCCGGATAGAGGAAAATGCCGCCACGCAGCAGGATGCGATAGGCTTCTGCAACGAGCGAACCCACCCAGCGCATATTGTAATTGCGCTTCATCGGCCCATCGAGGCCGCGGGCGCAATCCTCGATAAAGGCGCGGATCGAGGGCTCCCAATGGCGGTAATTGGAAGCATTGACCGCATATTCGGACGATTCCTTCGGGATCGGCCCGGCCGTCGCCGCATGGTAAAATTGCCCGTCGTTGCGGTCGAGCGTGAAGATTTCGACCGGACTGGCGCCGATCGCGAAGACCATCGAGGTTTGCGGACCGTAGATGACGAATCCCGCCGCGATCTGCGCGCGTCCCTTTTGCAGAAAATGCGCCTCGAGCGAACTTGCTTCCGGAAGGGTCGGCAGCAGCGAGAAAATCGTGCCGATCGAGACATTGGCGTCGATGTTGGACGAACCGTCGAGGGGGTCCATGGAGACGACGATCGAGGCGTTCGGATTGAGCAGCAGCGCCTCTTTCAGCTCTTCCGAGACGACGCCATAGACCGGCGCGCGGCGCAGCGCCTCGACGAACATTTCATCGGCAAGGACGTCGAGCTCCTTCTGGACGTCGCCGTCCGAATTGGTGCTTCCCCTCGCGTCGCCAAGACGGCCATAGAGCCGACCGAGCCCGATCAGCTCCGACATCTTGACCGAGGCGGCGGCGATCTCGCCGAGCGTCGCCGCGGCCGCCTCAAGACGGGCGTCGGCGCCAACCGTGCGGCCGAGGTAGGCTTTCAATTCTTCTGCGCCCGAAATCCTTGGCATGTCGGCCCTTTTTGCATCATATCCTCCAGCGTTATCGCCGAAAGCCATCCGAAATAAAAGTGATTTAGGTTGAGCCCGTCTGCGGCAAGTTCTACGGAGTGCGCATGCGCCGGATGACCCTAAAGCACCTCGAAACCGTCGTTGCGGTGGCCGAGAGCGGCACCATCGTCGCCGCGGCGGAGCTGCTCAATGTGACCGCCGCCGCCCTGACCTCGCGCATAAAATTGCTCGAGGACGATGTCGGCGTCGCGCTATTTGACCGCACAGGCGGAAGGCTGCGCCTCACCAGCGCGGGGCAGGAGGTGGTCACGATCGCCATGCGCGTCGATCTCTTGCTCGCCGAGCTCAAGGCGACGCTGACCGCGCACAAGGACAAGAACGCCGGCCGCGTCACGATCGGCGTCGCCTCCACCGCCAAATATTTCGCGCCGCGCCTGATCGCCTCCTTCGCGCGCGGGCATCCGCGCGTCGAGATCGCGGTCACGGTCGGCAATCGCGCCACCATCGTCGCCGCGCTGCGCGAGCAGACCGTCGATGTCGCCCTGATGGGATTTCCGCCTGCGGACGTTCCGGTAGTCGCCGAGATTTTCGGCCCCCATCCGCAGGTCATCATCGCTCCGCCCGATCATAGCATGGCCAAGCGCGTCGGCATCGACAAGACCGAACTCTGCCATGAGGCCTTCATCGTTCGCGAGGCGGGTTCGGGCACGCGCAATAATTTCGACGCTTTCTTTGCCGGATTGGTGCTGCCGCCGCCGCGCGTCCATATCGAGATCGGCTCGAACGAGACGGTCAAGCAGGCGGTGATGGCGGGCCTTGGCCTGACGCTCATCTCGGCGCACACCATCGAGGCGGAGGTCGCCGAGGGCCGTCTCGCCATCCTCGACGTGATTGGCATGCCGATCATGCGGCAATGGTATGTGGTGCGACCGCAAGGCCGCGAGCAATCGCCGGCGGGACGCTCGATGTGGCAATTCATCGTCGCAGACGGCCGCGGTTTCTTGCCGAAGATCGCCTTGCCCGTGAAATAAAACGTCCTCGGCGCCCGTGTCGTATAAGCGCGCGAGTTGTGGGCGCGAGGAATTTGCTCCCGAGGGTTGCTGTTCCGCGTCAGGCTGTCGTAGCCGGCGCGAGCGCGCCGCGCAGGAATCGTCCCGCTGCGTCGAGGCCGGCCTCGTCGATCGCATGGCCGAGCCGGGGCCGCGCAAGCACGGCGACCGGGACGCCCTCGCGCTCGAGCGCGGACCTTGCCTCGGCCATCGCCGCGAAAGGTACGATCTCATCCATTTCGCCGTGAACCAGCAGAACCGGCGGCTTCGCGCCGATTTCGGCGCGAAGCGTCTCGCCGCCGCGCAGCGCGCCCGAGAATGCGACGATCCCGGCGATCTGGCGCTTTCGCCGCAGACCGACGTGAAGCGCCATCATCGCGCCTTGCGAAAAACCGACCAGGGCGAGCCTGTCGTCCGTAAGGCCCCGTGCGGCCAGCAGCGCATCGAGCGTCGCGTCAAGGCTCAAGGCTGCGACGCGCGCCCCCTGCAGCAGAACAGCGGGGGTGCGGTCGGCGACGCTGAACCATTGCAGCCGGTCGGGCGCAAAGTCGCAAGGGAAAGGCGCGTTGAGGGAAACGAACGCCGTTTTGGCCAGATCAGGGCGCCAATAGGCTGCAAGATCAATGAGATCGTCGCCATTGGCGCCGACGCCATGCAGCAGCACGACGAGAGCGTTGGCTGCGCCGCCCGCAAGGGGTGGCAGGCTCGGGCCCGTCAGCAGCATCGGCGCGGCCTCAGATCTTCGAAGCGGGTTCGGCGGCCAGCGCGCTGAGCCAGCGCTCCGCCTGTTCGCTCACATTGGCGGGCGCCGTGCCGCCATAGCTCATGCGGCTGCGCACGGAGTTTTCGACTCCGAGGACGGCGAAGACGCCGGCGTCGATCCTCGGCTCGACCGCCTGCATTTCGGCAAGCGTCAGCTCCTCGAGGCCCTTGTCCTGCGCGCTTGCCGCGGCGACAAGGCGCCCTGTCACATGATGCGCCTCGCGGAAGGGCAGGCCGAGCGCCTTCACCAGCCAGTCGGCGAGGTCGGTCGCCGTGGCGTAGCCGGCGCCCGCCGCGGCCTTCATGCGCTCTGTGTCGGGCTCGATATCCTTGACCATGCCGGTCATGGCGGCGAGGCAAAGTGAGAGCGAGTGCAGCGCGTCAAAGGCGCCTTCCTTATCTTCCTGCATGTCCTTCGAATAGGTCAGCGGCAGGCCCTTCATCACAATAAGGAGGCCCGTCAGCGCGCCGATCACCCGGCCGGCCTTGCCGCGCACCAGCTCGGCCGCGTCGGGGTTGCGTTTTTGCGGCATGATCGAGGAGCCCGTCGAGAATTTGTCCGACAGCCGGGCGAAGCCGAACTGCGGCGTCGACCACAAAACGATCTCTTCGGCGAAGCGCGACAGATGCACGGCCGCAATCGACGCTGCGCTTAGGGTTTCCAGCACGAAATCGCGGTCCGACACGCTGTCCAGCGAATTGGCGGTCGGCCGGTCGAAACCAAGCGCGCGGGCGGTGGCGTGGCGGTCGATCGGAAAGGAAGTGCCGGCCAGCGCCGCCGCGCCAAGCGGGCTTTCGTTGAGCCGCGCGCGGGCGTCGCGAAGGCGCGAGCGGTCGCGCGCGAACATCTCGACATAAGCGAGCAGATGATGGCCGAAGGTGACCGGCTGGGCCGATTGCATATGAGTGAAGCCCGGCATCACGGCGCCAGCATAGATCTTTGCCTTTTCGGCGAGGGCGAGCTGCAGGCCGCGCAGCTGGCTGTCCAGCGCATCGATCGTGTCGCGCACCCAGAGGCGGAAATCCAGCGCCACCTGATCATTGCGCGAGCGCGCCGTGTGCAGCCGTCCGGCGGCGGGGCCGATCAAAGCGGCGAGGCGCGATTCGACATTCATATGGATGTCTTCGAGCGCGCGCGAAAAAGTGAAGGCGCCGCTCTCGATTTCCGCTTTGATGGCTTCGAGGCCCTTTGTTATGTCGGCGGCGTCGTCCGCGCTGACGATGCCGGCGTCGGCGAGCATGGCCACATGGGCTTTCGATCCGGCGATATCCTGCATCGCCAGCCGGTAGTCGAAGCCGATCGAGGCGTTGATCTCCTCCATGATCGCGTCCGGGCCGCTGGCGAACCGGCCGCCCCACATCTTGTTGCTCATTTCGTTACGCTCGCTAGAAGGGGTTGCCCGCGCTCACGCGGACAATCGGAGAACATTGCATGGCGCGAGAAGACTTTTCGCTGGTCGGCGATCCGCGGCTCGGACGCGCCGGCGCGCGCCGCCGGCTGATCATCGCCTTCCTTCTGGTCGGCGCCGCGGTGTTGGCTTTTGTTTACGCGATGAACGCGCGGGGCGGCAAGGAGGCCGCAGCGGACGCCGCCTGTCCGGGATCGCGCGAGATCGCCAGGACGCTCGCGCCGCTCGCCCATGGCGAGGTTGCGGCTCTCGCCGTCTCGACGCAGCCGCGGCCGCTGCCCGAACTCGTTTTCAATGGACCGGACGGCGCGCCGACGACGCTTGCTTCATTCAGAGGCCAGACGGTGCTTTTGAATTTCTGGGCGACCTGGTGCGTGCCCTGCCGCAAGGAGATGCCGGCGCTTGACCGCCTGCAGGCAAAGGCCGGCTCTGACGGATTCAAGGTGGTCGCGGTCAATATAGACACCGCCAAGCTCGATCGGCCGAAAGCATTTTTGAAAGAGGCGGAGATAAAAAATCTCGATTTCTTCGCCGACGAAACCGCTGGCGTATTTCAAACCCTGAAGGGCGTCGGCAAGGCGCTGGGTCTGCCAACGACGATTCTCGTCGACCGTAATGGCTGCGATCTCGGCGTCATGGCGGGGCCGGCGGAGTGGGATTCGGCCGACGCTCTCGCGCTGATCGCCGCTGCGCGAAAATAGAAAAACCCGCTCAGGCGGAGCGGGTTCTGGTTCTCCATCGGCCGGGCGGGGCCGATTTCAGACATGGCGATGGCGCTTTGCGGACAAAGCCGCCCGCGAAGGCGCGCGCGGGCTGCTAAGGATCAGGCCTTGGCGGGCTGCTTGACCGGGATGCCCTTGCCGGCGAGGTGGCTCGCCAGTTCGCCGCTCTGGAACATTTCGCGGACGATGTCGCAGCCGCCGATGAATTCACCCTTGACGTAAAGCTGGGGAATTGTCGGCCAGCTCGAGAACTCCTTGATTCCCTGACGGATTTCATCCGTCTCGAGGCAGTTCACAGGCGTATAGGGCACATCGAGATAGGACAGGATCTGCACGACCTGGCCCGAAAAGCCGCATTGCGGGAAATTCGGCGTCCCCTTCATGAACAACACGACATCGTTGGAGTCGACCGTCGACTGAATCACGTCCTTGATGGCCATAGCCAAATCCTTTCAATTCTTTGCCGGCGAGAGAAAGCGCGTCCCACCCTATTTGGGAGCTTGCGTGTTGAGCTGCAATGCATGGAGCGGGCCGCCCATGAAAGCCCCGAGGGCCTTATAGACGATCTGATGCTGCTGGAGCTTCGTCTTGCCGACGAACTCCGTCGAAGTGATGGTCGCCGACCAATGATCCTTGTCGCCGACAAGGTCGGTGAGCTCGATCTTTGCGTCGGGGATCCCTTTTTTTATCAGCGTCTCGATATCGGCGGGTTCCATGGGCATGGTTGAAATTCCTTGATGTTGCGCGCTTTGCAGCCGCCTGAGCAATTGTCGCGCCGCAGATCGAACTCCTAGAGCGCGGCCGCAATATAATCGGGAAGCCAGCCCTCGAAGCGCGCCGAAAGATCGCCGACCAATATGGCGGCCTCGCCCTTGAGGGTCAACGCCGCGCCGCCTGTCTCGCCGATGCGGCGGCAGGGAACGCCAGCGCGCTGGGCCGCGGCGAGAACGCCGAGCGCATGCTCGGGCGAGGTCGCGACAATATAGCGCGACTGGTCCTCGCCGAACCAGAAACCATGCGCCGGAACATTGGCCGGCGCCTCGACGCTGGCGCCGACGCCTCCGGCCATCGCCATTTCCGCGAGGGCGACGGCAAGTCCGCCGTCCGATATGTCGTGGACCGCGCTGACGAGGCCCGCGAGAATCAGCTCGCGGACGAAATCGCCATTGCGCTTTTCAGCGGCAAGATCGACCGGCGGCGGCGCGCCCGCCTCGCGGCCGCAGACGTCGCGCAGATAGAGCGACTGGCCGAGCCAGCCCTCCGTGTCGCCGATCAGGAGAATGGCGTCGCCCGCGCGCCGGAAGGCGAGTTTCGCCGCAAGGCTGACGTCCGCGATAACACCGACGCCGCCGATCGAGGGCGTCGGCGGAATGCCCTTGCCGCTGCTCTCATTATAAAGCGAGACATTGCCGGAGACGATCGGGAAGTCGAGCGCCCGGCACGCTTGCCCGATGCCGGTCAGACAGCCGACGAATTGGCCCATGATCTCGGGCTTTTCCGGATTGCCGAAATTGAGATTGTCGGTGACGGCGCGGGGCAGGGCGCCGACGGCGGTGAGATTGCGCCAGGCCTCCGCGACGGCCTGCCGGCCGCCCGCGACGGGATCGGCCTCGCAATAGCGCGGGGTGACGTCGGTCGTCAGCGCGAGGCCCTTCGGGCCGTCGCCAAGGCGGATCACAGCCGCGTCGCCTCCCGGCGTCTCGACGCTATTGCCGAGAATGAGATGGTCATATTGCTCGTAGATCCAGCGCTTGGAGCAAAGATCCGGCGTCGCCAGCAGCAGCTTCAGCGCCTCTGCGTTCGAGAGCGGCGGCTCGATTGCGGCGGCTTCGACCTTCTCCAGCGCCGGGCTCGCCACATGCGGGCGATCATAAAGGGGCGCGGCGTCGCCAAGCTGCTTGATCGGCAGGTCGGCTTTCACCTCGCCTTCATGCTTGATGACGAAGCGCAGCGTGTCCGTGGTCTTGCCGATAACAGCAAAATCCAGTCCCCATTTGACGAAGACGGCTTTGGCCTCAATCTCCTTTTGCGGATCGAGCACCATCAGCATGCGCTCCTGACTCTCGGAGAGCAGCATTTCATAGGCGCTCATGCCGGTCTCGCGACAGGGCACGGCGTCGAGATCAAGTTCGATGCCGAGATCGCCCTTGGCCCCCATCTCAACCGCGGAGGAGGTGAGCCCCGCCGCGCCCATGTCCTGGATGGCGATGACGGCGCCGGTGCGCATCAGCTCGAGGCAAGCCTCTAACAGCAGCTTCTCGGTGAAAGGATCGCCGACCTGCACCGTCGGGCGCTTGGCTTCGGCGTCTTCCTCGAAAGAGGCGGAGGCCATGGTCGCGCCATGGATGCCGTCGCGGCCCGTTTTCGAGCCGAGATAGACGATCGGATTGCCGATTCCGGTCGCCTTGGCGTAGAAAATCTCGTCCGCGCGGGCGATGCCGACGGCCATGGCGTTGACGAGAATATTGCCGTCATAGCCCGTGTGGAACGCTGTCGCGCCGCCGACCGTCGGCACGCCGAAACTATTTCCGTAGGAGCCGATGCCGGCGACGACGCCGGAAACGAGATGGCGCGTCTTGGGGTGTTCCGGCGCGCCAAAGCGCAGCAGGTTGAGACAGGCGACCGGCCGCGCCCCCATGGTGAAGACGTCGCGCAAAATGCCGCCGACCCCCGTCGCCGCGCCCTGAAAGGGCTCGATGTAGGACGGGTGGTTGTGGCTCTCCATCTTGAAGACGCAGGCCTCGCCGTCGCCGATGTCGATCACGCCGGCGTTCTCGCCCGGACCCTGAATCACCCAGGGCGCCTTGGTTGGCAGGGCGCGCAGATGCAGTCGCGAGGATTTGTAGGAGCAGTGCTCGTTCCACATCGCCGAGAAAATGCCGAGTTCCGTAAAACTCGGAACGCGGCCGATCAGGTCAAGGATGCGCTGATATTCGTCTGGCTTGAGGCCGTGCGACGCGACGAGTTCGGGCGTGACGGGGGGGTCCTGTCGAGGCAATAGGTTGTCTCTTCCGCTGAAACGAAAAGCTGCGTTTGTTTGCAGGAAGGCGTCTATCCTTGGCAAGCTTCTTTCGCGCGACGATCTGCCGGAAGACAGACCGGGGTGGCGCGCCAACCGCGCCAAACCGGCCCGTTCCGCCGCGCTCCAAAGAGCGCGTTACAAAAATCGCCCCGTCGAATGGTTTCAGACGGCGACAGTGAAGGAGCCGGCAATACTCGTAAACAGCCCGCGCCCGTCCGTGCCGCCGACCAGCGGGTCGATCAGATTTTCCGGGTGCGGCATCATGCCGAGCACATTGAAGCGTTCTGAATAGATCCCGGCGATGGCGTTGATAGAGCCGTTCGGATTGGCGGCGGACGTCACTTCGCCAGCCGCATCGCAATAGCGGAAGGCGACGCGGCCTTCTCCTTCGAGGCGGGCGATTGTTTGCGAATCGGCGGCGTAATTGCCTTCGCCATGGGCGATGGCGATGCGGATAATTTGACCCTTTTCATAAGCCGAAGCGAAGGCGGCGTCCGTGCGCTCGACGCGCAGATGCTGCATGCGGCAGATGAAATGGAGCCCGGCGTTGCGCATGAGGACGCCGGGCAGAAGGCCGAATTCGACAAGAATCTGGAACCCGTTGCAAATGCCAAGCACGAGGCCGCCGCGCTCGGCGTGCGCGCGCACCGCCGCCATGATCGGCGAATGCGCCGCGATGGCGCCGCAGCGCAGATAGTCGCCATAGGAAAATCCGCCGGGCAGCACGACGAGATCGGTCCCGCGCGGCAGGTCGGCCTCACCGTGCCAGACGATCTCTGCCGGACCATGCGGCTTGAGGGCGCGAATCGCGTCGCCCTCACGGTTGGAGCCGGGAAACAGAATGACGGCGGATTTCATGAAGCGATGAACTCCGGCTGGAAAAGATTGCGCATGAAGCGAACTCGATCGGCGAGGGACCTTAAGAAATCTCGACCTCGAAATCCTCGACCACCTGATTGGCGAGAAGCTTTTGGCAGGCCTGCTGCAAAAGAGCCTTGGCGGCGGCGGGGTCCAGCGTTTCGATCTCGACGTCGAACAGCTTGCCCTGACGCACGCTTTTGACGCCGTCGATCTGGAGCGATTTTAGCGCGCCTTCGATGGCCTTGCCCTGCGGATCGAGAATGCCGCTTCTCAAAGTGACGAAGACCCGCGCTTTCATCGCTCGCCTATCCTTTGCCGGGCTGCGCAGTGCGCGCCGGTCGCTCGCAAAAACAGAAACGGAGGCCGAAGCCTCCGTGGCAGTGTGGTTTGGGCGCGGCCGCAAACCTCCCGGCGTTCGCCGGAGGAGAGAAGCGGCGGCCTATGGGCCGTCGCGCCTCTTAATTTCTAGCGCACCAACTTCGGTCCGCTGGCGCGGGGCTGCTCGTTTTCCTGCAGGATGCCGAGCCGGCGGGCAACTTCTGTATAGGCCTCGACGAGGCCGCCAAGGTCGCGGCGGAAGCGATCCTTGTCGAGCTTGTCGTTGGATTTCATGTCCCACAGCCGGCAGGAATCAGGCGAGAACTCGTCCGCCACGGCGATGCGCATCATATCGCCTTCCCACAAGCGGCCGCATTCCATCTTGAAATCGACAAGACGGATGCCGACGCCGAGGAAGAGTCCGGTGAGGAAATCATTGACCCTTATGGCGAGCGCCATGATGTCGTCGATCTCCTGCGGGCTCGCCCAGCCGAAGGCGGTGATATGTTCTTCCGACACCATCGGGTCGTGCAACTCATCGTTCTTGTAATAGAATTCGATGATGGAGCGCGGCAGCTGGGTGCCTTCCTCAATGCCGAGGCGGGTCGCGAGCGAGCCGGCCGCGACATTGCGAACGCAGATTTCCAGCGGAATGATCTCGACTTCGCGAATGAGTTGTTCGCGCATGTTGAGGCGCCGGATGAAATGCGTCGGCACGCCGATGTCGTTGAGATTCTGGAAGATGTACTCGGAAATGCGGTTATTGAGCACGCCCTTCCCGTCGATCACCTCATGTTTCTTGGCGTCGAAGGCGGTGGCGTCATCCTTGAAGTGCTGGATGAGCGTACCGGGTTCTGGCCCCTCATAGAGGACTTTGGCCTTGCCTTCATAGATGCGCCGGCGGCGATTCATTGGGATTAACCGTGGCTTGAGAGGATCCATTGGCGGCGTGGCTCCTTTGGAACATCCTTGACCCGCATCCACACGGCGGCAGCGCGTTTGGCGGCGGAAGGAGTGAAATTAGGCTCGGGCAAAGCCGCATCCGGCGGGTCTTACACGCTTTTGCGCCCTGGGGACAAGTTTTCCGTCCCGCAGATCAGACAAGCGAGAACGATCGCCGAGGGCGGCGCTTGCGCGCGGCCTGTCTCAACGCTTTGATTCGACGCTGAAGATGATTCCCCCCAAATGGATCGGCTGAGGCTATTTCTAGCAGACATCCGCTTTCGGATACAGAAAAGAAATCAATCTTGCTCATGGGTCGAATGGCGGGATGGTGGACATGCGACCATGGTTTTTTCAAGAAATCGTGTTAATTAAATGGGCGTGAAGGGCGCGATTTTAAGGTCGCCCGCATAAGGGATAGTGCGCTTATGACGACTTTCGACAAACGCGAACAGGGTTTCGAGGCGCAGCTCGCGCATGACGAAGAACTGCAATTCAGGGCGATCGCGCGCCGGAACAAGTGGTTTGCGCTCTGGGCGGCGGAGAAACTCGGCAAGACGGGCGCGGACGCCGAGGCCTATGCGAACGCTTTGGTCCATAAGGAAGTCGCCGAAGGCGCCGAACAAGCGATAGCCGGCGTTCGCGCGGATTTCGAAAAGGCCGGAGCGGCGGTTTCCGAGCATCAGATCCAGCGCAAGCTCGACGAATTGCTTGTCGCGGCCACAGCCGACATCAAGCGCTCCTAACGAAAATTTAGGCTGCAAGCGGCAAGACTGGCCCCATGGCCAATAAAAAAGCCGTCGCTCCCAGCCTGACCCACGCCGCGCGCCAGGATTTCGCGCCGGCCGACGCCGAACTGGCGTCCTGCGCGAGAGCCTGGCTCGCGCAACTTGGCGGAGAGCGCCGCGTCGCTGAACTGACGCTCGCCGCCTACGCTCGCGATCTTCGCCAATTCCTGAGCTTCGCCCGCGTCCATTTTGGAGCGCCGCCTGCACTTGCGATGGTCTCGACCCTGTCGCCGGCCGATCTGCGCGCCTTCATGGCCGCGCGCCGGGCCGCTGGCGCCGGTAGCCGCTCGCTGCTGCGCCAGCTCGCGGGCCTGCGCTCTTTTTCGCATTATCTGCAGCGCCGCGGCGTCCAGCAGAGCGCCGCGCTCGGCGCCGTTCGCGCGCCAAAGGCGCCGCGCCGACTGCCAAAACCGCTGACCGCCAGCGCCGCATGCGCGGTGACGAGCGTCGAATCGCGCGCGGGGGAGGATCGCCCGCCCTGGATTCTTGCACGCGACGCCGCCGTTCTCGGGCTTCTCTATGGCGCGGGCCTGCGTATTTCGGAGGCGCTGTCGATTTTGCGCGCCGATGCGCCGGTCGGAGAGCGGGACACGCTGCGAATTACCGGCAAGGGCGGCAAGATTCGCGAGGCGCCAGTCATCGCGCCGGTGCGCCAGGGCGTCGAAGCCTATCTGAAACTTTGCCCCTATCATCTGCCGCTGGAGCGGCATTTATTCGTCGGCGCCAAGGGCGGACCGCTGTCGCCGCGCATCATTCAGCTCGCCGTCGAGCGGATGCGCGGCGCGCTCGGCCTGCCGGATTCGGCGACGCCGCATGCGCTGCGCCATTCCTTCGCCACCCATCTTTTGAGCCGCGGCGGCGATCTGCGCTCGATTCAGGAACTGCTCGGCCACGCCTCGCTGTCGACGACGCAAATCTATACGGCGGTGGACAGCGCCAGACTGATCGAGGCCTATCGCTCCGCGCATCCGCGCGCGGGTTGAGACGTCGAGATACAGGCTTGCGGTTGGCGCCGTCTAAAGGCAGTGTCCGGCCGCGTGGGCGTCAACCTCGCCGCGCAAGGGGGGGGCGCTCATGTCCTGGAAGTTCAAATTCGCCTTCGTCGCGCTTGCCGCGCTGGCGATTTTCATCGGCCTCGCGGCGCTGGTGAATTCTTACAATTACTCGATCGGCACGCGCACCGGCGTCATCGATAAATTATCGACCAAAGGCTTTATCTGCTGGACTCGGGAGGGGCAGCTTGCGCTGGCGAATTTCGCCAAATCCGACTCCCTGACGCAGAACAAGGGCGCTATCGACAATACGTTTTACTTTTCCGTCCCCGACAAGACGATTGAGAAGGAGCTTGAGGCGATCCCCCCGGGCAGCGCCGTCAGCCTCGAATATCATCAAAAGCTGTTTCCCCTGGCCCTGCCTCTTCCGTTGATGTGTCATCGGCGGACGGAATATGAAATTGTTGGCGTGAAGCTCGCGCCAGCCTATCCGCCGAACACGCCGGCGCCGGTGAGGCCTTGAGACGATCTGTGTTTCTCGGATACCCGCGACCACTGTGCGCCCGCCCGAACGAGCCTGCGGCGGCGGGTTGCGAGCGGAACAGTTTTCAGGCTCGAGCGTTTTCCATTAACGCCCGCCGCGGCTCGCGGCGCCAAGAGAAAAACATGGCCGGCTATGTCGATCCGAACGGACTGAGTCAAAGCGCCGGCGTGTTGGCTGCCGTGCGCAGCCACGGGAAGAGTTTCGCCCTGGAAATCGTCCGATGCCACAATCGCTACCTGGCCGGCGATCACGAACGGCTCGACGGTAGCGGGCGCAGCTATTACGCCACCAGCGTTTCGACAATCGTCTTTTCGCCGCCGGCAAGCGCGCCATGGTTCGCCGTCGTCAGCCTCGCGCAAGAGCGGTAGCGCCGCTATTGCAACACGGCAATAATCGACGGTTGCGAGCGGCGAAATTTAACGAACAAATGCGCGACGGGCGAAGATTGAGTTTAGTTATTTGATCGTTTTATTTTTGAAACTCTGTGCCAATTCATTCCAGAAAAATGGGCGCCGCAATGAGTTTTTATCGGGATGTCGATCTTTCCTCAATTGTGAATCAATATCAGCAACAGTCCAATTTATCGCGAAGCGAGCTAACTCAAAAGATCTGCGACGAAGCCGCGACTTTGACCCATTCAAGTTCACACGATCCAAATCTATATTTTGCTGTCAGCGACGCGATTGCTGAGCGTAATTTCTTTAATTTCCGCCCACCGGCTTCATTTCATTTCGATGTTGCGCAGACCGATTGGACGCCAGCGAGCCGTTTCTCGGAAAACAGCGCGCTCGGCCCAGCGGTGGATCGGGAGTTTCTTGTCTGGAAGGAAGAAGTCAAGAACGATCTGGCTTGGGGCAAGACGTCGCGCGCGCTTCTGGAGCTTGGACACATCCATTATGATGAAGGCGACTTTGAGCGTGCTCACCAATATTTCGTTGAGGCGGCGAAACTCGACAATAGCCCGATGGCTTACCTTGAGCTTGGTTTCCTCTACAGCCCGGGCGGGTTCAAATATGGCGAAGAAAACCAAGGCGAAAATCTGAAATACGCCTTTCAGTGTTTCGATTTCGCCGCCGCAACGGCGCGGTCGAAGCGTATTTCCCTCTGGCTATGGCCTATTGGAAGAGCGAAGGCGTTGAAAAGGATGAAGTCAAAGCCTTCGAATGGATGAACAAGGCGCATCTGGCCGGAAGTCCTCACGCAAAAACGTTCCTCGCGGAATGCCTTGTGGATGGGAGGCTGAATGTAACCAAGAATCCAGATCTGGCTCATCAGCTACTATTCAATGAGGCGATGCCGACGCTCGAGAAAGCAGGTTCGGATGCTTTCCTCGCCCGCGCCTGTTATGCGGCGGGCTATGTGCGCGAACTCGGGTTTTCCGACATCGCGGGCGCAGTCAGTCTTTATGAACGTGCTACTGGACTTGGATTTTCCGGCGCCAATATTCATTTTCGGCTTTTCGTTATTTATAAAGATGTCCTTAAACCTTCAAACGCCTCCCGCGCCCTTCATTTCTTGCGCCTTTCCGGCGATCAGAACGATCCGCACGCTCTCTATAACCTCGCCAAATTCCATCTTGATGGAACAATCCAAAAGGGAAACGAGCAGGCGGCGCTCGATTTTCTGGTCAGGCATAGCAAAATCCAATATGCGGAAGACTGCGCCAAGCGGCCAGGTCTTGAGCGAGGCCTTGCGAATTATCTGCTGGGGACCTTGCAGCATCAGATAAGGTGAAACGCCGGGCGCCCGCATAATCTGCGCCCGATGGGCGCGCCCCCGGCCGCCTTCCCTTTGCCGCCCCCTCCTGCTATCTCGCAAGGATGACTGCGCACCCCATCAAGAACATCCGCAATTTCTCGATCGTCGCCCATATCGACCATGGCAAGTCGACGCTGGCCGACCGGCTGATCCAGCAGACCGGAGCGGTGGCCGCGCGCGACATGGTCGAGCAGGTGCTGGATTCCATGGATATCGAGCGCGAGCGCGGCATCACCATCAAGGCGCAAACGGTCCGGCTCGAATACACGGCCGCCGATGGCGAGGCGTATATTCTGAACCTCATGGACACGCCCGGCCACGTCGATTTCGCCTATGAGGTGTCGCGTTCGCTCGCCGCCTGCGAGGGCTCGCTGCTGGTTGTCGACGCCAGCCAGGGCGTCGAGGCGCAGACGCTCGCCAATGTCTATCACGCGCTCGACGCCGGCCATGAGATCGTGCCCGTCCTGAACAAGATCGATCTGCCGGCCGCCGAACCCGAGCGGATCAAGCAGCAGATCGAGGATGTAATCGGGCTCGACGCCTCGCACGCCGTGATGATTTCCGCCAAGACCGGCATCGGCATCGATCTCGTGCTAGAGGCCATCGTCACGCGCCTGCCGCCGCCGCAGGGCGACGAATCGGCCCCCTTAAAGGCGCTTCTCGTCGACAGCTGGTACGACGCCTATCTTGGCGTCGTCGTGCTGGTGCGCGTCATCGACGGCGTCCTGCGCAAGGGGCAGAAAATCAAGATGATGGCCGCGGACGCCCATTATGAGGTCGACCGGATCGGCGTGTTCCGCCCGAAAATGCAGGACGCCGGAGAGCTTAGCCCCGGCGAGATCGGTTTCATCACGGCGCAGATCAAGCAGGTCGCCGATACGCGCGTCGGCGACACCATCACCGACGAGCGGCGTCCCTGCGCCGAGGCGCTGCCGGGCTTCAAACCGGCCCAGCCCGTCGTGTTCTGCGGATTGTTCCCGGTCGACGCCGCCGATTTCGAGGATCTGCGCGCGGCGATGGGCCGGCTTCGCCTCAATGACGCGAGCTTTTCCTATGAGATGGAGAGTTCGGCGGCGCTGGGCTTTGGCTTTCGCTGCGGCTTTTTGGGCCTCTTGCACCTCGAGATCATTCAGGAGCGGCTGGAGCGCGAATTCAACCTTGATCTGATCGCCACCGCGCCGTCGGTGATCTACAAAATCGTCCAGCGCGACGGCGTTACGATCGAATTGCACAATCCGGCCGATATGCCGGACCCAACGAAGATCGAAGAGATCGACGAGCCCTGGATCCGCGCCACAATCCTGACGCCCGACGACTACCTCGGCGCGGTGCTAAAGCTTTGTCAGGAGCGGCGCGGCGTGCAGGTCGATCTCAACTATGTCGGCAAGCGCGCGATGGCGGTCTATGATCTGCCGCTGAACGAAGTCGTGTTCGATTTTTACGACCGGCTGAAGTCGATTTCGAAGGGTTACGCCAGCTTCGATTACGCCATCACCGATTACCGGCCGGGCGATCTCGTCAAAATGTCGATCCTCGTCAACGCCGAACCGGTCGACGCGCTGTCGATGCTGGTGCATCGCGACCGCGCCGACACACGCGGCCGGGTGATGGTCGAGAAGCTGAAGGAGCTGATCCCGCCGCACATGTTCCAGATCCCGGTCCAGGCGGCGATCGGCGGCAAGATCATCGCACGCGAGACGGTGCGGGCCCTGCGCAAGGATGTGACGGCGAAGTGCTATGGCGGCGACGCCACCCGCAAGCGCAAGCTCCTCGACAAGCAGAAGGCCGGCAAGAAGAAGATGCGCCAGTTCGGCAAGGTGGAGATCCCGCAGGAAGCCTTCATCGCCGCCCTGAAAATGGATGGATGAGAATCGGTAGCGGCTGACCATCCGCAGGTCAGCCGCTACGCCCTGGCGCTAAAACTTCACGGACAGCCGCGTATTGAACGAGCGGCCGGGCCCCGCCACCGGATAGCCGTAGACTGCGGACGTGCCCATCATGCTGACCGCCTGGTAATTGACCAGATTGGCTCCGCCGAGGGGGAGGTCGTAGTTCTGGTTGAACAGATTGTCGATGCCGAAATCCAGCCTTACCGCCTCCCATTGATAGCCGAGGCGAAGATTAACGAGGGCGTAGGACGATGTGACGAGTTCGTTTCGAACCTGGCTCACAAGCGTCTTCGAGCCAACGAATTGGACTTCGAGGCTCGAGTTCCAGCCGCCAAAAGTCTGATCCAGCGCCAGCGTCGCGTTGACGGGCATCATGTGGTAAAGATTGATCCCGTCGGTCCGCTGACCACGCACAAAATTCAGGTTTCCGCGAAAGCCTCCCTGGCCGAATGTGTCGGTATCCCAGAGCGCCAGCTTGCCATCGAGATTGACGCCATAGAGCCAGGCGTCATGGTTGGCGAACTGCAGATAGACGAAATTGTCCGTCGTGGTCAGGTTTGAGGCCAGATTTGCGAGGCAACCGGAAAGCGCGCAGCGGTCGGCGTCGATATAATCCTCGACATAACTGTAGTAGGGCGAGACCCTGATCTCCCATGCTTTCCTGGCCGCGTCATGCCAGGCCGCGGTGAAGCTGACCGTATTGGCTTTCTCCGGAACGAGATTGATATTTCCGACATAGCCGTTGCCGTCGCCAAACCAGCCGATCATCTGCATGGCCATGGCGTTCGTCGACCAGGCGTAACGCTCGTAGAGATTGGGCGAGCGCGTCTTGCGCGCAAATCCAAGCTCATAAAGGCTCGACGGATCGGCTTCGTATCGGACCAGGGCCGATCCGTCGAAGTTGACATCGGTCCGCGCGCGATCTTGGGCGTTGAAGGCGGCGGCTTCGGCGCCGTACATCATCGCATTATAGCCCTGCACGTCTCCCGTATTCATCATGACGACGTCGTTGCGCACGCCGAAGATGGTTGTCCACGCCGGGTCCCAACGGCGTTCCCACTCGGCGAAGGTCCCAACACGGCCGCGCTGGCCATTGTTGATGTTGACGAAGGTGTCAGGCCCCATCATCGCCGAGCCCGAGACAGGCGGCCACCAATCATCGAGATGGTTATAATATAATTCGTTGCCGATCCTGACGAGATCCTGCGCCGATATCCGGATCGTTCCCTTCACCGTATATCCGGCGTCCATGCTCTGGGTGTCCATCGGCATGTCGCCGCTCTTGTCAGGCTCGATAAAGCCCATCGTGTGGCGGATGCGGTTCCCGAAAGCGGTCGCTTCAAACTTGCCCCAATCAAACAGGCCTTCATAGCGTGCGTTGATGTAGAGGCTGTGATTGTCGACCATGTCCATATATTGATTGGGATAGCCCTGATAGGGAATGGCCTGGCCGCCAACCTCGATCGAAAAGAGGCCGTCCTGGACCTTTTTCGAAACGCTGAGCGCGTAGTTCTGGGTCTGGAACAAGGTGGATTTGATTTTCGTCCCGTCGCCGGCCGTGTAATCGCCTGATCGCGCCCAGCCGCCGGTAAAGGCGACGCTTGTATCCAGATTGGACACGGTCGTGTTCGCGTTCACTCCATAAGAGGAGCCGTTGCTGCGGAAAAATCCGGAAACGCCTCCAGTCGTTATAAATCCTCCATTGGAAGCGAAGATCGGCGGCGCGACGGCCACTTCGACCCTGGCGCCCGTGTAATCGCCGCCAGCGCTCACCGGGGACGACGCCGTATAAACGCGCATGTTGGAGATCATCGCCGGATTGACGAAGGAGAGCGGCGGATTCATCTGGTTCGGACAGGCTGGAGCAAACAGCATGCTGTTGATCGTCACCTGGACGCGATCCGCGCCCATGCCGTTGACGGTCGGCAGGCTTGACACGCCGCCGGCGCCCCAGGTCGCCCCGCCGGGGATATCCGTGATGAGGGAGGCCGAATCGCTGCTCCAGAGCTCCGCTGCGGCGGCGCCCCCACCTGAAATGGCGGCGCTGTTTGCCGGGGCGAAGGCGCCGAAGGAGGCGCCGCCGCCATCCGGGAGGCTGGGCTGGACGACCACGGTCGGCAGGTCTGGGGCGGTTTGGGCGGCAGCCGCGGTGACAAAGAATGGAGTGAAACACAGGACGGCGAGCGAGGGACGTACGAGCGCGCTTGTGGCGCACAAGGCTGCGCGAACGCTCCCGAAGGGCAGGGATTGCATGGTGGATTTCCGTAATGAGGCCGCAAGCCGGCGCGCACCGACGCTCGCGCGTCTTGCGGGCGCTTGTCCGACGGGCTGGGCGATAGGGGAATTAAGTGAGAGTCCCGCGCGCGGAATCAGCGCCGGGGGGCGTTCTTACGTCAGCGTCGGAGGCGCGCGCGGCTGGCAGGCGGAACGTGGCTCAAAGATACGGAGCGAAGCCCGTAAGACAGCCCGGAAATGACATTCTACAGCGATGCGGTCGATGATGAGCGCCGGCGTCGGGGGAGGGAGCGACGCGGAATCCAAACGCAATACGCACAATGGACAATGGGATTTTATGTGATCGCTCTCATTGCCGCTCGTCGATGAATTGCCGCTAAGGCAGAGACGTCCGAGGCCGCTTGGCTCGGTGGCCGGAATGCCGGCGGCGAGGGCGCTCGTCAGGACAAGCTGCAAGACAAGCGCATAGGCGGCGACGCAAGCGGCGATCAACCCGAAATGTCGAAACTGCCCCGATCGCCCCGTCATCGCAATCCTTCCCGCAGAGGTCCAGCAATGACATAAATGTGTCCTCATCGGAATGGCCGCGGTTCGGCCGCTTCGCTGAATGATATGATGTGTGTGGTTTTTGCCGGCGCCAGAGGTCGAGGCGGGCGCCGCGGTTGTCCGCCTTCCCCGCCTTTGAGGAGGGTCTTACAATACGGCGGGCTCGATTGATGCGGATCAATCAAAAGTCTATCATCGTCGTTAAGGCTGAATCCCCCTCTGCAACGTGGGAGCGCGACCATGAACCAACCCGCAGTCAATCATTCGACGCATCCGCTCGGAGACGAGGCTTTCATGTCCGTCGCCGACCTTAAGGCCTATGTCGCCGAAACGGAATCAGCCAAGGCGTCGCAATCCTATGCGGCGATGCAGCGCGCAGGTCAGGCCAAAAAGGATTTGATCGACAAGCTGATGCAGCCGATCGATTTCACGCAGGAGCGAGCCGCGGCCTTCATGAATCGCGTGCGCCTTGCGGCGTCGCGCGGCGAGAATGAGCTGCTGATCGTGCGTTTTCCGTCGGAGATGTGCGCGGACCGCGGGCGGGCGATCAATAACACCGAGCCGGATTGGCCGCAAACCCTCGTCGGCGCGCCGCGTCAGGTCTATGAGATCTGGAAGGAAAAATTCGAGCCCCTCGGTTACCACCTCAAAGCGATGATCGTCGAATGGCCGAATGGATTTCCCGGCGACGTCGGAATGTTCCTCGCCTGGAAATGAAGCGGAGGCGAAGATGGCAAAGAGCAACGCGCCCAAGGACGAGGAAGACTCAACTAAATTGACGCGCAAGGCCTATGAAGAAGAGCTGAGAAAGCTCGCCGTCGAGACGGTGAAGCTTCAGGAGTGGGTGAAGCGCGAAGGCAAAAAAATCTGCATTGTCTTTGAAGGACGCGACGGAGCCGGCAAGGGTGGCGTGATCAAGGCGTTGACCGAGCGCGTCAGTCCGCGAACCTTCAAAATCGTCGCGCTCGCCGCTCCGACCGACCGCGAAAAATCGCAGATGTATATCCAGCGCTATATCCGGCACTTTCCCGCGGCCGGGGAGGTCGTGATCTTCGACCGCAGCTGGTACAATCGCGCCGGCGTCGAGCGTGTGATGGGGTTTTGCTCGCAGGAGCAGGCCGACCAGTTTCTGGCGATGGCCCCCGGCGTTGAAAGATCGATCATTGAATCCGGCATTCTCCTCCTGAAATATTGGCTGGAGGTGAGCCCGGAAGAACAGACGCGGCGGCTTGAAGCGCGCATCACGGACGGCCGGAAAATCTGGAAACTGTCGGATATGGATTTGAAATCCTACAGCCGCTGGTATGATTATTCGCGCGCCCGCGACGCCATGTTCATGGCCTCGGACACGCCCTGGGCGCCCTGGTATGTTGTGCATTCGGATGACAAGAAGCGGGCCCGGCTCAACATCATAAAGCATCTCCTCGCGCAAATTCCCTACAAGGACATCGAGCGAACGAAGATCGAACTGCCGAAGCGGCAGAAGGCGGACGGCTACAAGGAGCCGAATTATCCGTTCAAATGGATCGAGGAGGCGTTTTAGCGTTGAGCAAGCGCCGCGCCCGGACCATGCTCCGGGCGCGGCTCGTCGTCAGATCGGATAGCGCAGAATGGCGGCGAGATCGCCGCCAGCTGGAATGTCAGCGCGCCGGCCGGCCAGAACCTTCGCGCCGGACTGAATTGCGCGGCGGGCGATCTCGTCAACGACGCCGTAATTGACCCCGTCCGCCGCCTGCGCGAAGGCGACCGCGCCCGTCTCCTCATCCACCGTGCCTGGCAGGACGACATCCATGTCGACGATCAGCATGTCGATGGCTCCGAAGGTCGCGGCGCGGGCAGCCTCGGCGACGTCGCCGGTCGCGCGGCCCTGTGCGCCGCGCGCCGCATAGAGATCGGCGAGCGCGGCGATTTCACCGGCGTAGATCTTGTCGAGGATGGCGCGCGCAGCGCCCGCGAGTTCATGCTCGGACGTATGGCCGGCGCTGCCAGCGATGATCTCTCCGGCGAGATGGGGATAGCTGCAGACGCCGCGGAAGATCGAGGCGAGCGGCTCGGCGGCGGCAAGGATCAGCGGACGCTCATGGCCGGCGAGCACCGGCCGCAACGCTTCGTCGACGGCGCGCGAATAGCGGGTCAAAAGCGCGTGTTCGCTCGTTCCCCCGCCGCTCTGCATGTCGCCCGCGTGCTCGGCGTGGCTGCGCCGTCCGATCGCGGCGCTGGCGTCGCGCGGCATGCCCGGAACCTTCGCCTCATGCGGCGGCAGGTCGGCCGAGACCTCGACCAGACGCGCGGCGCCGATGCCGATCGCCAACACATAGGCGTCATGCGGGAAGGTCAGCGCGCGGATCAGCGGCATCAGCAAAAAGCGGTCGGAGACTTCCGCGACGGTGCTCAACCTGTTTGCCAGGCGGAAGGTGCTGATGCGCTGCGGCGTCGCGAAGATTGCAAGGCTGTTTGCCTGATAGGCCCAGAAATCATCATCGTCGATCAACGCGCCGACCCGCTCCTCGATCGGCCAGATCGCCCGCTTGTCGATTCCGGCTTCGGTCATTTCAGCGACAGCGGATTTCAGAAGGTTCTTGAGCTCGATCCGCTCGGCTTTGGAGTCCTGGGTCAGCGGCGTCGTGCGCAAGTAGAGCGAGATTGCGGGCGAGCCGCGATGGCTCGCGAGCTGCGCGATCTCGGCGCGGGTCGGAAGGTCGATGTGCAGCAAGGACTGGCTCCATGAAATGGCGCGCCGCCGCGCAGCGCCGACGGGAACGGGACGCTGGACGCGCCGGTCCATGAAAAACCGCGTCGGTTTCAGGAGGGGCACCGCAACAGACGACCCAAGACGGCAAAGTTAGCGAGCGCTTTTTCGGCCGGCCTGTCATTGATCGCGATCAGAGCCGGCCGAGGCGCAAGGGTTCGTCAGGCCACGTCCATCCGTTCGGCAAAGGCGCACAGCCGCCCGAGCCGAACCTTAATCGACGTCCGATCGGATCTTCGGTCCGATCGGGGGCGCGCTTTTGCCGGCGCGCAAATGTGCGGTCAGGCCGGCTCGTAGAGCCGCCGCTCCAGCAGGGCGCTGCCCTTCCAGCGATGGAACGCTTTGGCTGCGGCGAGAACGGCGAGATCGACCAGAGGCTCGACGATGATAACAAGCATGTAAGCGCCGCCGAACGAGGTGATCGCGGCGATGTTCCCCGCGGCGAAGCCCTGTCCGTAGAGCGCCCAGAACGCCACCCAGCTGACGATTCCCGCCTGATAGGTCGTCGATAGCGCCAGCGCCTGGCGGTAGTTCAGATCGACATAGGGCGTGTTTGGAGCGATCACGCGTTGTGCGAGAGCCGTGAGCGCGAAGAGCGGGACCAGCAGCGTCGTCACGTTCATGCCATATTGGGGCAGGTCGAAGGGCGCAAAGAAAAGGCCCTGGATCAAAAGGCCTAGGGCGAGGCCGATGGCGGCAGGAGCCGCTCCGAAAATCAGGAACAGGGTCGAGCCCAAGATGAGATGCACTTCGGACACGCCCACAGGATAGTGCGGCAGAACCTCGAAGAAAGAAAAGACCAGCGCGGTCGTCGCCGCGCTACGCGACAGCAGGGACGCCGGGCCGCGTTCGCGCAGCGTCTCATAAGCAAGTTTCAGCGTATAGCCGCCGGCGCCGGCGGCGGTGACATAGCTCAGCCAGATTTTCCCGCTGTCCACAAGGCCAGGTTCAATATGCATCGAAAGCTCCTTTGCCGTCTCACCCGACGGCTTGAGTTTGAACATGCGCACAGGGTCGGTCTCCTGACTCGCGGGTCATCGCAACCTTCCGCCTTCCCAGACGACGCCTTGCAAGGGCAGGGTCCAGTGACGTTGTGAAAGGAAGCTCGCCGCTCACAGTCGCGGGGGCGGTCGGGGCTTCGGGCCAAAGGCCCTTCCCCATTCCCATATCCATCCGGGCGCGTCGCCGCGCCCTGGTGAAAACCATGTGCCGCTCAAGCCAGCGGCATTTGCCGTCGGGCGTCAAGCTAATCTTCGCGTCGGCGGCTTGTCGGCTGGTCCGATGATCGGCCTTTGGAGCAAATTCTTGTCGATCAGATTGAATAAAACTGCCCGGCCATCGCATTGGCCTCATCGGCGCTCAGACCGAACTGACGCAGCGAATCAGCGTTCTTCAGCGCGTCGCCGCCGCAAAGCGCAACGGTCCATGCCCCGCCTTTTTTGCGAAGCTCGCCATCAGCACATGCCGGACGGCGGCGACGTCAGGCGCGTCATCGGCCGCCGCCGGAACGATGAATGCAGCAAACAAGGCCGCCGCTGCGAGTCGAAGCGCTCCATGGATGCTCTCTCGACTTATCGACGCGAGCTGCTCCGCCTTTAGCTTACGCCCGCCTGATAGGAGCGCCGCCATGCCACAAAAGCCTTGACCCCTTCGGCCAAGGGGGTCGCCGGCCGGTAGCCCGTCAGTTCGAACAGCAGCCGCGTGCTGGCGAAAGTCAGCGGCACGTCGCCCTTCTGCATCTCAAGGTAATTGCGTTCGGCCTTGAGGCCGGTCGCCATTTCGATCGCCTCGATGAAATCCATCAGCCCGACCGGCCGCTCCGTCCCGATATTGACGATGCGCCAGGGCGCGACGGGCGACAGGCTGTCGTAATCGGGCGTCGGCGAGGTCCGGCTGTCGGGCGCGGGCGGAGCCTTGTCGATGAGAAGCGCCATCGCCTCGACGAGATCGCCGACGAAGGTGAAATCCCGTTTCATCTTGCCGTGATTGAAAACGTCGATCGGGCGGCCCTCGAACATCGCGTCGACGAATTTGAACAGCGCCATGTCCGGCCGGCCCCAAGGCCCGTAAACCGTGAAGAAACGCAGCATGGTGACCGGAATTTTGAACAGATGCGCATAGGAATGGGCCATCTCCTCATTGGCCTTCTTCGTCGCGGCGTAAAAGGTCAGCGGATGGTCGGCGCGGTCGGTCTCATGGAAGGGAATTTTCGCATTGGCGCCATAGACCGAAGAGGTAGAGGCCATCAGCGCATGCTTGGGCGGCGCGTCCCGCATCAATTCCAGAAGATTGAACGCGCCGGTGAGATTGGCGTCGACATAGGCGCGCGGGTTTTCAAGGCTGTAGCGCACGCCTGCTTGAGCCGCGAAATGATAGACGGCGTCGAATCCCGCGCCGTAGACAGTTTTCAGCGCGCTCGCGTCCTCAAGCAGGATCGCGTGGCTCGAAAATCGCGGATTTTGCGACAAGATCGCATTGCGGCGGCGCTTCAGCTCCGGGTCGTAGTAGGGCGTAAAACCGTCGATCCCGACGACCTCATGGCCATCGGCGAGAAGACGCGCGGCCATGTGAAAACCGATAAAGCCGGCGCTGCCGGTAACGAGAATGCGCATGTCAACAGTCTGTGAAAAAAGGGAAATTGACCCGGGGGTTGAAGCTGACTAAAGCATTGCGTCAAGAGCCTTCCGATCAATTCGCACGTTTCCAGCCGAATTGCCAAGGGGCAAGCTTTGCCGTTTTCCGAACGGAAAAGCTCAAAGTCGCTGTCATTTTCGGCAATTCCGCCGGGAATTGATCGAATCGGCTGAGACGATCTGGCGCTTGCGATAAGCTCTTTGTAAAGAGTACAAGGCGTCAACCGGCGCCTGTCGTCACAGCCAAGCCTTGAGCGGAGGTTTGTCCGCCCATCCAGGCCCAAGGCCCGGATCAGAAGGGAACGGAGCCTATGGATTATCGGCGCTTCTTCGACGACGCCATCTCGAAGTTGAAGGGCGAACAGCGCTATCGCGTTTTTGCCGATCTCGCTCGCGACGCGGAAGCCTTTCCGCGGGCGGTGTGGCGGCGCGGCGAAGGCGGTCCCGAAGTCGACGTCACCGTCTGGTGCTCCAACGACTATCTGTGCATGGGCCGTCATCCCAAGGTGATCGCGGCCATGCAGGAGGCGGCGCAGGCGCATGGCGTCGGCGCCGGCGGAACCCGCAATATTTCCGGCAATAATCATCCGATCGTCGAACTTGAGGCCGAACTCGCCGATCTGCACGGCAAGGAAGCCGGCCTCGTCTTCACTTCGGGCTGGATCTCCAATCTCGCCGCGATCTCGACCATTGGCGACATTCTGCCCGACTGCCTCATCCTGTCCGACCAGCTCAATCATAATTCGATGATCGAGGGCGTCCGCCGCTCCAAAGCCGAGCGCAGGATTTTCCGCCACAATGATCTCGCCCATCTCGAACAGCTGCTCGCCGAGGCCGGCGAGCGCCGCGCCAAGCTGATCGTGTTCGAGAGTCTCTATTCGATGAACGGCGATATCGCGCCGATCAACGCCATCGCCGATCTGGCGCAGCGCTACAACGCCATGACCTATATGGACGAGGTCCATGCCGTCGGCCTTTATGGCGCACGCGGCGGCGGCATCGCCGAGCGCGACGGCGTCATGGCCCGCATCGACGTCATTGAGGGAACCCTCGCCAAGGGGTTCGGCACGCTCGGCGGCTATATCACCGGCGGGGCCTCGATCATCGACGCGGTGCGCTCCTATGCGCCGTCCTTCATCTTCACGACCTCGCTGCCGCCGGCGATCGCTACCGCCGCGAAAACGGCCGTAAGCCTGTTGAAACAGGGCGAGGGCGCCGAACTGCGCGCGCGCCACCAGCGCCAGTCGATGCTGACCAAGCATGCGCTGTCGGCCGCCGGCCTGCCGGTGATGCCGAATTCCTCGCATATCGTGCCGGTGCTGGTCGGCGACGCCGAGCTGTGCAAGGCGGCGACCGACATGCTGCTCGACCGGCATGCGATCTATATCCAGCCGATCAATTATCCCACCGTCGCCAAGGGCACGGAGCGGCTGCGCATCACGCCGAGCCCGCTGCATTCCGACGCCCATATCGCGCATCTGGTGGAATCGCTGGTCGACGTCTGGGCGAGCCTGAAGCTGCCCTTCGTGGAGCAGCCGAATATCGTCGAATTCCGCCGCGAAATGCCGGCCCACGCCGCCGCCGAAGCGCAGTGCACGTTTCCAGAGTTCTTCAAGAAGGCGGCGGAGTAGGGGCTTATTACGGGAGCAACGTCCGACAGGGGCCCTTTCTCGTGTTCGACCGTACACTTGCGCCCCTAATTAGGGGCGTAGAGTGACTTGTGCCTTTTACTAGCTGAAAAGTCACAAAATTCTGTGAAAGAGACCAAAGCGGGATTGTGGAGTTGCAGGCCTTGCCGTGCGCGAATTGGGCGCTATGGGCCTGCGAGGCAACCGGCTTTCAATCCGCGTTACGAGTACTTCTTCTTACTGATTAGCCAGCGGTGATATCCCGTAAGATTCTAGGATCAATTGCAATCGACGAATTATCTAAGGCGCTGAATCTTTTTGTTAGATTGCTGCCCAATCGAAGCGTGTAGAGTTGCCAAGAATTTTCGACAGCGGAGCTCAGTAGGTAAATTTCATCCGGTTTGTCGATTGCGTCTTCCTCCACTCGTCTCACTGCATCAGCAACACGCTGATAATTGGTCAGCTGACTATCGCTTTCTTCAAAGATAAGAACACCTCGAACACCGCATTTTTGCCAGTACGAGAGTTTTTTTGTTTTTGCAGCATATGCTCTTCGTATGCGATCAGTTCTTTGGTTTTCTAGGTTTCGGTCGACAAAATGCACTGTACTAATTTCGCCAAGCGGGCCTCCCTTCTGAACTCTATGTAATGCTACGTCGAACGGCACTCCTGGGATCGACGTATATTTGGTATCGATTACGTAGTCATCAAGTCGAGCGATCGGTAGGGTGCTCGCAATGCTTTTAACCCAAGCTATGAGATGTTGTTGTACTCGCTCTAATTCTATTTGTTTTAGTTTCAGCGTCGCGCAGTTTGGAACGTGCAAAACAAAGTGCTCAGTCGCAGGTAACTGTCCCTTAAGGCAATGGCGGATTGGCTGAAAGTGCGCTTGTTCTTTAACTTTCAGCTTAATTGATTTCTCAAATGGCTCGATGCCAGTGTGCTCTAAGGCAAAATGTTGATCTCCTATCAAACAAGTGCATTCAACAGGAGCGAAGTGGTTTTCCTTTTCGGGATAACTCAGAGAGTGACGTGAACAGCCTTCACGGGCTTCGATTCGACGGATCACGGCGTCGCATGCTTTACCTTCATTGAAATGCGTCACCTGACGGTCCTGTGGTGCAAGTTTGCGGCATCTAAAGGATGGCGCGTCGACGAATAAATTACACCTTGAACCCGTTCTGCTCGGCCAACTGCCGCAAATCCGTCTGCGGCCTTGCGCCGATGTGCTGGATGATTTCGGCGGCGGCCAGCGCGCCGAGTGTTGCGCATTCGCTAAAATCGCGCCCGAGCGTGTAGCCGGTCAGAAATCCCGCGGCGAACAAATCGCCGGCGCCTGTTGTGTCGACAACCTGCTCTACAGAGGAGGCCGGGGCGGATACAACAACATCGCCTTTCACTACAACACAACCCTGTTCCGAGCGCGTCACGACGCCCAGAATATTTTCGGCCTTCAGCAGCGACACCGCCGTATCGAAATCGGAAGTCTGGTAAAGCGAATGCAATTCGCTTTCATTGGCGAAGATGATCTGCGCCCCGCCGGAGCGGATGAAGTCCAGAAACTCGTCGCGGTAGCGATCGACGCAAAAAGAATCGGACAGGCTCAGCGCCGTTTGCCGGCCCGCCGCGCGGGCGATTTTCGAGGCCTTGCGAAAGGCGTCCTTGGCGGCCGGCGGGTCCCACAGATAGCCTTCGAGATAGGTCACGGCCGAATCCTTGATGACCGTCTCGTCGACGTCGGCTTCGGTCAGATCCTGGCAGGCGCCGAGAAAGGTGTTCATGGTGCGCTGGCCGTCGGGCGTGACGAGGATCAGGCAGCGCGCGCTCTCGGCGCCGTCGCCCGCCGGCGGCGTCGAGAAGCCGACTTTCGCCGCGCGGATGTCATGGGCGAACAACCCGCCGAGTTCATCCGCCTTGACCTTGCCGATGAAGGCGGCGCTACGGCCAAAACTCGCGAGCCCGATGATCGTGTTCGCCGCCGAGCCGCCGGAGACGATGGTGGTCTGTCCCATCGCCTCATAAAGCTCTTTCGCGCGCGCCTCGTCGATCAGCGTCATGCCGCCCTTGCGCAGATCATGGGCGAGCAGAAAATCATCATCAGTGCGGGCGATGACGTCGACGATGGCGTTGCCAAGACCGACGACGTCGTAACGGCAAGAAGAGGCGGGCATGGGTCGCTTTCTGTTGGGCTTGACGGGATGTAAACTTAACTTGTGCTGCGGCGGAGTCTACCGCCTTGCCAAAACGTCGCGCCAGCGGCCGAGCAGCAGATCGGAGAGGGCGGCAAGGCTGGCATAAATGGCGACGCCGGAGAGGCAAATCAGCAGGAGGGCCGCGAACATGCGCGGAACGTTGAGGCGATAGCCGGCTTCGACGATGCGGAAGGCAAGACCCGCGCCCTTGCCGCTCGCGCCGGCGGCAAGCTCCGCGGCGATCGCGCCGACCAGCGCAAGGCCGCCGCCGATACGAAGGCCGGCGAGGAAATAGGGCAGCGCGGAGGGCGCGCGCAAAAGGATCAACATGCGCCAGCGCGAGGCGCCATAGAGGGTGAAAAGATCGACGAGATTGCGGTCGACCGAGGCGAGGCCGAGCGCCGTGTTCGAGAGAATCGGAAAGAAGGCGACGAGGAAGGCGCAGGCGAGCGTGGCTTCACGCGAATCGAGATAGACGAGCAGCAGCGGCGCGATGGCGATGATCGGCGTCACCTGCAGCACGATGGCGACCGGCAGAAAGGCGCGCTCGATCCATTTCGATTGCGCGAACAGAACCGCCAGCGCGACGCCGCCGCCGACCGCGGCCGCCAACGCTTGCAGCGTCGCGCCAAGCGTGACGAGAAGGGCCGGAAACAGGATGGCCCGATCCGAGGCGAGCGTTTCGAGGATGAGGCTTGGCGCCGGCAGCACATAGGGCGGCGTGCCGCTGGCGCGAACGAGAACCTCCCACAGCGCCAGCGTTCCCGCGAGGACGAGCAGCGGCGGCGGCGCGGCGGCGGCGCTCACGGCGCCTCCTCGCCCATGGCCCGATGCAAAGCGTTTGACGCCGCCTCGCACAGCGCCGCGAAAGCGGGGCTCGCGCGAAAATTCCCGGTCTCGCGCGGCGCGGCGGCGTCGATTTCGGCGGCGATTCGTCCCGGCCGCGGCCCCATCACCGCGATGCGGGTTGAAAGATAGGCCGCCTCGAAAATCGAATGGGTGACGAAGACGATCGTCGCGCCGGTCTCACGGCGCAGCCGCAGGAGATCGTCGTTGAGCTGAAACCTTGTGATTTCGTCCAGCGCCGCGAAAGGTTCGTCCATCAGGATAAGAGAAGGGCGGGGAGCCAGCGCGCGGGCGATCGAGACGCGCATCTTCATGCCGCCGGAGAGTTCGTTCGGAAAGGCGTTCTGAAATCCGCCAAGCCCGACGAGCGTCAGCGCCTGCTCCACGGCGGGCGCGGCCTTGCCTCGGCTTTGTCCGGCAAGGCGCAGCGGGAGAAAAATATTGTCGAACACTTTCGCCCAGGGCATCAGCGTCGGCTCCTGAAACACGAAGCCCACGCTGCCGGCCGAAAAAGAGCGGGTGAGACCTCCGGCGCTCGGGGCCTCAAGCCCGGCGATCAACCGCAAAATGGTCGACTTGCCGCAGCCGGACGGCCCGAGCAGGGTCAGAAATTCTTCCGCGCGAATGTCGAGATCGACGTCGCGCAGCGCCTCGACGCCATTGTCATAGAATTTGGAGACGCCGCGCAGTGAAGCCAGCGGCGGGGCCGCCAGCGTTGCGGCTGACAGGGCCTCAGTCATTTACGGGCGCGGAATGAGATCAAGGCCGACGCCCTTGTTGATGAATTGGAGCGTGTAGGCGCGGCGATAATCGAGATCGGGCTTGAACAGTCCGGCGGCCGCCATCTTGCCGAAAAAGCTTTTCACGCGAGGCTCGGTCATGGCGCCGACGCCAAGCGTGCGGGCGTCGCCGGAAACGACGATGCCGAGCTCGCGCATTTTTTCGCGCGAATAGGCAAGCAGCTCTTTTGTCATGTCGGGGTTGTCGGCAAGGATCAGCGCGTCCGCCTTGCTGCTGTCGCCATAGAGGTAGTTGATCCAGCCGATGATCGAGGCGTCGACGAAGCGCTGCACGAGATCGGCGTTTTGCGCGATGAGGTCGGCCCGGGTTTCGATCAAAGTGGAATAGGAATCATAGCCATAATCGGCGACGAGGAACACATTGGGCCGAAAGCCGCCCTCCCGCTCGATTGAAAACGGCTCCGAGGTCGCATAGCCCTGCTGGATCGAATTTTTATCGCGAATGAAGGGCGCGGCGTTGAAATTATAGGGCTGGACCTTGTCCTCGGAAAATCCATAGGCGCTCTTGAGCCATTGATAGACCGAGACGAAGGCGTCCTTGCCGATGAAGGCCGTGGCCCTGGGGAGATCTTCCATTTTGTCGAACCCCGCGTCGGGGTGGGACATCAGGATGAAAGGGTCTTTCTGGAACAGCGCGGCGACCGCGACGAGCGGGATGTTTTGCGAGGCGGCGTCGAACGACTGGATCAGATTGGCGGCAAGATTGAACTCGATTTTGCCGGCCGCCAGCAACAGCCTGTTGTTGGCCTGAGGGCCGCCCTGCAAGATCGTCACGTCGAGGCCGTAGCGCTGATAGGTCCCGTCGGCCTTGGCCTGATAGAAGCCGCCATGCTCGCCTTCGGCAAGCCAGTTGGTCGCAAAGGTCACTCTGTCGAGGGCGAGGGCGGGCCCGCCGAAAAAGGCGACGATAAGCAGGCCGGCGACAACGGCGCTCAAGGTCGCCTGTCGGCCCGGTGATGCGAGCGTTGCGGTCATGCGAGAATCCGTTGCGCCGCCGAGGGGAAGCAAAGCCGGCAAGGCTGATATTGCTTTTTGCCTGCGCCTCGCGAAGATGCAAGGGCTGGGCTAGCCTCCAAGGCTCCTCGCCGATAACGCCGAAGGGGCGGCGACAAAATGCTGCAGACGCGCTTCTGGTCCGAGATGAGCTGGACCGACTTTCGCGACGCCGACATGGCCGAGGTCATCGCCGTGCTGCCGGTCGCCGCCGTCGAGCAGCACGGGCCGCATCTGCCGGTCGGCGTCGATCATTTTATCATGGACGGCTATATTGAGCAGGTCGCCGCGCGGCTGCCGCCGGAACTGCCGGTCTTGTTCTTGCCGGTGCAGAGCGTCGGCTGCTCGATCGAGCATGGCGATTTTCCCGGCGCCCTCAGCCTGTCGGCGGCGACCGCCATCCGGGCCTGGACCGAAATCGCCGAAAGCGTGCGCCGCGCCGGCTGCCGCAAACTGGTGCTCTTGAACTCTCACGGCGGCAATTCGGCGATCTTGAACGTCATCGCTCATGATTTGCGCGCCCGCCTCGGTATGCTGGCGGTGCTGGCGTCCTGGAGCCGGTTTGGCGCGCCGGACGGGCTGTTCTCCGAAAATGAAAAGATTCACGGCGTCCACGCCGGCGATATCGAAACCTCGCTGATGCTGAGTTTTCGTCCCGATCTCGTGCGTATGGAGGAAGCCGCCGATTTTGTGCCCGAAAGCATCGCCATCGAGAATGAATTCAACTGGCTGCGCGTCGGTCGCCCGACCGGCTTTGGCTGGATGAGCCAGGACCTTTCCGAATCGGGCGCGATGGGCGACGCCGGCGCGGCCGCCGCCCGCAAGGGCGAAGCCTGCGCCGATTATGGCGCGACGGCTTTCATCGAACTGTTGCAGGATATAGAGGGGTTTGATCTCGACCGGCTGAAGCAGGGGCCGCTCGGCCAGGCAAGCCGCTTTTAGAGCGCTAATCGATCACCTGGAAACATGCGATCGATTAGAACGCGCGCTACATCAATAAGTTGGAGCATGTCGTTATTGTTCGGATGATTCCATCTGAACGGGACATGCTCTAGATTTTTTGCGGCTGCGACAGCGCGGTAAGGCGTGCGAGAAGATCGGCCGGACTTGACGTGGCGATGTCGGAGCGCCCGAGCGGGGCGGCCGCGCCGAGCACCTTCGGCGCCGAGGGACTCGAGGCGAACACCATCCCGTCATAGCTGGTCGTCCCGAAATCGAAATCGCTGGAAACTTCGACGCGGTAGCCGAGCGCGGTCAGCTTGTTGCAGACGCCGGAATGAAGCTCCTGCGAATGGGTCGAGATGAACACATAGCTGACCTTATGCTCGGACAGGGTTTTCTCCGCCCCGTCCAGCATTTCGAGCTCGAAGCCCTGAATATCGGCATGTAAAATGTCGAGATGGGTCAGATTGCGGCTCGAAAAGAAGGGGTCGACCTCGAAATTTCCCTTGCCGACGAAGGCTTTGGTGAATTCCCCCTTAAATCCGTTCAGCTCGAAATTACGCTGCCCGACCCGCAGATTGGCTTCGTCGGGCTCGACCATGGTCACGAGCGCGTCGGGATGTTTGCGCTTCAGCCACATGGAATAATGCGCCCAGTAGGCCCCGAGTTCGAGCATCGTCGGGCGAGGCGGCAGCAGCTTCAGGCATTGCTGAAACACATATTCTTCCAGCGGCTCATGCACGCCGCGGTTGATAATCAGAATATCGCTGAACTCTTTATAATAGGCATATTCGCCCGAGTAATGAACGCGGTTGCCATTATGCAGCCAGACGAGATCGTCCTCGACGACGCCCGCCTGCGGGATGCGCTCGACGAGAAGATTGATGGGATCGGAGACGATTTCCCTGAACCGGCCGATAAAATCGGCGACGTCTGCTTTCGGCGGCACTGTTATCCCCGTCATCACATTGGCGCGGCGCGTTCGTTGCGCTGCCGCGCAATTTACGTATTTTGCCTGAAATGGCCAGCCGCATCGCGGCCGGCGGCCCGATCAGGCTTCGAGCGGTTTTTCGAGGCGGATCGCCTCGCCGCCATCCTCATAATAATCCTCATAGCGGCCGAAGATGCGATAGCCGTTTTTTTCATAGAGCGCGATGGCGCTTTTATTGTCGGTGCGCACCTCGAGCCTCAGAAAACGCGCGCCATGCGCCTCGGCGGCGCGCTCGCTGGCGCGAAGCAGCATCCGGCCGAGGCCGCGTCCGTGCTGCTTTGGATCGAGCGCGATCGAATAAAGCCGCGCCTTCAGCGATCCCTTGCGCAGGCCAACGAGACTATAGCCGACCACCTCGTCCTGCGTGGCGAGGGTCAGCATCAAGCTTCTCTTCGCCGTGAGAAAATAGCGCAGGCTCCGGCGCGTCAGCCGGTCGCCCTCGAAGACGGCGTTTTCGATGCGCTCGATCGCGGCAAGATCCTGCGCCGTCGCAGGCCGCACCATCATGCCGGCTTCAATCCGGCCGCCAGGGATAGGTCCAGGTCTCGGTCAGCGCCTGCGAGCCGCGCCGCAAGAACGCGCGCAGATCCGCCGATTGGCCGCCGTCGAGCTGGACGTCGAACGCGGCGCGAAATCCTCTGACATGCGGGTTCGGCACGAGAAAGGAGCGCACGATCTTGCCCTGGCTGGTCGAGGGCACAATCTCGACCGAGCCGGGATCCATGGCGTAGAACGGAAGATCGCCGCCGGTGAAATCGATGATGAAGCGGCGCGTGCCGGGAGCTGGAGCCTCGGCCGAGCCGAGCGCCGCCGCCGTCGTGTGATAGGTGTTGAGCGCGCGTCCGTTCGGGGATAGCCGCGTCAGATTGAGGCTGGCGACGAGGCGATAGGCATAGCTGAACGGCTTGTTGGCCTCAGGAGAATCCTTTGGCGTGAAGAAAGCGACGATATTGTCGTTGGCTTCATGCTCGGTCGGCAGCTCGACGAGATCGACATGTCCCTCGCCCCAGCTTTCGCGCGGTTCGACGAAATAGCTCGGGCGCCGCTCATAGGCGAGATCGAGGTCCTGATAATGATCGAACTCGCGGTCGCGCTGCAGCAGGCCGAACCCCCTGACGTCGCGGTCGAAGAAGGATGAAATGACCGGCTTCGTCGGATTGCGCAGCGGCCGCCAGATCCATTCGCCGGTGGCCGAATGGACGAGAAGCCCGTCCGAATCATGCAGTTCAGGGCGGAAATCCTCGTTGAAGCGGCGGTCGTTCTCGCCGAGGAAAAACATCGAGGTCAGCGGCGCGAGGCCGAAGCGGACGCCGGCCTTGCGCGGATAGAGCACGGTCGACACCTCCATCGCCGTCTCGACGCCGGGATAGAGGTCGAACCGATAGGCCCCGGTCGTCGAGGGGCTGTCGAGCAGCCCGAAGATCGTGATGCGGTCGGCGTTGGCCTCGGGCGAATCGATCCAGAATTCGCGGAAGAACGGAAATTCCTCCTCCTCGCCGCCGGCGCCGATGGCGAGCGCGCGCGCCGATATGCCGTAATGCTGGTCGCGGCCGAGGAAGCGGAAATAGCTCGCGCCGAGAAAGGCGATGACCTCGTCGTAAACGCGCGGCGAATTCAGCGGATAGTGCAGCCGGAACCCGGCGAAGCCGAGATTGACCGGAATCGGCTTCTCGGGCTTCGTCCGTCCATAGTCGAAAAGGCTGGTGGTGAAGGGGATCGGCGTCGGGATGCCGTCGCGGATGGTGTTGATCGTCACCGGGCGCTTGTAGAGATGGCCGAGATGAAACAGCTGCAGTCGGAACTGGCTGCCGGGGCTGTTCAGGAAAGCCTTGTCCGGCCGGAAGCGGATGTCGCGCCAGGCGTCGAAGTCGAGCTTGCTCAGCGCCTCCGGCAGGGGCGCGATCGCCGCGTCGAAGGGGGCCGAGGCGAGGTCCTTCGCGCGGCGCAGCACGTCGTCGAAATCGAATTTCGGCTGCGGCGCGGGCGCGGCGGGCGGCGCCGTCTGGCCCGCTTGCGAGGCCGCGGAAGCAAGATGCGTCGTCAGCGCGCTCGAGGCGATGAGGCCGGTGACGAGAGTGCGGCGGTTCAACTGGGTCATGAGCGATTTGGGATTTGGAGGGCGGCCGCGCGGAGCCGGGCGGCTCGTTTGGCGCTGTTTCAAGAGGCGCCCTTGGGGTTAAAGGCCTTTTTGGCCGGCAGCAAGGCGATACGTCACGATGATTTTCGACCGAGCGGGTCAAAATTCATGAGCGTGTTTTATTTCAATTAGTTAAGGAACGGTCTGCTTCCGAAAACTCTGCAACTTTCGCCGGCGCGCTCTCGCGCTATGGCTGCGCACCTGTCCTCAGGCTTCGTATCAAGTCCGGCTGAACTGTGTCTTTGGCGCCCCCTGCGCGGCCGACGCATGATTGGGCGAAAAAACTGCTTGAAATCCGTGCGAATCTGCCTATTTCTGCGTTTGCCCATTTTCGCACGTGCCTGTGGTCGTGTGTCGGTTGGCGGGGATCCGGACAAGAGGCCGGTTAACCGCCTGAAAAGGACCGACAGCCGGAGGCGAACCGGCGAACCCCGCCAAACGGGGGACGCGACTTAAAGCAACGACGGACCGGGCTTTTTTGGTCTCTGCCAGCCTCCACAGCTGGCAACCGAAGAGGCTTGTCTATCTTGCCGGGCGTGCGGAGGGGATTTCCCACTCCAAGCGAAGGCCATGAACGTTTCGCAAGGCGCCTCTGCGTCCTTTCGGAGCGCGATTGTCCAACGGCGCAGCATCAGTGCGATTCGCTCTGCGAAGCTTAAGGCTTCGTGGAAACGATATCGCTCGCGAATGGCGGGTCAACTGGACCGCTCGCGTCTCCAAAGCGCGGCGTGTTTCAGCATCGCCTTTCACCCCGAAGCTTATTCGTTCTGGCGCGGTCCATGCCGCGCCCTTCGAAGGGATGCCGCGATGACCGATCGTATCCTTGAATTTCTCCGCAACCGTCGCGAAGACGGCCCGTGCCTCGTGCTCGATCTCGACGTCGTGCGCGACAACTATATGTCATTCGCCACCGCCATGCCGGATACCCGCGTCTATTATGCGGTAAAGGCCAATCCCGACCCGCGCGTGCTCGAGCTGCTCGCGAACCTTGGCTCGTGCTTCGATGCGGCTTCGGTCGTCGAGATCGAGGCGGCGCTCGCCAGCGGCGCGGGCGCGGACCGCATCAGCTTCGGCAACACGATCAAGAAGGAGCGCGATATCAAGCGCGCCTACGAACTCGGCGTCAGAATGTTTGCCGTCGACTGCGAGGCCGAGGTTGAGAAAATCGCGCGCGCGGCGCCAGGCTCTAGGGTGTTCTGCCGTCTGCTCTGCGACGGCAAGGGCGCCGAATGGCCGCTGTCGCGCAAATTCGGCTGCGACGTGGATCTCGCGCCGCGGGTGCTCGAACATGCGCATCGGCTCGGGCTCGTCGCCTATGGGCTGTCGTTCCATGTCGGCTCGCAGCAACGCAATCCCGCCATGTGGGACGGCGCGCTGAAGGCCGCCTCGGCGATCTTCAATGATCTCGGCGAGCGTGGCATTGCGCTGCAGATGGTCAATCTCGGGGGCGGATTTCCGACCCGCTACCTCAAGGAAGTTCCGGCGGTGCGGGCCTATGGGCAGTCGATCATGCAGTCGCTGCGCAAGCATTTCGGCAATCATATCCCGGAGACGATCATCGAGCCGGGACGCGGCATGGTCGGCAACGCCGGCGTGATCGAGGCGGAAGTCGTTCTGATCTCAAGGAAGTCGGACAACGACGACGTGAAGTGGGTCTATCTCGATATCGGCAAGTTCAATGGGCTCGCCGAGACCATGGACGAGATGATCCGCTATCCGATCCGCACTTCGTTCGACGGCGATGAGACCGAGCCTTGCGTGCTCGCCGGGCCGAGCTGCGATTCGGTCGACGTGCTGTATGAGAAGGAGCCCTACCACCTTCCCGTCAGCCTCGAGATCGGCGCCAAGGTGCTGATCGAGGGAACAGGCGCCTATACGACGACCTATTCCAGCGTCGGCTTCAACGGCTTTCCGCCGCTCAAATCCTATGTGATTTGACGCTGTTTAGCTGAAACCGGACCTGCGCCGGCGCGTTGAGCGCCGCCGCCGGACGATTTTTCCCCAATCGCTGTCCCGAACCGCCGGCTAAGGCTTCATGCCTTCGCGCGGCGCCCGGGTTGTCGCGCATCCGGCATGACGCCGCGGAGGCACTGATGACCTTTGTTTTGACGCCTGTTCAGGCGAATGTTGCGCCCTTGATCGCGCTCGCCCGCGAGCCCGTGATTCATATCGCCGAGGAGACCCCGGGCGATGTTTTCGCGCGCGAAAATTTGCTCGACGCCGCCTTTGGCGAGACGCGATTTGAGAAGGCCTGCGAGCGTCTGCGCGAAGGCCGGCTGCCGGCGCGCGGACTTGCGCTTTCAATGAAAGATGGAAACCGGCTGATCGGTACGGTGCGGCTCTGGCATATCGACGCCGGCGGCGCCCGCGCCCTGATGCTTGGCCCGCTCGCCATCGACGCCGCTTATCGTTCGCAGGGGCTTGGGCGCAGGATGATGGCCGAGGCGCTGTGGCGGGCGCAAAGCTTTGGTCATCGCGCCATATTGCTGGTCGGCGACGCGCCCTATTACGTGGCGTTCGGCTTTTCACGCAGCTTGACTCTGCGCCTTGAAATGCCGGGTCCGGTCGATGAGGCGCGCTTTCTCGGACTCGAACTTGCCGAGGGGGCATTGCGCGACGCGCGCGGCCTCGTTTTGGCGACAGGCGTTTTCGCGGAGCGCGAATTGCTCGCCGCTTGAGGATTGGTGGCAGCCAGGCCAGCTCGGCTGCCACACGTCGCCAGTCAGAAGGATCCCTTGACCATGATCGTGACGCCGAAGGCCTGCTGAGGCGGGATCTTCCGGCTAAATGAATCCGTGCTCTGTTCGCCGGCCGAGCCGGTCGCGGAAATCCGGAACAGCGGCGAAACGCGATAGCCGAGCGAAACGCCCGCGCCGGTCAGACTGCTGCCGCCGATCGGCAGGGCGGGCTTTACGGAAAAAATCGCCGCGGCGTCGAATTTGCCGAGCTGCAGAGCAGGCGTTTTGAAGGTCGCTCCGTCGTAGACGGGGTATTCTTCCAGATCGACCTGTTTGACGATCGCGCTGGAGAGAACGCCCGGCGGAATTGGAAAAACAAGTTCGAGGCGCTGCTTCATCAGATAGTCGAGCGTCGCCTTGTGGCAGTAATCGCGCACCAATTTATCGAACTGCGCGCCGAACTGCGGCAGCTCGATCAGATTGCCCGACGGCGTCTCACAGAAGGTTCCGAGGCGTGGGATTGGCGAGGTTCCCTGCGCATTCGGCTGGCTGAGCGGCGTCAGAGCAGGAGAAGCAGAATGGCTGTCATTGTCGGGCATCATTTCGCCTGTTGGTGTGCGCCGGCCTTGGCGCCGGCGCGGGCGCGGAAGAAACGACATTACCGGTCGCGGCGGCGTCACGTTGTGCGAGGGGTCACCGGTCATGAAGGCGACATGCGGGGGCGGTAGACCAAAGCCCCCTTCGTCGCGCCTTTCGGTGGGGCGCAGCTTCTGCCGCGCCAGCCCGGGCGTCCCGCCCGGCGCGCCGTCCTTGACTTAGCCGCCCCTCTTGCCTAGTCGCGGAGCAGGCGTTCCGCGCATTCCCTTATCGAGACTGGAGAGACCAAAAATGACGCAATGGCCCGTGCATGGCGCGATTACCGGCCCGATCGTGCTGATCGGCTTCGGATCCATCGGACGCGGCATTTTGCCCTTGATCGAGCGTCATTTCACCTTCGACAAGTCGCGATTCACCGTCATCGATCCGAAGGACAAGGATCGCGCGCTGCTCGACGAGCGCGGCATCAAATTCATCCAGAAACCCGTGACGCGGGAGAATTTCGTCGATCTTTTGAAGCCCCTGCTGACCGAAGGCGAGGGCCAGCCCTTCATCGTCAATCTGTCCGTCGACGTCTCCTCCGTCGCCATCATGCGCCTCGCCCATGAGGTTGGCGCGCTTTATGTCGACACCGTCGCCGAGCCTTGGGTCGGCTTTTACACCGACCCGCGCCTGACTTTGTCGGAGCGCTCCAATTACGCGCTGCGCGAAGCGGTGCTGGATTTGAGGCGCGCCATCGGTCCCGGACCGACGGCGGTCTCCTGCTGCGGCGCCAATCCCGGCATGGTCTCCTGGTTCGTCAAGCAGGCGCTCCTGAATGTCGCTGCCGATTGCGGCGTCGACGCCGGCGAACCGGCGACGCGCCAGCATTGGGCCGAGCTGATGCGCAAGGTCGGCGTCGAGGGCATCCATATCGCCGAGCGCGATACGCAGCGATCGGCCTCGCCCAAGCCGATGGGCGTCTTCGTCAACACCTGGTCGGTGGAAGGCTTCATTTCGGAAGGCTTGCAGCCGGCGGAACTTGGCTGGGGCACGTTTGAAAAGCACATGCCGCTGGACGGCAAGCGCCACGCCTTCGGCCCCGATTGCGCGATCTATCTGATGCATCCGGGCGCTGGAACGCGGGTGCGTTCCTGGACGCCGACCGCGAAGGCGCAGCACGGATGGCTGATTACCCATAATGAAGCGATCTCGATCGCCGATTATTTCACGGTGCGCGAGGCAGGCGAGGTGGTCTATCGGCCGACCTGCCATTATGCCTATCGCCCGGCCGACGACGCGGTTCTGTCGCTCGATGAAATGGCCGGCCAGCAATGGGTTCCCCAGACCGAGCAGCATATTCTCGAGGAAGACGAGATCGTCGACGGCATAGATGAGCTTGGCGTGCTGCTCTATGGCCACGCCAAAAACGCCTATTGGTATGGCTCGCAGCTCTCGATCGAGGAGACGCGGCGCATCGCGCCCTATCAGAATGCGACCGGCCTGCAGGTCTCATCCGCCGTGCTCGCCGCCATGGTCTGGTCGCTCGAACATCCGCGCGCGGGAATACTCGAGGCCGATGAGCTCGATTTCCGCCGCTGCCTTGAAATCCAGCGCCCCTATCTCGGGCCGATCGTCGGCGAATATACCGACTGGACGCCGCTGAAGGACCGCGGCGCGCTGTTTGCCGAAGACCTTGATACGGAAAGCCCCTGGCAGTTCAAGAATGTGATCGTGCGGTAGGCTGACTTTTCCTGCGGGATCTTTGATCTGATCGAATGATCCCGCAGCGGAAAGGCGAAGCGCTGTCGTTACGCGCCTGCGCTTGTCAAAAAAACCCGCGCGGAAAAGTCGCTTTTTGCTGGCGCGCCATCCGGCGCATGATGCAATAAGCTAAATCTTGTCGGGCGCTCCTGCGTTGTCATCGCATCCCGATTTCGCAAGGGACCGGGATGACTGACCTCCAAAATTATTCTGCCGTCGGCCCGCGTCTCAAACCTCTCCTGGAGCAGCGCCAGGCCGACGTCGACAAGGCCAAGGCCAAGCGCTCCGGCGGCAGCCTGACCGGCGCCATCGGCGAGGCGGCCAAGACGGCCGGCTTTCGCGCCGCTCTGTTTCATCATTTTGCGACGACCGGCCGGCCGGGCGTCATCGCCGATATTCAGGGCGCCTCGCCCTTGACGAAAGTGACGCGCTCGCGCCTCGACGTGCGCGACCTCGCCGAGGATTTTCGCGACGCCGGCGCGGTCTGCATTTCCGCCGCGCAGGATCGTCGTCTCTATCGCGGCAGCCTCGCCGATTTCACCGCCGCCAAGGTCGCCAATCTGCCGATCCTCGCCAATGATCTCGTCGTCGATCAATATCAGATCATCGAGGCGCGTTATGCCGGAGCCGACGCCATTGTGCTGATCGTCGGCGTGCTTGGCCGCCAGCTCGGCGATTTTCTGGCGCGGGCCGACTCCGTCCTGCTCGATTGCCTCGTCGATGTGCGCAATGAGGCTGAGCTCGAAATCGCGCTGGAGGCCGGGGCCAATCTGATCGGGGTCAATAATCGCGATCTCGAGACGATGGAGGTCGATCCGTCGATTTGCGAAAGGCTCATTCCGCAAATCCCGCTCGACCGCGTGCTCGCGGTGGCCGCGGGCGGCCTCACATCTTTTGAAGATATCGATCGGATGAAGGATTTGGGCGCGAAGGCCGTGCGCATCGCCGGCGCGTTGATGGCGGCGCCCGACCCTTACGAGATGTTGCACAAATTGCTCGGAACGACGCCGCCCGAAGACCTGGAAGAGGGCTGATCGCTTCGCCGAGGGGCGAGCGCAAAACTTCTCTATTCGGCGGCGAGCTGCATGTGGCCGGATTTCATCCGGAACTTGTCCATAAGCGTCAGCCCCTCGAGTGTCGCTTCTCTGGCGTTGCGCAGCTTCACATGGCCGAAGCCGCGGACCTTTTGCGGCAATTCGGCGAATTCGACCGCGATGGCGTGATTGTCCGGGGTCAGCGTCACGGCGATCTCCGTGAGCGCGCGCTCATAGCCGACGATCAGCTTGCGCTCCATGCGTCGCTCCCGCGTATAGCCGAACAGGTCGAACGGCGTTCCGCGCAAAACCTTGAGCCGCCCCAGAGCCTTGAACGCATGCGCCATCCAGGGGCCGTAGCTTGATTTCAGCATTTCGCCCTTGGCGTTTTTGCGCGCCAACACGGGCGGGGCGAGATGGAACTCGAATTTGAGGTCGCCGTCGAAGGTCGCCGCGACCTGCCGCGCGAAACTCCCGTCGGAATAGAGCCGGCCGACTTCATATTCGTCCTTGATCGCCATCAGCTTGAATAGGCCGCGCGCGACCGCTTGCGCCAGTTCATCGCTTCCGGGCGCTTTGATTTGCTCCGCCTCGGCGATCCGCCGCACAGCGCGCAGATAGCGCTTGGCATAGGTGGCGTTCTGATAGTCGATCAGGAATTCAGCGCGCCGACGCATCACGCTTTCGAGCGATTGCGGCGCTGCGGGCGCGGCGCGGGGATTAAGCGCGGCGGCGGCGGCGGTGACCGACGCCGGATCGGCCGCGGCGCGGCGGCCCCAGAAAAAGGCCTGCCGGTTCATCGCGACGGCTTCGCCGTTGAGTTCTATCGCGCGCAGCAGCGAGGCTTCTTCGAGAGGCACAAAGCCTTTCTGCCAGGCAAAGCCCAGCATGAACATATTGGCGCCGATGGAATTGCCCAGAAGCGTCGCGGCGGTCGCGCTGGCGTCGACGAAAAAGGCTTTGTCTCCGGCGGCCTGGCGGATCGCGCGGCGGATCGCCTCTCCAGACAGGTCGAAATCCGGGTCGCGGGTAAAATCGCCCGGGAAAATCTCCGCGCTATTGACGACGACTCCGGCCTCGCCCTTGCGAATGGCGGCGCGCGCCTGCGCTGAGCCGGTGACCAGAAGGTCGCAGCCGAGCAGCAAATCGGCCTCGCCGGCGGCGACCCGGATTGCGTGAATATCGTCCGGCCGCGCCGCGATCTTGACGTGGCTGACGACCGGGCCGCCCTTTTGCGCCAGTCCGGCCATGTCGATCGCGCCGCAGCCCTTGCCCTCGATATGGGCGGCCATGCCGAGAATGGCGCCGATCGTGACCACGCCGGCGCCGCCGATGCCTGTGATGAGCACGCCATAGGGCCGCGCGCCAATCTCCGGCAGGAGCGGGCGCGGCAGCGTCGAGGCGTCAAATGCCAGCGGCTCGGCCGGCCGCTTCAACTGCGCCCCGTGCACCGTCACGAAAGCCGGGCAGAAGCCGTCGGCGCAGGAAAAATCCTTGTTGCAGGTCGATTGGTCGATCGTCCGCTTGCGGCCGAATTCCGTCTCGAGCGGCTGAATCGAAACGCAATTCGATTTGACGCCGCAATCGCCGCAGCCTTCGCAGACGAGTTCGTTGATAATGACCCGCTTCGGCGGATCGGGGTATTCGCCGCGTTTGCGCCGGCGCCGCTTTTCCGCGGCGCAGGTCTGATCGTAAATGAGGATCGAAACCCCGCGCACATCAGCCAGCGCGCGCTGCGCCTCATCGAGTTTTTCGCGCGGAAAAATAGCAACCCCCGGCGGCCATTCGAGGTCGGCCGGATATTTTTGCGGCTCGTCGGTCACGACCGTGATTCGCGCGACATTCTCCGCCGCAAGCTGGCGGGCGATGCGGTCGACGGTCAGGCCGCCTTCGAGCCGCTGGCCGCCGGTCATGGCGATCGCATCGTTGAACAGGATTTTGTAGGTGATGTCCGTTTGCGCCGCGACAGCGAAGCGGATCGCGAGAATGCCGGAATGATTATAGGTGCCGTCGCCGAGATTCTGGATGATGTGCGGCCGGGTCGAGAACGGCGCCTCGCCGATCCAGTTCGCCCCTTCGCCGCCCATATGGGTGTAGCCCTCGGTGGCGCGGTCCATCGTCTGCGCCATGTAATGGCAGCCGATCCCGGCGTAGGCGCGCATGCCGTCCGGTACTTCCGTCGAGCGGTTGTGCGGGCAGCCAGAGCAGAAATAAGGCGTGCGGACCGGCAGAGTCTCGCTTGCGCCCAGCATCGCCTGCGCCCGTTCGAGCGCCGCGACACGTTGCTCGAGATCCTCGCTGCGATTGGCGCGCAGCAGCCGTCGGCCGAGAGCGATGGCGATGTCATTGGCGTCGAGCGCTCCGGGCGCCGGGAAAAGCCAGCGGCCCGCCTCGTCCTGTTTGCCGATCACGACGGGCTGGTCGGCCGAGCCATAGAGCTCGTGGCGCAGCTGCGCCTCGATCAGCGCCCGCTTTTCCTCGACGACGATGATGAGGTCGAGGCCGCGCGCGAATTCGCGCAAGGACGTCGGCTCCAGCGGAAAGACGCAGCCGACCTTTAAAATCCGCAATCCGAGCGCATTGGCGCGCACCTCGTCGACGCCGAGGTCGTCCATCGCCTGCCGCACGTCGAGATAGGATTTGCCGGCCGCGATGACGCCGATCCGCGCGTTGGCGCCGCCGGAAATGACGATCTTGTTGAGACGATTGGCCCGTAGCCAGGCGAGCACGGCGCCGCGCTTGAAATAATGCAGCCGCTTTTCCTGATCGAGCACGGCGTCGCGCGGGCGGATGTTGAGCCCGCCTGGGGGAGGCGCGAAATCATCGGGCGGCACGGGGCTGACCCGGTCGAGCGATCCGTCGATTGAGGCGGTCGCCTCGACGGTGTCCTTCAGGCATTTGAGGCCGACCCAGACCCCCGCGTAGCGGCTGAGGGCGAAGCCGAGCAGCCCATAGTCGACGATCTCCTGGACGCCGGAGGGCGACAGGATCGGCATCATCACGTCGATGAAGGTGAATTCCGACTGATGCGCGGTGGACGAGGATTCGGCGGTGTGATCGTCGCCCATGAGGGCGACCACGCCGCCATATTTCGATGTTCCCGCCAGATTGACATGGCGCAGGACGTCGCCGGATCGATCGACGCCGGGTCCTTTGCCGTACCAAAGGCCGAACACGCCGTCGAATTTGCCCTCGCCGCGCATTTCGGCCTGCTGCGCGCCCCAGATCGCGGTCGCGGCGAGATCTTCATTGAGACCGGGCTGGAATTTGATGTCGCTCGCTTCGAGCGCGGCGCTTGCGCGCAGGAAGCCATGGTCGAGGCCGCCGAGCGGCGAGCCGGGATAGCCTGAGATAAAGCCTGCGGTTTTAAGGCCGGCGCGCCGGTCGCGCTCTTTTTGCAAGAGCAGAAGGCGCACCACGGCCTGCGGGCCGGAAACGAAAATCTGGCGCTTGGCGAGATCATATTTATCGGGCAGCGCGACGCGGCCGTGGGCGAGGCCTTCGGACTCGAGGCGGTCGAGCGGGCCTTTCACCACGTTCGCCATCGCTGCTCTCTCCCGCCGGGATCCCCGGCCGTCCAACCACACCCAATCCCTATAGGACGAGACGGCGCGGTTGCCAAGATTCTAGAGCAAGACAGCGGGGCGGCGCAAAGCTTTTCGGCGCGCGCAAAGCGTAGATCCAAGTCGCGCGGGACAGTTTTCCACCGCGAACCATGTCCCGGAGGGAAAAACCCCATCCGTTAACAAACAATGATGCTGGAAAAGCCGCGAATTTGCGCCAAGTCATCACGTCTGGAAACAAATATATAAACAGTGTGATCGCCAGCGCGGCCGCTTGGCGGCCGGTTGCTCGCCGACTCTTCGATCCGGCGGAACTATTCGGCCGGAACAGGGGCTTTGGCGCCGCGATAGACGTAAGCGATCTCGGCCGCCGCTTCTTCTTCGTTGGCGTGCGCCGCAATGGCCGCCACCTTGTCGTGATCGGGCGAGAGATGGCAGACGGGGTCGGCTGCGGATGCGTCTCCGGTCAAGGCGAAAGCCTGGCAGCGGCAGCCGCCGAAGTCGATTTCCTTGCGCGGGCAGGAGCGGCATGGCTCCTTCATCCACTCCGTGCCGCGGAAGGCGTTGAACGCCGGCGAGGCGAACCAGACGTCGCGCAGGCTGTGGTCGCGCACATTCCAGAATTCGAGTCCGGGAATGGTCTCCGCCGCATGGCAGGGCAAAACCTTTCCGGTCGGCGTGACATTCAGCGTCCGCTTCGCCCAGCCGCCCATGCAGGCCTTCGGATGGCGGGCGTGATAGTCGGGGATCACATGATCGATGACGATGACGCCGGCGTAGACCTCGCGCAGCGCCTCGACCTCGGCGATGGCGGCGTCGGCCTGCGCCTTGGTCGGCATCAGGGCGGCGCGATTGACGATGCCCCAGCCGTAATATTGGGTGTGGGCGATTTCGACGCGCCGGGCGCCGAGCGCGACGGCGAGCTTGACCATCTGCCCCGCGCGCTCGGCGTTGGCGCGGTGGATCACCGCATTGACGGTGAGCGGCAGGCCGGCGGCGATCACCCATGCGGCGACGGACTGCTTGCGCGCAAAGGCGCCCTCATAGCCGGCAATATGATCGGCCGATTTCGCCTCGGCGTCCTGGATCGAGAGCTGCACGTGATCGAGGCCGGCGTCGGCCAGCGCCTTGATGCGCTCCTGCGTCAGGCCGATGCCAGATGTGATGAGGTTGGTGTAAAGCCCGACCGAAGCGCAATGGGCGACGATCTCGGTGAGGTCGCGCCGCGCCGCCGGCTCGCCGCCGGACAGATGCGCATGCAGCACGCCAATTTCGGCGGCCTCCGTGAAAACCTTGATCCAGGCGGCGGTGTCGAGCTCGTCCGCGCGCGAATCAAGTTCGAGCGGATTTGAGCAATAGGGGCAGGCGAGCGGGCAGCGATGGGTCAATTCGGCAAGCAGGCCGACCGGATTCGGGATATTGACCGGAGCGTTCACAGGTCCACCATGCGCTTGACGGCGAGTTCGTTCAAAAGACGCCGCACATCCGCGTCGATCAGGGCGCGGTCGGCGGCATAGGCGGTCGCGAGATCCTCGACGATCGCTTCAATCGTGGCGACGCCGTCGCAGCGCTTCAAGATGGCGACGGCGATATCATCGACCTTGACGAGGCGCTCCGGCGCAAGCAGCAGCCACTGGCCGCGCGTTTCATCGAATTTGAGCCGGACGCCGCGTGGCAGACGCGGCACAATTCCCAACTCCTGCCCGGCCCCATGCTCCGCCGCCTGCACTGTCTCGTTCATGCCGCAGCTCCCTGCGCGGCGGTCTGTCCCGGCCGCCACGCGCCTGGCGGGATTTCATGCTCGACATAGGCGCCCCACAGGGCGTCAAGCTGCGCCCATAGCACACAGCATTTGAATTCGAGCGCCTTGATGACGAGATCCTGCTCGGCGCGCGTCTTCGCGTGATGGATCGAATAGGCGAGCGCGAATTCCGCGTCGCGCTGCGCCTGCGGCGGGCGCTGCGAGAAATAGGCCAGCGTCTCCCGGCTCACAAAATTATAATGCGCCAGCATGCCGGCGACCCGTTCGCCGATGATGTTCGGCGAGAACAATTCGGTCAGCGACGAGGCTACCGCCTCAAGCACGCTGCGCGAGCGGCAGAATTCCACATAGGCTTCCACCGCGAAACGCGTCGCCGGCAAAATGCCCTCGGTCGAAACCACATATTCCCTCGAAAAGCCGAGGCTGTCGGTCAGCTTCAGCCAGCGCTCGATGCCGCCGTCGCCCTCGCGCAGACCGTCGTGATCCTCGATGCGCTTGCGCCATTGCCGGCGATCCTCGGACGAGGTCAGCCGCGTCAGAACTGTCGCATCCTTGATGGGGATCATGGACTGATAATAATAGCGGTTAAGCGCCCAGGCCTGCACCTCTTCGTAGGAGCAGCCGCCGCTGTGCAGGCGGCGATGGAACCGATGCAGATTATGATAGCGCTCGGCGCCGACCTGACGCAGGCGGGCTTCCAGCTCCTCGGCGCTGAGCAGGGATTCGTCGCCGCTCATAATGTCACCTCCATGCCGTCATAAGCGACGTCCCACCCGGCCCTTACGACGCTTGCGCGTTCTTCCGAATCCTCGATCAGGACGGGATTCGTATTATTGATATGCACATAGATTTTTCTGGCGATTGCGCCAGAGGCGAAGCGCGCCACCGAGCCGTTTTCGCCGCTCATGGCGACATGGCCCATGCGATGCGCTGTTTTCGGCGAGAGGCCGAGCACGACCATTTCGTCATCGGTATAGGTCGTTCCGTCGAAGAACAGAACATCCGCGCCGGCGAGCCGGTTGAACACGCGTTCATTGATGTCGGAGCAGCCCGGCACGTAGAAGAAGGTCTTCACGCCGTCGCTGATCTCAAGCCCGATCGTCGATTCGCCTTCAGCGCCGACGTCGACATTATCTCCCTCAAGATAGAGCGGGATCTTGCCGGGTACGGGAAAGGGGGTGACCTTCAGCCCGAGGCCGGTGTCCACTGTCGCATTGAGTTCGACCGGATGCAGATCGACGAGGTCTCTGTTCAACACCCCGAACACGCTCGCGCCCTCGACTTGCGCCAGGGTCGCTCCGCTGCCGAAAACGGTGAAGCTCTGCTGCTCGCGGAGGGTCAAGAGCCCGGCGAGATGGTCGATATCGCCATTGGTGACGAACACGGCGGAAATAGGCGATTGCCGGCTCGCGCCGCGAGGGTGGAGCGCCGGCTGATTGATGATCTGCTGCCGCAAATCAGGCGACGCGTTGAGAAGCAGCCAGTGCTCCCCATCCGCGCTCACTGCAAGACTGGATTGGCTACGCGCCTTGACGCGTTTGTCTCCACTCCAAGCGAGTTGGCACACGGGACAGTTGCAATTCCACTGGGGAAAGCCGCCGCCCGCTGCCGAGCCGAGAACGAGAATGCGCAAGGCGCGAGCCGATCAGTCGATGCTGTTATCTGGAGCTTTAAGCTTTCAGATTTCGGCCGAAGCGTAGCTGGTCACTTCCATGCCGACGCAAACTTCAGTAATCACGGGGGTCGTCCAAGCCATATAAGCCTCCTCTGGAATTCAGGCACTGAGCCGGGCTAATTTTCCTACCTCGAACAGGTCTCGGCCCGTTCGACAGTGGATATAACATCGCATTCCGCGCTTCGCCATGGCTATTTTTGTTACTTTTCGGAAGGAATCGGCCTAAGCGCCTGATTTCGTTCCCTATCCCCGTGCAGCGCACCGCGCGACGTTTGTTTCGATCAAAATGATCGCCGCCCCCGATGGATGTTTTGGCAATGATTGCGGGATGGACTAGCCAATCGCTCCGGAACATAGCGCAAATATGGCAAGATTTTAAAGATCAGCCGGGGAAATTGAACGGCTATTCTCAATCATCATACCGTTCGACGCAGCGGCTTACTTGTCTTCCGGCGGTTCAGACCCAATTACGATTCGCGATCTACCGAAACCGCGGCGTTGAGGTCGCTACAACCACGATCGGCGCCCTTCGATCTTTTGTTCATGGGCGTCGATATGCGCGCCTTTTTCCAGCGTGAGCCCGATATCGTCGAGGCCATTCAGGAGGCAATGCTTGCGGAACGGATCGATCTCGAATCGGATGCGCCCGCCATCGGGGCCGCGAATTTCCTGCGCTTCGAGGTCGATCGACAAGGTCGCGTTCGCTCCGCGCTCCGCGTCGTCCATCAGCTTTTCCAGCTCTTCTGGCGCGACAACGATGGGCAGGATGCCGTTCTTGAAGCAATTATTATAGAAAATATCGGCAAAACTCGTCGCGATCACGCATCGGATGCCGAAGTCGAGCAGCGCCCAGGGCGCGTGTTCGCGCGAGGAGCCGCAGCCGAAATTATCGCCAGCGACAAGAATCGACGCCTTGCGATAGGCCGGCTTGTTCAGCACGAAATCTGGATTTTCAGAGCCGTCCTCGCGATAGCGCAATTCGGCGAAGAGCCCGCTGCCGAGACCGGTGCGCTTGATCGTCTTCAGATATTGCTTCGGGATGAGCATATCCGTGTCGACATTGGTGATCTTGAGCGGCGCGGCGACGCCCGTTAGCGAGGTGAATTTGTCCATTTTTTCGCAATCCTGAGCCTCGCCGGCGCGAAACAGTGCCGTGAGAGCGGCAACTTCTAACAAAGCCGCGCCCGGGCGGCAACGCGCGGCTTTCTTGAGAGCAGGTCAGTCTAAATTATCCGACGTCACATCCGGTATTGATCGTCGCTGACCTGTTCCATCCAGTCGACCGTCCTGCCGTCAAGCTTTTCCTGGATGGCGATATGCGTCATGGCCGTTGTCCGCGTGGCTCCGTGCCAATGTTTCTCGCGGGGCGGAAACCAGATCACATCGCCCGGCCGGATTTCCTCGACCGGGCCGCCCTCGCGCTGCGCCCAGCCGCAGCCCGCCGTGACGATCAGGGTCTGACCCAGCGGATGGGTGTGCCAGGCGGTGCGCGCGCCGGGCTCGAAAGTGACGCAGGCGCCAGCGACGCGGGCCGGGTCCGGCGCGCTGAACAGCGGGTCGATTCGGACAGCGCCCGTAAACCAGTCCGCCGGTCCCTTGCCGGAAGGCTCCGAGCCGCTGCGCGTGATTTGCACTTGTCGTTCTCCTTTAGCTCCAGGCGCCGATCGCCTCGCGAGCCGCAGCTTTCAGCGCCCTTTTAGCGCGCGGCGCTTTCGATTGCTTCCATGTCGTCGTCCGACAGTCCGAAATGATGGCCGATCTCGTGAACCAGCACATGGGTGACGATCGCTCCAAGAGAATCGTCCTGCTGCGCCCAGAAATCAAGGATCGGGCGGCGATAGAGCCAGACCATATTGGGGAACTGGCCGGTTTGCATGGTGGAGGCGCCTTGCGCGAGGCCATGGCCGCGAAAGAGGCCGAGCAGATCGAATTCGCTCTCACACTCCATTTCATCAAGGGTCTCGTCATCGGGGAAATCCTCGATGCGGATCACGACGCCCTCACAGAGCTTGCGGAATTCCTCGGGCAGATCGGCGAAGGCGTCCTTGGCCATCAGATCGAAATCATCGATCGAAGGGGCGGTCAGGCGGGTCCAGTCGATGGGGGCTTTGGTCGTCGTCACGGAAGCATCCTCCGGTCGCGCGCAAAAGCGCATATTCAGACATAAGTTGAGCATAATATGGTATCAGGCTGAAATTTATCAATTTTGCGGAAACATCAATCGCGCCGCAGGCGCGGCCGCCGAATGCGGACATAGAGCGCGCCGGCCCCGCCATGCGGACGCGAGGCCTCCTCGAAACCCACCACGATCGAGGCATAGTCATGGGCGCGCAGCCAATGCGGCACGCTGCGGCGCAGGACGCCGGCTTCCTCCTCACCCGCCGCGCCGCCGCGCCCCTTGCCGGTTACGACGAGAACGATTTTGGCTCCGTCCAGCTGCGCGCGCACCAAAAAATGACGCAAGGCGAGGCTGGCCTCATGCGCGCGCAATCCATGCAGGTCGATTGCGGCGTCGGGCGCCATGCGTCCGCGCGAGAGCTTTTGCCGCAGCCGGCGCTCGAGCGGGGCGAGCGGCGGCGTTGAAGCCGTCGCGGCAGGGATGGCCTCCCGGCTTTTCGTGGAAGCGCCCTTCGGGCTGGCGGCGACCGGCGGGGCGACCCCTGGCGCGGTCTCAGGCTTTGGTTTTGCAGGTTCGGGCAAGATGCTGTTCGGACGTGGTGAAATCGTCTTTGTGACGGCGAGCCACAAAGCAATTTCCTCGTCGGACAGCCGACGCAATCGGCCCCGGCCGACAGGTGGAGCGCTTTCCTTCACCGCGGCGCACCCTTTCCGGCGCCCTCTGCGGCGCATTCCCGGGCTGGAAGAAAAGCGACGAACGCGCCGGCATGACGAACATTGCCGGCCAGAGCGCCGGCCTCATCTCCCGATCCGAAGAAGATATCCGCGCGCGTCGGACCGACAATAGCAGAGCCGGTATCCTGCGCAATCATGAGGCGGCGCAGGCGTCCGCCCTCGGAAGCGGCCAGATTGACGTCGATCCAGACGGGAGTTCCATAGGCATAAAGGCGACGATCGACCGCCAGCGAACGCAGCGGCGTCAGGGGAAGTCCCACGCCGCCGATCGGGCCGTCCGCCGCGTCGGGCGGCGCGTCCGCCGCGAAGAAGACATAAGAGGGATTGCGCGCCATCAGCTCTGCGCCGGCCTCGCCCGGTCCTTGGCCGTGAGTCCTGATCCAGCCTTTGAGCGCGGCGAGCGACATGGCGTCCGGCGCAATGGCGCCGCTGTCGATCAGGATTGCGCCGATCGAACGGTAAGGCCAGCCGTTGCGGCCAGCGTAAACAAGACGCAGTTGCCGCCCATCGGCAAGGCGGACCCGCGCCGAGCCCTGCACCTGGATCAGAAAAACCTCAACTGCGTCCTTCAGCCAGACGACGGGCCGGCAAAGATGGTCGATCGCGCCGCCAAGGATGGCGGCCCGGTCGGGGAATTTGGCGCCGGCGGGAATATCGGGGCGAGACAGGATCGGCGCGGCAAAATCAGCGCTCTGGACCAGGGAACCCTCGACGACCGGCTCGTAATAGCCGGTGAAGAAGCCGGACGGAGCTGCATCCGCCGGAGCGCCGACAGGGCGAAAGCAGCTTTCAAAGAAGCGGCGCGCGGCGCGGACGTCGAGACCGGACGGCTCGTCGAGCGCGCGCCGGCAGATTGAAATCAGCGCCGGCGCGGGCGGAGCAGCCTGACGGAGCGGGGCGCGGCCCGCAACGATTGCGGCGGCCGTCTGCCGAAACACGGCGAAGGCGGCGGCGTGGTCGTCATCGGCGAACCCTTGAAGATCGGCGAAGGCGAGCCGTTCGAGGCGGAGCGCTGCAGCCATGAGCGAGGCGTCAAGCTTGGCGGAGCCTCAATGCTGATCGCCCGTCGAGACGAGCTTCCAGTTTGGATCGCGCGCGCCGATGTCGCGGGCGAATCGCCAGGTGTCGTTGATTTCGACGACCTGTTCGGGATTGCCCTCGATCACTGTGCCTGCGGCGTTGCGCGTCGCCGTGATGATCTGCGCCGAGAAGCGCACGGCGATCTCGGCCGTGCGGCCGTTCAGCTCGGCGTCGGCGATTGCTCCATTGTCGATGGCGACAAATGACGTTTCGATCTTGTCGCCGCGCTTTTCGCGCTCGGTGAGCGCCGCGACGAAACTGTCGTAGACGCTCTTGTCGAGCAGATTTTGCAGCATTTTCCGGTCGCCGTCGGCAAAGCCGATCACAATCATTTCATAAGCGGTCTTCGCCCCTTCGAGAAAGGATTTGACCTCGAAAGACCGGTCGGCCGCGGCGATGGCGTCGAGCCCCGCCCAGGCTTTTGAACCGGGCTCGGCATAGGGTTTCCAGCGCGAGGCGGGATCGACGGCGCCGGACTGCGCGATCGGCGCGGAGGCGCCGGGCAGCGGAATCACTTTGCCATCGCCCTCGCCAGGGCGCTTTGGGGGAGTGGGCTCGCCCGCGATGAAGGGATTTCTCGGCGGCTTCTCCGTCCCCGTCCGCGCGCCAAGGATGCTGCGCAGCTTCCATACGACAAAGGCGGCGAGAAGCGCGAAGATGAGGGTCGAGATATCGAATGAGTTTTGCATGGGGTGCAATTGGCTCCGGCACAGCCGCGGCCCGTTGCGCCGCATGCTTATCCTTATCATATATGAACTGGGGCGGCAGGCGGCGGAAATCCAGTCGCCGCGGCCTCACGGTCTCTTCGCTTGATGGTTTTATCGATGCGCCTTAGCGGCAGAATTCCGCTCTTTTTCGTGCTCTGGCTGCTTGCGGAATTCGCCGCATTCACCTTGATTTCCGGCATGGTCGGGCTGATGGGCGCCCTGTTTTTGTGCCTTTTGACCAGCCTTGCGGGCCTTGCCATGCTGCGCAGGCTCGGTTTTTCCACCGCGCTTCAGCTGCGCCGGGCCATGGCGGCGCGCTCGTCGGGACAGACGGGCGCCTCGCGCGAGGCCATGCTCGACGGCGCGCTGGTCGGTTTTGGCGCCGTCTTGCTGATCATTCCGGGCTTCGTATCGGATTTCTTCGGCCTCGCGCTGGCGGCGCCGTCGGTGCGCAACTGGATTCAGGAAAAGATGAGCACGGGCCGGACCAGCCGCGGACCCGGCCGCAAGGGGGCGCCGACGCTTGTCGACCTCGATCCGCAGGAATGGTCGCGGGTGGATCAGCCGAATGAGCCGGACCGGCTGGAGCCGACGGACCGCCGCGGGTAGGCTAAATTCCGGCGTCTTCCTTGTCGGCCCGCTGCCGGCTCGTGCGGCGGCTGTCGAACAAAGAGCGCGTAAGGGTGAAGAGCGGCGCGGCGAGACGGTTCAGATCCTCGGCGCGGGCGACGAGGCTTGCGCCTCTGGTCAGTTCGCGGTCCAGCGCCGCCATGGTCGTCGCAAGGCCGCTATCGTCGTCGCGGAACCAGACGGGGAGGATGCGCGCCCAGGCCAGCGCCAGCCCTTGCAGCTTGACCGCGCCGACGGCGCCTTCCGATTCGATTCCCGCCGCCTCCAGCATGAATCGCATGGAATTGACCGCGAGCCGATTGATCGCGGCGGCGGCGATCGGATCGCGCCGCGTCCAGTCGAAAATGCTCTCGACGCCGAGCTTGTAGGGGGCGAGCGCGTCGAGACGGCGCATCAGAACGTCGAACAGGCGCTCCTTCGCCGGCTCGCCGGCGAGATCCTCGTTCGGCGCGTCGAGAACGGCCTTGTCGATCTTGCGGAAGAAGGCGGCCAGAATCGCGCCCTTCGAGGGAAAATAATCCCGAAAAACGGACAGCGAGAGATTGGCCCGCGTCGCAATGTCCGAGATCGTGATGTCGTCCCAATTGCGCTCGCTCGCCAGCTCCAGCAGCGCCTCGACGATGGCTTCGCGCGGATCCTTCGGCGGCGACGTCAAATCGCCAGCTTCCTGTTTCGCGCCGCGTCCCGTGGATTTCTTATGCTGGTCCATCGTCAACTCCAGGCTCGCCGGGGCGGCCAGGCCGCGCCGCGAAGACATTGCATTTTAGAGCAAGTTCACAAAAATGCTTGAGGTTTCGGGCTATCTCGCGCCGATCGCGTCGTGAACGTTGCTGCAGGACCGGGTCACCTGCGCCCATTTGCCGTTGCGCAGATTGAGCCGGCAGCCGCCGTCGCTGGTCGCAACGAGGCTGGAGACAAAGGCCGGGGCGAGCATCACCGAGCCGAACGCATTGGGCAACAGGACGAAGCCCTCATGCTCAAGATGTCGGGTGATCGTTTCGCATTTTTGGAACGCCTTGATCTCCTGCCCATCGGCGAGCAGCACCGCGCAGCGCGTGGGACTGGCGTCGAGAAACACCTGAATATCCGCGAGCCGGGCGTAATTGAAAGCGCCGGGCCGCGCCGCGTTCAGGGCGAGAAAAGCGTCGGGCGCCTGCGGTTGATCTCGCGGGTGCTCCTGCGCCCTTGTCCCGGCCGGCGCGACCGCAAGGAAGATGGCGCAACTGGCCGCCAGATCGCGCCGCAGGGCAGGGGCCTGCACAGCTCTAGCCTGACAGCGCCTGCGCGCGTCGGCGCGCGGCCGCGGCGGCGCGCTGCGCCAGCGGCGAAAGCCCATCGGCGGCCATCAGCACCTCGAGCGCGGCGGCCGTGGTCCCCCCCGGCGAGGTGACGCTTTCGCGCAATTGCGCCGGCGATTTATCAGCGCTTTGGAACAGCAATTCGCCCGCCCCCTCGACGGTCGCCCGGGCGAGGCGCGCGGCCATCTCTGGCCCAAGGCCGAGCGCCTCGCCGGCCTCGGCGAGGCATTCGGCGAGATAGAAGACATAGGCGGGGCCGGACCCGGAAATGGCGGTCACGGCGTCGATCAGGCTTTCGTCCTCAACCCATTCGAAAGCGCCCGTCGCGCCGATCAGGGCTTCAGCAGCTTTCTTTTGTGTTTCCGTCAGCGCTGCTCCGGCTGTGAGCCCGGTCATGCCGCGCCCGACCGAAGCCGGCAGATTGGGCATGGCGCGGACGATCGCGCCAGCGCCCGGCAGCCGCCTTTTGACATCGGCGATGCTCTTGCCCGCCAGAATGGAGATGACCAGCGTTTGCGGCGTCGCCAGCGCCGCGAGCGCGCTCGCCTCGTCGAGCGCTTGCGGCTTGATCGCCAGCACCAGAACCTCAGGCGCCGCCGCCACGCCATTCAGGGAAAAGCCGCGCTCCGCTGCAAGGCCGATCAGATCCGCGCCGGCGTTGGGATCGATGACGCTGAGCGTCGCCGGGTCGAGGCCTGCATCGAGCCAGCCGCGCAGCATCGCGCCGCCCATCTTGCCCGCGCCCGCCAGAACGAGCGAGGCGGGGAAAGAGGCTGCTTCGCCCGGCATCGCTAAGCTTCGCCCTGGGTTTCAAACATCACCGTCTCGATCGCCTCACGGCCGTTCTTGCCGGCCCAGACGACGAACTGGAACGCTTGATAATAACGCTCGCAGGCTTTGACCGCGCTGGTCAGCACGGTCTGGCATTGATGGCCGTTGAGATCGGCGCCCCCCGACAGCACGATGGCGTGGCGGAACATGACGATCCCGTCGTTGGTCCAGATGTCGAAATGGCCAAGCCAGAGCTGTTCATTGATCAGACAGATCAGCGCGATAATCTCGCTGCGCCGCGCCGAAGGCGCCTTGAGATCGAAGGCGCAGGCGACATGTAGCGACTCAAGATCCTCAAGCCAGGTGAAAGCGACATTGTAATCCGTCCAGCAGCCCGCCACGGTGATGCAGATCTCGTCTTCCTCGTCGCGGTCGAAGGGCCATTGATTATGCGCGGCGAGCCTCTCGATGAGATCCACGGGATGTTCCGAGCGGACGGCTTCGAATTGCGTAAGCGACATAAGGGGCCCTTCAGCACAAGCGGCCGCGGCGTTTCGCCGGGCGCGCAGCAAGGACGAAGGAGCGGCGAGTGGGCGTGAACCGCGCCGACTCAATTGCTCTTTCGATCCGTGAATCTGAAGGAATCACAACGCGCCCCACGTAGGCAACAGGCGCCGACCCAATTGTCCCCTGCCTTGCAAGCCTCAAGACAGCGTGGCGGCAGTTTCGCGAAAGCCGCGAAACGCGCGCGACGCGTTCGCTCCCAGCGGGTAGAGCGGAATATCGGCGCAATCGGCGCCGCGATCACACTCATGATTTGTTTTGAAACAGGATCGCGAGCGCGGTCGGTTCCAGATGTCAGGCGCGGATGCGTCGTTGGGCTCTAATCCCCCGGTCCGGCCGCCTGACCAGTGAGCTCTGCTTCCAGCGCCGCGAGTTTGGCGCTCAGTCGCTCATTTTCCGCGCGCGCCTTCGCCGCCATCTCCTTGACCGCCTCGAATTCCTCTCGGGTCACCATGTTCATTGTGGAAAGAAGGCGCTCGAGCTGCGTCCGCACGGCCGTCTCGGCCTCCCGCCGCATGCCATGGGCGACTTCGCCGGCGTCTGCCATCAGCCGCGTCAGATCGTCAAAAACCCTGTTTTCCTTCATTGTTCCGCTCCAATCAGGCTTTGAACTTCACGCGCGGCCGGCCGCGATTCACCAAGGCGGCGCACAGCTGACATGGAGCCGAAATGATCTTCGCACAAGACTTCCCGCCATCTTGACGCCGCAGCGCCGGCGTCGCATCACCCCTTAAATCGTGGAGCTTCGATGCCGTTTGTGATCGCCTATCCGGTCATCGATCCTGTGCTGCTTTCGATCGGCCCGCTGCCGATCCGCTGGTATGCGCTGGCCTATATCGCCGGGCTCGTCATCGGCTGGGCCTATGCGCGCCATCTCGTCGGGCGCGCTTCATTCTGGGGCGTGCGGCTGCGCCCGGACGTCGGAGTGATCGACGATCTTCTGATCTATACCGCGCTCGGCGTCATCCTGGGCGGACGGCTCGGCTATGTCGTTTTCTACAATCCCGTCTTTTATCTGTCGCACCCGCTTGACGTCTTCAAGCTTTGGCAGGGCGGCATGTCCTTTCATGGCGGGCTGGTCGGCGCCGGCGTCGGCGTCATGCTGCTGGCGCGGCGGCGCGGCCTGCCGACGCTTGCGCTCGGCGACGTCGTCTCGGCCGTCGCGCCAATCGGGCTGTTTCTCGGGCGCATCGCCAATTTCATCAAGCCGGAGCTTTGGGGCCGGCCGACCGACGTTGCCTGGGCGATGGTTTTTCCGGGCGCGGGCGATCTGCCGCGCCATCCAAGCCAGCTTTACGAGGCCGCGGCAGAGGGCGCCTTGCTGTTCCTCTTTCTCTTTGTTGCGGTGCGGCTTGGCGCGCTGAAGCGGCCGGGTCTTGTCACCGGGCTGTTTGCGATCGGCTACGGCTGCGCCCGCATCTTTTGCGAATTTTTCCGTGAGCCCGACCCGCAGCTGGGCTTTCTGTTTGGAGCAGCGACCATGGGCATGCTTCTCTCTCTGCCATTGATCGCCGCCGGCGTCGCGCTGGTCGCATTCGCCTTTCGCCGCGAGGCTGTTCCCGCATGAATCCGCTTGAAACCCTTCTGCAAGAGATGATCCTCGAAAGCGGTCCGATCAGCGTCGAGCGCTATATGGCGCTGGCGCTCGGGCATCCTGTTTACGGCTATTACCGGACGCAGGCGGCGGTCGGCGCGGAGGGCGATTTCATCACCGCCCCCGAGATCAGCCAGATGTTCGGCGAACTGATCGGCCTGTGGGCGGTCGAAGTCTGGCGCCTGATGGGCGCGCCGAAAGAGGTGAAGCTGGTCGAGCTGGGGCCTGGGCGCGGCACCCTGATGGCGGATGCGCTGCGGGCTGTGAAGGTCGCGCCGGATTTCCGCGACGCCATCGAGGTTCACCTCGTCGAAATCAGCCTGCCTCTGCGCGAAAAGCAGCGCGCCGCGCTGGAAGGGCAGGGGATCAGGATCGTCTGGCACGCGAGCCTTGACGAGATTCCGCCCGGCCCCGCGATCTTTATCGCCAATGAATTTTTTGACGCTCTGCCGGTGCGCCATTACGTGCATCGGGACGGCGGCTGGCGCGAGCGCCAGATCGGCGTCGATGAGAACGGACGCCTCTTCTTCGGCGTCTCCGGCGCGCATGAGAGCGCGATCGCCGCCAAGGGAGAGCCGGAGGACATTCTCGAGGTCGGAGTCGGCGCCGCGCGGCTGATGACGCAGCTTGGCGTGCGGGTGGTGACCCAGGGCGGCGCCGTGCTGGCCATCGATTACGGCTATAGCGAGCCCGCGCGCGGCGAGACGCTGCAGGCGATGCGCGCGCATAAATTCGTCGATCCGCTGGAGTCTCCGGGTGAAGCGGACCTTACCGCCCACGTCAATTTTTCGGCGCTGGCGCGCGCGGCGCGCGGCGCGGGCGCGGCGGTCCATGGACCCGTCACACAGGGGGATTTTCTGGCGCGGCTTGGCATTTTCGAGCGCGCCTCTGCGCTGGAGCGCGCCGCCGCTCCGGCGCAGCGCGCGGCGATCAACAGCGCGCTCGAGCGTCTCGCCGGCGAAGGCGAGGGGTTTGACCGCGCCACGGACATGGCCCGCCTGTTCAAGGTTCTGGCGGTGACACGGCGCGAATTCGATCCGCCGCCGGGATTTGCCGAAGGCGCCCCGAATGAGGGTTGAGGCGCGGTCGGAGCCGCAGGCGCTGCAGGCTCGCCTGCTGCGGTGCGAAGGGTTGTCGCATGGGTTCTTTACGCGCAACGGCGGCGTTTCGGCCGGCGTCTATGCGAGCCTCAACGGCGGCGTCGGATCGAAGGACGCGCCCGAGGCGGTCCAGGAGAACCGCCGGAGGATGGGGGCGCTGATCGGCGTCGCGGCGGGGCGGCTGCTCGTTCCCTATCAGGTGCATTCGCCCGACGCGCTGATCGTGACCGAACCTTTTAGCGAGCGGCCGCATTGCGACGGCCTTGCCACCGCGACGCCCGGCCTTGCGCTTGGCGTCACCGGCGCCGATTGCGGCATGATCCTGTTCGCCGACGAGAAAGCGCGGGTGATCGGCGCGGCGCATGCGGGGTGGAAAGGCGCTCTGACCGGCGTGCTTGAATCGACCCTCTCGGCAATGGAGCAGCTTGGCGCCTCCCGCGCCGCGACGGTGGCGGCGCTCGGCCCGGCGATCGCTCAGAAAAGCTATGAGGTCGGTCCCGAATTTTTTGAACGCTTCATCGCTGTGTCCGACGATTACGCAGCCTTTTTCGATCCGTCGGCGCGCGAGACGCGCTTCATGTTCGACCTTGGCGGCTTCATCGGCTTTCGTCTGCGCGCGGCCGGCGTCAGCGACTTCGAGGATCTTGCTCGCGACACCTACGCCGAACCGGAGCATTTCTTTTCCTATCGCCGCTCGGTGCATCGGGGCGAGCCCGACTACGGGCGCCAGATTTCAGCGATCGCTCTCGCCTGAGCGCCGCGCTAAGTTGATTGCGCTTCGAGCAGGGCCTTGAATTCGGGCAGGCCGAATGTCGCGATTGGCTGTAGGTCGTCGTCGAGAATTTCGTAGATGACGTCCGCGACATTGCGGTTGCTGAAGAAGACGACGACGTCCTGGTCGCCGCCGCCTTCCCGATGTGGCTCGCCGCCGGCCTCGGTGGCGACATAGCTCCCGACCGGGCGTATTTCTTTCAGCTCGCCATTTGCGCGATAGATGCGCAATTCGCCCTGAACGACCAAAGTCCTGTAGGCCGCTTTATGCCTGTGCAAGGCGATCTTCTGGTTGGCAGAGAATTTGAAGAGAAGATCAACGCCCTTGTTGATTTCGTCGACTTCATAAATGAAATAGGAAAGGTGATCGAAACCCTCGATGGTATGCCAGCGAATATTGCTTTCATCGAATTGGTAGACCGTCATGACTGTCGCTCCCTTGTAGAGGCTGCGCGCAAGAGCGCGCGCCCGTCCCCGAAACTTCGTCACATGTTTTCGGTGGAAGCCGCAGGTTAGGAGGTCGCCCGAACCAGCATTTGCCATTTCGCGCCACAACGGGAAATATTTGGCGTGGAGGAGCCATGACAGCCTATGCGCTCACAAGAGCCAGCACGATCGGCCCGGTCGCCGATGAGATCGAACGCGCCGGCGGCTCTCTCGCGCGGGTTTTTCGCCGCTCCGAGCTGCCCGTAAAACTCATTGAAAAGCCGGATCAGCTGATCCTGCTGCGGGACCAGTTCAGGCTGATCGAAAACGCCGCGCGCGAGATTGGCGACGAGTCGCTTCCGGCGCGACTTTCAATTCATGCGGGACTTGCCGGACTAGGGCCCTACGGGCGTCATTTCATGTCGTTTTCACGTTTGGGCGCGGCCATTTCAGAAGGGGTTGGCGCTTTCGCCGAATTGCTCCAGGCGGCGACGCGGATGCAGCTGGCTGTCAACGGCCGCTGGGCGAAATGGAGCTATTCCATCACGGAGCCGATCGTGGTCGGCCGCCAGAAAAACGAGTTGCTGGCGCTTGGCTATATGATCGATCTTCTCCGTTGCTATGCGGGCAAAGGATGGGCGCCGGATCATCTCGAATTGCCGGGCGCGACCTTGCAGGCGAAGGCCGATGTTGAGGCCATTTTCGGATGCAGTCTGAAATCAGGGCCGGCAGCCGCCGTGATATTTCCAGCCGAACTTCTTCAATTGCCGAATCCACGGCCGGACCGAAAAACGCCAGGCGATGATTTCTTGTTCATCCCGGCTCCCGATGACTTTCTCTCCTGCGTATCTCATGTGCTGTTGTGCGAAACGCTTGCGGGACGCCCCAGCATTCACATGGTCGCGCGGCGCTTCGGTTTGCCCCCGCGCACGTTGCAGCGCAAGATTGCGGAACGCGGCGCGACATTCGAGTCGATGCTGCGCGCGACGCTGCTGCGGCAAGCCTCCGTTTTTCTGAATGAGCCGGACCTCTCGATCGCCGACCTCGCATATGAACTCGGTTATTCCGATCCGGCGCATTTTACGCGGGCGTTCCGAAACTGGACGGGGATGTCGCCGCGCGACTGGAGGAGGCGGCGTCTGATCGAATCGGGACCGCCTGAGGCCTTGTCAGATGAATGAATCCTGGACCCGCTCAGGCGTCTTCGTAATCGACCTGCATCAGATAAAGCCCCTCCGGCGGCGCCACCACGCCGCAGCGGCGCCGGTCCTTCGCCGCGAGCGCTTCCGCCAGATTCTCGATGCGCCATTTGCCCGAGCCGACATGCTCGAGCGAGCCGACCATGGAGCGCACCTGCGAATGCAGAAAGGAGCGCGCGGCGACATGGATGTCGATCTGTTCGCCATCGCGTAGCACATCAAACCGCTCAAGCGTCCGCAGCGGGCTTTGCGCCTGACATTGTGAATCGCGAAAAGTCGAAAAATCATGGTAGCCGAGCAGGGTCTGCGCCGCCTGATGCATGGCCCCGGCGTCGATGTTGCGGCGGATGGCCCAGCACCGCCCGGACTCAAGGGTCAAGGGCGCGCGGCGATTGATGATTTTATAGAGATAATGCCGCCGCACCGCCGAGAAACGCGCGCTGAAATCCTCAGTCACGCGCTCCGCCTTGAGGATCGCGACCGGATTCGGCCGCAGCCAAGCGTTGGCCGCGTCGCGTAGCACGTCGGGACGCCAGTTGCGGGAAAAATCGGCATGGGCGACCTGGCCCCGGGCATGGACGCCGGCGTCGGTGCGCCCGGCGCCCTGGATCGTGATCGCCTCGCCCGTAAAGGCGCCGAGCGCAGTCTCGATCGCTTCCTGCACGGAAAGGCCATTGGCCTGTCTTTGCCAGCCGACGAAGGGCGCTCCGTCATATTCGATCAGGAGCTTGAAGCGGTGCATCAGGAGGGAAGCGCTTTCGCAGGCGGCAGGATGAAGCCCGGCGCGAGCGAGGCGCCGCGCAAAAAATCGGCGGCGCTCATCGGCGTCTTGCCGGCGCGCTGGACTTCGAGGACGGCGATGGCGCCCGCGCCGCAGGCGATCGTCAGCCTGTCGTCGAGAAGGGCTCCCGGCGCGCCGTCTCCCGGCGCAAGCGTTGCGCGAAGAATCTTGATCCGTTCGGGGCCCTTGCCAAGGTCGGCCTCGAAGAAGGCGCCGGGAAAGGGCGCGAGCGCGCGGATTTTGTCATGTACGCGCCCGGCCGGTTCGCTCCAGTCGATGCGCGCCTCGCTTTTCTCGATTTTCGCGGCATAAGTCACGCCGTCCTCGGGTTGCGGCGTGAAGCGAAGGCTGCCGCGCGCGAGCGCCGCCAGCGCCCGCGCCATCAGATCGGCGCCGATCAGCGCGAGCCTGTCATGCACCTCGCCCGCATTCGTCTCCGGGCCGATCAGGGTCCGCTCGGCGAGCGCCACGGGACCGGTGTCGAGCCCTTCTTCCATCTTCATCACCATGACGCCTGTCTCAGCGTCTCCGGCCATGATGGCGCGCTGGATCGGCGCCGCGCCGCGCCAGCGCGGCAAAAGCGATGCATGCAGATTGAGGCATCCGCGCGGAAACAAGTCGAGCGCGGCTTTGGGCAGGATCAGCCCATAGGCGACGACGACGGCGGCTTCGGCCTCGAATCGCGCGAGCGTCGCGATGGCGTCGTCCGATTTGAGGCTCGCCGGCGTCTCGATCTTCAGCCCGAAACGCAGCGCCGCCATGTGGACGGGCGAGGGCGTCGGCTCGAGCCCGCGCCGGCCGGCGGGTTTTGGCGCGCGGCTATAGACAGCCGCGACGTCGTGGCCCTGGCCGATGATTTCGGTGAGGACGGGAACGGCGAAATCCGGCGTTCCCATGAAGACGATGCGCAATTGAAAAATCCGGGTTTCGGGCGGGCGAGGGGACGGCCCCGGCGGACGGGGGCAAGGGACGCCTCGTCAAAAATCGCTGGCGGCGCCGGGCTTTTGGGCGTCCGCGCGCGAGCCGCGCGGGGGGCGTTTTGGCTCTGGCGCGTCGAGTTTCGCCGCCTTCTCGAATTTCTTGATGATGCGCGCCCGCTTTAGCCGGGAAATATGGTCGATGAACAAGACGCCGTTCAGATGGTCGATCTCATGCTGCAGGCAGGTGGCGAGGAGACCGTCGGCTTCGATCTCGCGGCGCCGCCCCTCGCGGTCGAAATAGCCGACCCTCACCGCAGCGGGGCGAAAGACCTCTTCGTAATATTCCGGAATCGAGAGACAGCCCTCCTCATAGGAGGACAGTTCTTCCGACGCCCACAGGATTTCCGGATTGGCGAGGCAGATCGGATCGGCCCTGGCCGAATCATCGCGGCGCTTGGCGACGTCGAGGACGATCACGCGAGCGTCGACGGCGATCTGCGTCGCGGCGAGGCCGATGCCCGGCGCCTCATACATGGTCTCCAGCATATCGTCCATCAGTGCGCGCACTTCGCCGTCGATGGCGGCGACAGGCTTGGCGACGAGGCGCAGGCGTTTATCGGGCAGGGTGATGATCGGGCGCAGCGGCATGATTTGAGAAATAAGACGGGCCAGCGGGAAAAGCAATTTCGCTGCGATGGCGCTGACAATGCAATGCGCGCGATCAATCCGCAGATCGGAAAAGCCGCCGGATCGAGCTGATCGGCGGCCCCGCCTTCGCCAATATCCGGTCTCGGGCCTCACATAGAGGCTCGCTCGCGACCATCATGTGATGCGCATTGGCGTGCAGCAGCGACTCAGCGTCGCGCATGACCCCGACATGGCCGCGCCAGAAGACGAGATCGCCGCGCCGCAGCCCGGAGAGATCCTCGTTCACCGGCACGGGCTGCCCGAGCGCCTGTTCCTGCTGATCCGTATCGCGCGGCGATTTTATGCCGGCGGCGTCGAGCGAAATCTGCACGAGGCCGGAACAGTCGACGCCAAGGCTCGACTTGCCGCCCCAAAGATAGGGCGTATGGAGGAGTTTTTCGGCGACTGCGACGAAATCGCTCTCTGCTTCTTCAATGGGGCAAAGATGCGCGGCGAAAACGAAGCCGCCCTCCGCAAGCCGCGCGAAGGCGCCTTCCGCCGGCGCGACGCAAATCCGCGCCCCGAGCGGGAGGGCGCCAAGCGGCGGCAGCTTCATATTGGGCGCAGGATAGATAAAGCTGCGGTTGACCTTCACCCTGTGCGTGGCGCCGTTCCCAACCGCGCCGATTTCGGTCATCGACAGATAGCCGACATAGCCGTCGCGTTCGAGCTGGATCCAGCCAAAGCCTTCGCGGTCTTCATAAAGAAGCGCCGTCTCGCCATAAATCGCCTGGGTGTCGATCGGAACATCCGGCGCGGGCTCGGGCCTCAGGTCGGCCAGCCCCGCGCGAATGCTGACCCGGACGCCCTCGACAAATTCATCCGCCTCGACTTGTCCGCGCAAATGGGCGGCGGCGAGATCGGGGCGGGCG
>NZ_PDZR01000010.1 GCF_002891535.1 Methylocella silvestris | reverse complement strand
ACCACCGGCCCCGCCGCTCCGCCGGCCACCGGAGAGACACTCGCGGGGCTCATCGCGCCCGCCGGTTTTCCGAACGCGCCCGCTTTCAAGATTCCGGGTTTCGAACCTCGCGAGGCGGCCTCGCTCTTTTCGTCAAATCCCCCGCTTCCGGGCGCTGCGCCGGCTCCGCCAGCCTCGCCGCTGCCGGAAGCGACGCCCTCCGGCGTCCATACGATCTACCCTGTCGCTCATGAGGTGCGGCCTGAACTCGGCCCGACCATCGGCGTTGGCGCGCGCCCCTTCGACGCTGCCTCGATCCGCCGCGATTTCCCCATCCTGCGCCAATATGTCCATGGCAAGCCTCTGATCTGGCTCGATAACGCCGCAACGACGCAGAAGCCGCAAACGGTCATCGACCGCATCTCATCCTTCTATGAGAACGAAAACTCCAACGTTCACCGCGCCGCCCATACGCTCGCGGCGCGGGCGACGGACGCCTATGAGGCGGCGCGTGAAAAGACGCGCCGCTTCATCAATGCGCCCTCAACGAATGACATTATTTTCGTGCGCGGCACGACCGAGGCGATCAATCTGATCGCGCAGAGCTATGGCCGCCGCAACGTCAAGAAGGGCGATGAGATCCTCATCACCTGGCTCGAGCATCACGCCAATATCGTGCCCTGGCAGATGCTCTGCGCCGAGACTGGAGCGATCCTCAAGGTCGCGCCGGTCGACGACAAGGGTCAGGTCCGGCTCGACGAATATGAAAAACTGCTGTCGCGCCGCACGCGCATCGTCTCCTTCACCATGGTCGCCAACGCCATCGGGACGGTCACGCCGGCCAAGGACATGATCGACATGGCGCAGCGGCTCGGCGCCTGCGTCATCGCCGACGCCGCCCAGGCCGTCTCACATATGCCCGTCGACGTGCAGGCGCTGGGTTGCGATTTTCTGGTTTTCTCCGGCCACAAGGTGTTCGGACCGACCGGCATCGGCGTCGTCTATGGCAAGCAGCAGGTGCTTGAGGCGATGCCGCCATGGCAGGGCGGCGGCAATATGATCGCCGACGTCACTTTCGAGAAAACGATCTACCAGCCGCCGCCGGGCCGTTTCGAGGCGGGCACCGGCAATATCGCCGACGCGGTCGGGCTCGGCGCCGCCTTCGACTATCTCGATACCATCGGCATGGCCAACATCGCCGCCTATGAGCACGAGCTTCTGATCTATGCGACGGAAGGTCTCAAAAGCGTTTCGGGCCTGCGAATCATCGGCTGCGCGGACGAAAAAGCCGGCGTGATCTCGCTGGTGCTCGACGGCTGCCGCAGCGAGGACGTCGGCGCGGCGCTCGATCGCGAAGGCATCGCCGTGCGCTCCGGCCACCATTGCGCCCAGCCGATTTTGCGCCGCTTCGGCCTCGAGACAACAGTGCGGCCATCGCTGGCGCTCTACAACACGTTCGACGATATCGACGCGCTCGTCGCAGCGCTGAAACGCATGGCAACGAGCCAGCGCTTTCGCGCACATTGAACAACGCAAAATCGCCGCGGCGCTCTGGCGGGCGTCGCGGCGAACTGCGATCGAAGCCACTCCCCGCAAGCTCAGTCACGGCGCTGCTCGGGAGGCGGAATTACGTCGCGCTCAGATTCATCGCCGTCACTCAGAGCGAATTTGGCATTGTTGCACCTCGAGGCGTCGCTGCGCGGACGCGGCCGATGTCACTGCCTCTTCAAATTGCATTGCAATTGGACCTCTGTTGGAAGACCCCGGACTGGGTCAACGGACTCCAGTTGCATGATGACGGTCTTGACCGAGGCGGTTGGCCACGCCGGTTCGTCTGAGAACGCAGGCGGCTAAAGTCCCAATCCGGTCAGAAAAGCAGCGATCTGCCGCTCGAAGCGCGGGCGGTCGTAGTCCACGAGCGCCATGCGCCATAGACCCTGCGCATAGGTGATGATCACGGATGCGATTGTCTGAGGGTCTAATGTTTTAGGCAGCAAGCCCATGTCCCGGTCCTGTCTCAGCCGTTCGGAGACGGTCGCGTGGAAGGTCTCTATGCTATCCTCGACTCGCTGACGCAGGTCGGGCTCCGATAGCACGTCCTCGGCGGCCATCGCTGCCATCATACACAAGCGAGACGGCACCTGCGGATCGTCCAAACAATCGAGAATGACGCCGAACATCGCGCGAATCCCCTCGCCCGCCGTCGGCGCTGACATCAGGGCATGCGCTCGCTTACGCCCTTCTGTTTCCTCATAGCGCTTCACGCACGCCAAATAGAGCTGCTTCTTGCTCTTGAGCGTGTTGTAGAAGGAGCCTTCGCCGATTCCGATGACCGTAAGAAGCTCGCGCAGCGACGTCCCCGCGTAGCCGCCCTTCCAAAACAGCCGGGTCGCCTTCTCCAGAGCCCGTTCGTAGTCGAATGCAATCGCGCGTCCCATGGCGCTCAGCCTATTCTATTTGTATCTGCCGTTAAAGAATTTTGTTGACAAGCGGGCACGATCCTATTTGTATCTTTCACTACAAATAGGAGGATATGATGACCCTGCAAGACGAGCTGAACGCCTACAAATCCGCACCCGCGCACCCGAACTTCCGGCCGGAGTTCGGACCAATTCTGGGTCGCACGATCAGCGGGTTGATCGCGTCCGGTCAGGCCGAACGGGCGCTTAAGGTGGGCGATAAAGCGCCATCGTTTGAGCTCCCTGACCAAGAGGGCTCGGTGGTGTCCTCTGCTGATCTGCTGAAGCAGGGACCAATAGTCGTCAGCTTCTACCGCGGCGTCTGGTGCCCCTTCTGCAACATCGAACTGAAGGCGTTGCAAGCGGCGCTCGGTGATATTCAGGCTCGGGGTGCGACGCTGGTGGCGATCTCGCAACAGACGCAGGCCAATAATCGAAAGTCCCGGCGTGAGAATGATCTCCATTTCCGGGTTCTGAGCGACAAAGGCGGCGAGGTCGGGGCCGCCTTCGGTCTTCGCTGGGTGATCCCCGAAGAGATGCGCGAGGTACATAGGCAACTCGGCGGCCCGATACCAGCCTTCAACGGCGAGGAGAGCTGGACTCTTCCGATGCCGGGCCGCTACGTCATTGGGCGGGATAGGGTCATCGCCTATTCGGAGGTCAACCCGGACTACACAAAACGGCCCGAGCCAAGCGACCTCTTCCCCGTACTGGATCACCTCCGGGGGTGAGCGCCGCATAGGCGATAGGCGTGACGCTATGGGCGGGCGGGCAGTCGGCGTCTTCCCCCGTCGGTAATCCTGTTGCCAAGAGGCGTTCCCGCTAGCCCTCTAACGCCGCACGGCGCCGCCTCCAGTGCCAATTGGCGCAGTTAACCGGGTTTTTGGCCCTTTTCGCAATGGCCGGGTCTGGTGGCTTGTTGGCGGGCAGATTTGGGCCGAGCAACGCAGGATAGCGGTGGTTTGGTTAGGGCGCCGGCCCGGCGCAGTAGACTAAACTTCGCTCCGCATGGCCTCGGCTATCCGTAGCAGGGCAGAACATATTGTCTCTGGATCACTCGGTGCAACGGCGTCTCGGGTCAACTGTTCGGCGTTAGCTACGATCTCATGAGCCGCGCGTAACGCCGATCGACCTGCCGCCGTGAGTTCGGTGGTTCGGATTCTACCATTGACCGGGTGGGCCATTCTCTCAACCAGAGACGCCCGTTCGAGTGTCGCCAGGATGGCCTGCATCGTCTGCGGCGTGACGAACGCCCGCCGCGCCAGTTCCGCATTTGACAAGCCCGCGCTTAATTCAAGCCCTGCGAGTACTGAGTATTGCGGGGTCGTCAATCCGACGGCTCGAAGTTCGGTGTCGAGATGAGTCCGCAGCGCCTGCTGCGCCAGTTTCAGCGCATATCCGAGCATTCGGTAGGGGTCGTTCGCCGTCAAGGCGTGCAGGCTGGACATATCAGTACCCTTATATTATATCAGGCCACTGATATTATCGATTCACCGAGAAGAAGAAAGACGACTCATGCCTCGCTTAATTGGACCGGATTTCATCGGCATCCAGACCAAGGATCTGGACGCAGCACGGACCTTCTATCGGGATATCGTCGGTCTCACGCCATCGGCAAAAGCTCCGCCGGGCGCCGTCGTCTTCGAAACGCAGCCCATCCCGTTCTCCGTCCGCACGCCCATCGACGGCTTTGACGATGCGGACAAGCTAGGGGTTGGCATCGCGATCTGGTTTGGCTGCGACGACGCAGACGAATTGCACACCCATCTCAGCGAGCGCAACGTGTCGATAGCTTTCCCACCGAAGGACGGACCATTCGGACGCTATTTCGCCTTCGTCGATCCGTTCGGCTATACGATAACCGCACATACCGTCCCGACAAAGTAACGGTGTCCACAAAGAGCGACGTGACCATACCGGTCGCAGCCCAAAGCGGTTCGGAACGAACTCATCAGCCCTTCCGTAGATGGGCGGGAGGCTTTACCGAGGATGACTGCTCCTGACGGAAGCGGTCATCCAGGCAGCTGGATCGAACCGCCGCTGAGTGACAGGATTTTGTCGCCGAGCAGTTCCCGGCACAGTTCCCAGGAACGGCAGGTTATGGGACGACCCGTCAAAGTGCTGGGCGGCCATGACAGGGCCTATCCTGCCGATGGGGGCTTCCCGTGGTACGCCATGTTCGATATCCGCGTAGGTGGTCCGTTCGGTGATCGGCGGCGTTTGCGTGGCCATGTCGCAGGATATCGCGCTATGGCGTAGAATCGGCGGGGATGGCGGAGGGAGCGGGATTCGAACCCGCGATACGGTTTCCCGTATACACACTTTCCAGGCGTGCGCCTTCAACCGCTCGGCCACCCCTCCGCATTTTCGCTAAAATGATTGGACAAACGTCCAGACCCTAGCCGCTTTCGATCCCGCTTGAGACCGCAAGCGCCGCCGGGGGCGCGAATCCGGCGCACTATAGTGGTCCGCGCGGCGAGCGCAACCCGCCGATTGCGCCCGGGCTTTGCCCCGGTTCGATTGGATTTGCGCCCGCCCCTGCCCTAATCTGCCCGCCCGAATCGAGCGAGGCCAAATCCGCATGTCATCCGCCAACGACCGCATTCTGAGCGCCATCGCTGCTGAGATTTCCGCCCGGCCGGAACAGGTGAAGGTTGCGGTCGATCTCATCGATTCCGGCGCGACGGTTCCCTTCATCGCGCGCTACCGCAAGGAGGCGACCGGCGGGCTCGACGACAATCAGCTTCGCCTGCTGGAGGAGCGCCTCGTCTATTTGCGCGAGCTTGAATCGCGCCGCGCCGCCATCCTCGACCAGATCACGACGCAGGGGAAATTGACGCCGGCGCTGGAGCAAAAAATCGCCGCGGCCACGACCAAGGCGGAACTTGAAGATATTTATCTTCCCTTCCGTCCCAAACGCCGCACCCGCGCGGAAATCGCCCGGGAGCGCGGCCTTGGCCCCTTGGCCGATCGCATTCTTGCCGATCGCGCCTGCGTCCCCGCCGAACTCGCGCAGGGCTTTCTTTCCGCCGATGTGCCCGACATTAAAAGCGCGCTCGACGGTGCGCGCGATATTCTGGCCGAGGCTTTTAGCGAGAACGCCGATCTCGTCGGCGAATTGCGCGCCCATATGCAGCGCCGGGCGATGCTGCGCGCCCGCGTGATCGAGGGCAAGGAAGAAGCCGGCGCCAAATTTTCCGATTATTTCAACCACAGCGAACGCTGGGCGACGACAGCCGGGCATCGCGCCCTCGCCATGCTGCGCGGGCGCAATGAAGAATTTCTATCCCTCGACATCGAGGTCGATGCCGAAGTCGAGGCGCCGATCAAACCGGTCGAGGAGATCGTCGCGCGCCATTACGCCATCAACGCCGGCGCCGGCGCCGCGGATGCCTGGCTGATGGACGTCGCGCGCTTCGCCTGGCGCGCGAAACTCTCCCTGCATCTGTCGCTCGACCTCATGGGCGAGCTGCGTGAACGGGCCGAAGCCGAGGCGATTGACGTTTTTGCTCGCAATCTCAAGGATCTGCTTCTCGCGGCGCCCGCCGGCCCGCGTGCGACCATGGGGCTTGATCCCGGCATTCGCACCGGCGTCAAGGTCGCGGTGATCGACGCCACCGGAAAGCTTCTCGACACATCGACGGTCTATCCGTTTCAACCGCGCAATGATGTGCGGGGCGCGCAGGCCGAACTCGCCCGGCTGATCCGCAAACATGGCGTCGAACTGATCGCCATCGGCAATGGCACGGCGAGCCGCGAGACCGAGCGCCTCACTGCCGACGTCATCAAGGAATTGCCCGCGCCGCAGCCGACCAAGGTCATTGTCAGCGAGGCCGGCGCTTCGGTCTATTCGGCCTCCGCGCGGGCCGCCGCCGAAATGCCCGACCTCGACGTCTCGCTGCGCGGCGCCGCCTCGATCGCGCGGCGCCTGCAGGATCCGCTGGCCGAACTCGTCAAGATCGAACCGAAGGCGATTGGCGTCGGCCAGTATCAGCATGACGTCAATCAGGCCCGCCTCGCCCGGGCGCTTGACGCCGTCGTCGAGGACGCCGTCAATGCTGTGGGCGTTGATCTCAACATGGCCTCGGCGCCATTGCTGTCGCGAATTTCGGGGCTCAGCGCTTCGCTTGCTGAGGCGATCGTCGTGCATCGGAATCAGCATGGCGCCTTCAGGACCCGGCGCGCGCTCCTCGAAGTGCCGCGCCTGGGGCCTCGCGCCTTCGAGCTCAGCGCCGGATTTTTGCGCATCCCGAACGGCGACGAGCCGCTCGACGCCTCATCCGTTCACCCCGAAGCCTATGGCGTCGCGCGGAAGATCGTCGCGGCGTGCGGGCGCGATCTGCGCGTGCTGATGGGCGACGGCGCTGCGCTGAAAGCGCTGAACCCGGCACGTTTTATCGATGAGCGGTTTGGCCTGCCGACCGTGCGCGACATTTTGATTGAGCTTGAAAAGCCGGGTCGCGACCCCCGCCCCGAATTCAAAACCGCAACTTTCGCGGACGGGATCGACGAGATCGCCGCGCTGAAGCCGGGCATGATCCTCGAAGGCACAGTTACCAATGTCGCCAATTTCGGCGCTTTCGTCGACATCGGCGTGCATCAGGACGGGCTCGTCCATGTGTCCCAACTGGCCGACCGTTTTGTGAAAGATCCCGCCGAAGTCGTGAAGGCGGGCGCGGTCGTGACCGTGCGCGTGCTCGAGGTCGATCTCAAGCGCAAGCGGATCGCATTGTCGATGCGCAAGGATGATCTGTCGAAGGCGTCGGGCGCGGCCCCTCCGCCCGCGCGTGAGGCCTCGCGCCCGCCGGAGCGCCGCCCTAAAACGGCAGAGCGCCGCCCGTCCGAAGGCGCGCTCGGCGCGGCTCTCGCTGAGGCGCTTCGCCGCAAATAGAGCGCGGCGCGATGGCGGGCCAACTATATTGCGATGCGATATCGTAAAAACGCGCGATTTTGCGCGTTTTTCACGTTTTTGTCGTCAAATGTGCTGAAGAACGCATCCAACAGGGGCTCGCGACGCCTATTTAGAGTCAAATCTTCATGGATTTGAAACGGCGATGATCCGACCATCCGTATCCGGTTTCAACGTCGACCGCGCGGCTTTCGGCGCCGCACACATAATGGATTAACGCCATGATGGAGTTCGCTGTCGCTGCCCATGCCGACGACGCGCTGGAGCCGCCGCCGGCTCTAACCCTCGCCGAGAGCCGCACCTATGATCTTTCCGCGTCGCGAACGCGTCGCGAGCACGATCTTCTTGGCGAAGCCGAGATCCCGAATGAGGTCTATTGGGGGGTCCACACGCTGCGGGCGATCCATAATTTTCCGATCACCGGCGTGCCGGTCGGACATTTTCCCGAGCTTGTCCGCGCTCTGGCGCTCGTCAAGCGCGCTGCGGCGCGCGCCAATCGGCGGCTTGGCCATCTCGAGCCCGACCGCGCCGAGGCGATCGACCGAGCCTGCGAGCTTATCGCCGGCGATTCGCGCTTTGCCGCGCATTTCGTCGTCGACGCCGTTCAGGGCGGGGCCGGCACCTCGACAAATATGAACGCCAATGAAGTCATCGCCAATGTCGGGCTGGAATTTCTGGGGCGCGCGCGCGGCGACTATTCGGCGCTGCATCCGATCGACGACGTCAATATGGCGCAATCGACCAACGACGCCTATCCGACGGCGCTGCGGCTCGCTGTGATCTTTGCCTCGCATTCCCTGGCGCACGCGCTGGAGGAGCTTGCATTTTCTTTCAAAGCCAAGGCGGTCGAATTCGCCGACGTTCTAAAGATCGGCCGCACGCAGTTGCAGGACGCGGTGCCGATGACGCTCGGCCAGGAGTTCGACGCCTACAGCGTGACGATCAAGGAAGACGTCGACCGGCTGCGTGAAGCGTCCGACCTTTTCCGCGAGGTCAATCTCGGCGCGACCGCGATCGGCACCGGCATCAATACCGATCCCCGCTACGCCTCGCTCGCGGTCGCCGAACTGGCGCGGCTCTCGAATGAGCGGCTGGCGCTCGCGGCCAATCTGATCGAAGCGACCTCCGACATGGGCGCCTTCGTTCTGTTTTCCGGCGTTCTGAAGCGGGTCGCGGTCAAGCTCTCCAAGATCTGCAATGATTTGCGGCTCTTGTCGTCAGGACCACGCGCCGGATTTGGCGAAATTCGCCTGCCGGCCGTGCAGGCGGGCTCCTCGATCATGCCGGGAAAAGTCAATCCGGTGATCCCTGAGATGGTGAGTCAGGTCGCCTATCTGGTGATCGGTCACGATCTCACCGTGACCCTTTGCGCCGAAGGCGGCCAGCTGCAGCTCAACGCCTTTGAGCCGACGATCGGCTATTCAATCCTGACCTCGCTGCGCATGCTGACCAACGCCATCGAGACTTTGAACCAGCGCTGCGTTATCGGCATCGAGGCCGACCGCAAGCGCTGCCTCGAACTCGTCGAAAACAGCATCGGCCTCGTCACCGCGCTCGGCCCCATGCTTGGCTACGAGACCTGCTCGCATATTGCGCGGCGCGCGCTCGCGGAAGGCCGCAGGGTCGCCGACATCGTGCTGGAAGAGGGGCTGATGACGCAGACGCAGCTCGGCGATCTGCTCGGCATCGAAAACATGACGCGGCCCTCGCGCATGGCCTCGCCCGTGTTCGAGCCGAAAAAATAGGCTTGGCTCACGCCGCAGCCGCCGCGAGCAGCGCTTTCAACGAAACCGATTCGTCGGCGAGATCGGCGGCGCTCGCTTTGATCCGGTCGCCGATGAGGCGTTTCGAGGCCATGAATTCCGAAGGGCGGTTGATGGCGTCGGCGGCGATCACATAGCCATCCGTCAGATAGAAGGCGATAAAGGACGAGCCCTGCGTCGAGCCGCGGATCGCAAGTTCGTCATAGCCTTCCGACAGTCCGACCATCTGCAGCTTCAGATCATATTGATCCGACCAGAACCATGGCGGCGTTGCGGCCGGAATCGGCTTGCCGGTGAGCACGGCGGCCACAGTGCGCGCCTGCTCGAGGGCGTTCGGCACAGATTCGAGGCGCACGGTCCGGTGTAAGAAGCCGTGGCGCACATGAACCGCGCAATCGCCGATCGCGAAAATCTCGTGATCATTGGTGCGTCCTGCGGCGTCGACCAGAATACCGCCGTCGACGGCGAGGCCGGCGCCCTCGGCAAGCTCCGTATGGGGCAGAAGGCCGATCCCGACCAGGACGAAATCGGCCTCGACGGCGGGGTCTTCGCCGCAGAGAACCGTGCCGACGTCATCGCTTCCGTCGCGCGCGGTAAAACCGCTCACCGCGACGCCGGTGCGTATCTCAACGCCCGCGGCGCGGTGGAAGCGCTCGTAAAAATCCGACACTTCGGGCGCGGTGACGCGCGCTAGAACGCGGGGCGCCGCCTCGAGCACGGTGACCTTGAGGCCACGCTTGATCGCGACCGCGGCAAATTCAAGCCCGACATAGCCGCCGCCGACAATGACGAGGCGCCGGCCGCTCTGGAGTTGCGGCCGCAATTGCTCAACGTCGGCGATGCTGCGCAGATAAAAGATATTGCCAAGGTCAGCGCCGGGAACGTGGAGCTTTCGCGCTTGCCCCCCGACAGCGATGACCAGCCGGTCATAGGCAAGCCTCTCGCCGCCCGCGAGCGCGAGCTTTTTGGCGTTGCGGTCGATGGCCACAACGCTCTGGCCGAGACGCAGCTCGACATTGGCTTTTTCATAGGCGATCGCCGCCTTGTAAATCAGCCCCTCCGCAGCCATTTCTCCGGCAAGATAAGCCTTCGACAAGGGCGGCCGCATATAAGGAAGCACGTTTTCGTCCCCGAACAGGACGATTCGCCCTTGATGCCGATTCTGTCGCAGCTGGGTCGCGACTTCGGCGCCGGCCTGGCCGCCTCCGATAATGGCGATGGTTGCAGCAGGGTCGACAGCGTCGCTTTGTGGCACGACTATGGCTCTCCTTGGAAGCTTGGGCGGATGCCCGCGCCGCCTCATCGCGCAAGCACAGCCGCAATGCAAGGCAAAAACGGCGCTGGGCGGCAGGAAGAAGTGACGGGGCTCGCGGAGTCTTTCAGCTTTCGTAAAGCATAAGGCAAGAAAACCTTAAAAGGCGCTGCGCCAACTTGAACATATAAAGAAATTGGAAACTAATTTGGATTGAGTTTGTATCAACTTTGAGCGTTAGGGAGCTAAAGTCCCGCATAAAGCCGCTCCGGCGCCTTGCTCCGCTCGTGCCTTTACTCACATCGCTCACGCAAGCTCCGCCGCCTTTCATAAGAGTGTGGAACAAAAGGCTGCGAATCAAGTTGTCTCGCTGAGCGCCCCGTGAGGAAGCGGGATCGAATTTGCCTGGTTGAAAACGTAGTTTGGTCAAATTCATGTATCAAACGTTAAGGCCGGGCGGCCGGAAGTGACAATGAATCGATTGGTGAAACAGGAGAGTTTTTCAGTGGAAACGCTGGCGCCGTTTAGCGGCCGCTTTGAGCGGCCCGTCGCGACCATGGCCGCTGGAGGCGCATTGTGCGCGCAGTTCGGCGCCCGCCTGCGCAAGGTGTTCGACGTCCCCTGTGGCGAGTCCACTGAAGACAAGTTCGCGGCTTTGCTCGAACAGATCAACTCCAAGCTCGGCTAGTGTGGCCTTCTTGGCAGTGATGCATGTTTTGAGGCCGTCCCCTTGGGCGGCCTTTCCATTTGTGCGGGCTCTTTATAGCTGCCAATTAATCCTTGGCGCGCTCGACATAGGAGCCGTCTTCGGTCTGCACGACAATGCGGGTGCCGGCCGAAATATGCGGCGGCACCATCGCGCGCGCTCCATTCGATAGCTTGGCCGGTTTATAGGACGAAGACGCCGTCTGGCCTTTCATCGCGGGTTCGGTTTCCATGACTTCCAGCGTGACCCGGGCGGGAAGCTGAATGCCCACCGCCACGCCGTTGAAGATCGACAGGACGCAATTCATGCCTTCCTGCAGATAGATCGACTGATCGCCGATCACCTCCTTGGAAACAATCACCTGATCGTAATTCTCGCTATTCATGAAAGTGTAGCCGTCTGCGTCCTGATACAGATAGCTGAAATTCATGTCTTCGACATAAGCGCGCTCAACCTGTTCGGTGGTCTTGTAGCGGTCCGTCGTCTTGACGCCGTCGGAAAGCCGGCGCATGTCGATTTGCGTCGTCGGCGTGCCCTTGCCGGGATGGAAGCTTTCGGCCGTCAAGACGACATAGAGCTGTCCGTCGTCACGCTCGATGATGTTGCCTTTGCGAATAGAACTGGCGATGACTTTCACTGGTTTTCCTTTATGCAATGGATTGACGCCGGCGCGCGCCGATCGGGCGTCCGGGTCTTGGCGGTCGAAGCGGGGACGATTGTTCAGATTTTCTTCAGCCCGACCGGGCGAGGCCTTTTGCGGGCGGCCTGAAGAAAAGCTGAGCCGGCGGCTCCCGCCTTACGGCATATCGCTAGCCATGTTCCCGGTCTATTTTCAAGCGAAATAGCATGAGCGACGCGCCTGCGCCCTGGTGGCGGCCCGATAGACACGCCGACCGCCGCCCTTTTCTCAAGGCGCGGTCGAAGATGGCCGCCGCCGCGCGGTCGTTCTTCGGCGCGCAGCATTTCGTCGAGGTCGACACCGCCGTTTTGCAGATTTCGCCCGGCAATGAAGCGCATATAAGCGCCTTCGCCACTGAGATCATCAGCCCGGCGGCCGAGACGTCTGAGCTTTTTCTGCACGCCTCGCCGGAGTTCGCCATGAAAAAGCTGCTCGCCGCCGGCGAGGAGCGGATTTATTCGTTTGGCCACGCCTTCCGCAACCGCGAACGCGACAAGCTGCATCATCCCGAATTCACCCTTCTTGAATGGTACAGGGCGAAGACGCCCTATCAGAGGCTGATTGAGGATTGCGCCGGCCTCCTCGCCGCACTGGCCCAGGCGGCGGGGACCGATCTCCTGGTCCATGGCGGCGTTTCCGCCGATCCGTTTGAGGATCTCGAACTTCTCGGCGTCGCCGCGGCCTTTGACCGCTATGCCGGCGTTGACCTGCTGGCGACGGTCACCGGCGCGGCGCCTGATCGCGACGCGCTGGCCGTGGCGGCCGGCAGGATCGGCGTCCGGGTTACCGCCGACGACAGCTGGTCGGATATCTTTAGCAAGATTTTATCAGTGAAGATCGAACCCCAGCTTGGCCATGGCCGCGCGACCATCCTGATGGACTATCCAGCGAGCGAGGCGGCTCTGGCAAATCTTCAGGAAGACCAGCGGCTTGCCGAGAGATTTGAACTTTACGCTTGCGGCGTCGAACTTGCCAATGGGTTCGGCGAATTAACCGATCCGGTCGAACAGCGGCGGCGCCTTGCCGCGGAAATGGCGGAGCGTCAGCGAATCTATGGCGAGACCTATCCGCTCGACGAGGACTTTCTCGCGGCCCTCGCCATCATGCCGCCGGCAAGCGGCATTGCGCTCGGCTTCGACCGGCTTGTGATGCTGGCGACGGGAGCCGAGCGGATCGAACAGGTGATCTGGACGCCGGTAGCCAAGCCCGTTCCGAGCAAATGATCGCGACCGCCACGAGCGCGCCCGCCAAGACCTCGCCCGCCAAAACCCTGCGCAGCGCCGACGATCTCATCGAGGCGGGGCTCGCGCCGGCCGGGCTGCGGACGGAAATTGCGCGGGTCGGCGAAACCTACGCCATCGCCGTGACGCCCGCCGTCGCCGCGCTCATCGAGCCAGGCGATCCGGCCGATCCGATCGCGCGCCAATTCGTGCCTGACGTCGCCGAACTTTCACCGCGCCCGGAGGACCTCGCCGACCCGATTGGCGACGAGGCCTATTCGCCCGTCGAAGGCGTGGTTCATCGTTACCCTGATCGTGTGCTGTTGAAGCTGCTGCTCGTCTGCCCCGTCTATTGCCGCTTCTGCTTTCGCCGCGAAATGATTGGTCCCGGGAAATCGGCGCATCTCTCGCCCGAAGCGCTCGACGCCGCGCTTGCCTATATCGCCGGCGACCCGCGCATCTGGGAGGTGATCCTGACCGGCGGCGATCCTTTCGCCATCTCGCCGCGGCGCCTCGGCGCCATCATGGAGCGGCTCGCGACGATCGAGCATGTCAGGATCGTCCGCGTCCACACGCGGGTGCCCTGCGTTGATCCTGACGCCATTGACTCCGCTCTTATCGACGCCCTCAAAAAATCGGGCAAAACCGTTTACGTGGCGCTTCATGCCAATCATCCGCGCGAATTGACGTCGAAGGCCCGGGCCGCCTGCGCGCGTCTGATCGACGCCGGTATTCCCATGTTGAGCCAAAGCGTGCTGCTGGCGGGAATCAATGACGACGCCGAAACCTTGGCCGCCTTGATGCGCGGCTTCGTCGAGGCGCGCATCAAACCCTATTATCTGCATCACCTCGATCTCGCGCCCGGCGTCGCCCATTTTCGAGTCGATATCGAGAAGGGACGCGAGCTGATGCGGCAGCTGCGCGGGCGCCTCTCGGGCCTCTGCCAGCCTGCCTATATGCTCGACGCGCCGGGCGGATACGGCAAATCTCCCATCGGACCGGATTTCATCGAGCCGGCCGGCGTCGACGGCGTTTTTCGCGTGCGCGATTATCAGGGTCGGACGCATCTTTATCCGCCGCAAGTTCCTTAAATGAAATCAATGTGATAGATAATTCAAGGGCGACAGTGATAGTGATTTGCGCTGTAAATCGCCTATCTGGGCGCTTGGCGAGCGCCAGTCGCGCCCCGCCGCAAAGCGCCTTTATCAGGGAATCGCTTGGGTGAAATCTCTTGCCTGCATCCTGGCTGTTGCGATCGCCGTCTTGGCTTTGCCCGCCATCGCCCCCGCGCGAGCGCAGACGGCGCAGCCTGCCGCAGCGCCCGCGGCACAACAGCCTCCCAAGGCGGCGCAGCCCCCGGACGCGCCAAAGGACAAGGCCGGGGCCCCGGCTCAGCCGGCCGGGCCCCCGGCCCCACCCCCGCCGGATCTTGCTCGCGCGCAGGAAGAGCTCGAAAAAGCCAGCGCCGCCTTAAATGACGTAGAGGCCGGGCTTGAGCGTCACGACTTGAGCGATAGCGATCTCGTCGCGAAGCGGCAAAGGCTCGCGCCCATCGCCGTCGTCCTCAATGCGACGGCTGAGAAAATTGAGCCGCGGCTCGGCGAGATCAAGGCGCGGCTGGATCAGCTCGGCCTTCCGCCCGATGAGAAATCCCCGCCAGAAAATCAAAGCGTTACGGAAGAACGCGCCGCTCAGCAGCAAAGCTTCAACAATGCCGACGAGCTGTTGAAACGCGCCAAACTGTTGAGCGTCAGGACGGAGCAGTTGCGCACGAGCGTCGCCTCGCGGCGGCGCGCTTTGTTCACACGCTCATTGTTCCAGCGCTCATCAAGCATCGCCGACGCCACACTGTGGCGCGACGTGCTGCCCGAAACGCCGAAGAACGCGCAAGGCGTCGTCACGCTTTTCACCGACTGGGCCGGCCGGATCAACGACCGTTTCGACGGCTGGCGCCTGGCTGCGTTCTGGCTCTGCCTTCCCGCCGTGTTCCTTGTCTACATCCCGCTGGCGCGGCTGGCGCGGCGCGTGCTCGCGCGCCGCGATACAATCGAAAAGCCGAGCCGCCTCCTGAAAATATTTGGGGCGTGGTGGATCGCGCTGGTGATCGCCTTGCCGCCGATCGCGCTGGTCTATCTCGTCGTGTTTTCCCTCGACGCCGCCAATCTCACGAGTTTCCGAATTCAGACGGTGTTTATGGCTATCGCCGGCGGCGTCGCACGGGTCTGCGTCGCCGTGGGTCTCGCGCGCGGACTGTTCGCGCCGACGCGGCCGAACTGGCGCCTGCCGCCGATCAGCAACGCCGCCGCCTCGCGAGTCGTCGGCGTCGCGGTCAGCGTCGCCGCGATCGTTTCGATCACGCGCCTGTGCGAGGCGCTGAACGAGGTCGTTGACGCGTCTTTTTCATTTTCGGTCGCAACGCGCGGCTTGGGCGTTGCAATCGGCGCAGCTGTTCTGGCCATGGGCTTGTGGCGGACCGGCGCCGACGCCTCGGACGAAGACTGCTTCGGTCCGCCGGTCACCCGGCGCCTGAACTGGTTCAGCATTCTACGCGGCCTCGCTCTCGTTGGCGCGTTGATCGCCGGCGGCGCCGTGCTTGCCGGCTACCCGACCTTCGCCAGCTTCTTTCTCGATCAGCTGCTGTGGATCAGCACCATCGCAGCGCTCTATTTTCTCGCCAGCGTATTGGTGGATGAAAGCATTACGGCGGGCTTCAAGCCCGGCGCACGGCTCGGCGATTGGCTGACGACGCGGGTTGGCGTCAGGCGCAATTCGCTGGAGCTGCTCGGCGTCATGTTCTCCGGCGCGTTGCGCGTGAGCCTTTTCATTATTGGACTCATTGCGATCCTTGCGCCCTGGGGTCTCCAGTCGACCGACGTTCCGCTCGACCTGCGGGCGGCCTTTTTCGGTTTCAAAGTCGCCGAGGTGACGATATCGCCTGTCGCCATTTTCGGCGCGGCGGTGATTTTCGGGCTGGTTTCGGCGACCATTCACGCCTTGCAGCGCTGGCTGGATTCCAGCCTGCTGCCCAAGACAAATCTTGATTCGGGGCTCCGCAACTCGATCATCACGAGCCTTGGATATCTCGGCTTTCTTCTGTCGGCGGGCGTTTCGCTGAGCTATCTCGGCCTCAGCTTCGAGCGGCTCGCGATCGTCGCCGGCGCGCTGTCGGTCGGCATCGGCTTTGGCCTGCAATCGATCGTCAATAATTTCGTCTCCGGCCTCATTCTGCTTTGGGAGCGCGCGGTGCGGGTCGGGGACTGGATCGTGGTCGGCGGCGATCAGGGCTTCGTCCGGCGGATCAATGTGCGCTCGACGGAGATCGAAACGGTCGATCGCTCGCAGGTGATCATCCCGAATTCGAGCCTGATCTCCGGCGTCGTCAAGAATCTGGTGCGCAACGACCGCTCCGGCCGACTGCTGATCGAGGTCACGGTCAACGCTTCCGCGAATCCGGAGGAGGTGCGCGAAGTTCTATTCGCGACCGCGAAGGCGAATGATCGCGTCCTGAAGATCCCCGCGCCGCAGATCTATTTTACCGGAATGAGCGGCGCGACGCTGAATTTCGAACTCGCCGCCTTCGTCGCGGACGTCGAGACGATGGCCCGCGTCCGCAGCGATCTGCATTTTACGATTTTCAAGGCTTTCAGGGAACGCAAATTCTTTGATGGGCCCGCCGCCGGACCGCAGAGGATCGAGATCGTCGGCGCGCCGCCGCCCGGCCTGTCACCGCGTGAAGCGAGCGAGCCGGAAAGAAGCGAGGCGGACAGCGTCCGCTCTGCCCGCTGATCAGCCGGCTACCGGCTGCGCAGCCTCCGCCGCCGCCGCCGCGATGTGCCCCGTTTTGACAAAAAGCGTGCAGCCGCCGGGCGAAATCAGACTTTGCGGGTGACCGCCAGGGTCGCGGATCCAGCTGCCCTTCGCATAGCTCCCTTCATCATCCTTGCACGCGCCCGCAAGTACGACCGCTTCTTCGCCATGGGGATGGATCATTCGGGTAAGGATGGCGCCGGGATCGAGCCGGACCAGAAAAGTCGTCACCCCCGCGAAATGATGCAGCGGCTGGATGGCGAAGCCTTCCGGCGCCTTTCGCCATTCGCCGGATGCGCTGTCGATCTTCACGCGCTCCTCATCGCCAGGCGCAAAGCAGCCAAGTTTAACGAAGAGCAGACATCCTTCCGCGCTTGTCGGCGTATGTGTCGAGCCGCGCGGATCCCTGAGATATTCTCCCGCGCCATGAGAGCCGTTCTCGTCCTGGAAACCGCCCTCCATCACGAAGATTTCCTCGCCGCCGTCATGGACATGGCGCGGCAGCGCGCTGCCCGGGGCAAAGCGAGCGAAGTAGGTTGTCTTGACCCGCTCGTCGCCAAACAGGTCGAGGGTCAGCCGTTCGACGCCTTTCTGCGGCGAAGGCGTCCAGGTCGCGGCATCCGGGAAGATAATCAGCCGCTTCAAGAAGTTGACGTTGACGCTTGTTTTTTGTGTCTTTTCGAGGACGGGCTTGAAGGATCGCGACACTGAAGCATCTCCGGGGTGCGCATCGAATTTTAAAATCGCGTGACGATGTCGCCAAGCGCCGGGCGGACGCGATCCTCGCGCTCCGCATCATTGCGGCCGATGTGCACGAAGCCCGCCATTTTCTCGTCCGGCCCGAGGCCAAGGCGCGACAACGCGTCGCGGTCGTAGCCGAACCACTCGGTGAGCCAGCAGGTTGCAAAGCCCATCGCATTGGCGGCGACCACAAGATTCATGCAGGCGGCGCCGGCCGACAGCACCTGCTCCCATTCGGGAATTTTCGGGTGCGTCGCCGCGCGTGAGACGACGCCGATGACGAGCGGGGCGAAGCTCAGCCGGTTTTTCTCGACCTCGAGCCTATTCGCGTCAGCCTCGGGATGGGCGCTCCGAAAAACTTCGGCGATGATCGCGCCGGCGCGTTCGCGCGCCTCTCCTTCAAACACGATGAACCGCCATGGCGCAAGCTTGCCGTGATCTGGAACGCGCGAGGCGATCGAAAGCAGCGTTGCGATCTGCTGTGCGTCCGGCCCCGGACCCTGAAGGGAAAATGGCGGCGCCGAGCGCCGCGCCTTAAGCATTTCAATCATTGCATTCATGGGAGGTTCATCGATTCCGGCTTAGATGACTCATTCGATGAAAGCCCGCCGCCGCCTAAGACACAAGTCTGCACGCGAGTTTGAGACGCAGACCTTGTCCGCTGTCCTGGTCCGAAAACTTGGCATGATCCAAGGCTTGTTATGCTTTTCCCGCAGTTGACCACCTCCCGCCGATTTGTCGACGTCGCTGTCAAACTCCATGAAAATGCCGCATAAAATGATGAAATGCGCATAGTTGCGGCATATGATGATGATTTTCTCGGCGCATCCCTTTAACTGAAGCCGCGCCAGCCGCTTTCCCGAGACCCTCAATGTCACTCTTCGATACGATTGGCTATCCGTCCGCAGCCCTCAGGCGGCGGGGCGCGCAGCGCGGGTCTCTCGATGCGCTCGAAGGGCTCGAGGCGCCGGACTGGTCGCGACGAACCACTGCCTTTGCATTCGCGGCCGTTATCGCATTTTTCGCTGCAGCGCTCGCCTTTTGGCTGATCGCGGGCGCGGTCGTTCCGTGGGATTCCAAAAATCATTTCTATCCGATGTTCCGGTTCCTCGCCGACGCTTTGCGCCATGGCGAGTTTCCGTTGTGGAACCCCTATCATTTCGCCGGGCACCCATCGGCCGCCGATCCGCAATCCCTGCTGTTCACGCCGAGCATGGCGCTGTTCGCGCTGATCGCGCCTGACGCCTCCATGCGTCTGTTCGACGCCGTGATCCTGGCGCATCTGTGCTTCGGCGGGCTCTGCGTCGTCGGCCTTTGCCGCCGTTGGCGGTGGCGCCCCGCCGGCGCGCTGCTCGCGGCGCTGATTTTCATGCTTGGCGGCGCCGCCTCGGCGCGGCTGCAGCACACCGGCATGATCATCTCCTACGCGTTCTTCCCGGCGGCGTTCTGGGCGCTCGAATCGATGCTCGAGCGCCGTGCGCTGTGGCGCGCCGCGCTGTTTGGGATTTTGGTCGCCTTGATGACGCTAGGGCGCGATCAGGTCGCCTTTTTGATGGACATGACTCTCGCCGGCCGGGTGGTCTATGCGGCCGCCCAGTCCCGGGCTCCGTTCGCCTATTTGCGTGACCGGCTTGGCGTATTCGTTCTCGCGGGCGCAACGCTTCTCGCCATCGTCGCCCTGCCCGCGCTTTTGACGATGCAGTTTCTGCATGAGTCGAACCGTCCGGGCATCGCCTTCGGCGTCGCGGCCGCCGGGTCGCTCGCGCCAGTCAATTTGATGACGCTGCTTGCGCCGAATTTCTTCGGCTCACTCGATCATCTGTACGACTATTGGGGTCCCGACTATTCGACCATGTCCAGGGCGGACTGGACCGACCGCGCCGTCGACTATCTCTTCATCGGCGCTCTTCCGATGCTGTTGGTGTTCTGGCACGGCTTCGGCGCTGGCCGACTGATGGCGCGCGGCGGGCGCTTCTTCCTGATCCTCATCGTCGCGGCGCTGCTCTATTCGCTTGGCCGCTATACGCCGCTGTTTTCTGTGGCTTTCGACTGGATTCCGGGGGTTTCGCTTTATCGCCGGCCGGCCGACGCGACATTCATCCTGAATATCGGGCTGGCCTTCGCCGCTGGCTATCTGCTGCATCGTTACGAAATGGATGGCCTGCCTGGCCTTTTCCCCGCCGGCCCGCGTTGGCTTGGCGTCGCGGCGGCGGCCGTGACAGGGATCGCGATCGCTGTGCTGATCGGCGCCGGGCTTGGCTTTTCGCTGCGCGAGGGACAGCTCTCGGCCTCCGTGCAACAGCTTGGCCTTTCTGCGACCATCGCCGCCGCTGGCGCAGCGCTTCTGGCGGCGCCGTCCGGACGCCGCGCCCGCGCCTTCGCAGCCAGCGTCATCGTGCTCGCGAGCGCGGGCGAAATTTTATGGCGGAACGCAGCCTCCCCGCTCAATGCCGAGCCGGCCAGCCGCTACAGCGTCTATGCCGAAATGAAGCCGGAGGAAAAAGAGGTCGTCGCCGTGCTCCGCCGTGAAATCGCCGCGAAAACCCGCGACGGCGATCATCCCCGTGTGGAAATTCTCGGCCTTCCGGGGCCGTGGCAGAACGCCTCGATGATGCTTAAGCTTGAGAACACCATCGGCTATAATCCCTTGCGCATCGAGGATTATGAACGCGCGGTCGGCCCCGGCGACAATTCGGGCGACCCGAACCTGCGCCATTTCCCCGGCACCTTCCGCGGCTATAAATGCCGCCTCGCCGCGCTGCTCGGCCTCGAATATCTCGTGCTCGACCGGCCCCTGACAGGCCTGCCGCGCCATGTGCCGCGACCGAAGGCGACACTGATCTATTCAGGCGGCGGCATATATGCGTACAAGCTCGGTAAAGCTGCGCCGCGCGCCTATTTCGCCTCCGAGATCAAGGCGGTTGATAGCGGCCAGGCCCTCGAGGCGCAGGTCTTGCCCGATTTCGACGCCTCGCATGAAGCCTTGATCGATCGAAGCAGTCTCGCCAGCCTGAAAGAGCTTCTGCCGCTCCCGGACGACGCCGTTTCCTCAGCGCCCTCGCCCAATCTTTCGCGCGTCGAGGTCACGAGCTATGATGACAACGCGGTGACGCTTGAGGCCATTGCCGATCGGGCCGGTCTTGTCGTGCTGCATGATCTTTTCTATCCCGGCTGGGAGGTTCGGGTGGACGGCAAACCGCAGCCGGTGTTGAAGGCCAACCTGCTCTTTCGCGGCGTTGAAATTCCAGCGGGCCGCCATCGTGTTGAATTTGCCTTCCATCCGTTTTCGCTCGCCAATCTATCGGCCGCCGCATCGGCCGTGTTGCTCAGGACGGAAGAGTGAAGCGCCAGTGAGGTCAGCTAAGGGAAAGGGCGCCGCGCGGGTTGCAGCTCTGCTTTGCCTCGCCATTCTGGCGCTGGCTGGCGCTGCTTCGCCCTCCGCCGCGCAGGCTCCGCCAGTCGCGCCCTCCGCAGCCCCCTCCGGCGCTCCTCCGGCCGACGCCGATGCCATCCCGCCGCTGCGCCTGCCCGCTGGCCAGACGCCGGCCAAGCCAGAGACCGACTCCGGCAATATCCTGCATTTGACGGCTTATCTCAGTGCGACGGACGCGCAGCCGCTGCGCGGCGGCGTGCATTGGCGCGTCTTCAACGAGCGCGTCGAACTCGACGGATCGCATGCGCTCGTCGCCGAATCGATCGATTCGACTCCGGCGCTGACGCTGCCCGACGGCGCCTTCATTGTGCACGCCGCCTTCGGCCTTGCCGGAGCGACCAAGCGCGTGACGATCGAGGGCAAGGGCGTCAGCGAGCGCGTCGCGCTCAACGCGGGCGCGCTGCGGATTACCGGAATGCTCGGCGACGCCCCGCTCCCGGCCGCAAAATCGCAGATCTCGATCTATGTGCCCGAGCGCAACAATTCCGAAGCAAAGCTCGTCGCCAATATCAAATCCGGCGAGACGATCGGTCTGCCGGAAGGCAATTACCACGCCGTCTCAACGCTGCTCGATCCGCAAACCACGGGGGCGGTCAATTCGACCAATTCCGTCATCAACGCGGACCTTCGCGTGCAGGCCGGAAAACTGACCGACGCCTCGCTGCGTCACCGCGCCGCGACGATGACGCTGAAGCTCGTCAGCGGCCCGTCGGGCGAGGCCCTCGCCAACACCTCTTTCACGATCCTGACGCCTGGCGGCGACGTCATCCGGGAAATGATCGGCGCCTTTCCCTCGCTTGTGCTCGCGGAAGGCGAATATGTCGTGATCGCCCGGCACGACAACAATGTTTACCAGACCAATTTCAAGGTGGAATCAACGCTCGACCGTGACGTCGAGGTGCTGGCGAAATAGGGCCTTCCCGCTCAGGCGGCCTCGAGCTGCAAAATAGCGTCTCCGGCCCGTTTGATGGCCAAGGCGCGCGCGTCTTCGCCAAATGAGAGGCCCTCGGCCCGGATGATTTCAACGTCGGCGATCCCAATGAAGCCGAAAATCGCCCGCAAATAGGTCTCCTGATAGTCGAGCGCCGCGGCGGCCGCGCCCGCTTCGAAAACGCCGCCGCGCGAAGAGGCGATGATCAAGCGCCTGCCGCCGGCTAGGCCCTCGACCGCGCCATTGGCATAACGAAACGTCTTTCCGGCGATGACCAGCCTGTCGATCCAGGCTTTGAGCTGGCTCGAAATCGTAAAGTTATACATAGGCGCGCCGAGGACGACGATATCGGCGGCAAGGAACTCCGCAAGAATTGCGGCGCTCTCTTCGAGCGTGGCCTGCGTCGCTGGATCGGATGCGGGGGCGCCCGGCGCGCTCGCGGCAAGGAGCGCTCCGGACAGATGCGGCAGCGGATTTGCGGCAAGATCGCGATGCGTCACGTCGAGATGGGGTGTGACCTCTTGCAGCCTCGTAACAATCGCCGCCGTCAGCTGGCGGCTGACGGAATGATCGCCAAGGATGCTGGAATCGATGTGCAGAAGTTTCATGGACGGACGCCTTTTTACAGTATAAATTTGTAACCAAGGCACTATGCAATCCTGTCGGGACCGCGCAAGGAGGCACAGATTTGGAACCCAGTCACGCGCATGTTCCCTCGCAATGCGCTCGCGTCGCGCCGATCCTTGCGCGGATTGGCGATAAATGGAGCATCCTCGTCATCATGATCTTGGGCGACGGCCCGATCCGCTTCAATGAATTGCGGCGGCGCATCGGCAGCGTCTCGCAGCGAATGCTGACGTTCACGCTTCGTGGATTGGAGCGGGACGGATTTTTGACCCGCACCGTTTTTCCGACTGTTCCGCCGCGGGTCGATTATGAATTGACTCCGCTTGGCCAATCGTTGCGCGCGCCGGTGCAGGCGCTCGGAAGCTGGGCGCTGCAAAACCTCGAGACAATCGAAGACGCCCGGCTTCGCTTCGATGAAGCCGCCAAGCGCGAGCCCGCCCCCCCGCCGCCCTTGAGGTTTTCGCCGTGAGCGGGTCCGCAATCCGGCCGACCGAGCGAACGGCCGCGCGCATCGTTCCGGCCAATGCGGCGGGAATCGCCGAAGGAGCCCGGCTTCTTCGCGCGGAAAAACTCGTCGCCTTTCCGACCGAGACCGTCTATGGCCTCGGCGCCGACGCCTCCAGCAACGCCGCGGTCGCCCGCATTTACGCGGCGAAGGGCCGCCCGGCCTTTAATCCGCTGATAGCCCATGTCGCGACCCTTGCAGAGGCCTCCCGGCACGGCGTTTTTTCGGCCGCCGCCCTGCGCCTTGCCGAAAAATTCTGGCCAGGTCCGCTGACGCTTGTTCTGCCTGTCGCGGCGACCAACCTGGTCTGCGAGCTGGCGCGGGCTGGTCGGGAAACTGTTGCGCTGCGTATTCCCGCCCACAAGAACGCCCTCGCCTTGATCGCCGCGGCCGGGCTGCCGGTCGCCGCCCCCTCCGCCAACCGCTCCGGGCGCATCAGCCCGGTGACGGCCCGCCACGTCGCAGAGGATCTTGGCCCTGACGTCGATCTTATTCTCGACGGCGGCGCCTGCCCCGTCGGCGTCGAATCGACCATCATCGCCTGCCTTGGCGAGACGACGCAGTTGCTACGCCCGGGCGGGCTCTGCCGAGCCCTGATCGAGGAAGCGCTCGGCCTCGCCCTGCCCGAGCGCGTCGCTTCGCATGAAATCGTCGCGCCGGGAGCGCTTGCTTCGCATTACGCGCCGTCCGCCCTGGTGCGGCTTAATGCTGAAAGGCTTGAGCCGGGCGAGGCCGGGCTCGACTTCGGCGGGCGTTTTTCGCAAGGCCCGGCGACGCTCGATCTGTCGCCCGCGGCGGATCTCGATGAGGCGGCGGCCAATCTGTTCGCTTTTCTGCGCGAGCTCGACTCAAGAGGCCCCGTTTCGATCGCGGTTGCGCCAATTCCCCGCCACGGCATTGGCGAGGCCATCAACGACCGGCTGAAGCGCGCCGCAGCGCCGCGCAGCTAAACTACATATTCGGATAATTCGGGCCGCCGCCGCCCTCGGGCGGCGTCCAGTCGATGTTCTGCGCGGGGTCTTTGATGTCGCAGGTTTTGCAATGCACGCAATTCTGCGCGTTGATGACGAAGCGCGGATCGGACTTTTGCGCTTCATCCGCATAGGTCAATTCATAGACGCCGGCCGGGCAATAAAGCCGCGCCGGTTCGCCATAGACCGGCAGATTGTAGGCGATCGGAATTGACGGGTCCTTCAGCCGCAGATGGATCGGCTGATCCTCTTCGTGATTGGTATTTGAGATAAACACCGAGGACAGTCTGTCGAAGGTCAGTCGCCCGTCGGGCTTGCCATAGGCGAGCGGCTGACCCTCCGCGAGCGGCTTCAGGCAGGCATGATCCGGCTTGCCATGAGCCATCGTGCCGAACGGCGAATGGCCAGTGAGCGTATTCAGCCACATGTCGATCCCGCCAAGGCCGATCCCCTTGATCGTGCCGAATTTCGACCACAGCGGCTTGACGTTGCGCACCGGGAAGAGATCGCGGCCGATGACGGACCCGCGCCACGCGGCTTCGTAGGCGCTCAATTCGTCATTGGCGCGGCCCTGGCCAAGCGCCTCAATGACATGTTCGGCGGCGAGCGCGCCGGAGGCGATCGCGTTGTGCGAGCCTTTTATGCGCGGGACATTGACGAAGCCGGCTGCGCAACCGATCAGCGCTCCGCCCGGAAAGGCGAGTTTTGGGACCGACTGCCAGCCGCCTTCGGTGATCGCCCGTGCACCATAGGAGATACGGCGCGCGCCCTCGAACAGCGGCGCGACGGAAGGATGCGTCTTGAAGCGCTGGAACTCGTCAAAGGGCGACAAGGTCGGGTTGGCGTAATTCAGATGGACGACGAAGCCGACCGAAACGTGATCCTCATCGAAATGATAGAGAAACGAGCCGCCGCCCGTTGAATCATCGAGCGGCCAGCCGAAGGAATGGCGCGCGAGGCCCGGCCGGCAGAGCGCCTTGTCGATCTGCCACAACTCCTTGAGGCCGAGGCCGAATTTCTGCGGCTCGCGCCCCTCCGAAAGGCGGAAATGGGCGATCAGTTTTTTTGCCAGCGAGCCATGCGCGCCCTCGGCGATCAGCACATATTTGCCGCGCAGCTCGATGCCCCGGGTCAATGAGTCTTTCGGCAGCCCGTCGCGGCCGATCCCCATATCGCCGGTCGCGACGCCAAGAACCTCGCCCCTTGGTCCAAACAGAAGCTCGGCGCCGGCGAAGCCCGGAAAGACATCGACCCCGAGGGCTTCCGCTTTCGCGCCCAGCCAGCGCACGAGATTGCCGAGCGAACCGATGAAGGCGCCATGATTGCTCATTAGTTTCGGCATCAGAAAATGAGGCAGCCGGACCGCCCTGCGCTCCGTGAGCCAGAAGAATTCATCGGCGTTGACGCCAGTGCGCAGCGGCGGGTCCTTGTCCTCGCGCCAGCCGGGCAGCAGCGCGTCGAGCGGAGCGGGATCGATAATGGCGCCCGACAAAATATGCGCGCCAAGCTCGGAGCCCTTTTCAATAAGGACGACGGCGAGATCGGGCTGGAGCTGTTTCAGCCGGATGGCCGCGGCAAGCCCGGCCGGACCGCCGCCGACAATGACGACGTCGAAATCCATGCTTTCGCGCGGCTGCGCCAGTTCGCTGCTCATCGGCCTTCAGTCATAAGATCTTGCGCCCAGCCAAACCATCGTCTTATGCCCGCTCGAACCCTATTCCGCCGCGTCCCGTTCGCGAAAAATCTGCGCGTTTATAAATCATGCTCTACAAATTGAGATTAGTCTTTTCGACGCCGCGCGCGCGAAAATTCGTCTCGGGTGGAAGACAAAGTGGCCGAAAGCCTGATCGCGCTTTTGCGCTGGTATGCGGAGATGGGAGTCGACATTGCGCTCGATGAGATTCCGCACGACCGCACGGCCGCGCCGGCGCAGCCTGATCGCGCGCCGCCTGCGATCGCAATTGAGGAGCCGCCGCAACCTCCGGCAGCCCGCCCGCCCGTGACAGTCGCGGGCGCCGAAACTGTCGAGCGCGATGCGCGCGCTGCCGCCGCGGCGTCGAAGACCCTCGAAGAGCTGCGCGCGGAGCTTCTCGCCTTCGAAGGCTGCGGCCTCAAGACGACCGCGACGCAGCTCGTGTTCGGCGATGGCGAGGCGGGCGCAAAAATCATGTTCGTCGGCGAAGCGCCCGGCGCCGACGAGGATCGGCAGGGCGTCCCCTTCGTTGGCCGCGCCGGGCAGCTGTTAAACCGGATGCTTGCGGCGATCGGTCTCGACCGGCGCGATGTCTATATTTCCAACGTCGTGCCCTGGCGTCCGCCCGGAAACCGCACCCCGACGATGATCGAGACCGCGGCCTGTCTGCCGTTCACACGCCGCCAGATCGAGCTGGTCGGCCCCAAAATACTGGTCTGCCTCGGCCTGCCCTCGGCGCAGACCCTCCTTGGCGCCAAGGACAGCATGACGCGGATACGCGGCCGCTGGCTGACCTATGATTGCGGCGGAACGCCAATCCGCGCGATCGCCCTGTTTCACCCGGCCTATCTGCTGCGCCAGCCGGGGCAGAAGAAGCTCGCCTGGCAGGATTTGCGGATGCTCGCGCGGGCGCTGGAGCAAATGCGCGCGGGCGAGCCGGCGACGTCCGGCGAAGGCGTCTAGGCCGCGCCTTTCGCATCTTGTTTGATCGGATGATCTCGTCCAGAAGTCTTGCAGTTTCCTGCGATGCTGCAAGACTTCTGCACGCCGAAAGCCTGGAGCCGGTTTATGAGATGGGAAGATTATCGCCGATCCGACAATGTCGAGGACCGGCGCGGCGAGACGGAATACGCCAGCGCGGGGCAAAGCTTTGGCGGCGGCGGGGGCGGTGGACTGGGCATCGGCGCCATTGTCGTGCTCGGGTTGATCGGCTGGGCCTTCGGCATCGATCCGCGTCTTCTCATTGGCGGCGCCGAACTCTTTAACGGCGCGCGGCATTCGCAGACGCAGAGCGCGCCGCCGCAGCCGCAATCCCGGCAGGCGGGAACGCCGACCGACCAGATGGGCCAGTTCGTCGCGGCGGTTCTCGCCGAAAACGAGGACGTCTGGACGGACATCCTCCCCTCGCAGGCCGGCGTTAATTATGTGAAGCCGAAGCTGGTTCTTTATAGCGGCTCGACGCGGTCCGGCTGCGGCGGCGCCAGCGCGTCGATGGGGCCGTTTTATTGCCCGAACGACCAGAAGGTCTATCTCGATACGTCGTTCTTTCGCGACATGAAGGAAAAACTGGGCGGCGGCGGCGATTTCGCCTACGCCTATGTCATCTCGCATGAGATCGGCCACCACATCCAGAATTTGCTGGGAATTTTGCCGAAGGTGCAGGCGGCGCAGCAGCGGGCTTCGAAAGCCGACGCCAATGCGCTGTCAGTCCGCGTCGAGCTGATGGCCGACTGCCTCGCCGGCGTCTGGGCCGCAAATGCGCAGAAAAAATATCAGATCCTGCAGCCGGGCGACGTCGACAAGGCGATCAATACGGCGCAGGCGATCGGCGACGATCTTCTGCAAAAGCAGGCGCAGGGCTATGTGGTGCCGGATTCCTTCACGCATGGATCGGCGGCGCAGCGCGAGCAATGGCTAAACACCGGGCTGAAATCCGGCGAGGTCAACGCCTGCAATACCTTCAAGAGGTAGGCTCGCAAAAGGCGTTCGCGCTTTACGCGATCCGCCGCGCATGGGTGCGCAGCGTCGTCGCCGGGCGGAGGAATTGGGCGAGCCCGACGAGTCGCTTGGCTGAGCCTTTGAGACAACGATCGCGCGGCGCGATAAGCCCCGCAAGCGGCGCCGCTCCAGGAAACATCCGCTCAAACAGACGTTCAGGCGCGGCGCGCAGCACGGCGACTTCCGCTCCGTTGGCGCGCGGCGGCCGTTGGAGAAAATCGCCGGCTTCCTCGATAAAGCCCTGCTGCGGCGCGAAGCCCGAGCGAATCAGAAGAATATGCGGGCCTCGCGCCGCCTCGATCGCCTCGCGCAGCCACTCCGGCTCGCCGATCGCCTCGATCAGGCCGCAACCGGCGTGGTCGGCGATGATTTCAAGCCCCTGGCTGGCGGGCCCGGCAATGGCGACGTCACGTAAAAGCCCCTCGACGTTCGCCCTCACCAGCGAGCTCAGCGTGCGGACGAGCGTCTCGGCGGGATCGACCCCGGGCGAGCGATGCGTCACTTCGTAAAGCACGACGGCTGAAAGCATAAGCAGATCGAAACATTCTTTGGGCAAGGGGCGCAAGGGCGTCGATTGGCCTTATACGAGCCGACGATCCGGGCAAAGTGGAATATGACGCCTGGACGCGGCGGCGGGGCCGCCGCAATTGCGCAAGCGCCGCCCGCAAGGCATGCTGTCCGCGGCTCCAATCGTCACAAACAAGGCAGGCTGCATGAGCCGCGCGCGCGACCCGTTCGAGATCACCGCCGACATTCTGCTGCGCGCCTATTCGATTGGCCTGTTTCCCATGGCCGAGAGCGCTGAGGATTCGAGCCTCTTCTGGGTCGATCCCGAGTTTCGCGGGGTCTTTCCCCTTGACGGGCTCATCGTGTCGAAAAGCCTTGCGAAAACCATACGCTCCGACGTGTTCGAGGCAAAGGTCGACCATGATTTTGACGCCGTGATCGATGGATGCGCCGCCTCCTATCCCGACCGCGAAAAGACTTGGATCAACAAACGCATCCGGAGCCTCTACCGCCAGCTGTTCGACGCCGGACGGGTGCATACGGTCGAAACCTGGCAAGACGGCGTGCTGGTCGGCGGTCTCTACGGCGTCCACCTTGGCGGCGCGTTTTTCGGCGAGAGCATGTTTCACCGCAAGACAGACGCCTCGAAAGTCGCGCTGGCGCATCTTGTAGCGCGGCTGCGGAAGGGCGGCTTCAGCCTGCTCGACGCGCAATTCGTGACGCCGCATCTGCAATCGCTCGGCGCCGTCGAAATCCCCAAGGAGACCTACCGTCGCCGTCTTGCGCGAGCGATGGCCCAGTCGGCCGATTTCTGGGTCTGGCCGAAGAGTCGCGAGGTTACCGGCGCCGAAGCGATCGAGGCTTTGCCGAAGCGCGGCGCGCCGCCTCAGGAATGATCGCGTTCGAGCGCGGACTTGAGCTTAGCTGCCTCCGCCTCGCTGAGCTCTTTTGGCGCCAAAGCGTTCGCGTCACGCCGCCGCATATTGGCGATGATCGCGGCGGCCCCGACAATCAGAACGATCAGCGGCGCGCCCCACAGCGCCAGCGTCTCGGCTTTCAGCGGCGGTTTCAAGAGGATGAAATCGCCATAACGGCGCACGAGATAGTCGCGAATCGCCTCATCGCTGTCGCCCACCTTGAGGCGTTCGCGGACGAGGAGGCGCAGATCGCGCGCCAGCGGCGCATGAGAGTCGTCGATCGATTCATTCTGGCAGACCATGCAACGCAAATGCGCGGAGAGGTCTCTCGCGCGCGCCTCGAGGGTTGCGTCACCGAGGATTTCATCGGGCTCGACGGCTCCGGCTGTGACAGGGCCCAGCGCAAGGGAGCCAAGCAGCAGGAGGGCGCGAAGCGAAGCTTTCATGCTCATTCCGCCGGCGCGGCTTGCGGCGCGGCCGGCTTGCGCGCGCGCCGACCGACGCCGACGCGAAGCCGCATGTCGCTTAAAGAAAGCGCGCCGCCGAAGGCCATGATCAGCGCGCCGCCCCAGATCAGCGAGACGAGCGGCTTCCAGAAAATGCGCGCGTCCACTTTGCCGTCGGGCTCGAGGCCGCCGATGCTGATATAGACCTGGCCCAACGAAAGAGTCGCGATGCCGGCTTCCGTCCTGTTGCTGCGCCGGGTCGGATAGGAGCGCAAGGAAGGCTCGACCACCGCGGCGACGACGCCCCCGGATCGAATCACCGTCGTTGCAAAAATTTCCGAATAATTCGGCCCCTCGCGCTTGGCGAGATCCCGCAGCGTCAGCTGAAACGGGCCGACGTCAAGCGTATCGCCCGGGCGCAAGGTGGTTATCTTTTCGACGCCCCAGCCGGACGCCGCAAGGCCAAGCAGGGTGACGCCGATGCCGGCATGGGCGAAAGCCGTGCCGAGCGCCTGTCGCGGCAGTCCTGACAGGCGGCGCAGGATCGCCGCGGGCGAGGCGCCGGCGCCTAGAAGGCGCCTGCCGATGTCCGTGAAGGCCCCGACGATGACATAGGCGGCAAGACCGCCAAGCAGGAAGCTGACCGCCGGACCGCCGTGGATCGCCGCCAGCGCCGCCGCCATCAGGAGGCCGGCGCCGAAGGCGTAGATCAGCCGTTGCGCCACGCCAAGGAGATCGCCGCGCTTCCAGGCGAGCATCTGGCCAACCGGCATCAGGATGAACAGCGGGACGAACAGCGGAACGAAGGTCAGATTGAAGAACGGCGCGCCGACAGAGATTTTCTCGCCCGTCACGGCTTCGAGCGCCAGCGGATAGAGCGTGCCGACGAAGACGGTGGCGCAGCAGGTCGAGAGGATCAGATTGTTGACGACGATCGCGCCTTCGCGCGAGATCGGGGCGAACAGGCCGCCCTGCTTCAGGCCGCCCGCGCGCGCCGCGAACAAAACCAGCGAACCGCCGATAAACAGGACGAGAATCAACAGAATGAACACGCCGCGCATCGGGTCGGTGGCGAAAGCATGCACCGAGGTGAGCACGCCGGAACGCACCAGGAAGGTGCCGAGCAGCGAGAGCGAAAAGGCGAGGATCGCCAGGAAAATCGTCCAGATCTTCAGCGCTTCGCGTTTCTCCATCACGCTCGTGCAGTGGAGCAGCGCCGTGGCGGCAAGCCAGGGCATCAGCGAGGCGTTTTCGACAGGGTCCCAAAACCAGAAGCCGCCCCAGCCGAGCGTGTAATAGGCCCAGTAAGACCCCATTGCGATGCCAAGCGTCAGGCAAATCCAGGCGGCGAGCGTCCACGGCCGCACGAAGCGTGCGAAGACGGCGTCGATGCGCCCGCAGATAAGAGCGGCGGCGGCGAAGGAATAGGTGATCGAAAGTCCGACATAGCCAAGATAAAGCAGCGGCGGATGGATCGCGAGGCCGGGATCCTGCAATAGCGGATTGAGGTCGTTGCCCTCAGCCGGCGGCGCGCCGAGCCGGGCGAAGGGGTTGGAGGTGAGAAGAATAAACAGCACGAAAGCGGCGCTGATCCAGGACTGGACGGCGAGCGTGTTCGCCCGCAGATCCTCGGGCATCGAGGCGGAGAACATAGCGACCGCTGCGCCGAACAGGGCCAACACCAGCACCCACAAGAGCATCGAGCCCTCGTGATTGCCCCAGACGCCGCTGATCTTGTAAATCAAGGGCTTGGCCGAATGCGAATTCTCGACGACATTCAGCAGCGAGAAATCCGACGTCACATGCGCATAGGTCAGCGCGAAATAGGAATAGCCGATCAGCAGGAAGCTCATGATCGCGACCGGCGGCGCGACGGCCATCAGGCGGCGGTCGCCCGCAAGCGAGCCCCAGATCGGCAGCACGGAATTGACGAGCGCGAGCGCCAGCGCAAGGACGAGCGCGTAATGGCCGGTTTCGACGATCATGCCAGCTTCATCTTTCAGTAGGCCTGTGCGCCCTGCGGCGCTGTCTGGGCTGGAACAGCGGCAGGCTTGCCCTCCGACTTGCCCTCTTCCTGCCAGACGCCCTGTTTCTTCAAGGCGTCGGCGACTTCGCGCGGCATATAGCGCTCATCATGCTTGGCGAGGACGCTGTCGGCGTGGAAAACCCCATCCGGCCGCAGGGCGCCCTCGGCGACGACGCCCTGCCCTTCCCGGAACAGATCCGGCAACAGGCCGGTGTAGGTCACGGCGATGTCGTGCTTCATGTCGGTCACGGTGAAGCGCACCGTCTGATCGCCCTGACGGTCGAGCGAGGCCGGCTTGACGAGTCCGCCGATGCGCAGACGCGCGCCGTTCGTCGCCGGCTTTTCGGCAAGCTCGGTCGGCGAATAGAAAAAGACGATGTTGTCGCGCAGGGCGAACATCACAAGGCCCACGGCGAGGCTGACGACGGCCGCTCCCGATGCGATCAAGGCAAGGCGCTTTTGCTTGCGCGTCATGTCAGGCTTTTATCCTTCAAGACCAAGTTCGCGTGCGAGCGCGTCGATGCGGGCGCTCGCCGTCGCGTCGTCGGCGAGATTGCGTTTGGCGTCGACAACGGCCGAGCGCGCCTTTTCGGATTCATGCAGCACGGCGTAGGCGCGCACGAGGCGAAGCCATCCTTCGACGTCCTGTCCGTTCTCTGCAAGCTTCGCCGCGAGCCGATCGACCATGCCCTTGATCGCCTGCGCCTGCTCCGGGCCGGCCATGGCTTTGATGTTTGCCGCCAGCGCCGGGTTTTGCTCCGGCCCCGGCAGGGCCGCGGGCGCGGGCGCTCCGTCGAGCGCGGCGAGTTTTTCACGCAGGGCTGGCGCATAGGGGGCGTCCGGCGGCGATTGCTCGAGCAGTTCAGTCCAGATTTTCTTCGCCCCAGCCTTGTCGCCGGCCTCAGCGGCGGCAAGGCCAAGATAGAAGCGCGGGCGCGGCGCCGCCGGATCTTTCGCCTTGGCGCTCTCGAAGGCTTTTTTCGCCTCTGCCGTGACGTCGCCTTGCGCCGCCGCGACAAGCGCTTCGCCGTAAAGCGACAGGCGCTCTTCCGTCTCGCCCTCAAGCCGCAGCATCGCAGCATAAGCTTTGGCGGCGTCCTCGTAGCGGCCGAGGCGCATATAAATCGGCGCGAGGATCGCATAGCCCCTTGCGTCGTTGGGGCTTTCGGCAAGATGCGCCTCGACCTTGCCGATCGCCGCCATGATGTCGAGTTTTGCGGCGGGCTGCGCCATTCGGGCGGTCAGCGGCAGGTCCGGCAGTCCCGGATGGCCGATGGATGAATAAAGGCCGATCGCGAGCGCGGGCACGAACAGAACCGCCACAGCGATGGCGGCGCGCGCTTTGGCTGGAGACGCATCGGCGGCGCCGGGACCCGGCGTTTCCGACGCCATAATGAGGCGCCGCGCCGCCTCGGCCTTGGCGCCTTCGGCGTCATGCTTGGCGACAAGCCCTCGCGCGGCGTCGCGTTCGATCTCGGCCACCTGCGCCTTGTAAAAGGCGACCTCGATCGCGCTGCGCGAGGGCCCGCGCGGCGTTCGAAGGAGCGGCCAGAACACGCTTGTCAGGGCGGCGACCGTCAAGGCTGCAAAAAATACCCACAACATGACGTTCTCTTAGTCATCGGCGCGCGGCCTTGCAAAGGGTCTTTCGCTCACGAACGCGTTGGCTCGGGCGGGTTCTGCGTCGACGGCAGGAGCAATTGCGCGCGAAGCCCCCCGGCCGGGCTGGCGTCGAGCGTCAGGCCGCCGCCATACATCGTCGCAAGATCGACGACAATCGAGAGGCCAAGCCCCGAGCCCGGCTTGGTTTCGTCGAGCCGACGGCCGCGCGCGATCGCCTCCTCGCGCCGGTTCGCCGGAAGGCCCGGCCCATCATCATCGATGACAATATGGAAAAAGGAGCGTTCGGCGTCGCGATCGAGCGTCTCGGCGGCGACGGTCACATTGACGCGGCTGCGCGCCCATTTGCCGGCATTGTCGATCAAATTGCCGATCATCTCCTCAAGATCCTGCTTCTCGCCCAAAAAGCGAATGGGGAATGGCGCGTCGAGCGAAAATTCGAGCGCGCGGTCGGCGTAGATCTTCTCGAAGGCGGCCAGCAGCGCGCGGATCACGGGCTCGACCTCGGTCGATCCGGTGAGCATTCCGGCGCGCACAGCGGCTCTGGCGCGGTCAAGATAATAGCCAACCTGATCGCGCATGATCGCCGCCTGCTCCGTAACCTTGGCCGAAAGCGGCCCCGGCTCCAGCGCCGCCTCGTTGATGACGACGCTCAGCGGCGTTTTCAGCGCATGCGCCAGATTGCCGACCTGGGTGCGGGCGCGCTCGACCACGGCGCGATTGGCGCCGATCAGCAGATTAAGCTCGCCGGCGAGCGGGGCGAGGTCCAAGGGATAGACGCCGGAGATCGATTCGGCCTCGCCGCGGCGGATCGCCGCAACGCCCTCGCGCAGCTGGCGCAAGGGTGCAAGGCCATAACGTAGTTGCAGCGCCGAGGATGCGATGAGCGCGAGGGCGAGCAGCGTGAAAGTGACGGTCAGATAGGCTTCGAATTGCTGGATGGCGGATTCGAGTTCGGCCGTCGTCGCCCCCACCTGAACGAGATAGATGCCATCGTCGCCCGCATCGACGATACGCTCGACGATGCGCAGGCGCCGGTCGTCAGGACCCTTGGCGTAGCCCTGACGCGCGCCGCCGATCCCGACCGGAACACCGAGATCCGACAGCCGAGGAAGGCGCGCGGCGAAGAGAGAACGCGAACTCCTGATCTGGCGCTGATCACCGTCGAGCCTCGTGATCTGCCAGTACCAGCCGGAAAGAGCGAGCGCGAATTGCGGATCGCTCAATTCGTCCGGCCCTACCCGCTCGGCCTCGCTTGCGGTGGCAATGTCGGTGATGAGCGCGCGCAGATAGACGTTGAGACGCTCGTCGAAATTGCGCTCGGCGGCCTGCCGGTAGGCGGCGGTCAGGAGCGCGCCGGCGAGGAACAGGATGGCGAAACTTAAAATCGCCGCCGACACGAAAAGCCGTTTGGCGATCGAAATCCTGCTTGTTGCCCAGCCCGAGGCTTTGCCCGCAACGGGATCCGGACGCGGCATCAGCGGCCGGTCGGCGGCCCGGCTCGGCTTGCGGCCGCGCCGTCGTCCGCCCTCGGAGGCGCCAATATATAGCCAAGCCCACGCATCGTATGGATGACGTCGACGCCGAGTTTTTTGCGCAGGCGCCCGACAAAAACCTCGATCGTATTGGAGTCGCGGTCGAAATCCTGATCGTAAAGATGCTCGACGATCTCTGCCCTCGAAACGATCTTGCCCTGATGATGCATCAGATAGCCGAGCAGCCGATATTCATGCGAGGTGAGCTTGATCGGCTGGCCTTCGACCGAAACCTTGCCGCCGCGTTCGTCGAAACTGACCGGGCCGCAGGAAAACACGCTTGAGGCGTGCCCTGCGGCGCGGCGCAGAAGAGCCCGCAGCCGGGCGAGAAGCTCCTCGATGTGGAAGGGCTTGGTGACATAATCGTCAGCGCCAGCGTCGAACCCTTTGACCTTTTCGCCCCAGCGGTCGCGCGCCGTGAGGATCAGCACCGGCATCACGCGGCCGGCCTTGCGCCAATCGGAAAGCACGGCGACGCCATCCTTTTCCGGCAGGCCGAGATCGAGCACGACGCCATCATATGGCTCCGTGTCGCCGAGGAACCAGCCCTCCTCGCCGTCGAAGGCGCGATCGACGGCGTAACCGGCGCGCTCAAGCGCAGAGACAATCTGCCGGTTCAAATCCTTGTCGTCCTCGACAACGAGCAGGCGCATCGTGATTCTCCCGCCCGGCGGCTAAAGCGCGACCATTCGCGGCGTTCCTCGATGAAGATCACTCATGGGCGGTCTTGGATTCATGAACCGGATCAATTCCAATAATTTCGAGGATTGCCGCGCAATGTCGGGCCGTGTTTCCGCCTCACGCTCTAATCGCCGCGTTTCTTTTCGCTTTTTGCGTCGAGCATCTGGCCGCTCTTGGCGTTGACGAAGGCCCGAATGATTTTTCCGTCCCGACGCAACAGGCTAATCTCGTAGACAAAATCATCGTCCCCCAGGCAGAGTTTTGCCGCCAGCGCCTCCGCCTGCGTCCGCGCGGCCGCCTTCTGCATCGCCCTGAACGGCTCGGTCAGGCCGTCGGTGGCTATCTTTTCGCGCGTTTCCCCGGTCGAATAGCATCGCGGCGCCGCCTGCGTGCGCACGCAAAGGCAGAGGCCGACCAGGAGCCCTAGCGAAAGAATGACGCCGTTCATGCCAATACGCTGCCGCGCGAAGACTGAACCGTCAATGAACGCAGGCCCCTGGCGGACGCTTTTTCGGCTCCTGTTGCAGCTTTTCTCTGCGCTTCTGCTGGCCGCGCCGGCAAACGCAATCGTCGGCGCCTCGGAGGACGCGGCGGACCTCGCCCGATCTGCCGTGATGGTGCTGACGCGGACCGCAGGGTCGGCCGGCTTTTGTACCGGCGCAGTTGTTGCCCAAAACGTCATTCTCACCGCGGCGCATTGCGCCGCGGCACCCATGGATATGCGGGTTTATGTCAAAACGGCGAGTGGAACGCAGTTGCTTGAAATCGCCGCAACGCGGATTCATCCGCTTTACCGCGCGGACGCGATCCGGCGCCGCGTGGTTTCGATCGACCTTGCGCTGCTGCGCCTCTCCCGCGACCTTCCGCCAGCTTTTTCGCCGGTTGGTTTTGCCGAGCTTCTGCCGCGCTGGGGCAAAGCGTCCGCCTCGCCGGATTTGGCCTTGGCCTCGAAGGCAAGCCAAAAACCGGCGGCGTGTTGCGTTCGGCTGAGCTGATCACGACTGCGCCATTGTCATCCGTGTTGCTATGGGCGCGGGGCCGGCCGGGATCTGGGTCCGGCGCTTGCGTCGGCGATTCCGGCGCGCCCTTGCTTCTCGACGGCCGGCTGGTCGCAATCGCCACATGGGCCAGCGGCGAAAAGGGCGCCGCATGCGGCGCCCTCACTCAAGCGATCCTGACGGGGCCGCAGAAGGCGTGGATCGCGTCTGCGCTTCACGCCTGGCGGTGACCGCCATCGTCTTAGCAAGCTCTGGCTAGTATTTGCCTGAACCGGTCGTCCCTGTCGGCGGGACTGACCCAGCGGCGGGCGGCGTCTCGGGCGCCGATGTCGCCGAATTGTCTGGATAGGCCGAGCGTCCCATGCCGTCCGGACGCTTCGTATTGCTGGTCGCGGTGTCGCCGTTCTCGGAGGCCGGTCCGACAGCCTTATCGCCATTTCCCCTTCCGGTGGCGGACTCTGACTGAGCAAAAGCGACGGCCGGCGCGAGAGCCAGCATGGCAGCTAAGATAGCGGCAGCAGACTTCATTCGAAAACTCCTCCGTATGGACAAACGCAGCCGGGTTTGCTCGGCCGCTTGCGGCGGGCCTAACGGACGGCGGCGCAAATGGTTCGGATGGAATTGAGGGCCTTCGGCGCGGGGCCGGCGGCTTGGCAAAGGCGCGCTGCCTTATGCCGCGCCAGCAGGCGGACCCTGCGACAAAATTTTACAAGCGAAAGCCAAAAGTTTTGCAGTTGGAAGACGCGGCGGCGCGCTTTACATCTGGGTTTGGCTATCGAATGAGGCCGCCGCGACCCCGCAATCCTATCGCGCGGGCTCGCCCGAGGACGAAGGCGACGCAAGTGAACCAGAATCTCTTCGTTTCCACCGAATGGCTAGCGGATCGGCTCGGCTCGGCGGATTTAGCCATTGTCGACGGCAGTTTCTTCATGCCCGCCGAACAGCGCGACGCCCGCGCCGAATTCGCCGCCGGGCATATTCCAGGAGCGGTGTTTTTCGACATCGACGCCATCGCCGATCGCTCGACGTCCTTGCCGCATATGCTGCCATCGCCCGAGGCGTTTGCGGCCGCGGCGGGAAAACTCGGTCTGAGCGAGGCAATGACGATCGTCGTTTACGACAATTCCGATCTCGTCGGCGCGGCGCGCGTCTGGTGGACCCTCCGGTTGTTCGGCGCAAAAGACGTGAAAGTCCTTGAGGGCGGCCTCGCCAAATGGCGCAAGGAAGGACGGCTTCTCGAGACGGGCGAGCGGCTGCACAAGCCGCGGAATTTTACAGCGAAGCTGAACCGGGCCGGGGTCGCGACCGCCGCCGACGTTCTGAAGGCGAGCGAAATGAGATCGGCGCAAGTCGTCGATGCGCGCAGCGCCGGACGCTTTACGGGAGAGGTCGCCGAGCCGCGGCCGGGACTCCGCTCGGGCCATGTTCCGGGAAGCCGCAACGTGCCATGGCCCGAGGTCGCCGCAAAGGGTCGCGTCAAACCGCCGGAAGAAGTGAAAACCGCCTTCGCCAAGGCCGGCGTCGACTTGTCGCGCCCGATCATCACGACCTGCGGCTCGGGCGTCACCGCGGCGATCCTGCTGCTCGCCCTCGAAAGCGTCGGCAAGCAAGGCGTCGCGCTCTATGACGGCTCCTGGAGCGAATGGGGCGGGCGTCTTGACCTGCCGATCGCAACCGGAGAAGCGGAAGAAATCGCCGATTGATGCTTGCCCGCGGCCCATTGCACGTCCGGGATTTGATCGCAGATCGGCCAAAAGAGCTTGACGATGCAAAGGGCTGAGCTATCATCACATTAAGCGCGACTCGAGGCGAACCAAATTGGAATCCTCGCGTTCGAAGCGTTAAGTGGAGCGCCTGACGACCGTCAGGCGCGGTATCGGTCGACGCAGCCAAGCGCCAGCGTTTTTCTAGATCGAGCCAGGCTGGCCCTGAGAGGCCTCCACATTCCCCTTCCTTCTTGGGGGGCTGAATATCTTCACAGCTCGTAGCCCAACTCGTCGCCCTGTGCGCCGAGAACGCCTCCGCACGGAAGGGACTCCGCATCTCGAGACATTTGGAGTGGTTCACATGTGTGATTATTCGCTTGAAATGTATGCCTCGCGGCCTGCGCGCGAGTCGGAGAAATATGTGACGACGCGGTTCCCCTCGGGGAGCATCGGTCTTGCAACGCCGGGCGACTGCTCCACCGCCGTGTGCGTGCAATATGATACGCACCTTAACCTCGAAGGCATCTCCAGCGATCTGCAAACGCGGCTCGGCGTGCAGCCCGCCGAACATGTGGTGTTCGCGCGGCTCGAGCACGGCGCCTACAGGGACGGCGTTAAATTCGGCAATGGCAAGGAGATTTCACTGCAATTGCTCGGCTCTGGCGTCAGCGTGACGCTGGTCGACGTCCGGCCCGCCAAGGAAGAGACGCCGGCAAAGGTGGAGGAAGTTCTCGAACCGGCGGAATAATGGTCGCGCTTTCTCGTTAATTTGGCTTGCTTCCCGCAGAACCCGCTCCCTGTTTGGAGCGGGTTTTTTTATGGGGTCCGGCCGCAACAGCAGCTGCCTGTTGGGGCGTCCCCCGCGGTTCAGACATCATTGATCCACGTCGGCCCTGCGGCTTGCGGCGCGCGGCGCGTTTTGGCCAAGTCGCGCTTCTCTGCTGATTGCAAGTTTGGCCTGCTGATTGCTATAAACGAGCTGCCTTCCGCACAAATGCCCTAAGGCCGTCCCGCCGGCGATCTCGCCGAAATTCGATGGCGTTTTCATCGTGTAAATGATAAATGCCCGCTCGAAACCCGAATGGCTCCCACAATTAAGAGCGACATAAGAACCGCCCATGAAAAAAATCGAGGCGATTATCAAGCCCTTCAAGCTGGATGAGGTGAAGGAGGCGCTGCACGAAGCTGGCGTTGCGGGAATCACCGTGACCGAAGCCAAAGGTTTTGGCCGGCAAAAAGGCCATACCGAGCTTTATCGCGGCGCCGAATATATCGTCGATTTCCTTCCCAAGGTGAAGGTTGAAGTCGTCGTCGCCGACAGCATCGTCGACGCGGCCGTCGAAGCGATCCGCAAGGCGGCCCAGACCGGCCGCATCGGCGACGGCAAGATCTTCATTTCCAATATTGAAGGCGCGATCCGCATTCGCACCGGCGAAACCGGCGCGGACGCCATCTGATCCCCACCCGTTTGCGCTGAGGCTTCGCCTCGCCGATTTTCCGGCGCTATCAATCAGATCGGCTATCCATTAATCCGAAAGGCAGGACTATGAAGACCGTTGCCGACGTGCTCAAGGAAATCAAGGACAACGACGTGAAATACGTCGATTTCCGCTTCACGGATCCGCGTGGCAAATGGCAGCACGTGACCTTCGACATCTCCCTCATCGACGAGGAGATTTTTGCTGAAGGAACGATGTTCGACGGCTCGTCGATCGCCGGCTGGAAGGCGATCAATGAATCCGACATGCTGCTGATGCCCGACCCCGCGACCGCCGTGATGGATCCCTTCTTCGCGGCGCCGACGATGGTTATCGTTTGCGACATTCTGGAGCCGAACAGCAACGAGCCCTACAGCCGCGATCCGCGCGGCATCGCCAAGAAAGCCGAAGCCTTCCTCGTCTCATCGGGCGTCGGCGATGCCGTTTTCGTCGGCCCCGAGGCTGAATTCTTCGTCTTCGACGACGTCCGCTATCGCGCCGATCCCTATAATACGGGCTTCGTGCTCGATTCCGCCGAATTGCCGTCGAATTCCGACACGCCCTATGAAGGCGGCAATCTCGGCCACCGCATCCGCACCAAGGGCGGCTATTTCCCGGTTCCGCCGCAAGACTCCGCACAGGACATGCGCGGCGAAATGCTCGCCGCCATGGCCGCGATGGGCGCGAAGGTCGAAAAGCATCACCACGAAGTGGCCTCCGCCCAGCACGAACTCGGCCTGAAGTTCGGCCCGCTCACCACCATGGCCGATCACCTTCAGATCTATAAATATTGCATTCATCAGGTCGCGCAGAGCTACGGCAAGACGGCGACCTTCATGCCGAAGCCGGTATTTGGCGACAACGGCTCAGGGATGCATGTGCACCAGTCGATCTGGAAAGGGGGCAAGCCCTTGTTCGCCGGCGACAAATACGCCGACCTCAGCCAGGAATGCCTGTATTACATCGGCGGCGTCATCCGGCACGCCCGCGCGCTGAACGCCTTCACCAACCCCTCGACCAACTCCTACAAGCGCCTCGTGCCCGGCTATGAAGCCCCGGTCCTGCTCGCCTATTCGGCGCGCAACCGCTCGGCTTCCTGCCGCATCCCGACCGCCTCGAACCCGAAAGCCAAACGCGTCGAGGTCCGCTTCCCGGATCCGATGGCTAACCCCTATCTCGCTTTCGCCGCGATGCTGATGGCCGGCCTCGACGGCATCATCAACAAGATCGATCCCGGCCCGGCGATGGACAAGGATCTTTACGATCTGCCGCCGCGCGAATTGAAGAAGATCCCGACCGTCTGCGGCTCGCTGCGCGAAGCGCTCGCCAATCTTGACAAGGACCGCGCCTTCCTCAAGGCAGGCGGCGTGTTCGACGATGATTTCATCGATAGCTACATCGAACTCAAGATGGCCGATGTGATGCGCTTTGAAATGACGCCGCATCCGGTTGAATTCGACATGTATTATTCCTACTGAGGATTGCCTTTCTAGTCTTGAGCTGAAGGTCAAGTTTCTACGGCGAGAGAGACGGCGGCGCTGGCCCCGACTCTCCCGCCGTTCGCATTTTATATTGCCAACGACCCCGAAAAGAGTGGTTGCGCGGCTCCCGGGCGCGCAACCGCAGCGGGTTTTCATGACACCCGACTGCTCGCTAGAAGCCCAAGCTGCCTAAAAGACAGGCGCCCCTTGACGCCCGGAGCCGAGTCCAGGGCTTGACGGCAGCCGGTCATTCTGGCTGCTCCGGCGAAAGCTTGGTCACGGCGCGCGGAGCGGGCCCTCCCTTTCTCCTATCATCTTGGATTTGCGAGAGTTTCCTGCGCAGGCCCGGTAACGGGAAAGAGAGCAGCGGATTCGCGCGTTGTGGCATGGATGATGCGAGGACGCGCCGTGCCCGCGCCCTTGCAGCTGTGAAAACTGCTTACGCAAGTAGCGTTGAAATCCACCGCGGCGCTACTGCGTCAACAACGAAAGGAGGCTAGAGGAAACATGGCCAAATATAAGCTCGAGTACCTCTGGCTCGACGGCTACAAGCCCGTCCCGAATCTTCGCGGTAAAACGCTCATTAAGGATTATGCGTCCTTCCCGACGCTGGAGCAGCTTCCCAATTGGGGTTTTGACGGCAGCTCGACCAAACAGGCCGAAGGCAGAAGCTCGGACTGCGTTCTGAAGCCGGTCGCCGTCTATCCTGACAGCACGCGCAAGAACGGCGCGCTTGTCATGTGCGAAGTGATGATGCCTGACGGCGTCACGCCCCACGCCACCAACGCCCGCGCCACCATTCTGGACGATCCCGGCGCCTGGTTCGGATTTGAACAGGAATATTTCTTCTATAAGGATGGCCGTCCGCTCGGCTTCCCGGAAAACGGTTTCCCCCCGCCGCAAGGCCCTTATTACACGGGCGTCGGCTACAAGAATGTCGGCGATATCGCTCGCCAGATCGTCGAGGAGCATCTCGACATCTGCCTCGACGCCGGCATCAACCACGAAGGCATCAACGCGGAAGTGGCGAAAGGGCAGTGGGAATTCCAGATTTTCGGCAAAGGCTCCAAGAAAGCCGCTGACGAAATGTGGGTCGCCCGCTACATCCTCCAGCGCCTGACCGAAAAATATAAGATCGACATCGAATATCATTGCAAGCCGCTCGGCGCCACGGATTGGAACGGCTCCGGGATGCACGCCAATTTCTCGACCACCTTCCTTCGCGAAACTGGCGGCAAGGAATATCTCGAGGCTCTGATGGCCGCCTTCGAGCGGAATGTGCCGGAACACATCGCCGTCTACGGTCCGGACAATCACCTCCGTCTGACGGGTCAGCACGAGACCCAATCGATCGACATGTTCAGCTATGGCGTGGCGGACCGCGGCGCGTCCATCCGTCTCCCGCACAGCTTCATCAAGAACGGCTACAAGGGTTACATGGAAGATCGCCGCCCTAACTCCCAGGGGGACCCCTACCAGATCGCTTCCGTCATCCTGAAGACGATCGACTCCGTCCCGACTGTCGCCCAGCTGAAAGCGGCCAGCGCCTAAGCCTGCAGCATCCGGACGAACGAAAGCGAGGGGCGGCCATAGGGCCGCCCCTTTTTCTTTTGCATCGCCTTCGGCGTGAAGATTGATCGCCGCATTTACCGCGCGTCAATCTATCCCCTTTTATTTGTTTCTGTTCTGTTCCTTTCCCGGGTCCGACATGGCATAAAGGCCCCGGCAGTTCTGACGAGCAGTTTCGGAGTGTATGGCGTTCAATGGCCAATCATGGTGATCTTTTTGGAGCCGCCGCGCGCAAGCCGGCAGCGGCGCGGCCCGTGGCTGGCGCCAAAGGCAGCGCCGCGAAGGGCGCCGACATCAAAAGCGCGGCGTCGGAGCCGGCGCGGCTCGGAACGCCCGGGGAGGCCGGGTACACCGCGGCTTCGATTGAGGTGCTCGAAGGGCTGGAGCCGGTGCGCCGCCGGCCGGGAATGTATATTGGCGGCACGGACGAGGCCGCGCTGCATCATCTCTTCGCCGAAGTGCTCGACAATGCCATGGATGAGGCCGTCGCGGGCCACGCCAGTTTCATCGAGGTCTATTACGACGCGGCCGGCTTTCTGTCCGTGACCGACAATGGCCGCGGCATTCCGGTTGATCCGCACCCCAAATTTCCAAAGAAATCCGCGCTCGAAGTCATCATGACAACCCTGCATGCGGGCGGCAAATTCGATTCCGGCGCCTATCAGACCTCCGGCGGACTGCATGGGGTCGGCGTCTCCGTCGTCAATGCGCTGTCCGAAAGCCTCGAGGTTGAGGTCGCGCGTGGTCAGACGCTCTATCGGCAGAGTTTTTCGCGCGGGAAGCCGCTGGGCAAGCTCGAGGAAGTCGGAAAGGCGCCGAACCGGCGCGGCACCCGGGTGCGCTTTACGCCCGACCCGCAGATTTTCGGCAAGGGCGCGCAGTTCAAGCCCGCCCGGCTCGTCAAAATGGCCCGCGCCAAGGCCTATCTGTTCGGCGGGGTCGAAATCCGCTGGCGCTGCGCGCCGGAGCGCATTGAGCCCGGCTCATCGACGCCGCGCGAGGCGGTTTTCCATTTTCCCGGCGGCCTCAAGGATTTTCTGGCCGTCGATATCGAGGGCAAGGAGCGCGTCATCGAGCCGATTTTCGCCGGCAAGATCGAAAAGCCCGGCGGTCATGGCTCGCTCGAATGGGCCTTGTCCTGGCTCGCCATGGACGACGGCTTCGTCCACTCCTATTGCAACACGATTCCGACGCCCGACGGCGGCGCTCATGAGTCGGGCCTGCGCGCCGCCCTGCTCCGCGGCCTCAAGGATCACGCCGAGCGGATCGGCCAGTCGCGCCGCGCGGCGGCGATCACGGCCGACGACGTCATGGGCTCCTGCGCCGCTCTCGTCTCGATCTTTATCCGGGAACCCGAATTCCAGGGTCAGAACAAAAGCCGGCTAATGTCCTCCGAGGCTTCCCGCATCGTTGATCAGGCGGTGCGCGACGCCTTCGATCATTGGCTTGCGGCGGCGCCCTCGCATGCGTTGAAACTGCTCGACTGGGCCGTCGAGCGCGCCGATGAGCGGCTGCGGCGGCGAGCTGAAAAGGATGTCGCGCGCAAGACCGCGAGCCGCAAATTGCGCCTGCCTGGGAAACTCGCAGATTGCTCGAATACAGCGGCGCAAGGGTCTGAACTCTTTATCGTCGAGGGCGATTCCGCCGGCGGTTCGGCAAAGCAGGGTCGCAATCGCGCGAGCCAGGCGATCCTGCCCCTGCGGGGCAAAATCCTGAATGTCGCCAGCGCCACGCGCGACAAGCTCGCCGCCAATCAGCAATTGAGCGATCTGATGCTGGCGCTTGGCTGCGGCGTCGGCGCGCAATACCGCGACGACGATCTGCGCTACGAAAAGATCATCATCATGACTGACGCCGACGTGGACGGGGCCCATATCGCTTCGCTCTTGATCACCTTTTTCTATCGGCAGACGCCAAAGCTGATCGAGGGCGGCCATCTTTATCTCGCCGTGCCGCCGCTATACCGGCTGACGCAGGGCGCACGGCAGGTCTATGCCCGCGACGACGCGCATCGTGACGAATTGATCACGCGGGTTCTCACCGGACGCGGCAAGATTGAAATCAGTCGATTCAAGGGATTGGGTGAAATGCTTCCCGCACAGCTTAAAGAGACGACGATGGATCCGGCAAAGCGCAATCTTCTGCGCGTCGTCGTGCTGCCGGAAGACCGCGAGGGCACATCGGATTCCGTCGAACGGCTGATGGGCAACAAGCCGGAAGCCCGTTTCGCCTTCATTCAGGAGCGCGCCGCTTTTGCCAATGCGGCAGATCTCGTCGTGGTGTGAATTTCGGCATAACCTGCTCGCACAAGGGCGGCGCCTGAAGGTGGCCGGCGGCAAGTAGCGTTTCGAGGAGGCCACTCCAACTACTTGCGCGCCGGCCGACCCTACGGACCCAGGAGATGCGGCGGACCTGAGCACTCCGTAGGGCAACTTCCAGTCAAGTCGCCAAATGCGCTTCGATGGCGCAGGGCGCGGCGGATATTTCTTCAAGGACCCCTTCCGCGCCACGCCCTTTCGGGCTCGGCGCAAAGACGTTAGCGCGCGGCGGCGGCTAAATGCAATCACTTGTTGGCGGCGAAATCCTTGTTTCGTTAACGCGCGCGAAGCGGTCTGCCTTACCCCGTCCGCACAACCCTGAATCCCGTAAATTTGCCAGACTGCTCGGCCGGCGTATCGACGAAAACGCGATTGCGCCCGCCCTCCTTCGAGCGGTAGAGCGCCCTGTCCGCCTCACGCAACAGATCCGGTCCGGCATGGGCGCTTTCGGCAAGTCCGATCGAGATCGTCGTCGAAAGGGAGCGCGACTTGCCGATCGGGAAAGCAGCGCCCGCGACGCCCGCCCGCACGCGCTCGGCGACCTTGGCGCCGACGTCGACCCGGGTGTCAGGCATCAGAATGACAAATTCATCGCCGCTCAGCCGGCAGAACATGTCGGAGCCGCGCACGAGGGCCCTGACCCGTCCGGCAAGCCCCTGCAGCAGCCGGTCGCCGGCTTCATGGCCATGCGCGTCATTGACGCTCTTGAAATGGTCGATGTCGAACATCATCACCGAGAGCGGCCGCGCCTTGCGTTTTGCCTCTTCCATCAGCGAGGGAAACACGCCGTCGAAGAACCGGCGGTTGTGGAGACCGGTCAAAGCGTCGACCACCGCCATTTCGAGCGAAGCCTCGACCTTCTCGCGCAGATTGTCGGCGTAGCGCTTGCGCCGCAATTGTGTGCGCACCCGCGCGACCAGTTCGTGGCGCTCGATCGGACGCAGGAGATAGTCATTGACGCCGAGGTCAAGACAACGAAGCATCCTGACGCGCTCCTCCGGTTCGGCGATCGCCAAAATGGGCAGCTCCCGCGTCGCTTCGATGGAGCGTATCTGGCTGCATAGCCGCAATCCGTCATAGGCCTCAAGGCTGAGGCTGACGATCAGAAGATCGTAGCCGCCCGCGGCGCCCTCGATCAGGGCCTCCGATGCGTCGGGCTCGACTTCGACTTCATGCAGATCCTTCAGCGCGCCATAAATCGTCCCGGCCGACGAGCGGCGGTCATCGACAACCAGAACGCGCCCGCCAAGGCCGGTCTCAACGGCGGCAGAATCGAACGACTTGCCAATTCCCATTTTCGCCGCGCGCATCGCCCGCATGCGCAATTCGTCGAGCGACAATCGCAGCCGGGCGAGAGAGCGGACGCGGGCGAGCAGCGCTGCTTCGTCGATCGGCTTTGTCAGAAAATCATCGGCGCCGGCCTCAAGCCCCATCAGCCGGTCGGACGTCTGGTCGAGCGCTGTGACCATCACGACGGGGATGTGGGCGGTGAGGGGGTCCGCCTTCAGCCGGCGGCAGACCTCAAAACCGTTCATGCCCGGCATCATCACGTCGAGCAGGACGATATCGCATTCGCCGCGGGCGCAGATCGCAAGCGCGTCGGCCCCATTGCTCGCGGTGACGACCTCGTAATATTCGGTCGACAGCCGCGCTTCGAGCAGCTTGACGTTGGGAAGGTTGTCGTCGACGACCAGAACGCGAGCGGTCATAAAGCCTTCCTTCCGTCATGCGGCCGCCCGCGGGGCGCGGATCAGCGGTCGTTCAGATAGCTGCGCACCGTCTCGAGAAATTTGACGATCGAGATCGGCTTCGACAGATAGGCCTCGCAGCCGCCCTGACGGATCTTTTCCTCGTCGCCCTTCATCGCGAAGGCGGTGATCGCGATCACGGGAATGTGGCGCAGCGCCTCATCCTGCTTGAGCCATTGTGTGACTTCGAGCCCCGAGACCTCTGGAAGCTGGATATCCATCAGGATCAGATCCGGCATGTGCTCGCGCGTCAGTCCGACCGCCTCGAGCCCGCTGCGGGTCTGCACGGTCTTGTAGCCGTGCGCTTCGAGAAGATCGTTGAACAGCTTCATATTCAGTTCGTTGTCTTCTACGATCAGGATGGTTTTTTGCATGAAAGACCCTGTTGAGCCCTTGCGAGTCGGTCGCACGCCATGCCTCAGCGCCACCTGATCCGATCTGCAAGGGGTAACGGATAGAACTTGACGAAAGGGAAAACGCCAATATGCAAAGTTTCGGCAATCGCCGCTTTCCAGGAAAAATCAATCAGTCGCGGGAGCGCGCCGAAACGCTGGCGATCGAGGCCTTGGGTTATATCGCGGGCGACGCCAAAGCGCTCGAGCGATTCATGAGTCTTTCGGGGCTGCAACCCGACAATCTGCGCGCGGCGGCCGCCGAGCCCGGATTTCTCGCCGGCGTGCTCGATTTTCTAGCCTCCGACGAGGCCTTGCTGCTGGCCTTTACGGCGAACGCCGGACGCAATCCGACAGAGGTCGAGCGCGCGCGCGAGGCCCTTGCGCCCGAGGCCATCTGAAGGCGTCTCAACCGGCCCCGCCAAGCCGCGCGCGGTCATGCGGGGCGTCAAAGTCGATATGCGGCCCAAGGGGGACGATGCCGGTCGGATTGATCTGCAGATGGCTCTGATAATAGTGGCCCTTGATGTGGTCCGGCCGAAAGGTTTTTGCGATCGTCCCGGTCTGATAGAGGTCGCGCACATAGCCCCAAAGATTTGGATAATCGGCGATCCGCCGCACATTGCATTTGAAATGGCCGACATAGACGATGTCGAAGCGCAAAAGGGTGGTGAGTAGCCTTATGTCCGCCTCTGTCATCCGCTCGCCGCAGAGATAGCGGCGCTCGTCCAGCAACGCCTCAAGATAATCCAGCGTCTCGAACAGCGGGCCGATCGCCTCCTCATAGGCCGTTTGAGTCGTCGCAAAGCCCGCGCGATAGACGCCATTGTTCACCGTCGGATAAATCCGCGCGTTGAGCGCGTCGATTTCCTCGCGCGACTCCGTGGGATAATAATCCCCCGCCGCCGCCCCGACGCCGTCGAAGGCCGAATTGAACATGCGGATGATCTCGGAAGATTCGGTCGAGACGATCGCCTTTGTCTCCTTGTCCCACAGCGTCGGGACGGTCACCCGGCCGCTATAGGCGGGATCGGCGGCCTGATAGATCTCATAGAGATAGCGCGCGCCAAACAGCGGATCGCCAATGACGCCGTCGGCGGGGGCGAAGGTGATGCCATTCTCGCGCATCAGCCAGTTGACGATCGAGACGTCGATCAGCGGAGCGAGGCCCTTCAGCTCGCGAAAGATCAGCGTGCGATGCGCCCAGGGGCAGAAATAGGCGGCATAGAGATGGTAGCGGCCTGCCTCAGCCTTGAAGCCGCCGCGCCCCGATGGGCCGGGTGCGCCGTCCGGCGTGATCCAGTTGCGGAATTTGGCGGCGTCGCGCTCAAATCGTCCGCCATGGCTTTGCGTGTCATACCATTGATCGCGCCAGACGCCGTCGACGAGCAGTCCCATAAAGCCTCACATCTGTTTGCACTGGGCGACCGGCGCTTGCGGGCGCCCTTGGCCCGGCCTAAACATCGACCGCGCCGCCGGCGCCTTTCCCGCGAGACCCTTGTTGCATGATCTGGCCCCTCAATTCAAAATCGAAACAGCTTCCGGCCGATGAGGGCGCCGCCCCGGACGGCGCTGCCCCCTCGCCCTTGCCCGGCCCGACGCTGCGGCTGCGCCGCAACCGCAAGGCGGAGTGGACGCGCCGTCTCGTCCGCGAAAACGTCCTTACCGCCAATGATCTGATCTGGCCGATTTTCGTGCGCGAGGGGGTCAATCAGCACGAGGCGATCGCCTCCATGCCGGGCGTCGAGCGCCTCTCGATCGACGCCGCGGTCGAAAGCGCGCGCGCGGCGCATGAGCTTGGCGTCCCGGCGATCGCGCTGTTTCCCTATACCGATCCGGCGCTCCGCGACGCGGCCGGGACCGAGGCGCTGAACCCCGACAATCTGATCTGTCGCGCCGTCCGGGCGATCAAGGAGACGACGCCGGAGATCGGCCTCATCACCGACGTCGCGCTCGATCCCTATACCAGCCACGGCCATGACGGCCTGATGCGCGGCGAGGAAATTCTCAACGACGAGACGGTCGAGGTTCTCGTCAAACAGGCGCTGAATTTCGCGCGGGCAGGCGCCGATATGATCGCGCCGTCCGACATGATGGACGGGCGCGTCGGCGCGATAAGGCGCGGGCTCGACGCGGAGGGATTTACCTCCGTTCAGGTGCTGGCCTATGCCGCCAAATACGCCTCGGCTTTTTACGGCCCGTTCCGCGACGCCGTGGGCACGCAGAAAACGCTCATTGGCGACAAGCGCACCTATCAGATGGACCCGGCCAATTCGGACGAGGCGCTGCGCGAAGTTGCGCAGGACATTGCCGAGGGCGCCGATATGGTGATGGTAAAGCCCGGCCTGCCCTATCTCGACATCATCTACCGCGTGAAGGAGAAATTCGGCCTGCCGACCTTCGCCTATCAGGTGTCGGGGGAATACGCGATGATCGAGGGCGCGGCGCGCAATGGCTGGCTCGACGGCGACCGCGCCATGATGGAGAGCTTGCTCGCCTTCAAGCGCGCCGGGGCTGACGCCGTCCTGACCTATTTCGCCCCGCGCGTCGCGCGGCTGCTGCGGGATGGGTGATGAGCCTGAGCCCTCATGGGTGAGGAGCAGACAAAGCCTGCGTCTCGAACCACGAGGGCGGCCCATCCTTCGAGACGGGCTCTTCGAGCCCTCCCCAGGATGAGGTTGTGTGATTAAAAGCTGCGACGACAGGACCCCGAATGATCTACAGAGTTTTTCTCATTGTCGCTTGCGCCCTTCTGAGCCTCGCCATGCTTGACGCAGCCAGGGCGCAGGATTCCGAAGGCGCGTGCGGCGGCTCCTACACCGGTCAGGACCGCGCCAGCTATCCCTGCGGGCCGACCCGAAAACCCTATTGCCAGCAAGGCACCGGGCGGTGTCAGTGCCTCGAACGGCGCGCCTGCGGCGGCAAGCAGGACGAGGAGTGGTAGGGGCGGCGCTGCGGCGATCAATAGCGGATCAAAACCACGCCAAGGATCAAAAACGCCGCTCCGGCTAGGCGGACGGGATTGGCGTCGTGCTGCGGCACGCCGAGAAAACCGAAATGATCGAAAATCAGCGATCCAAGCATCTGACCGACGACGATCAGAGCGACGACGGTCGCGGCGCCAAGCCGTGGGACCATGAAGATCGCAACTGCGATGAAGATCGCCCCGAACAGGCCCCCGGTCCATGAATGCCACGATGTTTGCGCCGCCGCGCCCGCCGGCAGGCGATCGCCCCGCGCAACAACCATCGCCAGCATGGCGAATGCGCCGCCAAGATAGCTGACCAATCCGGCCCACCACGGCGACCCGAGCTCCAAGCGCAAATTCGAGTTAAGCGCCTGCTGCAGGACAAGGCTCGCTCCCGCGCCGACAACCAGCAAATAAAGTCCGAAATCCATGCCCGTTTCTCCCGTCTGCAAGCCTTTGAGCAGAGGGAAACGGGTAAGTCTGGAACGTTTGTGACCGCGCGTCAGCCGAGGCGATAGCGGCCAGGGGTCACGCCGAAGGCGCGCCGAAACCATCGGCCAAGATGGCTTTGATCGGCAAAGCCGGTCTCCGCCGCTGTGGCCGCGACGGCTTCTCCGGCCCGCAGCAATTCCCTTGCGCGATTGAGCCGGCCGATCAGCTCAAACGCGTGCGGCGGCATGCCGTGGCGCCTGGCGAAAGCGCGCGAAAATCCTTCGCGGCTCTGCCCCCTGCGTGAGGCGCGCCGGCTTACGGATTCCTGGCGGTCAGGACGGATCGCGATCGATCGGTCGGCGGCGCAGCCGTCCTTGCGGTGGGCGCGGATGAGCGCCGCAAGCTCGCGCCAGTCAAATCCCTCGACCATGCGCCATTCGCGTTCGATCGCCGCCTGCATCGCCGCCACGGCATAGTCGCCGGCCGGAAGATAGGCGTTGACGCTGACGAGATCGGACGATCCCTCAAGGGAGCGATGCGGCGTCCCGGCGGGAATGCAGACGCAGCGAGGGGACGTCAGTTCGATGACGGCGTCCCCCAATTGCAGCGCGCGGCGGCCGGCAAGAACAAAGGTGACCTGAAATTCTTCGTGGAAATGCATGGCGAGCTCACTGCCGCGCCCGCGCAATATGCCGAGTTCCGAAATCCCGTCGATCATCGGGCGCCAGTAAACCCATTGGGAGCCCTTCGGGTCGACCGCGTTGCTATGAAGAAGATCGGTCATGGCGCCGCCTTGCGCGTTGGCTCCGCCAGGAGCGCGGACGCTCTTTCGTGACCGTCGAGCTCTTATCCGACGGCGCTGGCGCAAACAAGCGTCTCATCGGCGACCCGCCATGTGAATAGCGGGCGCGGATCGACTCGTCTTTTGCGCGCGCGGGGCGGACATGGCATCAAGGGCGACCCATTGCGCGGCTGATTCGCTGGCGGCGAAAAGCCAAGCAAAACTGCAAGAAAGACCTGATGTCAGCGATCGACAATCTTCGCCCCGGCGCGGCCCGCCAAAGCGCCGAAACCCCGACCTATCGCCTTGCGCCCCACAATATCGAGGCCGAACAGGCGCTGCTGGGCGCCGTACTCGTCAACAATGACGCCTTCGATCGCGTCTCGGATTTTCTGAAGCCCGAGCATTTTTCCGAAGAGGTGCATCGGCGCATCTACGATATCGCCAGCCAGCTGATCCGGGCAGGAAAGATCGCCTCGCCGATCACCCTGAAAACCTTTTTGGGCGAGCATGACCTTGGCGGCGTCACCGCGCCACAATATCTCGCCCGCCTCGCCGCCGAGGCGACCACGATCATCAACGCCGAGGATTACGGCCGCACCATCCACGATCTGGCGGTCCGCCGCGATCTGATTCTGATCGGCGAGGACATCGTCAATTCCGCCTATGACGCCCCCGTCGCCGCCTCGCCGCGCGAGCAGATCGAGGAGGCCGAGCGAAAACTCTATTCGGTCGCCGAACTCGGCCGCTATGAGGGCGGTTTTCAGCGCTTTTCCGACGCGCTCGTCACCGCCGTCGACATGGCTGCAAAGGCTTTCGAGCGCGACGGGCGCCTGTCCGGCATCGCCACCGGCCTTTCCGACCTCGACCGCTATATGGGCGGCTTGCAGGCGTCCGATCTCATCATCATCGCCGGCCGTCCCGGCATGGGAAAAACGGCGCTCGCGACCAATGTCGCTTTCAATATCGCCAAGGCCTATGAATTCACCGTGCGGCCGGACGGGACGCATGAGACGATGAATGGCGGCGTCGTCGGCTTCTTCTCGCTCGAAATGTCGGCCGAGCAGCTGGCGACCCGCGTCATCGCCGAACAATCCGGCGTCGCGTCTTATAAAATCCGGCGCGGCGACATGACGGAAAGCGAATTCCATCGCATCGCCGACGCGGCGCGGACGATGCAGCAGGTGCCGCTCTATATCGACCAGACCGGCGGCCTTTCCATCGCGCAGCTGACCGCGCGGGCGCGCCGCCTGAAACGCCAGCGCGGACTCGACGTGCTTGTCATCGACTATCTGCAATTGCTTGGGGGATCGAAAAACCGCTCCGACAGCCGCGTACAGGAGGTGACCGAGATCACCACCGGCCTGAAGGCTCTGGCGAAAGAGCTCAACGTGCCGGTGATCGCGCTCTCGCAGCTGTCGCGTCAGGTCGAATCGCGCGACGACAAGCGGCCGCAGCTGTCGGATTTGCGCGAATCCGGTTCGATCGAGCAGGATGCCGATGTCGTCATGTTCGTGTTCCGCGAGGAATATTATCTGAACAACAAGCAGCCGCGCGAAGGCACCGAGGAATTCGTAACCTGGCAGACGGATATGGAGCGCGTCCACGGCAAGGCGGAAGTGATCATCGGCAAGCAGCGCCACGGCCCGACCGGAACGGTGGAGCTTGCCTTCGAGGCCGAACTGACGCGCTTTTCCAATCTCGCCCGGGAAGACTCCCTGCCCGATCGGATTTGAGTTTTGGGCGATCGGACGCAGAACCCGGCGGGATTTTGATGGCGAAGTCGCAAGCTTCCTTCGTGTGCCAGAATTGCGGCGCCGTCACGAGCCGCTGGCAAGGGCGCTGCGAGGCCTGCGGCGAATGGAACACGATCATCGAGGAGAGCGCCGCCTCGGGCATTGGCGCGCAACAGGCCGCCGGCGCGCGCAAGGGCCGCGTGTTCGACCTTGCGAGTCTGGCCGCTACGGATCGACCCGCCCCGCCGCGCATCCTGACCGGCATCAATGAACTTGATCGCGTCACGGGCGGCGGCTTTGTCGCCGGCTCCGCCCTGCTGCTCGGCGGCGAGCCCGGAATCGGCAAATCGACCCTGTTGATCCAGGCATGCGCCGCGCTCGCGGCGAAGAACCGCCGCGTCGTCTATATTTCCGGCGAGGAGGCGGTCGATCAGGTGCGCCTTCGCGCCTGTCGTCTCGGCCTTGGCCAGAGCCCCGTCGAGCTCGCCGCCGAGACCAGCGTCGAGGACATTGTCGCCACGCTCTCGCGCGGGGAGCGCCCGTCGCTCGTCATCATCGATTCGATCCAGACCATGTGGTCGAGCGTGATCGAGGCGGCGCCCGGCACGGTCGGACAGGTGCGCGGCGCGGCGCAGGCGTTGATCCGCTTCGCCAAGATGAGCGGCGCGGCGGTGATTCTCGTCGGCCATGTCACCAAGGACGGCCAGATCGCCGGCCCGCGCGTCGTCGAACATATGGTTGACGCCGTGCTCTCCTTCGAAGGCGAGGGCGGGCGTGACCTGCGCTTGCTGCGCGGCGTCAAGAACCGATTCGGACCGACCGACGAGATCGGCGTGTTCGAGATGACCGGGCGCGGGCTGGCGGAGGTCGCCAACCCTTCTTCATTGTTTCTGTCGGCGCGCGACGAGGCGGCGCCGGGCGCGGCCGTCTTTGCCGGGATGGAAGGCTCGCGCCCGCTGCTCGTCGAATTCCAGGCGCTTGTCGCGCCAAGCACGCTCGGAACGCCGCGCCGCGCCGTCGTCGGCTGGGACGCCTCGCGCCTATCGATGATCGTCGCCGTGCTCGAAACCCACGCGGGCATAAAACTTGGCCAGCACGACATCTATCTCAGCGTCGCCGGCGGCCTCAGGGTTCGCGAGCCGGCGGCGGATCTTGCCGCCGCCGCCGCGCTCATTTCCTCCTTGAGCAATATCGCGCTTGCCGCCGATTCGGTTTATTTCGGCGAGATTGCGCTCTCCGGCGTGATCCGCTCGGTCGCGCAGGGGCCGGCGCGGCTGAAGGAGGCGGCAAAACTCGGCTTCCGCCATGCGACGATTCCCGCTGCGGCGGAACGCGAGGACGCCGCCCCGAAATCGATCGCCGCCAAGCCGATGAGGCATATTTCCGGCCTTGCGGCGGACATCGGCTCGAAGCCGCCGCGCACAGCCTTGCGCTCCGGCCGGCACGGTTGACGCAAGAGCTGAGGCTTTTCTTTGAAGATGCGGTTCTTTATAGGAAAGTCGCGGCGCTTTCAGGGGGGAGCCGCTCGCGCTCGCGGCTACCTCCATCGAGCCGATCACCATGCACCGATCGCAATCGAGCCTTCGCCGTTCGCTCAAGGCCCAAAGCATGGGTCCGAGGCCAGAACCGCCGGACCGAAAAGGCCAGGGAACACATGCCGTCCTATCTCGACCTAGGCTTGATTGTCGTCATCTTGATCTCGGCCCTGCTCGCCATGCTGCGCGGATTTACGCGCGAGGTTTTGGCCATCGCTTCCTGGGGCGCGGCGGCGGTCGCGGCGATCTATCTGCACCCTTTGGTGCTGCCCTATATAAAGCCCTACGTCTCGAAGGACGTGATCGCCCTCGCCCTTTCCGCCGCCGCCGTGTTCTTCGTAACGCTCATCATCGTCTCGCTGATCACCATCAAATTTTCCGACGCGATTCTTGATTCCAAGGTCGGGGCGCTCGATCGTTCGCTCGGCTTCGTCTTCGGGGCGGTGCGCGGCCTGTTGCTTTGCGTGATCGCCTTCATCTTCTTCAATTGGCTGGTGCCGGAGAAAACCCAGCCGGAATGGGTCAAGGCTGCAAAGATGCGTCCGTTGTTGCAGGCGACGGGGGATCAGCTGATGGCCATGCTTCCCGACGATCCGGAGGGCATACTCGCCAAGCTGAAGCAGCCGAAAGCCGCGCCAAGCGAGGAAGCGGCTCCGGACGCCGACGTCGAGCCCAAACCCGCGCCGGCAGCGCCCGCCGCGCCGCCAAAGCCCCCCGGCAAGAAGAGCTGAGCGCCGCCTGAAGGCTTCGCAGGCAGATTCCGCGTGCGATATTTCAAAAAAGCGGGGGGTGCGACAAATCCCGCCTGCGCGCGGGGTCGACTAAACGCCTCATCTCCACTATGTAAGTTTTGTGGCGCCGGCGCGGCTCACGTCAAGCTCTTCGAGACGATTTGAATCTGCGCCGCTGCGGCGGGCGTTAAGCCTTAGACGGCCAGCGCCTCCATACAACAAGCGTTGGTTGCGGAGGCGGTTATGGATACTGAGGCTCAGAGCGACGCCTGGTTTGATCTCGATCTCGAAGCGGACCGGCTTCGCGAGGAATGCGGCGTCTTCGGCATTTTCGGCCACCCCGATGCAGCGGCGATCACCGCGCTCGGCCTGCATGCGCTTCAGCATCGCGGACAGGAGGCGGCCGGCATCGTCTCCTTCGACGGCGCGCGCTATAATTCCGAACGCCGCCTCGGCCTTGTCGGCGATCATTTCTCCAAGGCCTCGACGATCGCCCGCCTGCCCGGCGAAGCCGCAATCGGTCATGTCCGCTATTCGACGACCGGCGAAACCATCCTGCGCAATGTGCAGCCCCTGTTCGCCGAACTGAATTCCGGCGGTTTCTCCGTTGCGCATAATGGCAATCTGACCAATGGGCTGACGCTGCGGCGTGACCTGGTCCAGAGCGGCGCAATCTATCAATCGACCTCCGACACGGAAGTTATACTTCATCTCATGGCGCGCAGCCGCAAGCTTCGCATCGTTGAGCGCTTCATTGAGGCGGTGCGCGCGCTTGAAGGCTCCTATGCGCTCGTCGCGCTTGCGAACACCATGATGATCGGCGCGCGCGATCCGCTCGGCATTCGTCCGCTGGTGATCGGCGAACTCGACGGCCATTATATTCTCGCCTCGGAAACCTGCGCCCTCGACATCATCGGCGCGCGCTTCGTGCGCGACGTCGAGAACGGCGAGATCGTCGTGATCTCGAAGGAAGGCATCGAGAGCCTGCATCCCTTCCCGCCGCGGCCGATGCGTCCCTGCATCTTCGAGTATATTTATTTCGCAAGACCCGATTCCGTGGTGCACGGGCGCCCGGTCTATAATGTGCGCAAGGCGATGGGCGCTGAACTCGCCCGCGAATCAGGCGTCGACGCTGACGTCGTGGTGCCGGTGCCCGATTCCGGCGTTCCGGCGGCGATCGGCTACGCGCAGGCTGCGGGCATCCCGTTCGAGCTCGGCATCATCCGCAACCATTATGTGGGCCGAACTTTCATCCAACCGACGCAAACCGTACGCGAGCTCGGCGTCAGGCTGAAACACAGCGCCAACCGCGCCGTCGTCGAAGGCAAGCGAATCATTCTGATCGATGATTCGATCGTACGCGGCACCACCTCCGTGAAAATCGTGCAGATGATGCGCGACGCCGGCGCCGCCGAAGTTCATTTCCGCATTTCGTCGCCGCCAATCACCTACCCCGATTATTACGGCATCGACACGCCGGTGCGTGAAAATCTCCTCGCCGCGACGCATACGCTGGACGAGATGCGCGACTACATCGGCTGCGATTCTCTGGCCTTCCTCTCGATCGAAGGCACCTACCGCGCGATGGGCGAGAAGGGCCGCGATCCGCAGCGCCCGCAATTCACCGACCATTGCTTTACCGGCGACTATCCGACCTGCCTCACCGACCTCACCGGCGAAACAAAGAGCCAGCTGTCGCTTCTTGCTGAGGCGAGTTAGATCCTCTGAAGGCTCTCACGGCCCTTCTCGCAGAAACTTAGTCGGTTTATCGGGCAGATTTGCTGCAAGGTTTCCCCTTTGCAGGATCATGCTCTAGACATTCGCTCGCACATCAACAGTCGAGCGTCGCTTTTTCATGTCAGCATCCCTTCAAGGCCGCATCGCCCTCGTCACCGGCGCCTCGCGCGGCATCGGCCGCGCCGTCGCGCTCGAACTCGCGCGGGCGGGCGCCCATATCATCGCGCTGGCGCGCACGCAGGGCGCGCTTGAAGAACTCGACGACGAGATCCGAGCCGTCGGCGGCCAGGCGACGTTGACGCCCTGCGATATCAAGGATTTCGACGCTCTCGACCGGTTGGGCGGGGCGATCTTTCAACGCTGGGGCAAGCTCGATATTCTTGTCGGCAACGCCGGCGTGCTGGGCCCGGTGACGCCAATCGGTCATGTCGAGCCGAAGCAATGGGACGATGTCTTTGCGGTCAATGTGACCGCCAACTGGCGGCTGATCCGCTCGCTCGATCCGCTGCTGCGCGCCTCGGACGCCGGCCGCGCGGTGTTTATCTCGTCAGGCGTCGCGCACACCGCAGAGACGCGGCCCTATTGGGGCCCCTATGCGGCCTCGAAAGCAGCTCTCGAAGCCCTCGCCCGCACCTACGCCGCCGAGACGAAGAACATCACGCCAGTGCGGGTCATGATCGTCAATCCCGGCCCGTTGCGCACCAAAATGCGCGCGCTCGCCATGCCGGGCGAAAATCCGCTGAGCCTCAGGACGCCCGAAGATCTCGCGCCGAAGATCGCGGAGATTTGCGCGCCGGACTGGACAGCGACCGGGAGACTGTATGATTTTCCGCAAGATCGCCTGTTGAGCTTTTCGGCGCCGGCCTAGGGTCAAAAGCGATCAAATCAGCAGAGCAGCAATGACTGCTTTAGGCCCAAAGGGTCATTTTCGGCGTGTCTCCAGACGGCGGCTGGCGGCGCATTGATGAAACGCCCGATCGTCAGTTCAAATTTTTCAGACGGCATCGTCACCCCCCCGACGTTTGGATTGCGACATAATTAGCCCGATCCATTCTGGCCTGCCAAAGCTCGGGGCCGATCGGGCGAATAGTCCATAGTGACTCCAGCAAAAATTCCCTATGCCGATGACGCGCCGGGATCCAGCCGCTGCATCGGAAGAAAATGTCAAATAACTTGTTGATTTTATGCGAAAACTCCGGCTGCGCGTTCAAAAGCGCGCGATTTGTCGGCCATTCGGACGGTGCGAAAGCCTTTCCACTCGACACCCGCCGCTCTGATTGATAACCGCCTTGGGCTGAGGACCATCGGGGCCCGGAGGCGCCATGAAGCTCTATTCGGAAGACAGTTCGCCCTTTTCCGCCCCGGTCAGGGCGACAATCTATGCGAAGGGATTGCAGATCGACATCGAGCCGCCGCCGGGCGGACTGCTCTCGGCAAGGTTCCACGCCATCAACTCGATGGGGACGATCCCCTGCCTCATTCTCGACGATGGAACCCCGCTGCCGGAGTCGGCGGCGATCATGGAATATCTCGAAGATAAATTCGCCGAGCCGTCGCTGCGGCCGGAGTCGCCAGAAGCCCGGGCCCGCGTCAGACTGCTGCAGCGCATCGGCGAATTGCTCATCATGACGCCGTTGGTCGAGCTCTCCCGGCGGAATGTTCCCGAGCTTGAAGATCCGTATGCGGCGGCCTGGCTGACGCGCGTAGTGCGCGGATTGTCGTCGTTGCAGACCACGATCGGCGATGATCCGTTCGCGGCCGGGTGGCGGCTGACGCTGGCCGATTGCGTGGTGGCGCCGGCGCTGTTCATGCTTCCGAAAATCACTGCCGCCTATGGCAAATCGGGATTGCTGCAGGCCTATCCCGGAGTCGGCCGGTATGTTTTGCAAGTGAACCAGCATCCCGCGATCCGCCGCGTCCTCGACGAGATGGCGCCGGCCTGGGCGCTTGAACAAGACACCGTTTAGCGCTCCAAGGCTTCGAGGGTCAGCTTCCTGTGCCGACTTGGATCTGCGTCGAATCCAACTGAAAAGGCGAAAGCGCCGGGCTCGAAGCAGGGCTGGAAATCGGCGCCTCGAAAGGCGAGTTCGCTTGCCGCAAGCGCGAAGCATAGGGCGCCGCTCTCGCCCGCCGGCAACGCGATTTTACCGAAGCGCTTCAGCTCAAGCACCGGCCTTGCCACTGAGGCGACGAGATCGTGCGCGAACAGAAATACGGTCGCCTCGCCGTCGAAGGGCCCATGATTATGGACCTCCACCGAAAAATGGAGCGTGTCGCCGGAGCGGAAACTCTGCCGCCCGGCGGCGAATTTTTCGAGCGAAAACCGACTGTAAGACAGGCCGTGGCCGAACGGAAACTGCGGCTCCACGGCGCAGTCAATGTATTTGGTAGTGTAGTGATCTTCGGCCGCGAAGGGTCGGCCGGTCGGCCGGCGCGCGTAATAGATCGGGATCTGTCCGACCGCGCGCGGCCAGCTGAGCGCCAGGCGCCCGACCGGATTGAAGCGGGCGGTCAGGACATCGGCGATCGCATGGCCGGCTTCGGCGCCAAGAAACCAGGTCGCCACGACGGCGTCGGCGCGCTCGAAAAGCCAGGGCAGCGTGAGCGGGCGCCCGCTCGAGAGCAGCGCGACGACGGGGCGCCCAAGTTTTTGCCCCAGATCCAGCGCGGCTTCAGCAAGCTCCCTTTGTCGCCCGGGCAGGCCAAGCTCCGCGCGCGAGGCCGCCTCCCCGCTCATTTCGGCGCTCTCGCCAAGACAGAGGATGATGAGCTCCGCTTCCGCGCAGAGCGGCATCGCTTCAGCAATGCTTGCCGCGTCCCCTTCTTTGATGGCAACGCCCGCCGCGTAAAAAATCTCCGCTGCAGGGAGCGCGGCTTTCAACCCGTTCAGAATGGAAACGGCGTCATTTCTGTCGCCCGCCGCGCCCCAGGGGCCGTCCATTTCGCCGGCGGCCTCTGCGAGAGGTCCGATCAGAGCGATTTTACGTAGAGTCGGGGAAAGCGGCAGCGCGCCATGATTGGTCAAAAGAACGATCGAACGCCGCGCGGCGTCGCGCGCAAGCGCCGGCTCCGCGCTGTCGCCGCCTTGGCGCCTTGCGCCCCGAAGAACGCCGTCAAACAACCCAAGTCTCTGTTTCAGCTTCAGCACGCGATGCACGCAGGCGTCGATCTCCTCCTCCGCGACAAGCCCCCGCGCCAAAGCCTGCGGCAGGCCGTCAGCGTAAGCCGAACTCATCATGTCGATGTCGACGCCCGCCCGCAGCGCCAGCACGGCCGCCGCAGTCAGATCGGCGGCGACGCCATGCTGCATCAGTTCCGCCAACGCGTTGTAATCACTAACGATGACGCCCTCAAAGCGCTGCGCCTCGCGCAGCCAGCCGCGCAGAAGCGGTTGATGCGCGGTCATGGGGACGCCAGCGAGATCCATGAAGGCCGGCATGATGGCGGCGCAGCCGGCCTCAATCGCGGCGGCGAAAGGCGGCATATAGATTTCATGCAAAGCGCGCTCGGACACGTCTGCGGAAGCATAGTCGCGCCCGCCCTCCGCCGCGCCATAGGCGCAAAAATGCTTGGCGACGGCGGCGACGGCCGCCGGATCGGCGAGATCCTCGCCCTGAAAACCGGCGATCTTGGCCTTGGCGAATTCGCATGTGACGAAGGGGTCCTCGCCAGCGCCCTCAGCGATGCGGCCCCAGCGCGGATCGCGCGCGATGTCGAGCATTGGCGCAAAGACCATGGAGACGCCATCGGCCGCGGCCTCCCCCGCCGCGGCCCGCGCGGTCGCCTTCCACAGCGCCGGATCGAAGGCGCAGGCTTCGGCGAGCGGAATGGGAAAGATCGTCCGATGGCCGTGCAGAACGTCGAAGCCGACGATCAGCGGAATGCCAAGACGCGACTCCTCCATCGCAATCTTTTGAATAGCGGCGATTTCCGTTGCGCCCCAAAGATTGAGCAAGCTGCCAACGCGTCCGGCGCGAATGGCGGCCTCAACGTCGCCGCCAATGATTGGCCCGGTGACCGCATAGCTTCCCGCGGCCATGGTGAGCTGGCCGATTTTTTCCTCCAGCGTCATGGCGGCGAGAAGTGTCTTGAGATCGAGCGCCACGCCGTTCCTCCCCTTCCTCCGCGGCCGGAAAACAGCCGCGGTCAGCCGCCCTCATTCAGTCGCGGCCAAGCTGGATCGCTCAATCGATCAGAAAAATACACGCGAAAGGGCTTTGGAAACGATTTACCGTGCGCGGGCGCACGGCGGGATATCGGAACCTGCGCGTGACTATTTCGATTCGCTTAATATATCGAAGGAAGCATCAGTGACAGGCGGCGCCCGGGTTTGATGAGCCAAGAAGACCGTAACGAGGGTCAGTCTAACTTCCGCGACGAGGGCTTCGCGACGCAGTTGCTCGGCATGGCTCGCTCGCTTATGGCTGCGCCCGAACGCAACCAGTTTCTCCTGCTCGCCTTCGCGCTCTGCGCCGTGGTCGGGGCGACCGCTTTCGGTCAGATCAAGCTCAACGCCTGGAATCATCCCTTCTATGACGCCCTTGCACGCAAGGACATGGATGAATTCGTTAGCCAGCTGTGGAATTTCGCGTTTATCGCGGGCGGCCTTCTGATCCTGAACGTCGCACAGATCTGGCTCAACCAGATGACCAAGCTCAAGCTGCGCAGCCGGCTGACGCGTAATCTGATCGATCTCTGGCTTGGCCCGACCAGAGCCTTCCGCCTCGCCAATGCGGGCGAGATTGGCGTCAATCCCGATCAGCGTATCCACGAGGACGCGCGTCATCTCGTCGAGCTGACGACCGATCTTGGCGTTGGCCTGTTGCAGGCGACGCTGCTCCTCGTCTGCTTCATCGGCGTCCTTTGGGTTCTGTCCGAGGGCGTCGCGCTGACCCTGTTCGGCTACCGCGCCGACATCCCCGGCTATATGGTCTGGGCGGCGCTGCTTTATTCCGGCGCGGCGTCCTGGATGAGCTGGCGCGTCGGCCGACCGCTGATCGCGATCAATGCCGAGCGTTACAGCCGCGAAGCGGATCTTCGCTTCGCGCTCGTGCGCGCCAATGAGCGCAATGACGCCATCGCCTTCTACGGCGGCGAAGAGGATGAGAAGCAGCGGCTGCGCAACGAGCTCGAGCCGGTGCTCTCCATCATGCGCCGCCTCGTCTCGGGGGTGACGCGGCTGACCTGGGTGACGGCCGGCTATGGCTGGTTCACCATCGTCGCGCCCATCGTCGTCGCGGCGCCGGGGTTCTTTTCGGGCGACCTGTCGCTCGGCGGATTGATGATGGTCGTCGGCGCGTTCAATCAGGTCCAGCTGGCGTTGCGCTGGTTCGTCGACAATTTCAGCGTGATCGCCGACTGGCGCGCGACGATGATCCGGATCTCGACCTTCCGGCGCGCGCTGATCGAACTCGACAATCTTGGCGACAAAACCGGCCGCATCGATCGCGTCGTCAATCAGTCGGACATGATCCAGTTCGACGATTTGAGGGTCTCCTCCGCTTCGACCTGCACGCGGCTCAGCGAGCGCCATGTCACGATCAAGCCCGGCGAGCGCATCCTGATTATCGCGCGGTCCAGCGCCGGCCGGAGCAATTTCTTCTGCGCCATCGCTGGCCTCTGGCCCTGGGGGGCCGGCCGCATCAGCGTGCCGGAGCCCGCTTCAATGATGTTCATGTCGAGCCGTCCCTATCTGCCGCCGGGATCGCTGCGCACGACGCTGGCCTATCCGGCGCCAGTCTCGAACTTTCCGGAAACGGCATTCGCCGAAGCGCTCGACCGCATTGGTCTTTCTCATTTGAAGCCCGGGCTTGATAGTCAGAGACGCTGGGATCGCGAGCTTGGCGGCGATGAGCAGCAGAGCCTGCATTTCGCGCGGCTGCTGCTGCACAAGCCGCGCTGGATCCTGATCAACGAAGCGCTCGACGCGCTCGACGAGGAAACCCGCGCGATCGTGCTTGATATCTTCACGCTCGAGCTTGCAGGAGCGACAGTCCTCAACGTCGGGCGTCCCGACACGCAAAACGGCTTCTTCGCCCGAGTGCTCCATCTCATTGACGATCCCGGCGGCGAACGCCTTGCGCCCCGCCCCGAGGCGCCGGCGATTGCGACCTCGCCCGGCGTCTCCGTCGCAACATCGACGAACGCCAGCTATCCTGGCTAGACTGGGGCGCTAATAAGAAAAAGAATCGCGGGGAACTCCATGACCAACGCCAAACCTCCGCAACGCTCCGATGACGCCCTGCTCGATCTCGTTCAGCGCAAGAGCTTTCACTTTTTCTGGGAAGGGGCGCATCCCGTCAGCTTCCTCGCGCGTGACCGCACCGGGCTTGAGAACGACGCTACGGACGATCTCGTTTCGATCGGCGGCAGCGGCTTCGGCGTCCTTGCCATCATCGTCGCGGCGGAGCGGGGCTTTGTCACGCGAGAGGCCGCGGCGGAAAGGCTCATGGCGATGGTGCGCTTTCTCGAGCGCACGCCTTCCTACCACGGTCTTTTTCCGCATTTCATGAACGGACGCACGGGCGCGACGATCCCCTTCGGCCGCAAGGACGACGGCGGCGACCTCGTCGAAACGGCGCTGCTGTTTCAGGGGCTGTTGTGCGCGCGGGCCTATTTCGACGCCGACGGCGTCGAACAGGAGCTGCGCAATCATATCACCTGGCTGTGGAGCGAGGTGGAGTGGAGCTGGCATGCTCGAGACGGCCGCAAGGCGCTGACCTGGCACTGGAGCCCGAATAATGGCTTCAGCATCGACGTCGAGGTCCGCGGCTGGAACGAATGCCTGATCGCCTATGTCCTGGCCGCCGCCGCGCCGCGCTATTGCATTGATCCGATTGTCTATCATGCCGGCTACGCGCAGAGCCGCACTTTTCTCAACGGCCGAACCTTCTACGGGCTGGATCTGCCCTTGGGGCCCGATTACGGCGGCCCGCTGTTCTTTGCGCATTACTCATTCTGCGGGCTCGATCCGCGCGGACTCCTCGACGACTACGCCGATTACTGGCGCCAGAACGTGCAGCACACGCTAATCAACCATACCCACTGCGTGCTGAACCCCGGCGGCTTTAAAGGCTATGGCCCGTCGAGCTGGGGATTGACGGCGAGCGACGATCCCGCCGGCTATATGGCGCATGCGCCGGACCTCGATAATGGCGTCATTTCGCCAACCGCCGCCCTCTCCAGCTTTCCCTATGCGCCGGCAGAGGCGATGCGGGCGCTGCGCCATTTTCACGACGATCTGGGCGACTGGATTTTCGGAAGATTCGGCTTCGTCGACGCTTTCAGCCAAACGCATGGATGGCGGGCGGAGACCTATCTCGCGATCGATCAGGGGCCGATCGTCGCCATGATCGAGAACTACCGCTCAGGATTGTTGTGGCGGCTGTTCATGTCGGATCCTGACGTCCGGCGCGGCCTCACGCGTCTGCGCTTTCGCTCGCCGCATCTTGGCGGGCAGGCATGAGCGCGCCATTCAAACAACAGGCGTCGCTTGATGCCTGGATGCGCCGTCAATATGCGCTGTCCGCCGCCAAGATGATGAGCGCCATTTCACGGGTCGATCTCGTCAAGGAGCGGCGCGGTTTTGGACGGCAGGTGCGGCCGGTAAAGGGCTCGATCCTCGCTTCGCCGGTGATCGCCGCCTATGATCCGGACCCCGACTATTTCTTCCACTGGCTGCGCGACTCTGCCGTTATCATCGACGCCTTGCGCCTGTTGATCGAGAGCGGTGAAATCGCGCGGTCCGACGGCCTGGCGCATTTTTCCGATTTCCTCGGCTTCAGCCTGACGCTGTGCGGCCTCGATGGGCGCTCGTTTCTGGCGGGCGCCGGCGATTACCGGGGGAAGGTCGAGCCACATTTCGCGCAATTTCTGCGGCCCGAAACAGAGCTTCTCGCCATCTCGGGCGACGATATTCTGGGCGAACCGAGATTCGATCCCGACGGTTCGATCGACATCCTGAAATGGTCGCGGCCGCAGCATGATGGGCCGGCGCTGCGTGTGCTCGCGGTCGCCCGCTTCTGCCGGTCTGTCGGCCCAGGGCCGGACATCCTAAAGCAGGCCGAGCAACTCATCCTGCGCGATCTCGGCTTCACCTTCGCCCGCTGGCGCGCGCCATCTTTCGACATCTGGGAGGAAGAACTCGGGCGCCATTATTACACGCAGCTCATCCAATGCGAGGCATTGCGCGAGGGCGGCTTATGGCTCCTGTCGCGCGGCGCGATCGAGAGCGCCAGCGCCTATCTCGACGCCGCGCAGGAGATCGCCACGGGCCTTGATGATTTCTGGAGCGCGCCACACGGTTTTCTGCGAAGCCGCATCGCCGCGCCGGACTCCGGCCCGCAAAAGGAGCTCGACATCGCAACCGTTCTCGCCGTGATCCACGCCGGGCGCAACGCTGGCCCGCATAGCATCTGCGATTCGAGACTGATTGCAACCCTCGGCCGGCTCGAAGCGCTTTTCGCCAAAGCCTATGCAATCAACGCGGCGCGGCCGGGCGCGGACGCCCCGGCGATGGGCCGCTATGACGGTGACCGCTACTACAGCGGCGGCGCCTATTTTTTCTCGACGCTTGGCGCCGCAGAGTTTTATTTCAAAGCGGCGCAGGCCGTGGCGAAGGGTTTGCTCGACGACGCCTCGCAATGGGCGCGCCTCGGGCTCGAAACAGAACATGACAACAATCATCTCTTTGACGCGCTCATGCGGCGCGGCGACCAGTTCATGGCGACGGTCGCGGCCTACACGCCCGAAAGCGGCGACCTGTCGGAACAATTCGACCAGACAGACGGCGCTCAGACATCGGCCAAAAATCTCGCCTGGAGTCACGCCGCTTTCATTAGCGCCTACGCCAGCCGGACGAAGGCAATCCGCGCCGCCAAGGGCGGCTCGCCATGATCGAGAAACTGGAATTTCTGCTGGCGCTGGCGCGGGAGCGTAATTTCAGCCGCGCCGCGGAATTTTGCGGCGTCACCCAGCCGACGCTGTCGGCCGGCATCAAGCAGTTGGAGGAAACGCTCGGCGTGCTGCTCGTCAACCGCAGCTCGCGGTTCCATAGCCTGACGCCGGATGGCGAGCGCGTGCTGGAATGGGCGAAGCGCATCGTCGCCGACGCGCGCGCGATGCGTCAGGAAATTCGCTCGCCGAATAAATCCCTCATCGGCCATCTGACCCTCGCCGTCGTGCCGACCGCGCTCGGCATGGTGCAAAAACTCACCATTCCCTTCCGCGAAAAGCACCCGCAAGTGCGCTTCACGATTCTCTCGCAAACCTCGCGCGAGATTTTGATCATGCTCGACGGATTGCAGATCGACGCCGGCCTCACCTATGTCGACAATGAACCACTCGGCCACATTCGCGCGACGCCTCTATATCGTGAGAGATATAGCTTGCTGACCTCCGCCGATCAGCCGCTCGGCGACCGCGCCACCGTGACCTGGAAAGAGGTGGCGAAGATCCCGCTATGCCTGCTGACGCCGGACATGCAGAACCGCCGCATCATCGACCGCATGCTCGCAAGCTCGGCGTCGAACGATACGCCAATGCTTGAATCGAATTCGATGGTGGTGCTCGCCGCTCATGTGAGAACGGGTCGATGGGCGAGCATCATTCCCGAAACCTTTGCCGATATCCTCGACTCGACGCAGGCGCTGCGTTCGATTCCGATCGTCGAGCCTAAGGAGGTGCAAACGATCGGGCTCGTCCTGCCGCGCCGCGAACCGATGCCGCCGCTCTCGCGCGCCTTGCTGGCGGAGGCGACCCGCCTCGCCGCTATCGAAGGCGTCGGCGCATGAAGGCGCCGGGCGAGGATTGACTTTTTCCAGCCTTTGCCGCGACCCATGGTCCGGCCGCGCCAAAACTATCAAGACTCAAATTTCGGGGATGATTTGCGTGATCGATGAAACGACCTCATCCGATATCGGCTTTCGGGAGCACGCCCTTCGCTCGCGCGTGCTGGCCGAGGTCCATGCCCGACCGTTCGAGTCGATGGCGGGCGCAAAGCGTATCCTGCATTTTGCTTTCATGACCGACTATGAGGAGGCCGAACGGGCGCAGGCCGCGCTGGCGCAATTCTGCCTCGACCGCGCCGCGCCGCCGCCGCTTGCGGGCGCAAGGCGCCACCGCGTCGAACTTGCGCCCACCGTGCTGCGCTGGGAGCGGCACGGCGAATTCCTGACCTACACATGGGAGTTTTCGCAGGAGAATGGCGGCGATCCCGAACGAACCGCCTTCAGGCCCGGCGCCGGTGAACTGGCCAAAATCATGCGCATGCTGCCGCAGCCGGGTCCGCTTATCGTCGCGGTCGATCTCGACGTCTTGCCGGAGGCCCGCCTCGGCGATGGCTGGATGCGCTTGTTCGGGCAGGCGGAACTCGCGGCGGCCGAGGTCTCGCATGGCGCCGCGATCGTGGCGACGGATTTTCGCGCCGACGTTTATGGGTTTGTCCGCATTCTCGTGCTCGACCGCAATCTGACCGAGCTCGAAGCGGGCGCGCTGGCGCAGCGGCTGCTCGAACTCGAAACCTATCGAACGCTGGCGCTGCTTGGCCTGCCGCGCGCGCAGGATCTCTCTCCGTCCATCAGCCGCATCGAGGCCGAGCTGCCGCGCCTGATCGCGCAAATGAGCGACAGCGAAGGCCTCGAGGCCAGCCGGCAATTGCTCGGGCGGCTCAACGCGCTGGCCGCCGAACTTGAAACGGGCGCGGCGCAAAGCCTCTATCGCTTCGGCGCGACCAAAGCCTATCATGAGGTCGTCGAGCTGCGCCTCAAGGCGATCGGCGAACATGCGATCGGCGACATTCCGACCCTCGCCGCCTTCCTCAGCCGGCGGCTGACGCCGGCGATCCGCACAGTCGGCGCGATCGAAGCCCGTCAGGACACGCTCTCGCAAAAGCTCGCCCGCGCGGCGCAATTGCTCAGAACCCGCGTCGAAGTCGAACTCGAGAGCCAGAACCAGAATTTGCTGCGCACCATGAATGAGCGCGTGCGCATGCAATTGCGGTTGCAGCAAACGGTTGAAGGCCTCTCCGTCGCAGCGATCACCTATTACATCTCCTCGATCGTGCATCTGATGCTTGAGGGCGCGCATCAGCAGGAACATGAGCTGAATCCGGCGCTTGCGACAGCAATCGCCGTGCCTTTCATCGCCGGTTTCGTCTGGTGGAATGTGCGCCGCCTGCGTGAGCGCCATCCGGTCGACTGACCGCCTCGTTCACGCTTATTGTGCTTTATCCGGCCGCACTGCAGGTGGCGAAGGGTCGCGGCGATCCTTATGATGCGCGGCGGCGCGTCGAGCGCTAGCCTGGCAAAAGGAAAAATCACCTGTGCATCACGAAGTCCCGCTTATCACCACGATCGCCGCGGCCTTCGGATTTGCTCTTGTTCTGGGATTTGCCGCGGCCAAACTGAAATTGCCCGCGCTTGTCGGCTATCTCATCGCCGGCGTCATCATCGGTCCCTATTCGCCGGGCTTCACCGCCAATGCCGAAATTGCTGCGCAGCTCGCCGAGATCGGCGTGATGCTGCTGATGTTTGGCGTCGGGCTGCATTTCTCGCTCGACGATCTCTGGGACGTGCGCAAGGTCGCGCTGCCGGGCGCCGTCCTGCAGATCACCGTCGCGACTGCGCTCGGCGCAGCGCTCGCTCATCTTTGGGGCTGGAGCCTTGGCGGCGCGCTGGTATTTGGCCTTGCGCTGTCCGTCGCCAGCACGGTCGTACTTTTGAAGGCGCTGGAGACGCGCGGCATCCTTGACACCACCAACGGCCGCATCGCGGTTGGCTGGCTGATCGTCGAGGATCTCGCCATGGTGCTTGTCCTCGTTCTGCTGCCGCCGCTGTCAAACGCCCTGAGCGGCGGCGAAGCCGGCCCGGACATCTGGTGGACGCTCGAAGTTACGATCGCCAAGATCGCCGCTTTCGTCGCCTTGATGCTGGTGATCGGGCGGCGGGTTTTTCCGTGGCTTTTGTGGCAGGTGACCCGCACCGGCTCGCGCGAATTGTTTACCCTCTGCGTCGTCGCCGCCGCGGTCAGCCTCGCTTATGGCGCGGCCGAACTCTTCGGCGTCTCCTTCGCGCTCGGCGCCTTTTTCGCCGGCATGGTGATCCGCGAATCGGAATTCAGCCACCGCGCAGCAGAAGAGACATTGCCGCTGCGCGACGCTTTCGCCGTGCTGTTCTTCGTCTCGGTCGGCATGCTGTTTGACCCCCACATCCTGATCGAACAGCCCTGGCGCGTCCTGGCCGTCGTTGCGATCATTATCATCGGCAAGTCGCTGGCGGCGGCGGGCCTCGTTCTTTTGTTCCGCTATCCGCTGAACACCGCGCTGACCGTCTCTGCCAGCCTTGCCCAGATCGGCGAATTTTCATTCATTCTGGCGAGCCTTGGCATGAGCCTTGGCCTTCTGCCGCGTGAAGGACAAAGCCTGATCCTCGCCGGCGCGCTGATATCGATCACGTTGAACTCCCTGGTCTTCAGTGGCCTCGAGCCGATCCAGCGCTGGATCCGCTCGAATTCTGCGCTGGCGCGAATGGTCGAGCGCTCGGATGATCCGCTCTCCGAACTGCCGATGTCGACCGAGGATAAATATCTTGCGGGACAGGTTGTGCTGGTCGGCTATGGGCGGGTTGGACGGCGCATCGGCGCCGCGATGACCGAAGCCGGCATTCCCTTCGTGGTGGTCGACCAGAATCGCGAGCTGGTCGAGCAATGCCGAAGCAAGAATATCCCCGCTGTTTTTGGCGACGCTGCGGAAATCGCGGTGCTGATCCAGGCGCATATCTCCAAGGCGAGCCTGCTCGTCATCGCAACGCCCGACACGCTCGACGTGCGCACGATGATCAGCACCGCGCGCAAGGTCAATTCGGCGATCGAAACCGTGGTACGCACCCATAATGAAGAAGAAGCCGGCCTGCTGCGGCAGGAAAAGGCCGGCGTCGTGTTCCTCGGCGAGCAGGAGCTCGCCAATGGCATGACCCATTATGTGCTGCAACGATTCGGCCGCGAGGCGGCAAAGAGCGGCGCGTAACCGCCGCGACGCTGGCGCCCGTCGCGGATTTTGCTAGAGTTCGCCCGCTGTCTTTCTTCGATCGAAGATTGCGCCGGAAGACCAGCATCGCCGCGGGAGAAGCGCCTTCATGCCGAAAGATGACGCGAGCCTCGCCGATTTGATCGCCGCCACAGCGGACGGTGACCGCGACGCGTTTCAAGCGCTCTACAACGCCACCAGCGGGAAACTTTTCGCGATCATCTTGCGTATCATCCGCAACAAATCGACGGCGGAAGACATTTTACAGGACGTTTATCTGCGGGTCTGGCGCAATGCTTCGAGCTATGCGCCCGAGGCGGGACCGCCGATGGCCTGGCTGAATTCCATCGCGCGAAACCGGACCATCGACGTGTTGCGTCGAAAGAGCTTCTTTGCCCCGCCGATGCCGGACGAAACCGACTGGTATGAGAAGATCGCCTCGCCGCGCGACGAGGAGGCTGATCTCATCGACATCGGCGCGCTGCGCCATTGTCTTGGCGCCATCGAGGAGCCGAACCGCAGCTGCGTGCTTCTCGCCTATTACGAAGGCTATTCGCGCGAGGAGCTCGCCGCCCGTTTCGACAAGCCTGTGAACACGATCAAAACCTGGCTGCACCGCAGCCTTCTCGCTCTTCGGGCGTGCCTGGACAAACTATGATGAGCGACGAACGCGAAATAGCCGCGGCGGAATATGTGCTCGGCACGCTGCATGCCGACGAGCGCACCCTGTTCTCGAGCGCGCTCGCCAATGACGCCGAGGCGCGGGACGCCGTCGCCGCCTGGGAAAAGCGCCTTGCCCCCCTGCGCCAGGCGGTCGACGAAATCGCGCCGCCGGCAGAAGTGTGGGAGCGGATCGAGGACGCCCTGCCCCCGACAGCTTCTGCCGCCGTCATTGACAGCGACCACGATGACGACGTTTCCAATGTGACGACGCTGCGCCGCACGGTGTCGATCTGGCGCGGCGCCGCTCTTTCCGCCGGCGCGCTCGCCGCGGGACTCGCGCTTCTGACCCTCTCGCGCGAACTGACGCGCCATCCCGCCCTGCAATCATCCTATGTCGCAGTGGTCAATCGCGGCGGCGATCTGCCGGCGCTCGTCGTGCGCGTCGATCTGGCTGACGGAACCGTTTATGTGCGCCCGGTCGCCGCGCAAACGCCGGCCGGCAAGAGCCTCGAACTCTGGTACATCGGCGAGGGCAAGGCGCCGAAATCGATGGGCGTCATCAGCGACGCCGCGGCAAAAATGCCGCTCCCGGCCGGGCTCTCCACCCAAAAAACGGTTTTCGCCGTCACGCTCGAACCGCAAGGCGGCTCGCCGACAGGCGACCCGACAGGCCCGGTGGTCTATTCCGGCCAATTGATCAAGGAGTAAGCGCCTGCGGGCGATGCTCACTCAAGTGGAATTATTCATCAAATGTAGTAGAATTTTTCCCGGTTTGCAGGAATACTCCCCTTCACGCCGATCCCGCGAGATTGGCGCCGTCATGGAGGCCGGAGGAACGCGTGCGCGCGCAAACGGGACCGCAGGCCGCGCGCAGCCCAATCCCCGCGCGAGCGCGAGAGGCATTCGGCCTTTTCGCCGCTCTGGCCGCCGCCCTTCTCCTGTCGACGGCCAATCTGCGGGCGCAGGAGGCGGATAGCGAGGCCAACGAAAAATCCCGCCCGCTCGAAACCAAGAATATCTTCGGTTTCACCTCCGGCACGGACATCGGTCCGGACCAGGATCGCGAGATGGAATTCGAAACCAATCTCGCCTTCGGCAAGCGAAACGGCGTCTATAATGTCGGCAGCCAGAAAGCGACGCTGGAAGTCAATCCGACCGATTGGCTGGAGATCGACACGGGATTCAGCGGGGCGTTCGATCGAATCCGCGGCGTCGATGGCCTCAATGATCGCAGTGGCGCGAATTTCGGCGGCGTCGACTCGAAATTCAGCTTCGTTCTGGTGCATAGAAGCGTTGAGACGCCGGTCGGCCTTACCGTTTCAATTGAGCCCGAATGGTCGCGCGTCAGCGAGGCCGGCCGGCTGAACTGGGCCTTTTCGGCGGAGACGCGAATTATCGTCGATACCGAGCTTGTTCCTGCAAAGCTCTACGCCGCGCTGAACGCCATCTATGCGCCGGAGCTTTCGAGCGATCTCGAAGGCTCGGCCGTTGAACGAACCGCGCGCCTCGGCGTTTCAGCCGCGCTCGCCTATTCCCTGGATCCCGCATTGACGCTCGGCGCGAAGCAGATCGTTCTCGGCGCCGAGCTTGAATATGAAACCGCCCATGAAAATTTTGGCCTGACGCGCTTTGCCGGCGACGCGTTGTTTTTCGGCCCGACCCTTTACGTTCATTTCAACGACAGGCTGTTTCTCGCCGCCGCCATCTCGACGCAGATTACGGGGCGTCAGGCGAGCGACCCCAATCTTTTTGATCTTGGCAATTTCACGCGCAACAAGGCGCAGATGACGATCGGCGTCGATTTTTGAGACGTAGGCGCGGCTTGACTTCAAAACAGCGATGCGCTCGGCTCCGCGCCAGAACCCGTTGAAAATTTGAGCCTCATGCCAGAGCCCCTCGCGAGCAATGCGCCCGAACTCACCGTTTCCGAACTCTCGAGCGCCCTCAAGCGGACGATCGAAGACCGCTTCGGCTTTGTCCGGCTGCGCGGCGAGATCTCCAACTATCGCGGGCCGCATTCCTCCGGCCACGCCTATTTCTGCCTGAAGGACGCCGGCGCACGCATCGACGCGGTCATCTGGAAGGGCGTCTTCGGCCGTTTGCGCGTCAAGCCCGAGGAAGGCCTCGAGGTCATCGCGACCGGCAAGATCACGACTTTCCCGGGTAAATCGAGCTATCAGATCATTGTCGAGGCGATCGAACCCGCCGGCGTCGGCGCCCTAATGGCGCTGTTCGAAGAACGGCGCCGCAAGCTTGCGGCCGAAGGCCTGTTCGACGAAGCGCGCAAGAAGGCGCTGCCGTTTCTGCCGCTGCGGATCGGCGTCATCACCTCGCCGACCGGCGCGGTGATCCGCGACATTCTGCATCGCATCAAGGACCGGTTTCCCCGGCATGTTCTGGTCTGGCCGGTCCGGGTTCAGGGCGAGACTTCCGCGGCGGAAGTCGCCGCCGCTATCGCCGGATTCGGCGCCCTGCCCGAGTACGGTCCGCTGGCGCGGCCGCATGTGATCATCGTCGCGCGCGGCGGCGGCTCGCTTGAAGACCTCTGGAGTTTCAACGAGGAGATTGTCGTCCGGGCTGTGGCGGCGAGCGCCATTCCGCTGATCTCGGCGATCGGGCATGAGACGGACTGGACGCTGATCGACCACGCCGCCGATCTCCGCGCGCCGACCCCGACGGGCGCCGCCGAAAAGGCGGTGCCGGTGCGCCTCCAGCTCATCGCCGACGTCGCCGATCTCTCGCGCCGACACGCGGGGGCCATGGCCCGCCTTCTCGACCGGCGGCGCGGCGAGGCGCGCGCGCTCGCCCGCGCCCTGCCGCTGCCGGAAGAGATTCTGGCCCTGCCCCGGCAAAAGCTCGATCATGCCGGCCGGCGCTTCGCCAACGCCATTTTGCGCGCGCACGACCGCTATGCGCTGGCGCTCGGGCGCGCGGCGCAGCGTCTCGCGCGGCAGGCGCCGCGGGCGCGGATGGCGCGCGCAGGCGAAAAGCTCGCCGGGCTCCAGCAGCGCTTGGAACGATCGGCCGTGATCGGGCGCGAGCGTCGCGCCGCGGCGCTAAAGGGATTGGGCGACCGCCTCGTCAAAACGATCCCGCGCATCTGTGACCATCACCGCCTCACGCTCGGCTGGGTCGCGCAGCGGTTGGCGCGACAATCGCCTCAGGCACAGCTGATGCGCGCAAGAGAAAAGCTGGTGGCGCTTGAACGGCGGATACAACGCTCGGCCACGATCAGTGCCGAATGGCGCGCGCAAGCGCTGAGCGGCCTTTCCGAACGTCTCACCAATGCGCATCTCGCTCAAGCCCGCACCGAGCAGGAGAGAACGGCGGCGGCGCGGCAGCGGCTCGGGATGCTGGAAGCGCGCATGTTGCGCGCGGTCCAGGAAAAAATTGCCGCGCGGCGCGGTGAGATCCGGCGGCTCGATCAGCTCCGCGAAAGTCTCGGCTACAAAAATGTGCTGGCGCGCGGCTTTGCGCTGGTGCGTGACGCGGAGAACAACCCACTACGCTCGGCCGCCACAATCGCGGACGGCGCCCTTCTCACTCTGCAATTTAGCGATGGCGACAAACCCGCGATCGCCGGCGCTGCGCCTGCCGCGCCGCGAAAGCCGGCAGCCGCCCGCCCCAAGCCGAGCCAAGGCTCGCTGTTCTAACAGCGCTTGCGCCTATTCCGCATGATGACAGACGGCCTCGATATTATTGCCGTCGGGATCAAGCACGAAGGCGGCATAATAATTCGGATGATAGTCTGCGCGCAGGCCCGGCGGTCCATTGTCCTTTGCGCCGGCCGCCAGCGCCGCCGCGTAAAATGCATCGACCTGTGACCGCGACAGCGCCTCGAACGCGATGTGAATGGCGCCAGCTGGGGCGCTCCCGTCGCCGATCCAGAAAAACGGCTTCCCGTTATTTCCGTATCCCGCATGGGCCGAGCCGCCGGTCTCTTGCGCCGAGACCTGCATCACGATTTCAATCCCGAGCGGCGCCAAAGCCCGGTCGAAAAACGCCTTCGACCGGGAAAAATCCGCGACGGGGAAGCCCATATGATCGATCATCGGAGCCTCATGCAAAGACCAGCGGCATTGGCTCCAGGGCGATTTTTGCAATGCCGCGCAAGCGCAGCGCCTCGCTCAGTTTCGGCCCCGCCTCTTTGGAGCCCGTAAACAGCGCGAGCGCGGACTTTCGAGCAGGGTCGCCGGCGCCGGCAGCAAAACCCAGTTCAGCCGTAAGCACATGATCCGTGCGGCGCGCGATCGCCGGCGCCGGATCGATCCAGGCGACGGGCCAGGGCGCAAGGCGCTCGAATTGCGCGATCAGCAAGGGGTAATGGGTGCAGGCGAGCGCGATGGCGTCGGTGCGGCGTCCCTCCGTCTCGACAAAGGCCGGCGCGATTTCGTCAAGAATCGCGGCGTCGGGCGGCGCGTCGCCCTGCATGAAATCTTCGGCGAGGGTCGCGAGGCGGCTGGATCCGACCAGCGTCACCTTGCAATCGGCGGCATAGGCCTCGATCAGGCCGCGGGTATAGTCGCGCGCGACGGTTCCGGGCGTCGCCAGCACGGAAATCATCTTCGACCGCGAGGTCTGCGCCGCAGGCTTGATTGCCGGCACGGTTCCGACAAAGGGAAGATTTGGGAAGGCCGCGCGCAGATGCGGCAGCACAAGGGTCGAGGCCGTGTTGCAGGCGATGACCGCGACGTCGGGCGAAAATAATTCGATCAGCCGTCCCATCACGGCGAGAACGCGAGGGGCGAGCGCGCTCGCCGGCAGAGCGCCATAGGGAAAGCCCGCTTCATCGGCCGCATAGACGAATTCGGCGTCGGGACGCAACGCCGCGATCTCGGCGAACACGGTGAGGCCGCCGAGGCCCGAATCGAACACGAGAATTTTTGGCGGGCGGGACATCGATGGAACCGTAGCGATCTTTCCGGCCTTTCGTCACCTTGAGCCGCGGGCGCGTGCAAGCTCCGCAGCGTCGGCATGCAAGCGCGCGAAAGGTTAAGGCAGTCTTGATTGGCGTAAAACAAGACGCAAAGATGGCGCCGGTCGAGACCGTGATTCCCGCGCGGCTCGATCGGCTGGCCTGGAGCCGATTTCATACCCTTGTGGTCGTCGCGCTCGGCGTCACCTGGGTTCTCGACGGGCTCGAAGTGACGCTGGCAGGCTCTGTCGCCGGCGCGCTCAAGGCCAGCCCAAGACTGCAATTCTCCGACGCCGACGTTGGACTCGCCTCGACCGCCTATCTTGCCGGCGCGGTGGCAGGCGCGGTGCTGTTTGGCTGGATGACCGACCGCCTCGGCCGCCGCCTCATGTTTTTCGCGACTCTCGGGCTCTATCTTGTCGGCGGCGCCGCCACCGCCTTGTCCTGGGATCTGCCGAGCTTCTGCCTCTTCCGCCTTCTCACGGGCGCCGGCATCGGCGGCGAATATAGCGCGATCAATTCGACGATTCAGGAGATGATCCCGGCGCGTTATCGCGGCCGCACGGACCTTGTCATCAATGGTTCGTTCTGGATCGGCGGCGCTCTTGGCGCGGCGAGTTCCCTGGCACTGCTTGATCCGGCGATTATCGACCCCGAAATCGGCTGGCGCCTCGCCTTCATGATTGGCTCGCTGCTCGGCCTCGCGGTACTGGTCATGCGCCGCTTCATTCCCGAAAGCCCGCGCTGGCTGGTTATCCACGGCCGGTTCGCCGAGGCGGACCTGATCATGGATGAAATCGAGGCGAGGGCCGGGAACGGCAAGGCCACCGGAACGCTCACCCCCCTGCGCATCCGTCCGCGCCGCTTCACGCCGCTACGCGAGGTGTTTCACACTCTCTTCGTGGTCTACCGCCATCGCGCGCTCGTCGGCCTTGCGCTGATGGCCGCGCAGGCGTTCTTCTATAACGCGATCTTTTTTACTTATGCGCTTGTGTTAAGCCGGTTTTATGGCGTTCCGGCCAATCAAATCGGCTGGTTCATCCTTCCCTTTGCGCTCGCGAATTTTATGGGCCCGCTGGCGCTCGGGAGGTTCTTCGACACCCTTGGCCGCAGGCCGATGATTACCTTTACCTATGCCATTTCCGGCGTGCTTCTCGCCTTGAGCGGATTGCTGTTCGCGTTCGAATGGGTCAGCGCGGCGCAATTGACCATCGCCTGGATGATCGTTTTCTTTTTCGCCTCGGCCGCGGCGGGCGCCGCCTATCTCACAGTTAGCGAGATTTTTCCGGTCGAGATCAGGGCGCTCGCGATCGCCGTCTTCTATGCCGCAGGGACGGCGATCGGCGGCGCCGGCGCCCCATATCTGCTTGGTGTCCTGATCGCCACCGGCTCACGAATGAGCGTCCTCATTGGCTATCTGATCGGCGCGGCGCTGATGCTGGCCGCCGCGCTGGCGCAATGGCTTTATGGCGTCGCGGCTGAGGGCAAACCTCTGGAGGCTGTCGCTCAGCCCTTGTCTTCGGTCACGGATTGAGGCTCGGCCTCCGTTTTCTTGGCGCGCGCCTTGGCCTCTGCCCGCGGCCCCTCGACGAGCCGCACGATCGCGCCCCGCAGCGTGCTCACATCCTGCGCAGAAAGATCGAGCCGATGAAAAATGTTCTTGATGTTTCGCCGCATCACCGGAGCCTTGTCGAGCGGGCGGAAAAATCCGACGCGCTCCAATTCGTCTTCGAGATAGGCAAAGAAGGACAGCACCATCTCGCGCGGCGCCGGGGGCGAGCGCGGATCGGCGACGAAGGGCGCTTTCGCCTCGGTTGACGCGCGCATCCATTCATAGCCGATCAGCAGCACCGCCTGCGCCAGATTGAGCGAGGCATAGGCTGGATTAACCGGAAAGGTGATCAGCCTGTCGGCGAGCGCCACCTCGTCGTTGGAGAGGCCGGTGCGTTCGGGCCCGAACATCACCCCGCCCTTCGCGCCGCCGGCAATCGCCAACGCCGCGCCCGGCAACGCCTCGGCGGGCGTCAGCACGGGCTTGTGCTGGCCGCGTTCGCGCGCCGTCGTCGCGAAGACGAAATTGAGGTCGGCAACCGCCTCCTCCGGCGTATCGTAAAGCTTCGCCCCTTCGAGCAGATGGACGGCTCCGGCTGCGGCGGCATGCGCGCCCTTCTTCAAGGCGCCGGTGCGCGGCCAGCCCTCGCGCGGCGAGACGAGCCTTAGGTCGGACAGCCCGAAATTGGCCATCGCCCGCGCGCACATGCCGATATTCACGGCAAGCTGCGGACGAACAAGGATGATCGCCGGGCCGCCGGTCAGGCATTTCTTGGTATGGTCGGTTCCGGCCCCGGTCATGGGCGGCGAGATCCTTCTGATTTCATTCTCCGCCGGTGTTGCCCCAAAGGCGCGGCGATAGCAATCAGGGGAGAATATCCTTGGCGAGGATCCGCAATTCATAAGCGCCTTCGGCCAACGTCCGCGCGAGCACGGCAGATACGCCGCGCACGGCGGATTGGCTCGCCTCGAAGAGCGCTTTGCCGTTGGCGAGGTGGGCTGCGAGCAGCCCCGCGAACAGGTCGCCGGCGCCATTCGGCCGGATCGGCAGCCGCGGGGCCGCTATGCGATGAACAACGCCCCGATCGTAAACAATGGTCTCGATGCGATCGGGCGGCGTATCCGCAAGCGCGCAGCCGGTGACAACGATCCGGCCCGGTCCGCGGGTGGAAATCAGCGCTGCGGCCCGTTTCAGCGAAGAAAGATCGCGCGCTGGCGCGCCCGCCAAAATTTCGAGTTCGAACTGATTGGGAGTCAAAATCGCGGCGGCCGGGACGAGGCGATCGCGGATCAGATCGACAAGACCCGGCGCGACGAAGACGCCCGGCCCGTCGTCGCCGATCACCGGATCGCAGAGATAGACAAGCTGCGGATTGCGCGCTTTTGCGCGATCGACGAAATCCCCGACGACGGCGCCGATTTCAGCCGAGCCAAGATAGCCAGTGAGCAGGATCGAAGTGGTCTCGATCAGCCCGCGCTCGGCGACGCCAACAAGCAGGTCGGCGACAAGAGCCGCATCGAGCACGCGTCCGCGCAACGTCGGGTAGCGCGGATGGTTGGACAGAAGCGTCGTCGGCACGGCGGCCACTGCGACGCCAAGCGCCTGCATGGGAAACAGCGCCGCATTATGGCCGACCGAGCCATGAACGACCTGGCTCTGAATCGAAATAATCCGCGGCCCCTTGCTCAGCGCCGCGGGCGGTTGGCGCTGGCTGTCGTCATCCGTCAATGAAAGCGCCTTCTAAACTTGGGAGCGCCATCGCCGCGCGCATTTTTCGGTTGGGGCCAAGGAATAAACGTCGCCCCGCTCCGGTTCTTTCTTTGCGAAGCGCTTTTCGCGGAGAATCAACATGACTCATGATGAAACCGAATTGGGCGGCGTGAGCCGCCGCGGCGCGCTGGAATGTATGCTTTGGGCGGGGTCCGCCGTCGTCTGGACCGTCTCCGGCGGCGTGCCGAGTTCGATCAGCCTCGCCAAAGCGGCGACGCTCGCGGAGCAAAAACCCTTCAGCTTCCTGCAACTCAGCGACAGCCATGTCGGGTTCGACAAGCCGGCCAATCCCGACGCCCTCGGCACGCTGCGCGAGGCGGTCGCCCGTATCAAATCCCTGCCGACGCAGCCCTCCTTCTTCATCCACACCGGCGATATCACGCATCTTTCCAAGGATTCGCAATTCGACGACGCCGACCAGGTCCTGAAAGAGCTCAACGCGCCGATCTTCTATGTGCCCGGCGAGCATGACATTGTCGATGAAGAACCGGGCAAGGCCTATCTCGCCCGCTATGGCAAGGGAACCAAAGGCGCCGGCTGGCGCTCCTTCGACGAAAACGGCGTCCACTTTATCGGCTGCGTCAATGTCGTCGACCTCAAGGCCGGCGGGCTCGGCAATCTCGGCGAGGCGCAGCTCGCCTGGCTCGCCGACGACCTTCGCGGATTGTCATCATCGACGCCGATCGTCGTCTTCGCGCATATTCCGCTGTGGACGGTCTATCCCGAATGGGGCTGGGGCACGCAGGACAGCGCGCAGGCGCTGGAGCTGCTGAAGCGATTCGGATCCGTCACGGTGCTGAACGGCCATATTCATCAGGTTATGCAAAAGGTCGAAGGCGCGGTCACCTTCCACACCGCTCGCTCGACCGCCTTCCCGCAGCCGGCGCCGGGGACGGCGCCCTCGCCCGGACCGATGAAGACGCCGCCCGGCGCGCTGCGAACCTATCTCGGCGTCACGGAGCTGAATTTCGTGCGGGGCGGCGAGCCGCTCGCCATCGTCGACAGCGCGCTGGCAAGCTGAGGGAGCGGAGCATGCCTCAAACCTTCATGACAGCGAAGCGCCGAAGCCTTTTCCCATTCCTGCTTGCGGCGGCGCTCGTCAGCCCTCTCCCCGCTGGCGCCGCCGCCGTGAGCGTAAAGATCGATAATTTCACCTTCAATCCGCCAGAGCTGACAATCGCCCCCGGCGATACGGTGACCTGGACCAATGGCGACGATATTCCCCATACCGTCGTCGGCGTCGACAAATCCTTCAAGTCGAAGCCGCTCGATTCCGACGACAAGTTCAGTTTCACTTTCAAGGAGCCGGGCCAGTATGATTATTTCTGCTCGATTCATCCGCATATGACCGGCAAAATCATCGTGAGGACGCCGTGATGGAGGGCATCCCCTTCAGGTCGCGAGGAGTTTGCTGGTGACGACGCTCGCCAAGGCGCGTTTCTCGCAGCTCGTGCTGCCGCGGCTCGATGAGGGCTATCGGCTCGCGCGCTGGCTGACGGGAAGCGCGACGGACGCCGAGGACGTACTCCAGGACGCAAGTCTGCGCGCTTACCGCGCGATCGAGAGCTTTGCGGAGGGCAATGCTCGCGCCTGGTTCCTGACCATCGTGCGCAACGCCTGCTACTCGTGGCTCGAAAAAAGGCGGCCGGGCGTAACGCTGTCGAGCGAAGTGTTGGATGCTTCCGACGCGGCGACGCTGGAACAGGGGGGCGTGTTCGCGCCCGCCTTCGAGACGCCCGAAAGCCTGCTTCTCGCCAAGGACGAGGCCGCGCGGCTGGCGCGCGCCGTCGACGCTCTTCCCGTCACCCTGAAGGAGGCGCTCGTGCTGCGCGAATATCATGGATTGAGCTATCGCGAGATCGCCGAAGTCAGCGGCGCGCCGATTGGCACGGTGATGTCGCGTCTCGCGCGAGCCAGACAACAGCTCCTCAAGGGGTTAGAGGCGCAAAATTGATGACGGACGAGGACATTCTACTGCTGAACGCCTACCGGGACGGAGAATTATCGCCGGGCGAGGCGCTGGCCATGGAGCGGCGGCTCGCTGAGGAGCCCGAACTCCGGGCGCAGGCGCAACGGCTGGAATCCTTGTCGCTCGCCCTGCGCGGCGCGCTCGCCGGCGCCCCCGTTCCGCACGGGCTGCGGGGCCGGATCATTCAGGAGATCGGCTTTCGCGATGGAGCGCCAAGCGGCCGGCTGACCCGTTTTCTGTCGCCGCTCGCGGCGACTTTGCTGGTCGGGCTGGCGGGCGGCGTCCTGCTTGGCAGCGGAACGACTTTTCTGGCGATGAATCGCCCCGACGCCGAGACCTCCGCCGCGATTCTGTCGGCGCATCTGCGCGCAATGATGGCGCCGCAGCCGTTCGATGTCGCCTCATCGAACCGCCATGTCGTGAAACCCTGGTTCAACGGCAAGACGACGATCGCGCCCGACGCGGTCGATCTCGCGGAGCGCGGCTTTCCGCTGGTGGGAGGCCGCGTCGACGTGATCGAGGGCAGGCCGGCGCCAACGCTGGTCTACCGGCGCGGTCCCCATGTCATCAGCGTCACCGCGCTGCCCAGCGAGACGTTGGCGTCCTTGCCCGGCAGCGAAAGCCGGGCGGGCTTTTCGTTCGAGCGATGGACCGTCGGCGATCTTGCCTATGTCGCGGTGTCGGATATCGCTCCGGCCGATCTGCGGACATTTGTCGAGGCTTTCCGCGCGGAAGCCGCGCCGCCGGCAAAGCCCGTGAATTAAGCCTGTGTCAGCCGGTGGAGAGATAGCGCGTGGGATTTCTTGCAACCCGGCGATCACCCGTCCGCAGGACGGGCGCTACCGTTTCGGAAGGTCAAGAAGCCTCAGCAACGGCAACACGATATCGTCGACGATTTCGGCGATGGTCGAAGCCGGAACTCCCTTGTTGGTGGGGCCCGGCGTAGAGCAAGCGCGTAGCTGAACATCGCCAAGAAGGTGGTGCGGGTGGTCGGAATCGAACCGACACTCCTTGCGGAACCGGATTTTGAGTCCGGCGCGTCTACCAGTTCCACCACACCCGCAAAAGCCGCGGCTTTGCGCCGCCGCTTGTCCACGCCCGTTGCGTTAGCCGATTACGGCGAGCCCTGCAACCTTGCTTGCGCAACCCAAGCTTCGTCGGGCTGACCATAGCCCGTTTGGGTGCATCTGCGCACAGATCGAGGGCAGCAACACGGTTCATTCTGCGCTGACGACAAAGGACGCTTGGCATTGACGGAGCGCCCAATTGATAGGCGGCGATAAGGAAACGCAGTCATGAAGAATGTTACGATCGTTGTCGCAACAACTTTCGCCCTCGTGACCACGGCCATGGCGGTCGAAATGGCGCGGCGCCAGTCTGCTCCCGAGCCGCAGGCAAAGGCGACGGCTGTCCTCGACGCCGAGCAAGCGCCCCCGTCAGCCCCCTTGGCGGCCGATCCGCCCGCCGAGATCGCCCCCGCAGTTTCGCTCCCCGCGCCCACGGCCGTCGCTCAACCGTCCGGCGACAGCCTGCCGTCGCCCTTGCCAGCCTGGGCCAAGGCCGCCACTCCCGTCGAGCCCGCGGCGATGCGTGACGCATCGCCTCTGACCTCGGCTCCCGCGTCGCCGCAGCCGGCGAGCACGGCGCCCATGAAAACGGCGGATGAAATCATCGCGGAAACCAAGGCCGCCATTGCGGCAAAGGCGGCCGCCGCCGCGCCCGTCCCGGCGCTCGAGCCGAAAACCTCCATCGAGTCCGATAAAGTCGCGCCCAGCGAACCAAAAACGGCCGTCGTAAAGCCGGTCATGGTCAAGCCGGCTCCGGCAAAAGCCACGACGGAGAAAGCGGAAAAGCAAAAGAGCGGGGATCCCGCGCGCCAAAGCGTCCGGCTCGCCAAACGCGACGCCGCGCGCCAAGCAGAGCGCGACTTGGACGAGGCGCCGCGCGAACAACACCGTCCGCACGCCATCCGCGCGGTGAGATGGCAAAGCGAGCCGGCCTATCGCCCCGCAGCCGCGCCGAACGCCTATAATTTCTCTGGCACGTTCGGCGGCTGCGCCTATCGCGGCTTTATCTCCAGCGCCGGCTATCGCGTTGAGAGCACCTGCTGACCGGATCTTCCCGAAGCCCGGCTAGACCGCTAACGCCAGGTGCGGATATCGACGAAATGGCCGGCGACGCCCGCAGCGGCGGCCATCGCCGGCGAGACCAGATGTGTGCGTCCCTTGAAACCCTGACGCCCCTCGAAATTGCGGTTCGAGGTCGAGGCGCAGCGCTCGCCTGGCTCCAGCCGATCAGGGTTCATGGCGAGGCACATCGAGCAGCCGGGCTCGCGCCATTCAAAGCCCGCCTCGCGGAACACGACGTCGAGGCCTTCGGCTTCCGCCTGCTGCTTCACGAGCCCCGAGCCCGGCACGACCATTCCGTTGACATGCGCGGCGATATGCTTGCCCGCAAGGATTTTCGCGGCGGCGCGCAAATCCTCCAGCCGCCCATTGGTGCAGGAGCCGATGAACACGCGGTCGATCGAGATATCCGTGATCTTTTCGCCGCCCTTCAATCCCATATAGTCGAGCGCGCGGGCGATTGAGACGCGTTTGGCCTCGCTCATTGCCGATTCGACGCGCGGCACTTCGCCGTTGATGGTTGCGACGTCCTCGGGGCTGGTGCCCCAGGTGACGATCGGCGGCAGGCTTGCCGCATCAAGCCGCACTTCCTTGTCAAAATGGGCGCCCTCGTCGGAATGGAGCGTGCGCCAATGCGCGACCGCCTCGTCCCAGGCTTTTCCCTTCGGCGATTTCGGACGGTCCTTCAGAAAGGCGAAGGTTTTTTCGTCGGGCGCGATCAATCCGGCCCGCGCGCCGCCCTCGATGCTCATATTGCAGACCGTCATGCGGCCTTCCATCGACAGCGCGCGGATCGCCTCGCCGGCATATTCAATGACATGGCCGGTGCCGCCGGCCGTGCCGATCTCGCCGATGATCGCCAGCACGATATCCTTGGCGCTGACGCCTTCGGACGGCAGCCCGTCGACGATGACGCGCATATTTTTGGCTTTGCTCTGGATCAGCGTCTGGGTCGCGAGTACATGCTCGACTTCCGAGGTGCCGATGCCATGGGCCAGCGCGCCAAAGGCGCCATGCGTCGAGGTATGGCTGTCGCCGCAGACGATGGTGGCGCCGGGAAGCGTAAAGCCCTGCTCCGGTCCGATGATATGGACGACGCCCTGGCGCGGATCGAGCTCGTTGAAATATTCGACGCCGAATTCCTTGGCGTTGATCGCGAGCTGCTCGACCTGGGTGCGGCTCTCGTGATCCGCAATGCCCTTGCTGCGATCGGTCGTCGGCACATTATGATCGACGACAGCGAGCGTTTTCTGCGGCGCGCGAACCTTCCGGCCAGTCACCCGCAGCCCCTCAAAGGCCTGCGGACTGGTCACTTCATGAACGAGATGACGATCGATATAGAGAAGGCTCGAGCCATCGGCGGATTCATGCACCAGATGTTCGTCCCAGATCTTATCGTAGAGCGTACGCGGCTTGTCCATTTACTACTTCCGTGATGCGCCGGATGCGCGTTCTGTTAAAAATCCTCGCGACGCGGCAGTTCTTACTCGCAACCGGGCTCGCGGGGAAGTACCCTGCCCGTGGGCGTTTGTGCCTATATAGGAGCGAAGAGATCAATGCGCCCGCCGGTTGCGCCCTATCTGACGGTTTCGCCCGCCCTCGCGGCGATCGCCTATTACAGCGCGGTCTTCGGCGCGCAGCAAAAATCCATCATGCCGGCCTTCGACGGGCTGCGAATCATGCATTGCGAGCTTGCGATCAATGGCGGCTCGATCATGCTCGCGGACGCCTTTCCCGAGCTCGGCCACACGCGTATGTCGGTTCCGGGCGAACTCGTTACGTCCTCCGTCAGTCTCGAATATGCGAGCGCCGATCAGGTCGATGAAATCTTCGCCAAGGCGACATCCCTCGGCGGAAAGTCGGAAACGCCTCCGACCAAATCCTTTTGGGGAACGCGCTTTGCGACGTTCCGCGATCCGTTCGGCCATCGCTGGATCTTGAACGGACCACTGAAGTAAGCGGCCACGCCGCACGCTCCGACGCGGCGCGCTTGAAACCGTCTGGAAATCCGGATCTCCCCACCTTGAGGAGCAAGCAAAGCTTGCGTCTCGAAGGATGGTTTTTAGGGCGCGCCATAGGGCCCTCGTGGTTTGAGGCCACCACGAGGCTTGCAGAAATCGAGTATTTCCGGGCGCTCTTACTCTGCCGCCGGAGCGGCATTCTTCTTGGCGGCCTTGGCTTCTTTTTTGGCCGCTTCGCGCGTCGCCTTGGCGGCGGGCGATTCCATCTTCTCGGCGATGCGGGCCGACTTGCCGCGGCGATCGCGCAGATAATAGAGCTTGGCGCGGCGGACCTTGCCGCGGCGCACGACCTTGATCGAGTCGATGTTCGGCGAATAGATCGCGAACACGCGCTCGACGCCCTCGCCATAGGAAATCTTGCGGACGGTGAAGCTCTCATTGAGGCCGCCGCCGTTACGCGCGATGCAGACGCCTTCATAGGCCTGCACGCGGGTGCGCTCGCCTTCCTTGACCTTGACGTTGACGATGACCGTATCGCCCGGCTGGAATTCCGGGATGGTCTTGCCGGCCAGCAGCTTGGCGGCCTGTTCGGCCTCGAGTTCCGCGATAATATTCATTGAAGTCGAACCTGTCGTTTCGCCGGATTTTTTCCAGGCGAGCGTTTCGATACGCTGTTTTGAGTTGAGCGCGGTGCTTACACGAGGGAGGCGCGTTTGTCGAGAGAGGCGCGCGCCGCACGCCCTAGCCGCCCATTCCCTCCACCGCCGCCCAGATTCGCGCCAGATCCTGTGGCCGCGACAGCCGGTGGTCGCCGTCCTTGATGAGGGTCAACGTCGCGGGGTCGCCGTGCATATGCTCGACGAGCGTCAGCGCATGGCGCCAGGGAACGTCCTCATCCTGCATGCCCTGCAGTATATGCGCCGGGCAATGGCTGGCGATGCTGCCCCCGAAAAGAAGATGGCGCCGACCCTCCTCCAAAAATTCGCGGCTGATCGGATAGGGTCCGTCACCGTAGCGGGAGGGCCTCAGCCACCGCCCGTCCGCCTTGAGTTCGGCCCGCTCGGCCTTGCTCATTCTGGCGAAGATCAGCGTCTCGGTGAAGTCGACCGCCGGGGCGATCAGCGCCATTCCATGCAGCCGCCCGCTCTCGCCGCTTCCAGAAAGCGCGCGGGCGACAAGCAGCGCCAGCCATCCGCCCATCGACGAGCCGACAAGGATTTGTGGACCAACGGTCAATTCCCGTAAAACGGCAAGGCTCTCTTCCAACCATCGGCCGATGGTTCCGTCCTCGAAGCGCCCCTCCGATTCGCCATGGCCGGAATAATCGAAGCGAAGGAACGCCTTTTCCGACGCGCATGACGCCTGATGCAGATAGGCCGCCTTTTCGCCGCGCATGGTCGATCGGAAGCCGCCAAGCCAGACGATCCCCGGCTTTCCGCCGTCTTGAAGCGGGGCGCCGCGCAAAAAGGCGATGCGGCGGGCGTTTCCCCCCGCCCCCACGGTCAGAAACTCTGTGTCCGGCTCCCATGTCGAAGCAAATCCCGCCGCTTGCCCTTCCACCGCAAGGTCCGCCCGTCTATGCTCAATTGGCGAGATTTTTCAAGAATCTCTCGCACTCGCTGGTTGTCTGAACGCAGTTCCTTTGGATGTCATCAGGCTCAAGCTCATATTTTCGTGACGGTACGGCGCATCCGCTCGCGGGCCGGAGCGTGCTTCAGATCGTGCCGGACCTTGACGGCGGCGCTTCGGCGCAAACCACGATCGAGATCGCCGCAGCGCTGACCCGGGTCGGCGCAAGAGCCCTTGTCGCCGCACGAGGCGGCAGTCTCGTTAGCGAACTGCAGGCGCGTGGCGGCCTGTTCGCGGCCCTTCCCGTCGACGCCAAGAATCCCCTCGCCATGGCGAACAATGTGCAAAGGCTGGCGCGCCTCATCAAAGCGGAACGGATCGATCTCGTGCATGCGCGCTCGCGCGCCTCCGCGTGGTCTGCCTATGGAGCGACGCGCCTGGTCAAGACGCCGTTCGTAACCAGCTTTGAAAGCTCCTATGCCGCGGGCGGACCCCTCGCCCTGCGGTATAACCTCGTGATGACGCGCGGCGACGTCATCCTCGCTGGCTCTGCCGAGGCCTCGCATAGCGCGGCGCGTCTCAATCCGGCAACGAAAGACAAGGTTCATATCGTTCTCGGCGGCGTCGATTGCCGGGTCTTTTCGCCGAAATCAGTTTCTTCGGCGCGGGTGCAGGCGGTCCGGCGGCTTTGGGGCGTCCCGCCCGACGCCCGCGTGGCGCTGATCGCGCTCGGCCCAAGCCCCGCCGGAGACTGCAAGACGGCGCTGGACGCCATTCGAACGCTGGCCGAGCAAAACCGCGCTGAGGCGGCGACCGACGCCGTCTTCGACGTGTCGAGTCTGAGGGTCATCATCGGCGCCAGCGGCGCAAGCGCCGCCGAGCTCAAGGAGATCGATGGGATTATCGCGCAATCCGGATTGCAGGACATTGTCCGGCAGGGCGACATCGTCTCCGATCCGCCGGCCGCCCTGCTGGCGGCCTCGGTCGTCATGGCGCTGTCGCGCAATCCGGGAGCTTTCGCCAGCCTCGCCCTTGAGGCGCAGGCGATGGGCGCGCCGATTCTCGCGACAACGGGGGCGGCCGCGGCCGAAACTCTGCTCGCCCCGCCGGAGGTCGAGCCTAGCGCGCGGACCGGCTGGCGCACAATGGCCGGCGATTCAGGGGCAATCGCCGTTGCGCTGGGCGAGGCCTTGAACCTCGGCGCCACGGCGCGCGATCGGCTTTCACTGCACGCGCGCGCCCATGTCGAGCGACGGTTCGCGAGGGAGCTGATGTGGGAGCAGACGCTCGACGCCTATGCGGCGGCGCTCAACACGGTGCGCAAGCCGGCCGAATGACTGTTTTGCCCGAATAACGCGCAGTCAAAGCGACGTCTTGACTTGAGTCGCATTGACTTTCCGCTGCAATCGCCCAATGTTTTCTTTGAGTCCATCGGCGCATGCGAACGCTTTAGAGCGCTTTACGGCTGGATGGAATCATTCGCTCGACAAGAAATCGCTCCATCTTCAAAGCTGGAGCACGTTCCTGCCGATCAGATGATTCCAATGGTTGTAATATGCTCTGACAATGCGGATCGCACGCGGGGGGATTCGTTCAACGACCATGAAGGAGATATGCCATTCGCCGTCCGATGAAAGCGCCTCCGGTCCCGCAAAAGGACGGGCCACGCGTAAACCGGGATATCCGCGCTCGTGAAGTTCAATTGATTGACGCTGAAGGCCAGAATAAAGGCGTCGTCGATTCTCTCGAAGCTCTCCAGTCCGCTGAAGAAGCGGGCCTCGATCTCGTCGAGATCGTTCCAACGGCCAATCCCCCGGTCTGCAAAATCCTCGATTATGGCAAGTTCCGCTTTCTTGAGCAGAAAAAGTCCGCCGAAGCCCGGAAGAAGCAGAAGATCGTCGAAATCAAGGAAATCAAGCTGCGTCCCGGCATTGATGAACATGATTACGACACCAAGATGAAGGCGGTTCGCCGCTTCTTTGAGGAAGGCGACAAGGTCAAGGTGACGCTGCGCTTCCGTGGCCGCGAGATGGCGCATCAAGATCTTGGGTTCCGCCTGCTTGAGCGCGTGAAGAACGAGACTGTCGCCATAGCCAAGGTCGAAGCCGAGCCATCGATGGAAGGGCGCCAAATGGTCATGGTGCTCGCGCCGAAATAGCGCAGGGAGCCGACGCTCCCTTTGCCGCAACGGCTAGAGCGAAGGTATTTCAATCGCTTATAAAAATGATCTTCAGATCTTGATAAAACACTGCGCGGGCGCTTTGTCGCCCTCGTCAGGCTTCATCCTCGGCGCCGCGCAACGAGCTAACCGGGACCGTGGCCGCTCTGCGCCGACGCCTCGACAGGCGCCGCCAGATGAGCGAAGTTTTCGACGACCCGCTCGTAGACCTTGCGCTTGAAGGGAATGATCAGATCCACCAGCTGGTCGATCGGCGTCCAGCGCCAAGCGTCAAATTCCGGCCTTTGCCCGCCGGCCGGCGTCTCGATGTCGATCTCGCTTTCGTCGCCTTCAAAACGGAAAGCGAACCATTTCTGCCTTTGTCCGTGGAAGCGGCCCTTCCATGATTTGCGCGAGAACTCATCCGGCAAGTCGTAGGTGTACCATTCCGGCGACTCGCTGAGCAGGGTCGCGGAGGCGACATTGGTTTCTTCGCGCATTTCGCGCAGAGCCGCCTGGAAGGGATCCTCTCCGGGATCGATGCCGCCCTGTGGCATCTGCCATTCATGCCCGATGCGGGGCTGTTCGAGCGGTTTCTTCGTCCGCCGACGGCCGACAAAAACAAGACCGTCACGGTTAAGGAGCATGATGCCGACGCACGGACGGTAATTGCCAAACTGCGTCACTTCGGACCTCACCACTCTCCGCAATCGCGACATTTATCATGGCGCCCACTGCGCGCTCTGTCTCGAGGCCGCGCAGCGACCCTATTGAATTGTGGCGGCCCTTGCAGCGAGTGAACAGGCCGGCCCGACGACAGCCGTTTCTAGTTCGGAACCTTTTCCGGCTCGGTGGCAGGCTGAGTAGGCGTCTTGCTCGAGGTTTTCGTTATTCCGCGCAGTATGTCTTCGGCGGCGATAAGCTGCTTGTCGTCTTTCGGATTCGGCGGAACATAAGCCTGCGACCCGCCCTTTTCGTCATCGCCGTTCTTAAGATGACCCTTGAGCGAGGCTTCGCCCTTGGTGTCGTCCTTGCCCTTCAATTCATCAGGCACGTCCTGTAGCACGATCGTGTCGGGATCGATGCCTTTTGCCTGAATCGAGCGCCCCGAGGGCGTATAGTAACGGGCTGTCGTGAGCCGCACCGCGCCATTGTTCTGGCCGAGCGGAATGATGGTCTGCACGGATCCCTTACCAAAGGAGCGCGTGCCGAGAATGGTGCCGCGCTTGTGATCCTGCAGCGCGCCGGCCACGATCTCGGACGCCGAGGCCGAACCGCCGTTGATCAGGACGACCAGGGGCTTGCCTTTGGAAAGATCGCCCGGATGCGCGTTGTAGCGCATGGATTCATCGGCGTTGCGGCCGCGAGTCGAGACAATCTCGCCACGGTCGAGGAACGCATTCGAGACAGCGATCGACTGGTCGAGCAAGCCGCCGGGATTATTGCGGAGGTCGAGGATGTAGCCCTTGAATTTATCGGCTGGGATCTCGCTCTGGAACTTCTTGATGGCGGCGGCGACGCCCTCGCCCGTCTGCTCATTGAATTGCGTGATGCGGATGTAGCCGATGTCGTCGCCTTCCTGATGCGAGCGGACCGACTTGATCTGGATCACCGCGCGGGTCAGCTTGATGTCCTGGGCGTCCTTGTTCGGCCCACGCAGGACTTTCAGCGTCACCGGCGTGTTCGGCGCGCCGCGCATTTTGTCGACGGCCTGATTCAGGGTGAGGCCCTGCACGTTTTCGCCGTCGATGGCGGTGATGATGTCGCCGGAGAGAATCCCGCCGCGCGAGGCAGGCGTGTCGTCGATCGGCGTCACCACCTTGATGAGGCCGTCCTCCTGCGTCACCTCGATTCCGAGGCCGCCGAATTCGCCGCGCGTCTGCACCTGCATGTCGCGGAAGCTTTTGGCGTCCATATAGCTCGAATGCGGATCAAGCGAGGTCAGCATCCCGTTGATCGCCGATTCGACCAGCTTCTGCTCGTCGGGCTTTTCGACGTAATCGGAGCGGATTTTCTCGAAGACGTCGCCGAACAGATTGAGATTGCGATAAGTATCCGACGCGGCCGCGCTTGCGACGCCGTCCGAGAATACTCTCGTCTGCGTGCCGACGGTCACGACTGACGCGCCGAGAACGGCGCCGAGCATGACAAGTGATACCTTCCGCATCATCCGCGAACCTTTTGCAACTCCGGCTTCGCCCACCATGGGCCCGGATCGATTGCCGCCCCGTCTTTCCGAAATTCTACGTAGAGAATGGGCTGCGCCGCGCCGATTGCAATGGCGGCAGCCGTCTTGGCGGACCCATCGCCCATAACGGCGACAGGCTCCCCAGCCACCAGGAACTGCCCCACGTTTACGTTGATCCGATCCATCCCTGCAAGAATAATATAATAGCCCTGCCCAGCATTGATGATCAAGACTTGTCCATAACTCCGGTAAGGCCCGGCGTAGGCGGCCCAACCATCGGCGGGCGAAACGACGATCGCATTGGCGCGCGTAGCAACCAGCATGCCCTTTTCAGTCCCGCCGAATCCGTCCGGCGCGCCGAAGGCGCGCTGCACCGGGCCGGCGACCGGTACCGGCAGCATGCCTTTGGTGTCCGGAAAGGCGCTGGCTGGCGCGAGCCGCGCCGGATCCTTGAACGGCGCCATGGCGATCTTGCGCTGGGCTTCCGGCGCCGCCGCCTGCGCCGCCTTCTGCGCCTCGTCGGCTTTACGAGCCTCCTCCGCCGCGCGCCCCGCCGCAGCGACTTCGCTTTCCATCCGCGCGATCAGGTCCTTGAGACTCGCGGCTTGTTTTGCGAGTTCCGCGGCGCGGGCGTTCTCGGCGCTAAGCGCCTTCTCGGCGGCGGCGAGCGCCGCCTGCCGCGCGTCGATCAGGGCGGCGAGGCGCTGACGGTCAAGCCCGAGCTTGGCCACTTCGCTGGCGAGCGAATCGCGTTCCGCCGCAATGGATTTGCGCAATTGCAGGAGGTCCGACAGATCTGAGGCGAGCGCCTCCGTCTCCGCCCGCATTTCCGGCAGTACGGCGCCGAGCATCATCGACGCCCGCAGCGCGGCCAGCATGTCGTCCGGCGCGACGAGCAAAGCGGGCGGCGGCTTGCGGCCCATGCGCTGCAATGAAGCGAGCACCTCGGCGATGACGGAGCGGCGGCTCGCGAGCGAGCGCCGGATCGCCTCCTCGCTGCCGGTCAAGGTGTCGAGCCTCTGCTCGGCCTCTGCGATGGCGCGCTCGCGCTCGTCGATCTGACGCACGAGATCGACGAGGGCTGTCGTCAGCTTGGCCCGATCGGTCCGGATCGAGGCGGCTTCGGATTCGATTTTCGCGCGCTGCTCCTCGGCTGCGCCGATCGTATCCTGCATGCCGCGCAGCTCGAGCCTGCGGCCGCTGAGCATGTCATAGGCCTCGCCGCCCGCCGGCGGATTTGGCGCGGCGGTCTGGGCGAAGCCGAGCGAGGCCGCGCCCGCCACGCAGCACGCGAGCGCGAAACCGAAGCGGTCGGGCGCGGCTTTCGACTTCACCTGATCCTTCACCATGAAATGACAGTCTCAATCACAATCTCGGAAATATCTGAAGCATTTCTAAGACTTCACCGGTTTAGGGAAGATAACGCGCCGCTCGCCGGCTTTTTTCGATTGGTGCTTAACGGCCTGGTCGCGAAGCCGCCTTCAACACAATGTGACTTTCCACGGCGTAACAAAGCCATTCGCTGCGCCGTAAGCGGCTTACATGCATCTCAATCAGGAATCGCGTCCATGTTTACGAGGCGAATGGTTGGCGTCGGCGGGATTGCCGGAGCAGTTGTAGCGCTGTGTCGCGGGGCCGCCTGGGCCGAGGCGACGCGGCAGTTTCCCGTCGCTTTCTCCGACGCCGAATGGCGCAAGCGCTTGACGCCTGAGCAATATGACGTGCTACGGCGCAGCGGCACCGAGCGGCCTTTCTCCAGCGCTCTCAACGACGAGCATCGCCGCGGCGTTTTCGCCTGCGCCGGCTGCCAGGCGCAACTGTTCTCCTCCGCCGCCAAATTCGACAGCGGAACGGGGTGGCCGAGTTTTTGGGAGCCGCTCGCCGGCAGCGTCGGCGTCGAAGACGATCGAACCCTTGGAATGACGCGGTCGGCGGTGCATTGCAGCCGATGTGGCGGCCATCTCGGCCATGTTTTCAATGACGGCCCGAAGCCGACGGGCCTGCGCTACTGCATGAATGGCGCAGCGATGCGTTTCGAGCCCGTCGCGGCGTGAGGGCGCACCGCTTGGCCGATCAGGAGATCGTTATGGACGGACCGCATGAGTTCGCTTTCGCCGCCGCCAGGACCGCCGCGCGGCGCGCTCTGGCTTCGTCGCTGCCTGCAGCGGCCATCATCGCCTTTGTCGCCCTTGGCGCCGCCGGCTCCTTCGCCATGGAGGGGCGACCACTCCCGGCCCCCGCGGCCGATGAACCCGCCTTGCAAGGGGCGAGCGAAACAGCCGTCCTCGCAGGCGGCTGCTTCTGGGGCGTGCAGGGTGTCTTCGAACATGTGAAGGGCGTGACAAGCGCCGTCTCCGGCTATGCAGGCGGGGGCATGGCGCAGGCCCATTACGCCGACGTCTCCACCGGTTCGACCGGCCACGCCGAATCGGTGCGCGTCACTTTCGATCCTGCCAAGATCAGCTATGGCCGCATCCTGCAGATCTTCTTCTCGGTCGCCCATGATCCAACGGAACTCAACCGCCAGGGACCCGATGAGGGATCGCAGTACCGCTCGGCGATTTTTCCGGTCAGTGCGGAGCAGGCGAAGATCGCGACGACCTATATCGCCCAGCTGAACGCCACGCATGCGCTGGGCGCCCCGATCGCCACCAAAATCGAGCCCTCGCGCATCTTCTTTCCCGCCGAGGCCTATCATCAGGATTTCTTGGCGCGTAACCCGACCTACGGCTATATCGTCGTCAATGATCTGCCGAAGATCGAAAATCTGAAGCGGCTTTTCCCGAATGTGTATCGCGCCGATCCAGTGCTGACGTCGGCGGAGCGTTGATCGCGGGCGCGTTAATCGCGATGGTACGGATGGCCCGCAAGAATCGTCATCGCGCGGTATAGCTGTTCCGCCGCCATGACCCGCACGAGTTGATGCGGAAACGTCATCCGCCCGAAGGAGAGGACGAGCGAGGCCGCCCCGAGAACGTCCGGGCCGAGGCCGTCCGCGCCGCCAATGACGAGAGTCAGGACCGACGCGCCCTGATCGCGCGTTTTGCCGAGGTAAGTGGAAAATTCCCGGCTTGAAGCCAGAGCGCCGTTTTCATCGAGCGCGATCAGCCTCGCGCCCGGGCTGAGGCTCGCCAGAATCGCTTTGGCCTCGGCAGCTTTGCGCAGCGCCGGCTCTCGCGCCCGGCTCTCGTCGAGTTCGCGCAATTCGACGCGCGGGAAGCCCAGGGCGCGTCCGGCCGCATTGGCCCGCTCGATGTATCGCTGCGACAGTTCCGTGTCGGCGCCGGCCTTGGAGCGGCCAACGCAAAGAAGAATCAGGCGCATCGGACGGCTGGATCAGCCGGCGCGCAATTCGCCCGGCCGGCCGACGCCCCACATTTTTTCAAGATTGTAGAACAAGCGCACTTCGGGCCTGAAGATGTGCACGATAATGTCGCTGCCATCGATCAATACCCAGTCGCCCGCCTGCAGCCCTTCGGTGCGCGGCGCCGCCTGAACATCCTTGAACGCCTTGATGACGCGATCCGCCAGCGCTCCGACATGAGTGCTGGAGCGTCCGGTCGCGATAATCATGACGTCGGCGAGGGTGGTTTTTCCGTGCAGATCGATGGAGACAATGTCTTCGGCTTTTGCGTCGTCGAGAGCCGTCAAGATGGTCCGCACGAGGGTTCCGGCGTCGGGTCGGGGCTGACCGGGGACCGGATGAAGCGGCTGAGGCGCCGTTCCGCCAAAAATCGTGGGTATCAGTTTTCCATCCTCTTGCAACATCGGCGGCATCGCCGATCTTGATCCTTAACATGGCGTAAATTCTTTGCCTTTGCAATCTTCATTACTGAACCGTAACCTTGCGCAAGCGCGAGACGCTTGAGAACCGCAAAGAAAGATCATGTGTCACGATGCCTGTTGGCGCGCCAATCTGCGCCTAGCGGATGCAGTCGCTCCGGTGCGATTGCGTACTAATCCGACCCAAAAGATTCACCTCGGCGGCGATGACGCCGCGCGGCGCCGGACGCGCGCATGATCAGCGCCCCTGCCCGCCAATTCTGGACCTTCATCCAAAACAGCCCAAAACTATTCGCCCTCCCGCTCGACATGCGCCGCCGGGCGGCGGAACGGTCGGAAGGCATGACCAGCGAGCCACGTGGCGTCGCTTTTACGCCAGCTCCGGACGTTCATGGCCTTTGGGCCGAACCGCCCGAGGCCCGGCCGGGCGCGGCGATTCTCTATTTCCACGGCGGCGGCTACGTCTGCGGTTCGCCGAAATCGCGCCGCAAGACGCTCGGCCATCTGGCGCTCGCCTGCGCCGCACGGGCGCTGGCGCCCGCCTATCGGCTTGCGCCCGAACATCCGTTTCCCGCGGCGCTCGAGGACGGCGTTTTCGCCTATCAATGGCTGTTGGCGCAGGGCGCGCAGCCGGCGCGAACGATTGTCGCCGGCGATTCGGCCGGCGGCGGCCTTGCGCTGGCGACCGCACTGGCGGCGCGCGACAAGGGCTTGCCCCCATGCGCCGGCCTCGTTCTCATGTCGCCGTGGACGGATCTCTCCCTGAGCGGCGAGAGTTTTGACAGCCGGGCGGCAGCCGACATCACCTGTAGCCGCGCGGCGCTTGGCGAGATGGCCGGCTGGATCCTCGCCGGCGCCGATCCGCGCGCGCCGCTCGCCTCACCGCTTTTTGCCGATCTTACGGGATTGCCGCCCATTTTCGCTCTCGTCGGCGGCGACGAGGTTTTGCTGGACGACACGATCGCGCTGGTCCGCAAGGCGGCCCATGCCGGCGTCGACGCCCTCGCCTTCGTTGCGGCCGGCATGCAGCACGTCTATCCGATCTGGTCCGGCGTGTTTCCCGAAGCCGATGAAGCGATCGCTTTGATCGGCGACTGGGCGATCGCCCGCACCGAATGAGACGCCTGTGCCGGCCTTCTATGTGCGGCGGGCGGCGTCCAGCATGCGCTCGCATTCCTCGAGGTCGCGCATGACAGCCCGCAGCTTTTCGATCGTCTGAGAACGCAAAGGCGCAGCCGCAGCGGGGTAAGGATGCGAATCGCCGCCGCGCTCGGCCTCGCCCGCGATGGTCTCGGCCTCGGGAAAAACATCGCCGCGCCAATTTTCGGCGGCGGCGGGCTGCTCGTGGAGGCCTCTTCCGCCCGCGGCCGTTTCCGAGGCGGTGATGACGGAGCGCGCGCCCTGCTCTTTCAGGATGCGCTGCACCCCCTTGATGGTGTAGCCCTCGCTATAGAGAAGCCGTCTGATCGCGCGCAGGATGTCGATATCGTTGGGCCGATAGAAGCGCCGGCCGCCGGCCCGTTTCAGGGGCCTGATCTGCGGAAAGCGGGTCTCCCAGAATCGCAGCACATGCTGCGGCAGGTCGAGTTCCTCCGCGACTTCGCTGATCGTCCGGAATGCGTCGGCGCTCTTGTCCATATCGACCCTTCGGCGAGGGCGCAGGTCGCGGAGCTTTAAGAAAACCGCCCGAACGCAAAGCGCCGCCGTTGCTGACGCGCGCCTGGCCCGCATTGGCTTATCCGCAGAGCAGATAGCCGCGTCAGATCAAAAAATCGGAGCGCAGTCCCGCCGAAAGCCCGGCACGATGAGACCCCCGCTCAAACATCAATCCTCGTCCTCCGCCGCCTCGCCATTCACGCGCGCCTTGAGGACGCTCGAGGGTTTGAACACGAGAACCCGGCGCTGCGTGATCGGCACTTCGATGCCGGTCTTTGGATTGCGTCCGATGCGCTCGGACTTGGAGCGAACCACGAACGAGCCGAACGACGAGAGTTTGACCGTCTCGCCTTCCGCCAGCGCGTCCGACAATTCGTTCAGCACCATCTGAACCAACGCAGCCGATTCCTTCCGCGACAGGCCGACGCATCTGTAGACGGATTCCGCGAGGTCGACCCGCGTCACGGTGCGACCCTGCCCGCCGAGTTCTTCCAACCCGTCAACCATGCGCCGCGCCGAAGTTTCCCCGAGTTCGTCCGCAGCCGCTATGGCCGTCACCTTGGTCATACTGCAATCTCATTCTGCCCAGCCACGAACGACCGTCCGGCTCCGCCCGACGATCTTAAGCCATTCCTCGCGCGCGCCTCCCGCAAGCGAGCGAACCTCAATCAAGATGCAAGCCGTCGCGAGCGCAAAAAGAGCGCCGCAAGTGTAACCCAGGAAAGCCGGAAGTCCAGCTTTCGCGCCGCTCCGTGTCGACGCGTCGCGCAATCAATAATTTGAAAAGAGCGGCGCTGCTCCCGCGCCGCATGGCCCCCGCCAACTTTATCAAGTCTGAGGCAAAATGCGGTGTAAATCAAGCGGTTCCCGCTACCAGCGGATTAATGCGGACGCCCAGGTGAATCCGCCGCCCATCGCCTCGATCATGACGAGATCGCCGCGTTTGATGCGTCCGTCATCCCGCGCCACGCAAAGAGCCAGCGGTATTGAAGCCGCCGAAGTATTTGCGTGCAGATCGACCGTCGTGACGACCTTGTGTGGCGCTATTTTGAGCTTTTCCGCCGAAGCGTCGATGATCCGGCGGTTGGCCTGATGCGGCACGAACCAGTCGAGATCCTCCGCCGTTGTCCCCGTCGCCGCAAAAGCCTCGGTGACGACGTCAGACACCATCCCGACCGCATGGCGGAAAACTTCCCGCCCGGCCATGCGCAACACGCCTGTTGTCTTGGTCGAGGATGGACCGCCATTCACATATAGCGCTGCCCGGTGGCGCCCGTCCGAGCGCAGGTGAGAGGTCAGCACGCCGCGCCCCATCGCGACCGAGTCGGGCTGCGCCTCAAGGATGACAGCGCCGGCGCCGTCTCCGAACAGCACGCAAGTGGCGCGATCGGTCCAGTCGAGCAGCCGCGAGAATGTCTCAGCGCCAATGACCAGCGCGCGCTTGTGCGAGCCCGAGCACAGGAATTTGTCGGCGGTCGCCACGGCGAAGACGAAGCCGGAACAGACCGCCTGCAAATCGAAAGCCGCGCCATGCGCCATGCCGAGCGCAGCCTGGACCTGTGTCGCGACAGACGGAAAGGTGAAATCCGGCGTCGAGGTTGCGACGATGATAAGATCGATATCTGCGCCCGTCAGTCCAGCGTCGCCAAGCGCAGCCTTGGCAGCGTTGACGCCGAGCACCGAGGTCGGCTCGTCTTCCGAGGCGATATGGCGCTGCCGGATGCCGGTGCGCTGCACGATCCACTCGTCGCTGGTTTCGAGAACCTTCTCGAGATCGGCGTTGCTGACAATGCGCTTGGGAAGATAGGAGCCAAGGCCGACGACGACGGACCTGATTTTGCCTTCGGGAGAAACTGTCAAAGCTCAAGAATCCATACGAAGCTGGGCTGATTTCGGCAAGGCGGCGGGCCGCTCGCCGCCGGCGATCTGACTGTCCGGCGGGCGGGAGGTCGTTTCGTGCGAATGGGCGAGCGCGCCGCGGATCTGGCCCAGCAATTCATGACGGGCGATACGGTAGGCGATCTCGATGGCGACCGACGTCCCGAACACATCCGAATGGCCGTGACTCTTGATGACGACGCCATCGAGGCCGAGAAACGTGCCGCCATTGACATTACGCGGGTCCATCTTGGCCTTCAGCCCGGCGAGCCCCTTCCGCGCGAAGAAATAGCCGATCTTCGACATCAGATCCCGGCTCAGCGCCTCGCGCAGATATTGCCCCATCTGGCTCGCGGTTCCTTCCGCGGTCTTCAGGGCGATATTGCCGCTAAAACCTTCGGTTACGACGACGTCGACCGTGCCTCTGCCGATGTCGCCGCCTTCGACGAAGCCGACATAATCGAGATGGGGCAACGCCATCTCGCGCAGCAGTTTCGAGGCGGCCTTGACGTCGTCGACGCCCTTCATCTCCTCGGACCCGATGTTGAGCAGGCCAACGGTCGGACGCTCGACGTCGAGGACGGCGCGGGCCATCGCCGCGCCCATGATGGCGAGATTGACGAGATGGCGCGCGTCGGCGCCGATCGAGGCCCCGACATCCAGCACGATGGTCCGGCCACGGATGGTCGGCCAGATCGCCGCGATGGCGGGCCGGTCGACGCCCGGCATGGTATGCAAGCAGGTCTTCGCCATCGCCATCAGCGCGCCCGTATTGCCCGCCGACACCGCGATATCAGCGGCGTTTTTCTTGACGGCGTCGATCGACAGCCACATCGACGAGATGCGGCGCCCGGACCGCAAGGCCTGGCTTGGCTTGTCGTCCATTCGCACCGCGACATTCGTGTGATGCAAAGTGGAGACTGCAGCGAGTGCAGGGTGGACAGCCAGGTAAGGCTTGATCAGCGTTTCGTCGCCGAACAATAAAAAGGCGATGTCCAAACCGCGCTCGAGCGCCATGGCCGCGCCGGGAAGCATGACTTCCGGTCCAAAATCGCCGCCCATGGCGTCGAGAGCTATGCGAACCGTCTTCATCATGGCGTTCAGGACATCGTCAAAGTTCGCAATAAGGATAGGCGGCGTATCCGCCGGCGAATGAGGCGCAGGACTCCACAGAGCGCATGAATGGAGCGCAACGGGTCGTATCGACCGGCCTCGTCTCCTGCGTGCTGGGCCGCCCGTTGAACCTGCCTCTCAATGCTGAACCGCCGCGTTTACGCTTCGCCCCGTCGTACGCAAAAGCGCGCCAGACGTTTGAAAAACACGCGGCGCGTCAGACGTTTCGACGCTCTCAGGCGATCAAATATAGGATAAAAGGCGGAGATCATAGTGGCGCCGAAACACGCGGCGCTGGAAATCTTTTGCCTTGCGGCCCATTCGAAAGCTGCATTCATCGGCCGCCCGAATCAATCATCGGTCCGTTTTTTCAACACGGCGAAGGGCGAGCCGGCATCCTCAGCGGAGCCCAAGACGGCATCCGGCTCGAACGATGCGCCGGGTTTGCGCGGATGGGGATCAAGGTTCAGCACCAAAAACTCCTCGACGAGCGCCCCGAGATCGATCTGGCCGTTGAGGATCGGCTCGGGGCCCTCGAGGATCACTGGCGGCGGCTCCGGCTCGCGCCGCGCCCCGCGCGGCGGTCTTGGACCCCGCGCGGTCAGATCCCTCGCGACGACGAAATCGGCTTCGATATCGCCCTCGACCTCGGTTTCAAATGGATCAAGGGTCACAACGCAGGTCGCGACGACGCGCGCCTTCAGCCGGCCGCCCACCTCGATCCTCGCGCCTTCCTTGGTGATTTCGAGATCGGCGGCAAGGCTTTCGATCGCGACAAGACCGTCTGCGGCGGCGATAGCGGCGCGTTCCGCCGGATCGGCGATGACAGCGATTTTCAGCCCCGTGTCGGGTAATTCGGAAATTTTGACGATGCGCGGCATCAGCGACTCCGGGCTCGGCGCAGCGTGTTTTTCCGCAAGCCCGCGCCGGACTCGGCCGGCCTGACGATCATCGTTCGATTTCATCGCAATCGTCTCCCTGATTGCCCTGTCATGCCACGCCGGCCGGGTCTGGGAAAGGCAGCGGCCCGTTGACGAAGGTTTCGAAGGGCGCCCGAGCCAGCGCCGCGCCGGCCGCCGCGACATAACGGGCAAGGCGCCCCGCATCGCCTCGGCCAGCATAAATATTGCGCCGCAGCGTCTCTTCCAGCGCCGGGCCGCCGGCTCGCGCCGCGCTATCATAAGCTAGGCCCCGGCCAAGGAAAGCCTCGGCGAGAACCTTCATTTTCTTCGGCACGGTCGGATCGCCGACGCCCATTTCGCGCAAGGTCCCGTCGAGATGAGCGAATATAGCGTTGACAAGGTCCTGCGCCAGATCAGGCGCCGGCGGGGCCATTGCGTTGAGCTGGCGCAGCACCAGCGTCGCATGCAGGGTCAGGGTTTCGAACCGGCCCTCGAAACTGTCCGGGACGCCGTAGTCGGTAAAGAACGCAGGCTCGCGGGCGGCCGCGATGATCTCGCCAAGGAGACGTGCGATGAGCTGGCGATTGGCGGCTCTTCGGGAAAACCAGGACAGCATGCTTAAAAATATCCGTTCCGCCGGCGCCGGAAATTCACGCGGGCTTAACCTTCGAAACGCCAGATTGTCTCCGCCCAGCGGGAGTCTGCCGAGCTTTGGCGAGGCGGCGCCTTGCTTTTACCAAAGCTGACGGCTAGGCATCGCCCAGCCTCGCGGCCAAAGCAAGCTCGCGGCTTTGAATTCGTAATCCTTCGCATCGCAATTGTTCCGGAGATTTTAGGGAATGTGGCTCGCCATCGCGAACAAAAGCCGCCTTAAGTCGGCGCCTCGCGCCCGCTCCGGTTTTTTTGGACTGAAGCTCGCTTTTGCTGCGGCGCTGCCGCTCGGGCTTGGCGGTTGCCTTGGCTATGACGGCACGGTCGTGCATGGTTATCAATCCGACCCCCGCACCCTGGAACAGGTCCGCGTCGGCGCTTCCGCCGAACAGGTGCTGACCCTGCTTGGAACGCCGACCACGACCTCGACCGTCGGCGGCGCCGTCTGGTATTATGTGACGCAGGTGACCGACCGTAGCATCGCCTTCCTGCAGCCGAAGCTCATCGACCAGCGCGTCTTCGCCGTCTATTTCGACAAGAACAAGAAAGTCGAGCGGATCGCCAATTACGGCATCCAGGACGGCAAGGTGTTCGACTTCGTCTCGCGCACAACGCCGACGGCCGGCGCGGAATCGACCTTCCTGAAGGGCATGTTCCTGAATTTGATGCGCTTCCAGTAGCCTCTTGGCGAAGCGGCCCGCTGCTTCGCCAATCGCGGCGGCTCCAGCGCGTCTGCCCGCGCCCCTGCGCTCCAGCTGCTAGTCAGCTTTATGCAAAAAAGGTCAGGCGTCGCATCGCCTGACCTTTCGCATATCTGATCGCGTATCTGAAATTTAGTGCGCCAGCACCGCGAGCAACAGCAGGGCGACGATATTGGTGATCTTGATCGCCGGGTTCACCGCGGGGCCAGCCGTGTCCTTGTAAGGGTCGCCGACCGTATCGCCGGTGACCGAGGCTTTGTGCGCCTCCCCGCCCTTGAAATGCTTGACGCCGTCCTTGTCGGTAAATCCGTCCTCGAAGCTTTTCTTGGCGTTGTCCCAGGCGCCGCCGCCCGATGTCATCGAGATCGCCACGAACAGTCCGTTGACGATAACGCCGAGAAGCGAGGCGCCGAGCGCTGCGAAAGCCGACGCGCGTGACCCGGAAATGAGGAGGACGCCGAAATAGACGACGATCGGCGCCAGCACCGGAAGAAGGGACGGGATGATCATTTCCCGGATCGCCGCCTTGGTCAGCATGTCGACGGCGCGGCCGTAGTCAGGCCGCTCGGTTCCCAGCATGATGCCGGGTTTTTCCTTGAACTGGCGGCGCACCTCTTCGACGACGGAGCCGGCCGCACGGCCGACCGCAGTCATGGCGATGCCGCTGAAGAGATAGGGAATAAGGCCGCCGAAGATGAGGCCGGCGACGACATAGGGATTGGCGATATCGAAGGAGACCACTCCCATGCCCTTGAAATAGGGGAACTGGTCGGGGTTCGCGGCGAAATATTCGAGATCGTGGCTGTAGGCGTTGAACAGCACCAGCGCGCCGAGCCCGGCTGAGCCGATGGCGTAGCCCTTGGTCACCGCCTTGGTGGTGTTGCCGACGGCGTCGAGCGCGTCGGTCACCTGCCTCACTTCCTTCGGCAGTCCGGCCATTTCGGCGATGCCGCCCGCATTGTCGGTGACCGGGCCGAAGGCGTCGAGCGCCACAATCATTCCGGCGAGGCCAAGCATGGTCGTGACAGCGATCGCGGTGCCGAACAGGCCGGCGAGCTGGCTCGTCGCGATGATGCCGCCGATGATGACGAGCGCCGGAAGCGCGGTCGATTCGAGCGAGACGGCGAGCCCCTGAATGACATTGGTGCCGTGGCCCGTGACGGAGGCCTGCGCGATCGAGACGACGGGCCGCTTGCCGGTGCCGGTATAATATTCGGTGATGACGACGATGCAGCCGGTTACGACCAGACCGATCAGGCCGCAGAGGAACAGATGAAAGCCTGAAACCGGTACGCCCTTGACCGCTCCGATCGTCCCCCAGCCGACGGTGAGCGTCGTCGCCAGGGCGAGGCCGACGATGGAGAAAAGTCCCGCCGCGATAAGGCCCTTGTAAAGCGCGCCCATGATCGACTGGCTGGCGTCCAGCTTGACGAAATAGGTTCCAGCGATGGAGGTGACGATGCAGGTCGCGCAGATCGCCAGCGGATAGATCATTGCGCTGTAGAGAACCGGCTGACCGACGAAGAAGATCGCGGCGAGGACCATCGTCGCGACGACCGTGACGGCGTAGGTTTCGAACAGATCCGCCGCCATGCCGGCGCAGTCGCCGACATTGTCGCCGACGTTATCGGCGATCGTGGCGGGATTGCGCGGATCGTCTTCCGGAATGCCCGCCTCGACCTTGCCGACAAGGTCGGCGCCGACGTCGGCGCCCTTGGTGAAGATGCCGCCGCCGAGGCGGGCGAAGATTGAAATCAGCGAGGCGCCAAAGCCCAGTGCGACCAGCGCGTCGATGGTTTCGCGGCTGTTTGCGGCGTGGCCGAGAGGCCCCGTCAGGACATAAAAATAACCGGAGACGCCAAGCAGCGCGAGGCCGGCGACGAGCATTCCCGTCACGGCTCCGGCCTTGAAGGATATGTCGAGGCCGTCGGCAAGGGACCGCGAGGCTGCTTCCGCGGTGCGGACATTGGCGCGCACCGAGACATTCATGCCGACGAAGCCGGCAGCGCCCGAAAGCACCGCACCGATCAGGAAACCAAAGGCGATCGCGCCGCCGAGAAAAAACCAGAAGGCGATAAAAATTACCGCGCCGACGAGGGCGATGGTCAGATATTGACGCTTCAGATAGGCCTGCGCGCCCTCGGCGATGGCGCCGGCGATTTCCTGCATCCGCGCGGAGCCAGCGCTTGCGGCCATGAGTTTGGAGGACGTTACATAGCCGTATGCGACGGACAAAAGCCCAGCGAAAATGACAAGCCAAATGGCCATCTGTTACCACCCTGAAAATTTTGTTGGGGCTTGGTTTGGAGTCGATGCTCCGCCCGATGGCTGACATTTACAGAAAGCAGTCAGAGGGCGCAATCGACCAAATCAATCGAACCAATGTTTTCAGAGCGGCCGCAAACGCATTCTAATTCAAAGACTTATCTAAAAATGGCTGAATGAGGCGCGTGCCAAGCGCAACGCCTCGCCTTTTGTGTTGCGGAAGATAGGCGCCGCCGCGCCCCGCTGCGCCTGCCCGATGCGGGTCAATTCGATCCCCGCGGCCTTGGCGCCCGCCTCCAACGCCAGCGCTTTTTCAGGGGCGACGGCGCAAAGGATCTCATAATCATCGCCGCCGCAACAGATCGTCTCGATCAACTCCGGCCGCGCCGAGAGCGCCGCCCGCACGGCCTGCGAGAGCGGCAGATCCGCCAGCGCGACATCCGCCGTGAGCCCGGCGAGGGCGAGCATTTTCGCCAGGTCACCGGCTAGGCCGTCCGACACGTCCATCGCGGCCCGCGCATGTTCGCCAAGCGTCTCGATGAGGCCGAGACGGGGCTGCGGCAACAAATAGCGATCGGCAAGAAACGCCGCGTTCTCGGCGCCGAGCGCGGCGATCCAGTGCCGGTCTTCCTCCCTGTTGAGCCGCAGCCGGAGGCCAAGCGCCGCATCGCCAATCGAGCCCGAAACATAAAGCGCGTCGCCATCGCGGGCGGCGTCGCGGCGAACCATGCCATGCCCCGGCGCCGCGCCGAGCGCCGTGATCGAAAGCGTCAGCGGTCCCGATGTCTTGACGGTGTCGCCGCCTAGCAAGGGACAGTCAAAATTTTGCGCATCCGCGCCAAGACCCGCGGCAAAACGCTTCAGCCAGTCCGCCGTCCAATCCGGCGGGAGCGCAAGGCCGAGCAAAAATCCGAGCGGCCTTGCCGCTTTGGCCGCCAGATCGGAGAGATTGACGCGCAGCGCCTTGCGCGCAATTGCATCCGGGGGATCATCTTCAAAAAAATGCGCCCCGGCGACGAGGAGATCCTTGGTGAGGACGATCCCGCGACCCTGCGGCGCCTGCAGCAACGCGGCGTCATCGCGAAGGCCAAGACCCGCCTCTCCCGCAATTGGAGCGAAAAAAGCGGCGATCAATTCGTCCTCGGAGAGCCTCAGCGGTCGTTCCCCCGTCGGCGCAGAGCATTTTCTTATCGCGAAAAATGCTTTAGCGCGGCCGCTCGAATTCCTCGGCGCGAAAGCGGCGCGCGAGATGGTCGAGAACGGCGTTGACCATGCCGGATTCCTCGCGCTCGAAGAAGGCGCCGGCGACGTCGACATATTCCTTGATCGCCACCCGCGCCGGAACGTCGGTTCGCTTTTTCAATTCATAGGCGCCGGCGCGCAAAATCGCGCGGAGCACCGAGTCGATCCGAACCAGCGGCCAGCCATCGACCAGCGTCTGATCGATCGCGCGGTCGATCGGTCCCTGATCAGCGAGGACGCCTGAAAGAATATCCTTGAAGAAGGCGAGTTCCGCCGGCTTATAAATCTGACCCTCGACTTCGCCGCCGAGCCAGAAGGTTTCGAACTCGGCGCAGGTTTCCTTGAGGCCCTTGTCCGTGATGTCCATCTGATAGAGAGCCTGGACGGCGGCCAGACGCGCGGCGGAGCGGCCATCGGCATTGCTCATGAGAGGGCTCCCGCGCGGCGCGCCAGACAGTGAAGCGCGATCGCCGCGCGCGCGGCGTCGCCGCCCTTGTCGCCCCGATCCGGGTCGGCGCGCTCCTCGGCCTGAGCCTCGGTGTCGACGGTGAGAATGCCGTTGCCGAGCGGAAGCTTGTGCGCCACGGCCAATTGCATCAACGCTCGCGCGCTCTCGGCCGCGACGATTTCGAAATGATAGGTCTCACCCCTGATGACGCAACCGAGCGCGATGGCTCCTGCAAAAGGCGCGCCCGCACGCTTGGCCTGATCGGTCGCGATCTCGATGGCGATCGGGATTTCGAGGGCGCCCGGCACGCTGACGAGTTCATACGATGCGCGCGCCCGCTCCAACGCGGCCTTGGCCCCGGCGAGAAGCATCGCGCCAATCGAGTCATAGTAACGGGCTTCGACGATGAGAAAATGCGCGCCGGCGGCGTTTTGGTCCAATTCCGTCAAGGACCGTCGCGGTATGGCCATCAGCTTGGGGCTCAATAAGCAGGAGAGGCCGCGGGCGATGCCCGATTGGTGTTGGCAGTAGCAAGGCGGGCCTTTGCGAGCAAGCAAAACCGGCGGCGCGCCCGACACAGGTCGCCGCCAGAGGCCTGGCATGGAGACAGCAATGACGGCGGAAAACGCGGATCAGGCCAGGGTTTTCGCCTTTCTCAGCGAGCCGGCGACCCACGGCTTGCGCGAACCCGTGATCCGCATCGACACCCATGGCGCTTCGGTCTTTCTTGCCGGAAAAGACGTCTACAAGGTGAAGCGGGCCGTGCGGTTTCCCTTCATGGATTTCTCGACCCTTGAGAAACGCAGGCTCGCCTGCGAAGCCGAGATCGAGGCTAACACCCGGAACGCGCCCGATCTTTACCTTGGCGTCGTTCCAATTTCACGCGAAGATAATCATCTAACTTTAGGAAACGGCGAAGAGATTATCGAGTGGGCTGTGCATCTGCGCCGGTTCGACGAAAATCAAACGCTCGATCGTCTGGCGGCGCAGGGGCCGCTCGAGCCCAACATCGCCACGCAGCTCGGCGAGATCGTCGCCGCCGCGCATCGCAAGGCGCCCGTTTTTCACGACAGACGCGCAACCGCGACCTTGCGCGCCCAGATCATCGAGACGGCGCGCGGACTTGCCGACGCGCGCGATGTTTTCCCCGCGGGGGCCGCTGCACGGCTGGAGAGCGCCCTGCTCGCCGCCTTCGACGACGTCGCGCCGCTACTTTTGCGCCGGGAAGCTTCGGGCGACGTCCGCCGCTGCCACGGCGATCTGCATCTGCGCAATATCGTCATGATCGGCGACGCGCCCGTCTTGTTCGACGCGCTTGAATTCGACGAAAAACTGGCGATTTGCGACAGTCTTTACGACCTCGCCTTTCTTCTGATGGATCTTTGGACCCGCGGCCATTTCAGCGAAGCCAATCTCGTCATGAACCGCTACCTCTCGGTGAGCGATTCCCTTGAGGTGCAGCTTGGCGGCCTAAAGGCCCTACCCGTGTTTCTCAGCCTGCGCGCGGCGATCCGCGCGAGGGTCGCAACGCTCGAACCGTCGCCGTCGCCCGAAACGATCGCTTCGGCCCGGCTCCTGTTTGCGGCCGCCGGTGATTTTCTTGCATTCGAGGCGCCCCTTCTCGTCGCGATCGGCGGACGATCGGGCACGGGCAAGACGCAGCTTGCGCGCCGGCTCGCCACCGCGATCGGCCGACCGCCTGGCGCCGTTCATTTTCGCAGCGACGTCGAGCGCAAGCGCATGTTCGGCGCATTGGAGCTGGAGCGGCTGCCGCAGGAGGCCTATCGTGCGGAGGCGTCAGGCCCGGTTTACAGCCGCCTTGATGCGCTCGCGGCGCTAACCCTTGAAACCGGGCAGAGCGTCATCATCGACGCCGCCTTTTTCAAGGAGAGCGAGCGGGCGGACGCTGCGGCCGCAAAGGTCGCGGGTGGAAAATTCCTCGGCCTCTGGCTCGACGCGCCGCTCGAGGCGAGGCTGGAGCGCGTCTCCGCCCGTCATGGCGACGCCTCCGACGCCGGCCCACAGGTGGCTCTGGCGCAGGAGGCCGTTTCTCTTGGCGAAATCAATTGGATCCACATCGACGCCGCGCAGCCGCCCGAACTTGTGGCGCAGGCGGCGCTCGCCGCGATCACCGCGACTTGATCCTCAATGCGTCAACTCGGCCTTCTTTACGAGCTGGGTCGTCGACTGGCCGGGAGAGAGCTGCGCCAGCACGATCCGGCCGCCGCGGGCCTTGACGATATCGCCGCCGACGACCTGGTCTTCGCTGTAATCAGCCCCCTTGACGAGAATATCTGGCTGCAGCGCCTTGATCAGGTTGAACGGCGTATCTTCATCAAACAGCACGACCGCGGAGACGCCCTTCAGCGCGCCGATCACAGCGGCGCGCGATTCCTCGTCCTGGATCGGCCGGCTCGGCCCTTTGAGGCGGCGCACCGAAGCGTCGGAATTCAGCGCCATGATCAGCCTGTCGCAGCTCGCGGCGGCCTGTTTGATGAGCGAAATATGACCTGGATGCAGCAGGTCGAAACAGCCGTTGGCGACGCCGACCGTGAGCTTTTCCTTGGCCCAGGCCCAGCGCTGCGCGACCGCATCCTCCGCCGTGATGTGGCGCCCGTCATTGACGGAGGCTGAGGCAAGCTCGGAGCCAAGCGAGGCGGCAAGCTCCTCCGGCGTGACGCAGGCGGTGCCGACCTTGGCGACGACGATGCCGGCGCCATGGTTGGCGAGCTTCATCGATTCCAGCATGGAAAGGCCCGAGGCCAGCGAGGCCCCGAGCACGGCGATCACCGTATCGCCGGCGCCCGACACGTCGAACACGTCCTGCGCCACCGTCGCGAGGTGGATCGGCGATCCAGACAGGGGAAAGAACGACATGCCTTTTTCCGAGCGCGTTAGCAGGATGCTCGATTCGGTTAATTCCTGCGCCTGGATCGCTGCGGTGAGCGCCTGCGAATCCGTGTCGCAGGGAAGCCGCGTCGCGGCGCTGAGCTCCTTGCGATTCGGCGTAATGATGGTCGCGCCCCGATAAGCGGTGAGGTCGAGACGCTTTGGATCGACAAGAACCTGCTTTTGCGTGGCGTTGCAGCGATCAATGATCTCGCGCAGCACGCGCAAGGACAAAGCGCCCTTGCCATAATCCGACAGGATGACGATGTCGGCGCGATCGGCCGCGGCGGCGGCGGCGGCGATCAGACGTTGTTCGACAAGATCGTCATAGGGAGAGGTGTCTTCCTGATCGACGCGGACGATCTGCTGATGCGCGCCCAGAATGCGCAATTTGCGGGTGGTCGGGCGGTCCGCAACGCCGATGAGGCCGGTCAGATCGACCCTGCCATGGGTCTGAAGGCAGGAAATCAGGTCGTCCCTTGCGCTGTCGAGGCCCGTCAGCCCGACAACGTCGACTGTCGCGCCAAGAGTCGCGAGATTGGCGACGACGTTCGCGGCGCCGCCCGCCACGGATCGTTCGGACAGAGAGCGCACGATCGGAACCGGCGCCTCGGGCGAGATCCGGCTGACGTCGCCTTGAAGATAACAATCGAGGATCAAATCGCCGATCACCGCGACGCGGCATTTCGCGAAACGGTCGATGATGGGAATCATTCGGGGTTCCGATCCTGAGGGAGGAGTCCGCGGCTCCTTGTCCGGCGACGAACGATGGGCGAGCGGCACAGAAGGGACGGCGCCGTCCATTCTGCCTTGATCGTCACGCTCCCGCAAATTCATGAATTGCCTCCAGATCTTTCCATCAGGACGAAGCGGGCGCGCCTCACGCCCTCCGTCCCCGAAACTTTGATTTGAAACCCGGTATTGGTTCAGGCGACTGCGCGCTTGCGGCGGTTCTCGACCATGCACCCGCCATGCCGCGCGCAGGGAGCGTCAGGCGCCGATCTTCGGCTCGAAAGCGAACGAGGCTTCGGTCGCCGCCAGAAACACATGATAGAGCGAACTTGCCGGCGCATCGCCGCTGAGCGGGACGCCGTCGGCTCTGAAATGATCGATCCAGCCCCCGGCGAAAGGCCGGTCGAGGAAAGACCCGCGCAGTGCGCCGATCATCGCCGCGGCAAAGGCCTCGGCCCCGGCGTCGCCCTTGGCGCGCATGGCGACCGCAGCCTTCACCGCTTCTGTGTGCGGCCAGACGCGGTGCGCGCCTTTTGTCACCTTCATCTCGACGTCGAGCTCGTCGAAGATCAGTCCGTTCGGGGCGTGGCCGACCTGCCGCGCCACCCGATAAAGCCGCGCGATCTCAGCGCCCAGATCGTCGCCGGCAAGCGCCTCGAATTCGGCCAGCAGCCAGACCCATTCGTAATGATGGCCCGGCTCGAAAATCCCGCACCTCGCCGGGTCCTCCGGGACGCTCCAGTCCTCGCCGAAATATTCGAGCAGAACGCCCGGCTCGGCGAGAAAGAGTCGCTTTTTGAAAAGATCGACGATCTTGCGCGCGCGATCCAGATAGCCGCGCCCGGGCGCCGCCGTCTCCAGCGCGAGATACGCTTCGAGCAGATGCATGTGAGGGTTCTGGCGCTTCGACCGGTCCGTGACGGGCGAGGCGTCATAGAGTCCACCAAAATTCCGGTCCGTCAGGGCTTCGTCGATAAAGGCGATGGTTTCATCGGCATATACGATCAGGCGCGCATCGCCGTTCAGGCGGTACAGCGAGGCCAGCGCGAAGAGAACGAAGGCATGCGCATAGGCGTCCCTGACGCTCGAGGCGACATGCCCCTCAGGGCCGATCGAAAAAGCAAACCCGCCGCGCGGACCGCCCGCATCGCAATAGCGCCCGACAAGCGCCTCCGCTGCGCTTTCGGCGAGGTCTGCGCCTTCTTCGAACCAGCCCAGCCGCGCCGCATGCGAAAAAACGTAAATCTGCCGCGCCTGCACCATGGCGCGGCGGGCAAGATCAAGGCGTGGCCGGCCGCTCCCATCAAGACGCTCATGAAACGCGCCAAGCGATCGGTCAAATCCCGCGCTCGCCCAGAGTGGGAGAGCCGCATTTGAAAGCCACGCGCGAAGACCGCCCGCGGCGGCGCCCGCTTCTGAGGAAATCTGTTGTTTCATCGTCCTCTTTTCTTCGATGGCGACGCAGGCAGGTACGGTCACACAAACTCCCTGAAACGCGGGTCCGGACAATCCCGCAGGACAACACACCCCCTTGATTGAACTTTAATGACCAAATCACGCATGGAACGACGATATTTGATTTCAGCCATCAAATAATCACAAAAACATCAGCGATTGCAGATGTTTATAGCATAATATCAATCTGACAATTCTGCATCTTCCCGGTCTGATGCTTTGGCTGCTTTTTCGTTCAGGCTGCCCGCAACAGGCGCGTCGCGTCGATCCGATAGGACAGGGCTTCGGCGAGGTGAATGGCTCCGACGGTAGCCGCGCCGTCAAGATCGGCGATGGTGCGGGCCAATTTCAGCACGCGATGGAAGCCGCGCGCCGAGAGCCGCAGACGCTCCGAGGCCTCTTGCACGAGCTTGCGGCCGCTGGCGTCCGGCTGCGCCGCCTGTTCGATGACGGCGGCAGGGGCCGCCGCATTCGATCCGATGCCCTTGAAGCCCATGGCCGCGTAGCGGGCGCGTTGGATCTCGCGGGCAGCGGCGACGCGCGCAGCGACCTCGGCCGATCCCTCGCACGGCGGCGGCAGCATCAGATCGGCGGCGGCGATGGCCGGCGCCTCCACATGGAGATCGATACGGTCAAGCAAGGGCCCCGAAATACGCGTCTGATATTGCGCCATGCAGCGGTCATTGGGCTGTCGATGGCAGGAAAAGCCAGGATCCATGGCGTGGCCGCAACGGCAGGGGTTCATGGCTGCGACGAGCTGGAACCGCGCCGGATAGACCGTGCGATGCGCCGCCCGGGAGATGGCGACCTCGCCCGTCTCCAGCGGCTGGCGCAAACTGTCCAGCGCCTGAGCCTGGAATTCCGGCAGTTCGTCGAGGAAGAGAACGCCGTGATGCGCGAGCGAAATCTCGCCGGGCCGCGCGCGCGCGCCGCCGCCGACAAGCGCCGCCATCGAGGCGGAATGGTGGGGCGCGCGGAACGGACGCTGATCCGTCAGCGCCCCGCCGGCAAGATCGCCGGCGATCGAATGAATCAGCGAGACTTCGAGCAGTTCGGCCGGGGTCAGCGGCGGCAGGATCGAGGGAAGCCGCGCCGCCAGCATCGATTTGCCGGCGCCGGGGGGCCCGTTGAACAGAAGATTGTGGCCGCCCGCAGCGGCGATTTCGAGTGCGCGCTTGGCGCTTTCCTGTCCCTTGACGTCGCGCAGGTCCGGCAGCGCCCTATTGACCGCGCGCACGCCGGGGCGCGGCCGGGCCATGACCTGCGTTCCCTTGAAATGATTGACCAGCTGGATGAGCGAGATCGGCGCCAGCACGTCGAGATCCTGTCCGGCCCACGCCGCCTCGGGTCCGCAGTCATGCGGACAAATCAGTCCGTGCCCGCGCGCATTGGCGGCGATGGCGGCCGGCAGCACGCCGGCCACGGCCGTGATCGCCCCGTCGAGCGCAAGTTCGCCAAGCACGGTGTAATTTTGCAGGGCGTCCGGCGCGATCGCCCCGATCGCCGCCATGATGCCGAGCGCGATCGGCAGATCGTAATGGCTGCCTTCCTTGGGAAGATCCGCTGGCGCGAGGTTGACGGTGATGCGTTTGGCCGGCAAGGCGAGGCCCGAGGCGTTCAGCGCCGCACGCACCCGCTCGCGCGATTCGGCGACCGCCTTGTCGCCAAGGCCGACGACGGTGAAAACAACGTTGCCATTGGCGATTTGCACCTGCACGTCGACGGGCCGGGCTTCAATTCCCTCGAATGCAACCGTCGCGACCCTGACGACCATGACGTGAACTCATCCCTCAGTTCCAATTAGGTTAGCTGAGACGAGGCTGCAGATCAAGAACAACCCAAGAACAGATTTTGAATGGTCGGGCGGATTTTCAGATCACGCTGCGCGCGATGGCCAGCTCCGCCTCTTCGATCATGTCCGGCGCGCCGACATGCAGCCAGAGGCCATCCAGCCTCTGGCCAAACAGTCGTCCGCGCTGCGCCGCCGCCCAGAAAAACGGCGCCAGCGGAAAGATTTTCCGGGTTTGCCCGGCAAATAGCTCCGGCTTGACGATGCCGACCCCGGCGTAGACGAAGGGCGCGACCTTGGTCTCGGCGCGCCGCGTCAGCCTTCCTTCGGCGTCCATGAAGAAATCGCCGGGCCAGTCGACGCCAACGCTTGCCGTCGTCGCGGCGACGAGGAGCAGGATGTCCATCCTGGCCGGGTCCCAGGCTGCGGCGAGGCGAAGCAGGTTCTGCTTTGGCCCCTCAAGCCAGAGCGCATCCGTGTTGCACATAAAGATTGGCTCGGAACCGAGCCAAGGCAGGGCCTTGGCGATGCCGCCACCCTGATCGAGAAGTTCGTCGCGCTCGTCCGAGATGATGATTTCGAGATCGGTGCGGCTCGCAAGATGACTTTCGATCTGGTCGGCGAGGTAATGCACATTGACGACCGCGCGCCGCGTTCCGGCGCGGGCGAAACGGTCGAGCATATGATCGATCATCGGCTTGCCGCCGATCTTGATCATCGGCTTTGGGACGCTCAACGTCACGGGCAGCATGCGCTTGCCGAGGCCGGCGGCGAAGACCATCGCCGTCGAAGGCGCTTTGACTGGCATATCGGCGTCTCGCTGCGCTTGCCTCAGGCTGCAGATTCAAAAATCTGCGGCAGATGCGTTTCATACCAGATCTTGAGCTCGGCCAGAGCCTCATGGCGGAGGTTTTTCAGAAGATATTGCTCGACCCGGGGCAGATGCGCGAGGTAATGCGGCTTTCGGTCGCGCGCGTCGAGCCGGGCGAAGATGCCGAGGATTTTTGTCGCGCGCTGCGCGCCCAGCAAGGCGTAGGCCCTGACGAAATCGCCCATCGCAAAAGCGCCCGCCCCCGGTTTTTGCGCGTTCGCCGCCTGGCGCGCCCGCGCATAATGACCAAGCAGCTTCAGCTCGAGGGCGTCCGGCACGGTGACCCGCGCGTCCTGCAACAGAGAGACGAGGTCATAGGCCGGATGACCCCTGACGCAATCTTGAAAATCGACGAGCCCGACGCGCTTCAGCGCATCACGGCCGGCGAGCCAGATCAGATTGGGCGAATGATAGTCGCGCAAGGTCCAGCTCGTCTCCGTGGTGAGGCTTTCGGTCAGAGCCTTGCGCCATAGATTGACAAAGGTCGCCTTGGCGCCCGAGGAAAGCTGCAGCCGCGCCCGATACGGCGCGTACCAGTCGAGCAACAGCTCCACCTCGATCAGCAGCGCGTCGAGGTCATAGGGCGGAATGGCGTAGGGCGCTGCGCCCGGAACCGGCAGCGCGTCGGGCAGATCGGTGCCATGCAGCCTGGCGAGGACCTCCGTCGCGACGGCATGGCGCTCGAAATCTGGTTCCCCGCCAATGAGGATCGGCTCGTGCCCGAGATCTTCAACCAGGATCACGCCAGTCGAAAGGTCGAAAGCATAAATTTCAGGCGCGGAAAGGCCCTCGGCGCGAAGGCCTTCGCCGATTGCGATGAACGGCCTCACATCTTCGGCAAGCCGGGCGATCGCGCTATAGGGCTTGCCGAAGCGGATTGGCGGGCCGTCCGGGCGCGGCGGCGAAATCATCAGGACGGCGCTCGATCCGTCGTCCCGCACGAGCCGTTCGAACAGACGCGACGAGGCGTCGCCCTGCATGAAATGGCGTTGTGCGTCGCGCCATGGCGTCGGGGCGAGCACGCTCTCGATCGCCCGGGCGCGTGCGAGCCGGCCGGCGAAGGCGCCAAAGCCTGTCACCGTGGCGTCGCGTGCGCCAGCCGCGCTGTCGGCGTCGAGCGCGAAGCTGATGTCGAGCCTGTCGTCGCCAAGATAAGCGCCGCCGCGATCCGGCCATTCGACGATGACAAAGGCGCCGTCGCTGGCCTCGTCCCAGCCAAGTTCGATGAGATCGCCGGGCTTTTCGAGGCGATAGAAATCGGCGTGGACAATCGGCGCCGACGCGCCCTCATAAATTTGCATGAGGAGAAATGTCGGGCTTGGGACTTCGAGATCGGGATCGCCGGTCAGGAGGCGGATCAGGGCGCGGGCGAAAGTGGTCTTGCCGGCGCCAAGCTCGCCCGAAAGGGTCACGAGATCGCCCGGACGGATGAGTTCGGCGATTTCGGCTGCAAGGCGTGACGTCGCGTCCTCGTCGGCAAGGCGCCGCGGCCAGACCGTCGCCGCTCCCGCCGCGAGCTGCGCCTCAACCGCCATTCCGCTCCCGCCCCTGTGATTCGACCTCGCCCACCTTCGGGCTTTTCGTGGGGAAGATGCAAGTCACCGTGGTGCCCTCCCCCGGCGCGGAGTCGATCAGGATGCGCCCGCCGTGCAATTCGACGAAGGAGCGCGCGATCGAGAGGCCAAGGCCAACGCCGCGATGCCGCGACCCGGCGGTATGCGTCTTGAAGCGATCAAAAATATGATCGACGACCTCGCGCGGAATGCCACGGCCCTGATCGCTCACCTTGAAGACGATCTCCTCGCCGCGGCGCAGAGCGGCAAGACCGATCGTGCTGCCGGGCGCGGAAAATCCGATCGCGTTGGAGAGAAGGTTCATCAGAATTTGCCGGATGCGCTTCCCGTCGGCGACAAAGGAGCCGAGCTCCTGCATCGGGATGACGCTCAGCGTCAGCCCCGCTTCGGCGACCCGGTCCTCGAGCCCCTCGGCGGCGGCGCGCATCGTTTCGGCGACATCGATCTCCTCCAGCGATAACTCCATCGCGTCGGCGTCGATCGAGGCGAGATCCAGAATGTCGTTGATGATGGCGAGCAGGGCCGACGAGGATTTCGTCACATAGCCGGCATATTCGAGCTGGCGCGCGTTGAGCGGCCCGACGGAAGGATCGCCAAGCAGCTGGATGAAGCCGATGATGTTGGTCAGCGGCGAGCGCAGTTCGTAGGAGACGTGATGGACGAAATCATTGCGCAGCCGCTCGGCCTCGATGAGGGCCTGATTGCGTTCAGTCAGCGCCCGCTCGACATTCACCCCCGGCGTCGCGTCGATAAAGGTGATCAGCGTCGCCCCGTCCGGCAATGGCGCGGCGGCGCAATCGAGCACTGCTCCGTCGCGGCGCGCGAGCCGGTTTTCGAAGCCGAGCCGCTGATCCTGCAGGCCGGCGACGACGGCCCGCAGCTCGTTCCAGTCGCCCTCCTTCATGAACAACGGCGCGCAGAGTTCCGCCACGCGATCGATATGCGGCTGATCGCCCAGCTGACCGGGCTCGAGGCCCCATAGGTCCGCGAAAGCCGGATTGAACAGTTTGAGCCGGCCGTCGCTGCCGAACACGGCGACGCCCTCCTTCAGCGTGTCGAGCGTTTCGCTCTGCACGCGGATTGCGGCGTTGAATTGCGATTCGAGGCGGAAGCGCTCCGTCACGTCGTCATAGAGATAGGTGACGCCGCCCTGTGGATTGGGGTTGATGACGATGCGCAGCGTGCGCTCGTCCGGCAGATACCAGGCTTGCTCCTCGGTCTCGATCGATTGATAGGCGGCGAGCAGGCTCTCCTTCCAGACCCGGAAATCAGTCTGTTCGGGAATGAGTCGCGCCGCGCGAAGCCGGTCGAGAATTTCCGCATCGGTCGGCTTCTCGTCGAGCCAGGCCTGATCGAGGCCCCACAGCTGCCGATAGGCGGCATTGTGGAAGACGAGCCGCTTCGAGCGGTCGAAAATCACAACCGCCGTCGAAAGCTGGTCAAGCGTGCGCGCATGCGCCTGTTTTTCGCGTTCGAGCGCGTCGCGGGCGCCTTGAAGCTCGGTCACGTCGCTCGCCATGCCAACCGAAGCTGGAACAGCGGAGCCGGGCGAGGCGTCCTCGCCCGATGGCGCGTCGATGACGTCAAACAGGCGCCGCTCGCCGACGACAACGGCAGGCGCCCTGCCGCGCCAGACCGCGCCTGTTGCGCGCGCCTCGCGGCTCGCCTCGCGGGCAGGCATTTCGAGCAGTTCGACGTTGCGCGCCACGGCCTCGTCGGGGTTCGCCGCCTCGACCGCCCGCGCATAGGCGGAATTAACCAGGGTCAGCCGCCCCTCCCCGTCGCGCAGCCAGGCCGGATTGGGCGACGCCTCGAGCATCGCCCACAAGGCTTTCAGCTCCCCCTTCGCGCGCGCTTCGAGTTCCTGAAGCCGGATGGCCTCCATCCGTTCGGCGGACACGTCCCCGATCCGCACCATGGCGAGACCGGCGGCGGGACGGCCCTCGACATCGAGATGGCGCCCGTCGAGGGTTACGAGAGTCGCGCGGAACGCCTCCCCGCGGGCGCGCAGATTGACGAGGCGGGCCCCCAGCTCCCGCGCCGTCGCCGCCGCGAGCCAGGATCCGAAGGAAAGCGGAAGCCGTCGCGAGGGATCCTCCGCCAGCAGGGCGAGATCGCCCTCGACGTCGGGCTGATCGTCCGCCCCACGCCAGACAATGACAATCCCCGCCGACGCGGCCAGCAAAACCTCGGCGCGGTCGAGCCGCGCGCGAAGACGCGCGGCCTCGCCAGCAAGCTCCGTTTCGCGATCCGCCCATCGTCGCCGCGCGGCGACGGCGGCGATGGCGGCGGCCCCGGCGAAGAGGATGAGTCCGATGATGAGCGCGCCTTCGGCGGCGGCAGGAACGGCGCGCTGAAAAGCGCCGCTCTCAAACGCGCCTTCAGCCGCCGCTGGCAGAAGGACGCCGAGCGCGGCCAGCGGAAACGCCACGGCGCCGGCGACGCGGCGCAGAACACGATGCCCCCGCGACGCAAATTGCGTCCGTGCATAAGTCCGCGCATTCTGGGGCTCGCGCCGGCGCGCTTGCATGACTCTCTCCGAAGCGGGCCCGATCAAGCCGATCGCCGCCGATTCGCTGCACTGTAGCGATAGCGCCTATGTTTGAGAATCCGGTAAAATTCTTGCGCCAGGCTGACGGGCGGCCCGGTTATCCCCGCGAACGCGGCGCCGGCGGCCAGATAATCGCCGCCCAGGGAACGCCGCTGACGAACATCAGGCCCCTGGCGATGGGCATCCCGAGCACCGCGGCAACGTCCTTGTAGCTCTCGACCAGCCGCGTCGCGACGCGGGAGCGGGCCGACCAGCGCGGCGTCGCCGGTCCGGCGTCAGGGTTCGAACAGTCGAGCCGGCGCAGCAGCAGCGCATAATCGAACGACGTCCAGCCGCGTTCGAGAAAGAAGGCGGCGCGATCGATCAGATGATCGATCAAGATCGCTTTGGCCCACGCATTGCTGTCGCCCGAGCCGCCTGGCTGATACGACAGCACATTATGCAGCTGCGGCCGCTTGGAGAATATGTTGCCGCCATGGAGCCGGTAGACCGCCAGCGCGTCGTCGATCAGGACGCTGCCGCTGATCGCGTTGACGCCGAGGCAGAAGTAAAGATCCGTGCCTGTGCGCAGCGTCGCGATCTCGGCGTTGTCGCAAAAAAGGTCAAGCGCATCGCGGCGAAAACAATTGCCGGAGGTCGGCGACCAGACCCATTCGTTGGTCATCGGCGCGACGAAACGCAGCCGCTTGAGGATCGATCGGTCGAAATTCTCACCAGGCCACGCGGTCGCGAAGGGGCCGCCGGCCGGCTGCCGATAGGGCCGCACATAATTGGTCTTTACGCCGCGTTTTGCGGTGATCACCCGGTTGAACGCCTCCTCAGCGCCGAGCACCACCTCGTTTCCAGCCGCCTGCAGCAGATCGCCGGAGGAAAAGCCAACATGCACCCGCAACGACAGATGCACATAGACGTGCGTCTCGACGCAGTGGGGCAGCAGCAGATCGTCGGCGTCGAGGAAAATGACATAAGGCCCGCGCGAGGCCTTGAGCCCGTCGAGCGCGGCCGGCGTCTGCCCGTCGTTGGCGGCGCGGCGAATAATTTTGGCTTGCGGATGGCGCGCTTCGATGGCGCGCAGAACTTCGGGCGTCTCGTCCGTCGAGGCGTTATCGACGATCACGCATTCGACATTCGGGTAAGTCTGATCAAAGACGGAGCCGACGGCGGCCGCGAGAAAGCGGCCGTAATTGTAATTGACGACGATGACGCTGACGAGCGGCAGGCTCAGCGCGGGCGCGCGCGAATCCGCTTCCGCGCCTTGCAGTTCGTAGCGAAACCGCTCCGTCACGCGAACCTCGTTCATCGCCGATCTCCTAGCCAGACAGAGATGGACTAACATTTTGCCGATCAGTCAATATTGACATACACGAGAGACCGGACCGCGGTGAGCAAAACCATCCTCTCGCTTCGGTCTCGCGGAGAAAATATGGCTGTATCCACGTCCAGAATCGCGCGGTTTCATCGCCTTGGCGCGCAAGGCCCGAAAATTTCAGCGATCGGGCTCGGCTGCATGTCGCTTTCCGGCGCCTATGGCGAAAGCGAGGACAAAAACGGGATCGCCGTGATCCGAGCGGCCCTCGACGCCGGGGTCAACTTCCTCGACACCGCCGACATGTATGGCTGGGGCCACAATGAACGCCTTGTCGGCGCCGCGATCGCGGGTCGCCGGGACGAGGCCTTCATCGCGACGAAGTTCGGCCATGTCGAGGGAAATTCCGGGGAGCTCCTGGTCAATGGCCGGCCGGATTATGTCTTCAAAGCCTGCGACGCCAGCTTGATGCGGCTCAAGGTCGATCATATCGACCTCTTTTATCAGCATCGGGTCGACCCTCAGGTGCCGATCGACGAAACCGTCGACGCGATGAGCCAGCTCGTCAAAAAGGGTAAGGCGCGCTTCATCGGGCTTTCGGAAGCAAAGCCCGATACGATACGACGCGCCTGCCGCATCCACCCCGTCGCGGCCGTGCAGATGGAATATTCCCTGCTCTACCGCAAAGAGGCGGAAGAGGTGCTTGCTGCAACGCATGAACTGGGCATCGGCTTCGTCGCCTATTCTCCGCTCGGCCGCGGCCTTCTCACCGAGGCGCTGCGCTCGGTCGCGGATGTCGCCGGCGACCGACGCGCGACTCATCCACGCTTTTTGGCCGAGAACTTTGACCAGAACCGGCGTCTGGCGGACCGGGTGGCGGAGATGGCGCGGGCCAAAGGCTGCACGAGCGCGCAGCTCGCGCTCGCCTTTCTTATCGCCGACGACACGGTGACGCCGATCCCGGGCACCAAAAAGATCGAACGGCTCAAGGAAAATATTGGCGCGGCGGATGTGGAGCTAACTGCCGAAGAGCTGGCTGAGTTGGGCGAGATGATTCCGGCCGGCGCCGCGGCAGGGGAACGCTACCCGGAAAATCTGCTGAAAGCGGCCTATCTCTGACGGGGCCGCGCCCGAAACAATCTCGCCACAGCGACAGGCGCCGCCCGTCCCCGCGCCGGGCATTCGCCGCGTGACGCGAGTGCGCCCATCAGCCGGCGATCGGAAAAGCGGTTTCCGATTTGATGTTCTCCAGCGCGAAGCGCGACGTCACGTTCTTCAGCGGCGCCAGCGCGATCAGCCGCTTGTAGAAATCGTCGAAGGTGGCGGTGTCCGCCACGACGACCCGCAAAATATAGTCGACGTCTCCGGCGGTCCGGTAGAAATCCATCACCTCGTCCATTGCGGCGAGCGCGGCCGAGAATCGCTCGAGGCCCTGCCCTGAATGATCGCCGACCTCGATCGTGACAAAGACGGTGATGCCGAGGCCGAGCTTGATCGGATCGAGAATCGCGATGCGCCGCTTGATGACGCCCGCCGCCTCAAGCCGCTGCAGGCGCTTCCAGCATGGCGTTTGCGAAAGTCCGACGCGCGAGGCGATCTCGTGGATTGAGAGTGAGGCGTCTGTTTGCACGATGCGCAAAATTCGCCGGTCGATGGGATCGAGGATTTTGGGCGGGCTCATGATTATCATTTCTATAGAATTACTGTTCTATTAATACACATCATCCCGCGGCCGATTGCAACCCGCGTCAGAGCTCGAGCTAGGAAGTTCCCCCGGCTGCGGCGTGCCCTCTGCCAAGGTGCTTGGGTTGAGGGGCGCGGCGATCTAGTCTAGACACCTGCCTGCCTCATGAATTCTCGCTGAAGCCCGCGCGGACTCGGCGCCGTCCTTGCTGCGCTCAAGCGAACCATCGCGCAAAGACTCCGTTTGAACCGGTCAAAGCGCCGGCCTGGGCAGCCGCGCGGCTTTTATGACAAAGATCTGAATGCCAGCCTCGATCGCGAAAGAGACCTAATGCCGAAGCGGACCGACATCTCGACGATCCTTATCATCGGCGCCGGGCCGATCATCATCGGACAGGCCTGCGAATTCGACTATTCCGGCACGCAAGCATGCAAGGCGCTGCGCGCAGAGGGCTACCGAATCGTCCTCGTCAATTCCAACCCGGCGACGATCATGACCGACCCGGACATGGCCGACCGCACCTATATCGAGCCGATCGTCCCCGAGGCGGTCGCCAAGATCATCGCCAAGGAGCGATACGCTGCGCCGGGGGGCTTTGCCCTGCTGCCGACCATGGGCGGCCAGACGGCATTGAATTGCGCGCTCTCGCTCAAGAAGATGGGAATACTCGAGCAATATGACGTCGAGATGATCGGCGCCAGCGCCGAGGCGATCGACATGGCCGAGGATCGCGAATTGTTCCGCGAGGCGATGTCGCGCATCGGCCTGTCGACGCCGCGTTCGCATCAGATCAAGACGCTCAGCCAGGCGCTCGCCATTATCGACGATATCGGCCTGCCGGCGATCATCCGCCCCTCCTTCACCATGGGCGGCACCGGCGGCGGCATCGCCTATAACAAGGCCGAATTCATCGACATCATCGAGCGGGGCATCGACGCCTCGCCGACAAGCGAGGTGCTGGTCGAGGAAAGCGTGCTTGGCTGGAAGGAATATGAAATGGAGGTCGTCCGCGACAGAGCGGACAATTGCATCATCGTCTGCTCCATCGAGAACATCGATCCGATGGGCGTGCATACGGGCGATTCCATTACGGTCGCGCCGGCGCTGACGCTGACCGACAAGGAATATCAGATCATGCGCGACGCCTCGCTCGCGGTGCTGCGCGAGATCGGCGTCGAGACGGGCGGCTCCAACGTCCAGTTCGCCGTCAATCCGGCCGACGGGCGCATGATCGTCATCGAGATGAACCCGCGGGTGTCGCGCTCCTCCGCCCTCGCCTCGAAAGCGACCGGCTTCCCGATCGCCAAGGTGGCGGCCAAGCTCGCGGTCGGCTTTACCCTCGACGAGATCGAAAACGACATCACCGGCGGCGCGACGCCGGCGTCCTTTGAGCCGAGCATCGATTATGTCGTCACGAAAATCCCGCGCTTCGCCTTCGAGAAATTTCCCGGCGCCGATAATATCCTGACCACCGCGATGAAGTCGGTCGGCGAATCCATGGCGATCGGGCGCACCTTCGCCGAGAGCCTGCAGAAGGCGCTGCGCTCTCTGGACATCGGCCTCGACGGGCTCGACGAGATCGAGATCGAGGGGCTCGGCCTTGGCGACGATATGAATGCGCTACGCGCCGCGCTCGGCCGGCCGACGCCGGACCGGCTGCTCGTCGCGGCGCAGGCGTTGCGCTACGGCATGACGCCGGCCGAGATCCATGAGGCGTGCCGTATTGACGTCTGGTTTCTCGAGCGGCTGCAGGAAATCCTCGACCTTGAGGCGCTGGTTCGCCAGCGCGGCCTGCCCGGCGACAGCGCCAATCTGCGCATGCTGAAAGCGGCCGGTTTTTCCGATGCCCGCCTCGCCGCTCTGACCGGATCCTCCGCCGCCGCCGTCGGCGCGCTTCGCCGCAGTCTTGGCGTGCGGCCGGTCTATAAGCGCATCGACACCTGCGCCGCCGAATTCGCCTCGCCGACAGCCTATATGTATTCGACTTATGCGCCACCCTTCGCGGGGGTCTCGGCGGACGAGGCGCGCCCCTCGGATCGTGAAAAAGTCGTCATCCTCGGCGGCGGTCCGAATCGCATCGGCCAGGGCATCGAATTCGACTATTGCTGCTGTCACGCCTCCTTCGCTCTTCGTGAGAGGGGGATCGAGACAATCATGGTCAATTGCAATCCGGAAACGGTTTCAACCGACTATGACACCTCCGACCGGCTCTATTTCGAGCCGCTGACGATGGAGGACGTTCTCGAAATCCTCGCCAAGGAGGGCGAAGCCGGCAAGCTCAAGGGCGTCATCGTCCAGTTCGGCGGCCAGACGCCGCTTAAACTCGCAGAAGGCCTGCAGCGGGCGGGAATCCCGATCCTCGGCACCTCGGTCGATTCGATCGATCTCGCCGAGGACCGCGACCGCTTCAAGCGCCTGCTCGACAAGATCGGCCTGAAGCAGCCGAAGAACGGCATCGCCTATTCGGTCGAGCAATCGCGCATCGTCGCCTCGGACCTCGGCCTGCCGCTGGTGGTGCGCCCGTCCTATGTGCTCGGCGGCCGGGCCATGGCGATCATCCGCGATCATGGCGAATTCGACGATTATCTGCTCGGGGTTCTGCCGGGCCTCGTGCCGTCCGACGTCAAGGCGCGCTATCCAAACGACAAGACCGGGCAGATCAACACGGTGCTCGGCAAGAATCCGCTGCTGTTCGACCGCTATCTCAGCGACGCCGTCGAAGTCGACGTCGACGCTTTGTCGGACGGGACGGACGTCTATATCTGCGGCGTCATGGAGCATATCGAGGAGGCCGGCATTCATTCGGGCGACAGCGCCTGCTCGCTGCCGCCGCGCTCGCTGTCGCCGGACATGATCGCAAAACTCGAAGCCCAGACCCGCGATCTCGCGCTCGCGCTTGGCGTCGGCGGGTTGATGAATGTGCAATATGCGCTGAAGGACGGCGAAATCTACGTGCTCGAGGTGAACCCCCGCGCGGCGCGCACGGTCCCCTTCGTCGCCAAGGTGATCGGGGTTCCGATCGCCAAGATCGCCGCCCGCATCATGGCCGGCGAAAGCCTCGCCAGCTTCGGCCTGACGCCGCCGCGCTTCGACCATGTCGGCGTCAAGGAGAGCGTGTTTCCCTTCGCGCGCTTTCCCGGCGTCGACACGGTGCTCGGCCCGGAAATGCGCTCGACCGGCGAAGTCATGGGGCTCGACCGCTCTTTCGCCGTCGCCTTCGCCAAGAGTCAGCTCGGCGGCGGCACCAATGTGCCGACCTCGGGCGCCGTCTTCGTATCCGTCCGCGACGCCGACAAGCAGCGCGTGCTCGGCACGATGAAGCTTTTGGCCGGGCTCGGTTTCCGCATCCTTGCGACCGGCGGGACGGCCCGCTTCCTTCTCGCCGAAGGGGTCGCCGCGCAGCGCACCAACAAGGTCTCCGAGGGCCGGCCGCATGTGGTCGATCTCATCAAGAACGGCAGCGTGCAGCTCGTCCTCAACACGACCGAGGGCAAGCAGGCCCTCGCTGACTCACGTTCGTTGCGCCGCGCGGCGCTTTTGCACAAAGTGCCCTATTACACGACGCTCGCGGGGGCGATCGCCGCGTCCGAAGGAATCAAGGCCTATATCGCCGGCGATCTCGAAGTCCGCGCACTGCAGGATTATTTCAGTTAAGGAATGATTTGCCCCCGGGAACCCGGCGCCGGCGTCTCGATTGAAACCTCGCCCTGACACGAGCCACTTGCAGGAGCCTGCGCGAAAGTGTCTCTTAGGCGGGAGACGGATTCGCGGCGGCAAAGCGCTGGAGCCCGGCGATTAGCGATAGCCCCTGCGGCCTCAAACGAGCCGACAGTTTTTGAAGACCACGACAACGCCGCGCCCCAGGGAGGAGCGGACGCTTTTGTTGTTTATAGGGATGTGAAAGATACCACCATGGACAAGGTTCCCATGACGGCGGCGGGCCATCTCGCCCTCGAAGACGAATTGAAGCGGCGCCAGCAGATCGAACGGCCGCGGATCATCCAGGCGATCGCCGAAGCGCGCAGCCACGGCGATCTGTCGGAGAACGCCGAATATCATTCCGCGAAGGAAGCCCAGTCCCTGAATGAGGGCCGCATCGCCGAGCTTGAAGACAAATTGTCCCGCTCCGAGGTGATCGACGTCTCAAAACTCAGCGGCGCGACGGTGATGTTCGGCGCGACGGTGACGCTGATCGATGAAGACACCGAAGCGGAAAAAACCTATCAGATCGTCGGCGAGACCGAGGCCGACGTGAAATCCGGCCGCGTCTCGATCACCTCGCCGACCGCCCGCGCGCTGATCGGCAAGAAGGTCGGCGACACGGTCGAGGTGACGACGCCCGGCGGCGGAAAAAGCTATGAGATCTTGAAGGTGACGTTTCAGTAGCCGGAGCTTCATCCGTAGCCGAAGTCTTGCGCGCCGCGCCGGCCCCTACCCTGCCGGCCCGGCGCCCACCCGCTCCGCCGCAATCAGCGCCAGGCCCGAGGCCACTGACTGGAAGGCGTCGCCGATATGCACGCGCCCGGCGCCAAAGCGCTCCGTAAACAGCGCGCGCACGGAGGGCACGAAAGACGTTCCGCCCGTCAGAAAGACGGCGTCGATCGCTGCGGCGTTGAGGCCGGCCGCCGCGATAGCCTGATCGACGCAGGCACCGATGCGCTTGAGATCTGGCGCGATCCAGGCCTCGAATTTTTCGCGCGACACGTCCGCCTCAATGGCGATGCCCTCCCGTTTGAAGGAAAAACGTGCGCTTTCCTCATCGGACAACTGCGCCTTGAGCGCGCCGACGGAGCGGTACAGCTCGAAGCCGAGATCGTGCTGGATCACCGCCATCAGATCTTCCAGCCGCTCCGGCTCCTCGGCGCTCTGGATCAGCTTGCGCAATTCGCCCAGCGTCTGCGGCGTCTTCAGCCACGACAATTGATGCCATTGCGCGAAGGCGGCATGGAAATAGGCCGGGATCGGCAGACGCTTGTCGAAGGAGCGGTAAAACGAGCCTTTGCCGAGTTTTGGCGCCACGACATGGTCGATGATGCGATAGTCAAATGAATCCCCGGCGACGCCGACGCCGGTATGGGCGAGCGGCCGCGCCGTCAGCGCGCCGTCCTTGCGGGAAAAGCGCATAATTGAGAAATCGCTGGTGCCGCCGCCGAAATCGGCCACAAGCACCGTTTCTTCGCACTCCAGATGACGCGCATACCAATAGGCCGCGCCGAAGGGCTCGAAGGCGAGGCCGACATCGTGAAAGCCTGCCAGAGCATAGGCGTTTTTGAGGCGGGCGACCGCGAGTTCTTCGTCCGGATCCTCGCCGGCGAAAACGACCGGCCGGCCGGACAGGATCGCGATTTGCGCCGCGCTCGAATCGCCGCCCAAGCGCAAATCGGCCAAGAGATCGCTCAGAAACGTCGCGACCAATTGCTCGATGGTGAAGCGCTGGCCGTAAAGCCGCGTTTCGGAGAAGAGCCGGCTCGCCAGATAGGTCTTGATCGACTGGATGAAGCGCTGTTCGCCATCGGCCGCGACGGCGCGAGCGATGGCCGTTGGCCCAGAGGCGTGGGCAATGGCGCGCCCCTCGCGCCAGAACATCAGCGCCGTACGATAGGTCTCGGTCGCGCCAAACTGAGAGGGCCAGCTGAGGCTCTCGACTTCGCCGTTCTCATAGGCGAGAGCGACGACGCTGTTCGTCGTGCCGAAATCAACGCCGACGCCGGCGACGCGTGAAGCTGCCGCAGTCATGGACCGCTCCCCTGAAGGCCAAAAAAGCCCGCGCGAAGAAACTTCGCGCGGGCTCGCTGGATTGATAGGCCGCTTTGCGGTCGATCTTACTCTTCGGCCTTGCCGCCCTTTTCGCGGGCCTTCAGGGCCGCGCCAAGGATGTCGCCGAGCGAAGCGCCAGAATCGGCGGAGCCATATTGCGCGATGGCTTCCTTCTCTTCCGCGACTTCGAGCGCCTTGATCGAGACCGTCACCTTGCGGGTGCGGCGATCGAACTGGGTGATGCGCGCATCGACCTTCTCGCCGACGGCGAAACGCTCGGGACGCTGATCGGCGCGGTCGCGCGCCAGCTCGTTGCGCTTGATGAAGGCGGTGAAGTCTGTGCCGACGATGCGAACATCGAGGCCGCCGTCCTTGACGTCCATGATCTCGCAGGTGACGACAACGCCCTTCTTGAGGTCGGACGGATCGTCGGTCGGCTTCGGAGCGCCTTCCGCGGCCGGCGCGACGGCGTCGCCGCCGAGCTGCTTCACGCCAAGCGAGATGCGCTCCTTGTCGATATCGACGTCGAGCACCTTGGCGCGGACGATATCGCCCTTCTTGTAGTCCTCGATCGCCTGCTCGCCGGGCTTCTTCCAGTCGAGATCGGAGAGGTGGACCATGCCGTCGACGTCGCCGTCGAGGCCAATGAACAGACCGAATTCGGTCTTGTTCTTGACCTCGCCCTCGACTTCCGAGCCGATCGGGAATTTCTCGGCGAAGGATTCCCACGGATTGGCGAGGGTCTGCTTCAGGCCGAGCGAAATACGGCGCTTGACGGGATCGACTTCGAGAACCTGAACGTCAACTTCCTGGCTCGTCGCGACGATCTTGCCGGGATGCACGTTCTTCTTGGTCCAGGACATTTCGGAGACGTGGATCAGTCCCTCGATGCCGGGCTCCAGTTCGACGAAGGCGCCGTAGTCGGTGATGTTGGTGACGCGGCCGCGGAAGCGCGCCTCGACCGGGTATTTCGCCTCGATGCCCTGCCACGGATCTTCGAGCAGCTGTTTCATGCCGAGCGAGATGCGGTGGGTGTCGTGGTTGATCTTGATGATCTTGACGCGAACCGTCTGACCGATCGACAGAACTTCCGTCGGGTGGTTGACGCGGCGCCAGGCGATATCGGTAACATGCAGCAGGCCGTCGATGCCGCCGAGGTCGACGAAGGCGCCGTAATCGGTGATGTTCTTGACCATCCCTTCGATCACCTGCCCCTCTTCGAGGTTGGCAACGATCTCATGGCGCTGTTCGGCGCGAGATTCTTCAAGCACAGTACGGCGCGAAACGACGATATTGCCGCGGCGGCGATCCATTTTCAGGATCTGGAACGGCTGCGGCACGCCCATCAGCGGGGTGACGTCGCGGATCGGACGGATATCGACCTGGCTGCGCGGCAGGAAGGCGACGGCGCCGTCGAGGTCGACCGTAAAGCCGCCCTTGACCTGGTTGAAGATGACGCCTTCAACCTTTTCCTGCTTCTCGAAAGCTTTTTCGAGCTTGACCCAGCTCTCTTCGCGGCGGGCCTTGTCGCGCGAGATGACGGCCTCGCCAAGCGCATTCTCGATGCGCTCGAGATAGACCTCGACGACGTCGCCGACGACGGGCGCGCCTTCGCGGTTCGGACCTTGAAATTCCTTGAGGGCGACGCGTCCCTCGGTCTTGAGGCCGAGGTCGATGACGGCGACGTCTTTTTCAATTGCGACGACGGTGCCTTTGACGACCGAGCCTTCAAAAGCCTCGTTGTCGCCATAGCTCTCGTCGAGAAGCGCCGCGAAATCCTCGCGCGTCGGCGCATAGGTGGAAATTGATGCCATTTGGTCTCCTGGTTGCCCGCGGAGCGGGCGGCGCCGGTGGTTTGGGGTTGGTGGCGCTTTCTTCCGCCGGTATCCCTGCCAATGAGCATTGCTCACAATGGGCGAAGGACTTCCGCTAAAGCGGACCGGCGCCGGAACGGCGAAAAAAAGCAAGACTGATGTGCGCTATCTAGCAAGAGCCGGGCGCTGCGGCAAGAGCGCCGGGCGCGTTTAATCGGCAAGAGCGCAATGCGCGTTTGATCAGCAAGAGCGCGGCGCGCGTCTGGTAACTGGCAAGAGCGCGGAGCGCGTTTAGCCGTTTGGAGCGCGCGCTGGGTGATTTATGCGGCCAGGCCCGGCGCCCGATCGAGGATCGCGACGCGCAAAGCCCGGCCGAACCAGGGAAGGCGAACGAACGCTTACAGGCGTGCGACCTGCAAAGTGGCCGTGCCCGCCTCGAGCATGCCAAGCGCTTCAGCCGCGCCGCGGGCAAGATCGAGGTCGCGGCCACGCACGAAGGGGCCGCGATCATTGATCCGCACGACGACCGAGCGTCCGGTGGCGGGGTTGGTCAGTTTCAGGCGCGCACCAAAGGGCAGGGTCTTGCTCGCGGCGGTCATTGCGCGGTGATCGAAGGGTTCCCCAGATGCAGTTCGCACACCCGATGAATAATATGAGGCTTTGACATAATATTCAGCCTCGGCGCCAGCAACGGCTTCAGACAAAGGACAAACAATCAGGGTTCCAAGCATCGCTCCATTTACAAACTTCAAACCTTCTACCCCTCTCCTGTTAACGGGAGCGGGGCAATTAGCCAGCAATTGTGACCATAACGAGATGGTTGCTTGATTAGACTGTGACTATAGAGCGCGGGCGGCGGCGGAACGGTCAAACGCTAGGGGCGATTCCGGTAAGTCCGTCCCGTCCGAGGCCGACCCTGGCGTCGAGGCGCCCCAACGCCAAGGAAGTGGGCTACAATTCCACCTTCTCGCCACGCTGGGCCCATTCCTGAAAACCGCCGGGATAATGCGCGGTCACATCGCTGCGCCCGGCCTTGCGGGCAAGCTCCAGCGCGGCCAGCGACCGCTTGCCGGAACGGCAGGAAAGGACGACGCGCTTGCCCTGCCCCTTCGGCAGCTTTGAAGGGTCGAAGCTTTGCAGCGGATTGAGCGTCGCCCCGGGAATATGTCCGGCAGCAAATTCATTCGGCTCCCGCACATCGACAAGCAGGATCGCGCCATCGGCAAGCCCCTGCTTCAACTCCTCAAGTGAGATATTTTCGATATTATCCAACGTTTGCGCCATGTTAGGTCCCGATCCGTTTTGATTGTGACGGCTCTATAACGCAGCGTGGAGTTACAGTCTAAAAGAATAGACTAAAGAATTTTTCGGCTAGACGCCAGGCGGGTCGCAATCTCGGCGGCGACGCGAAGATCTTCGAGCGTATTGGCGTTAAAGAAGGGATCGAAGGGTTCGATGTCCCAATCGGCGTAGGCGACCGCGTAGCGCCCAAGAAAAGACCCGACCTTTCGCACGTCTTCAGAATAAAGCGCGTGACGCAGCTCCTGCCGGATGGCTACCGGCCAAAGCGCAATCACGGAATGCTCCCGTCCGCCTGAACGCGCACAGGCGATTTCGGCGCCTTCCGCACGCCGCGCCGCAAAAAGCCTTGCGACAAGATCATCCGGCAGAAATGGCGCGTCGGTCGGGGCGCTCAGCGCGAAGGAAGCTTCCGGGGAATTTTCGGCGATCCAGTCGAGCCCCGCCAAAACGCCGGCAAGCGGCCCTTTGAAATCCGGCGGATCGTCGGCGATGATCGGCAAACCAAAGGCCTTGAGGCGGCCTGGATCGCCATTGGCGTTGAGGATCAATCTCGAACATTGCGGCGACAGCGCCGCGATCATGCGTTCGAGGATCGTCGCTCCGGCGATCTCTTGCAGCGCCTTATCGCCTCCGCCCATGCGCCGAGAGAGGCCGCCAGCGAGGAGCACGCCAACGCATTTCTCCATCACGGCGCTGCAACTTTGGCAATGACTTGCAATATATTTCTGATATCTAACATTAACTTCCCGGCGTGTGCGCAACCTGATTAGAACTTATACCAGATCGCTCCGACCGGCCCCAGCTCCCGCCCCGTGTTCTTTCCCGCGACGGTCATGAAAACGCCGATTTGCGCGGACCAGACGGAATTGAAATCGTAGACGACGCTGCCCTGAAGCTTCTCCCACCAGGATTGCGGGAACCCCTCGGCCTGCCCTGGCTGGAGCGAGCCGAAGCTCTGCATCAGGACGAGCCAATTTGCGATCGGCCGAACGCCGAAGGTGACATCGAATTTCCATTCGCCCGGCTGCGCCTGCGCATAAAGGCGATAGGCCGCCTCGGCGTCGAGAAAGGCGGCCGCCGCGCCGAGGGTAAAATTATAGCCGGCCATAGCGCGCAGATCGAGCGAAGCGGCCCGATGCGGCTGCAGATTGCCATTGAAGGACGCTCCCGGCGAGGCCAGCAGCCCCTGCGCGGAAAACACCAGCGCGTCGGTGTGGTAAAGGCCGAAGCGCGCGCCAAGCCCGCTTTGGCCGATCCCCGAGTAGGGGACGGCCGGCGCCGGCTGGCTGATGCGATCATAGGACGGCGTCGCGACAAGCGTCGCCCAATCGGTCAGGCCATATTCGACATAGGCGCCGAGTTCGAATTTCTGGTAGGAGGGCACCGGCACGAGGCGCCCTTGCGCGTCAAAGGCCCGGGCCGACCCGGAAAAGGCCGTTCCGGCGATGATTTGCCCGGCGCCCGGCGGCATCAGCCAGGCTCCGGCGACGACGATGCGTGGCGTCACAAGCAGAAGAGCGCAAGCGAAGAGAATGCGGGCGGCGGTCGGCGCCGCGCTCAAGAGGTTCGTGCTCGGCGACATTTGGGAAAGTTACGCAAGGCTCAAACTCGCGCCGGCTAGCTATTTAATAAAACATATTGTCAGTCGTCATGCCACAGCTTAAGCGGCAGCTTGAGAAAAATCGGTAAACGGCTCGGATCGAAAGTCCTCTGCAATCGCGGGGACGCTTGCTTGACAGAGCTGGCTTCCCCGCCTAGAGGCGCGGGATGTCCGAGGCCCGACCTGCGGCGCCGCCCGAACCCTCTGGCCGCCCTGAAAGAGAGCCTTTTTTCGCAACCCGAAGGAAATTTGCGTGCCTCGTCTAATCGCGGGCTTGAGCGAGATCGCCGATGGCTATGACGTCATCCTCAGCGACGTCTGGGGCGTCGTCCATAATGGCGCCTCGGCCTTCGCCGGCGCGGCGGACGCGCTTGGCCGCTTTCGCGCCAGGGGCGGCGCGGTCATTCTCATCACCAATTCGCCAGCGCCAAGCCGCATCGTCACGGCCCAGCTGAACGAACTCGGCTTTCCCTCCAGCGCCTATGACGCCGTCGTTTCGTCGGGAGACGTCACCGTCAGCCTGTTGATCGAGCGGAGCGGTCAAAGCCTGTTCCACATCGGCGCGCCGCAGGAAACGGGCTTGTTCGAGGAAGTCGCGGCGCGCGACGGCCACGCGCCGCGATTTGCGCCGATCGCGAGCGCCGACTTCGTCCTCTGCACCGGTTTCATTGATTTTTTTAGCGAGACGCCCGAAGACTACGATGAGCGGCTGAAGCTTATCTTTGCGCGAAAACTTGATTTTCTCTGCGCCAATCCGGATCTCGTCGTCGAGGTCGACGGCGCCCTCTCCTATTGTGCCGGGGCCATCGCCGAACGCTATGAGCGTCTCGGCGGCAATGTAATCCAGGCTGGAAAACCTTTTGCGCCGATCTATGATCGCGCTCTGACGCTCGCGGGCGCAGCGCGTGGCGGCGCGGTCGAACGCGCGAGAGTCCTCGCCATCGGCGACGCCATGCGCACGGACATTCGCGGGGCCGCCAAGCAGGGCTTTGACAGCGTTCTCGTCACGTCCGGGATTCATCGCGACGCCTTGCATGGAGCGGCCGAGCATGCGGCGATCCACGCCGCCGCGCTGCAGCAGTTCGTCCTTGATTTCGGCCTGCGGCCCAGCGCCGCAATCGCCCAACTTGTCTGGTAGAGCCATTGCGGACGCCAGACGCCAAGCTTGACTGGAGCCAGGGCCCGCGTCAGTTTCGCGCGAACTTCCGACAACAGGCCTTTCCCATGCCGCAGCACCTGAACGAGGCCATGCGGCGGCGCCGCGCGCGCCAGCCGACCGACCGCCTCCAATCGGCGCGGCGCCGCCTGCCTTGACCCAAACGCATGGCGCCAAACGCTTCATCCTCGCGATCGACCCGCAGAGCCCGCCGGAGGGCCTTGAGGGCGCCGTCGTCGCGATCGGCAATTTCGATGGCGTGCATCTTGGACATCTGGCTGTGATTGGCCGCGCCGAAGCTCTTGCCGCCCGGCTTGGCCGGCCCTGCGCGGTGCTGACCTTCGAGCCGCATCCAGCCGATTTTTTCAATCGGGAACGCGCGGTGTTTCGCCTTTCGCCGCTTGAAGCCAAGGCGCGATCGCTGAAGCGCCTCGGCCTCGACGGAATGATCGTCGTGCCATTCGACGCAGCGCTCGCCGGCCTGCCGGCGGACCGTTTCATCGAAGAGATTCTGCTGCGGCGGCTCAACGTCAGCGCCGTCGTCGCCGGCTATGATTTCCATTTCGGCGCCGGCCGCTCGGGCACGCCGGCGTTCTTGCGGCAGGCTGGCGCGCGACTCGGCCTTGGCGTCGAAATCGTCGAACGCGTCGACGCCGCTGGCGGCGGTTCGGCGGCCGGTGAGGCGCAAAGACCCGCCTCCTCCACCGCGATCCGCGCCTCGCTGGAAACCGGCGACGCCGCTGAGGCCGCCCGCCTGCTCGGACGCCCCTATTCGATTGTCGGCGAGGTGCTGGCGGGCCAGAAACTTGGACGCGAGCTTGGTTATCCGACGGCCAATATCAGGCCGGATCCGACCTGTCGGCTGCGTCACGGCATTTACGCCGTGCGGGTGGAAATTGCCGGCGTCCTGCACGATGGCGTCGCGAGCTTCGGGCGCCGTCCGACGATCGACGACAATGGCGAGGCGCTGCTCGAGGCGCATCTGTTCGATTTTTCCGGCGATCTCTATGGCCGGACGGTGGAAGTGTTCTTTATCGGCTGGATCAGGCCGGAGGAAAAATTCGCCTCGCTGGAGGCGCTGAGGGCGCAGATCGCGGCCGACGCAGCGAAGGCGCGGGAGATGCTGCGCGCCTCATCCTCGCCTTGACGCGCGTCGGGCGGGCGCTTGCTATTTTCCCCCGCCTCCTCTACTTTCAATCCTCGCCTTCAGCTTAAGGGCGCTATTAGGGTAAGATATTCCGTGCATTTCGGTTTTGACTTTCCGCTGGTTGGCCGCGTTGCGCTTTGCGCCGCGCCCGGCGGAGCTTCGCTTCTTGCTGGAAAGCTTCTTCTGCTTATCCGCCCCTGAGGGCCGGCCGGGCTTTGCCTGGGCGCTCAGGGGAACGCGCCGAAAAAACCCTGACGATCTCCCTTTCCGGACAAGACCATGACAGACTCCGTTTCTTCCCCGCGCGACTCCGCGCGCAATTCAGAATCCGTCGTCATCTTCGACACCACCTTGCGCGACGGTGAGCAATCGCCCGGCGCGACCATGTATCTTGAGGACAAGCTGCAGGTCGCCGAAATGCTCGACCATATGGGCGTCGACATCATCGAGGCCGGCTTCCCGATCGCCTCCGAAGGCGATTTCGAAGCCGTTTCAGCCATCGCGGAACGCACCAAAAATGCCGTCATCGCCGGACTCGCCCGCGCCATCGAGGGCGACATCGCCCGCTGTGGCGAGGCGGTGCGCAAAGCGCGCCGGCCGCGCATCCATACGTTCGTCTCGACCTCGCCCATTCATCTTCAGCATCAGATGAACAAGAGCGAAGCCCAGGTACTTGAGATCATCGCCCGCACCGTGACGCAGGCGCGCAATCTCGTGGACGACGTCGAATGGTCGGCGATGGACGCAACGCGCACCCCGATCGACTATCTCTGCCGCTGCGTCGAGGCGGCGATCCGCGCCGGCGCGACGACGATCAATCTGCCGGACACCGTCGGCTACGCTTTGCCCGACGAATATGAGGCGATGTTCCGCCAGATCCGCGAGCGGGTGCCGGACGCCGACAAGGCGGTGTTTTCGGTGCATTGCCACGACGATCTCGGACTCGCCGTCGCCAATTCGCTAGCGGGCGTGCGCGGCGGCGCGCGTCAGGTTGAATGCACCATCAACGGCCTTGGCGAACGCGCCGGCAACGCCGCTCTCGAGGAAGTCGTCATGGCGCTGAAGACGCGCGGCGATTCATTGCCCTATCACACCGAAATCGATTCGACGCTTCTGACGCGCGCGTCAAAACTCGTCTCGGCGGTGAGTTCGTCGCCGGTGCAATTCAACAAAGCGATCGTCGGCCGCAACGCCTTCGCCCATGAGAGCGGCATCCATCAGGACGGCATGCTGAAAAATGCCCAGACCTATGAGATCATGACGCCGGCGAGCGTCGGCGTCAGCAAGACCTCGCTGGTGATGGGAAAGCATTCCGGCCGCCACGCGTTCAAGGACAAGCTGCGCGAGCTTGGCTATGAGCTCGCCGACAACGCCCTGCACGACGCCTTCGTGCGCTTCAAGGATCTCGCCGACCGCAAGAAGGTCGTCTATGACGAGGATCTGATGGCGCTTGTCGACGATGAAATCATTCATGCGCATGATCGAATCAAGCTCGTCGACCTCACCGTTTTCGCGGGGACCAAGGGGCCGCAATCGGCGGCGCTGACCCTCGACATCGACGGAACGCATGTGACCCATCAGGCGACCGGCAACGGCCCGGTGGACGCCATCTTCAACGCCATCCAGGCGCTGGTGCCGCATGGGGCCGTCCTCGAACTGTTTCAGGTTCACGCGGTCACGAAGGGAACCGACGCGCAGGCGGAGGTGTCGGTGCGGCTCGCCGAGGACGGCAAGACGGTGACGGCCAAGGGGGCGGACCCCGATACGCTGGTCGCCGCGGCGAAAGCCTATATCGCCTCACTGAACAAGCTGATGATGAAGCGCGGCAAGTCACAGCGGGACGTTCTCGCCGGGTGATGGCGAGCGGCGCGAAAATCACTGGCGGCCAATTTGACCACCGCGGCGCATGAGCCGCCAGTTCGCGCTGATTTTCCTCGACTTCGGACGCATGGCGGCGGGTCTGGTATTTTCCGCCTCTTGCTCTGGACAGGGCGGACCCCGTTTGCTACATGAGCGCTCCCGCTGCGCAGGGCCCATGTGGCCCTTGCATTGGTTTGATGGGCGCATAGCTCAGTTGGTAGAGCAGCTGACTCTTAATCAGCGGGTCCAAGGTTCGAGCCCTTGTGCGCCCACCATCAAACCCCTTGGTTTCACTGTCCCTATTTTTTGATGACTGGCGCCTCGTCTCTCGCGCCGGGCTATGTCAGCGATATGTCAACCGCCGGATCGATTTCGCGGCTCATTTAATGTTGCCCCCTTCCCCCGTGCAGGACCACACGCTTCCGGCGCGAGGCGCTGGCGCATGCTCCCTTACTTCCTCCTTTTTATCTTAAATAGGAGAGGGCCGTCCAAGCCGCCCAGGCTGTCAAAATCACGAGCAATCAATGGGTTGCGATGGATCAACCTGTTTCGTCCCGTCGCACGTTCAGACGCGGGCCGCGTTCGGCGAACCGATCAGACCAGGAGGCCGCCACCGTCGATCACCAGAGTCTGGCCAGTCACGAATGTCTGTCGCATCAGGTAGAGATAGCCCTTCGCAATCTCCTGCGCGTCAGCGACATGCCCCACAGGGAGACGTCGCGCTTCGGAAGCATAAAGCGACTCCCGCGCCTCCTCTGGCATCTCACGCCAAAGCGGCGTCTTGACGACGCCCGGGGAGACGATGTTAACGCGCATCGGCGCCAGCTCTACCGCCAAGGCTCGTGTAAGCCCCTCCATCGCCCCGCAGATGCTTGCCGCGACAGACCAGCCCGGCCCTGGCCTTGCCGCTGCAACGCCGGATGTGAACACGATCGAGCCGCCCGTCCGGATATGACGATGCCCCCATCGGGCCGCCATGAACGCGCCCCAATAACGCACTTCGAAGAAGTGACGAACGCTGGCGATGTCCCCTTCCGCTAGGGGCGAGAGCTTCAGCGACTCCCCGGCGGTGTAGACGAGATGGTCGAACGGTCCGACGGCGTCAAAGAAAGCCTCGATGGCGGCGGCGTTCGACAGGTCGAGCGCGTATCCTTCTACCCCGGCAGGTAGCTCCGTCAGCGCTCGCTTAATCCGCGCCTCGTCCCTGGACGCGACCAGCACTTTGGCGCCATCCGTTGCGGCGGCTTCCGCGACCGCGAGGCCGATGCCCGATGTTCCTCCAAGAACGATGATCCGTTTGTCTTTCAAAGCCATGGTAGCCTCCTTTTGCGAGAGGCTCATTTCTCATTGTGAATGCCTTTGACACAAACGCATCCCTGTCCATACAAAAGTGACTTGGAGTCACTATCAATGTTCAATGCGCGATTGCTTTCCGGTGTCAGCGTGATGATAGCTGTAGTCGAAGCCGGCAGCTTCGTTCAGGCGGCCGAGGCGCTCGGCCTGACACCGTCTGGCGTCAGCCGGGCCATCGCGCGGCTGGAGACGCGGATCGGCATAAGGCTCTTCGATCGCAACCCGCGCGCCGTAGTCCTCACCGAGGAGGGTAGGCGTTTCCATTCCCAGGTGGCGCCGCTGCTGACGGGGATCGAAGAGGCGGCAGAAGAAGCGGCCGGCGCCGGCGCTACGGTTCGGGGACGTCTCAAGCTCAGCCTCGATCCGTGGTTCGCCCGCATCGTTCTTGCGCCCCGCCTGCCCGAGCTGACAACCCGCTTTCCCCACCTCTCATTGGAGATTCTCGTCAGCAATCATCGCGAGGATATGATGGCCGGCGGCGTTGACCTCGCGCTGCGCTTCGGGTCTCCCGACGCATCAGCGCTGATCGCGCGAAAGATTCTCGAAACGCGCATCGTAACCTGCGCGTCTCCGAGCTATCTCGCGCGCCGAGGGACGCCCCAGACCCCGGAAGACATCGCAAATCACGAAGCGCTGCTGTTCCGGAACCCGCAGTCCGGGCGGCCCTTCAGCTGGGAGTTTCATCGGCGCGAAGAGATCGTCGAGATCGCCGTCGACGGGCGCATCGTAATGGATGACCCCTCGACGGCCCTGGCAGCCTGCGAAGCCGGACAGGGTTTATTTCAGAGCTTCGAACTCGGGCTGGCCCAGTGGCTCGCGAGCGGGAAGCTCGTGCAGGTCCTTCCCGAATGGTCTGACGAGCGTTTCCCCTTGTATGCCTATTATCCGTCCCGCCGACAGGCGCCAGCCAAGCTGCGCGCCTTTCTCGAATTCATTCATCTCATCGCCGCGAACGAGCCAGCGCAATTGACGAGCTCGCCGCCGAAGGAGATCCGGCCGGCTCCGTCCTGCAGCGGGTAGACCTGACTGATCGGCGTCGCAAATCCGACGCCGGACGCGCCGCTATGGCCGCGGACACAGAATTTTAGAGTTGTCTCAGCGGTCGAGCATCTTTCGCGCGCCGAGTTCCTCTATGTCGATCTCGGCCTCTAGGGCGTGCAGCGTCAAATCGTGGATTTCGCCGGAGCGGTGAAGCCGCAACAATTCGGCGCGGCCGGCGCGGTTTGCCGCGAGAATCGCCTCGTAATGCGCCAGCCGATCGGCGGCAAGAGCGCCTTCCGTGTCGACAAAGCGCTGTGCGACGGACGCGCGGCGACCATACTGCTCGAGCAGGCGGGGATGCAGCTCGCTCCCATCAGGCTGGCGCGAGATCTTTTCGATTTCTTTCGCTTCCGCCGCGAGGATGCGCGCATGGGCTTCGTGCCGGGAAAGGCCGTGGTCGCCGCCGTTCAGCGCGAAGCCGTCGCCTGGCTGGAGCGCCTTGACGAGCGCGCGCAAAGTCGTCCCCTGAATGAGGATCGAAGCGAGGATCGCCGCCATTGTGGCGGCCATGATGAAGTCGCGGCCCGGAAACCCCGCCGGCACGGAAAGGGCGACGGCGAGGCTGACGACGCCGCGCATGCCGGCCCAGCTCATGATGATGGGCACGGCGAGAGGCGGATAGGGGTCCCGCGCCCGCAGCGACGGAATGAGAAAGCGCGAGATATAGGCGGTGGCAAGAATCCATGCGAAACGCGCCGCGGTCATGGCGAGCAGAATGACGCCGATTGCCGGAGCGAATTGATTAGCTTCGACGCCTGCCTCGCCGAGACGATGCAGAACGGGGCGCAGCGAAAGGCCGATCAGGATGAAGACCAGCGATTCCAGGAGGAAGATGGCCACCTGCCACACCGCCGTCGCCTGCACGCGCGTGAGCGCGGGGAACACCCTGTGCTGACGCTGGCCGAGGACAAGGCCGCAGCAGACCGTCGACAGCACGCCCGAGACATGAAGCTGTTCGCCGACGATGTAAGACGCGAAGGCGCCGAGAAATCCGGCCACGATGTTCAGATGGACGTTGTCGAGCCGCTCGAGCAGGCTTGAGCCAAGAAATCCGAGCGCCACGCCGACGGCGACGCCGCCCGCCGCGAGAAAGGCGAACTCCGCTGCGCCAGACCAGACGTTGAAGGCGCCGGTCAGTCCCGCCGCAATGGCGAGCCGATAGAGCACAAGCCCTGTCGCGTCGTTGACGAGGCTTTCGCCTTCGAGAAGCGTGACGAGCCGGCGCGGCAGGGGGAGGCCCTGCAGCGCCGCCTTGGCGGCCACCGCATCGGGCGGCGACACAACGGCGCCGAGCGCGAAACAGGCCGCCCATGGCAGGCCGGGGACGATGGCGTGGGCGACGACTCCGACCGCCAGCGTCGTGAAGGCGACCGCCCCGATCGCGAGCTGTAGAATGACCCGCAGATCGGCTTTGAAATCGCGCCACACGGTGAAATAGGCGCTCGAGAATAGAAGCGGCGGCAGAAACAGGACCAGCATGAGATCAGGATCGACCTCGATCTCCGGCGCGCCGGGGACAAGGGCGATCGCGATGCCGCCTAACGTCAGCATGGCGGAGGGCGGAAAGCGCAGCCGCCGCGCCGCGAGCTCGAGCGGGATCACGGCGGCGATCAGCATAAGAAGGATTTCAAAACGTTCGGCTGGCATGGGGCGGCGTTTGGGGTCAGCCCTCGGCGCGGTTCGCGCTGCTGGGACGAAGAAGGCGTTTCGCCTGAACCTAGCGGCTTTCCCGCGCTTTTAAAGCCCCGTCCGAGCTGATGCGGCAGGTCATTATTTACAGTCGGGACGCTATGCTGCTTGGGCTCTTCTCGCGCGCGCCTCAAGCACTGCGGCGAAATTGGCTTCGGCCCATTCGACCAGCCCGAGGAGCGGCGCTGCGAAGCTCTCGCCGAGCGATGTGAGCGAATAGGTGACGCTGGGCGGCACAGTCGGCTGCACATCGCGGTGAACGAGCCCGTCGGCCTCGAGCCTCCGCAGCGTCTGGGTCAGCATGCGCTTCGAGATATCCGGCAACGCGCGGGCGAGCGTACTGAAGCGCTTTGCCCCACCCGCGAGCGCAGCCAGCACCAGCATGGACCAGCGGTCGCCGATCTGGTCGAGCAGGTTGCGCACGGGACAGCGCGCGTCGTCGAATCCCAGGGCCAGCCAATTCTCGAATTTGGCGCCCAGAGCCACACGCGCATCCATCCGGTACCTCCCGCGTAACCAGGCGACGGAAAAGTGCCGTCTTCCCAGCCCGATCATTGGTCTCTATTTGAGACCAATGTCAACAAGCGAGACCGGAGAACTCCCATGGCTTCCCATCCCCGTTTCTTTGTCACCGGCGCGAGCGGTCAGCTCGGCCGGCTCGTCGTCGCCGCCCTCGCTGAGCGCGCCGGGCCGCAGGCAGTGGCGGCGGTCGTCCGCGATCCCGCCCGTTCCGCCGCGCTCTTTGCAAAGGGCGTCGTCATCCGCGAGGGCGATTATGATCGCCCCGACACCCTCGACGCAGCGTTCGTGGGCGCAGAGCGCCTCCTGCTGATCTCGTCCAACGCGCTCGGCGAACGCGTGGCGCAGCACCGAAACGTGGTCGATGCCGCCAAGCGCGCCGGCGTGGCGCGCATCGCTTATACCAGCGTGCTCCATGCCGAGATTTCAAAGCTTGGCCTCGCCGAAGAACACCGCCAGACCGAGGCGCTGATCGGCGCGAGCGGCATTCCCTTCACACTGCTGCGCAACGGCTGGTACACGGAGAATTACGCCGCCGCGATCCCGGCCGCGCTGCAGCACGGCGCCTTCATTGGCAGCGCGCAAGGCGGGCGCATCTCCAGCGCCGCGCGCGTCGACTATGCCGAAGCCGCGGCGATCGCACTGCTCGACGACGATGCGGCCGGCGGCGCGATCCACGAGTTTGCCGGCGACCAATCCTTCACGCTGGCGGAATTCGCCGCCGAGCTTTCGCGTCAGGCCGGGCGCGAAATCCCCTATGCTGACTTGCCCGAGGCAAAGTATCGGGCGGCTCTGACGGGCGCTGGTCTTCCCGCACCGCTCGCCGCGCTCCTCGCCGATTCCGACGCCGCGGCGGCTGAAGACGCGCTGTTTGACGATTCACGCCAGCTTTCGCGCCTGATCGGTCGGCCAACGACTCCCTTCGCCGCGACGATAGCCAAGGCGCTTATCGCCTGAGCCGCGGCGGTTATGGCCGCAGGACGCCAAAGCCTCTTGGAGCGGGGGCCGATAAAACTGTCTTATTGACGAATTCAACGACATCCGTGCGCGGCGCGCGCGCCGCTCGCGCGCAATTCTGCTCGATATGGGCGATCTGCGACATGGCGGCGACGACGATGCCGGTCGGGTTGTTGCCGAAGGCGTAGTCGAGCAAAATCTCAGCTGTCATGAAGGGCGGCCCATAGGCGAGCTGCGAGGCCAGCGAGGCGAGCCGGCCGCCGTCGCCGACCAGCAGATGCGACAGCCGCTCATAGGCCTTTCCGAACGGGCTTCGCACCACGAGAAACTCCGCCTGTCCGCCAGGCGGCGCGGCGCGAACGCGCTCGATCGCGCGCTCGAACGGGTTATTGCGGATCATGATGACGGGAAACAGATCCGTTTCGCGGGCGGCCTCGATCACGTCGGGATCGCCCGCGACGGCGAGGCGGCGCACATGGCCCTTGGCGACCACATCGGCGAGAGCGTCGAGGATCGCCGGATTGCGGCAATCCTCGACGCTAGGGTTTTGTAGCGCCAGCACGTCGAGATAATCGGTTTTAAGCCGCCGCAAACTGTCAAGGACGGAGGATCCGATACGGTCCGCGCGCAGCGGCTCGCGCTCGCCACCCGTCCTTAGCGCCCGCAAAGACACAGCCGCAAGCTCGGGAAAAGCGTTGAGGGCGCTGCGCTTTAAGGATGAAAAAAGCCGCATGACGCGGGACGGACTGGGACGGGCGGGGCCGACCTTCGCCGATACAATGATCTGATCGCGCCGCCCGGCGACGAAGCGCCCGACAATCGCCTCGGCGTCGCCATCGCCGTCGGACGGGGCAACGTCATACCATGTCACGCCGCGGTCAAAGGCATAGTCGAGAAGGCGGCGCGAATGCGCTTCCGACACGCGCGAGCCGAGGCTGGCGCAACTGAACCCCAGCGCTGACACGGCGCGGTCGGGGTATAGGACCGTTCGCATAGCGGCTTCCCTCAACGCCGATCAAGGTCGGACAAAGCCTTGCGGCCTGTCAACACTCTTCTGCCGGACGGGTCAGGGCCGCTTTCGCGTTCAAATCTTGATGCATCGGCGCGGGTTGCGACGCCGCGATTGCGTCATTCCGCGGCGCGGGCGATATTTTCCGAGGCGCCGTCTTCATCAAAGCGCAGGCTGCGCGGCTTCAAGATCCGGGCCGGGTTGCCGCCATAGATCGTCCAAGGCGCCAGATCGCGGAAGGCGCAACCGCGCGCGCCGAGCACGGCGCCCTCCCCGAGAGTGACGCCGGGTCCGACAAAGGCTTCGGCGGCGACCCACGCCCGCCGGCCGACGGTGACCGGACGCGCGACAGTCTGGAAGAACACGTCCTCGACGTCATGGCCTGCGGAGCACAAATTAGCGCCCTGCGACACGATGGCGTAGTCGTGGATCGTGATTTTCTCGACGCAATAGATATTGACGCCGGGGCCAAGAACGGCGAAGCGCCCAACGTCGAGATGCGGCGGATACCAGATCTTCACGCTTCCATAGACGGCCGCATTCGGGGCGATCTTCGCGCCAAACAGGCGAAGAAGCATCCGCCGCCACCCATGCATCAGCGGCGGCGTCCAGGAAGCAAGCAGAAGCCAAGTCAGCATCCAGCTTGCCCGGAAGGCGCGGTTCGCTATCGAATAGGTCGGTCCGCCCTCGAGCGGCCGGGTCGATCGTGCGTCGAGTATCTTCATGCGGCCTGCGAGGTCCTGAAGGCTTCGATCAATTCCGGAGCCATGCTCCCCATGTCGAACTTCGTAAGATAGGTTGCCCGCGCTCTTTTGCTCATTTCCTGTTTTTCGAGCGGCGAAAGACTTAGGAAACGCTCGATCAATCGAATAGCGCCGGCCAGGTCGTCATTTTCGACGAATCCGGCATTGTTTTCGGCCACCTCGCGCCAGGTGGCGACCTTGTTCGTGGTCAGCACGGGCTTGCCGCAGGCGAGCGCCTCGGCGATGACAATGCCGAAATTTTCCTGGTGCGAGGGCAGGATGAAGGCGTCGCAGGCGCGAAAGGCGCCCCATTTCAGATCGCCCTTCAGCATGCCCGGCCAATGGATGCGATCAGCGACGCCCCGCTGCGCCGCAACCTCCCGAAGCTCTTTTACCGCTCCGACTGAATCCGGACCGGCGATAACCAGATCGAGCTCGGGGTCGCCAGCCGCCATCTTAGCGAAGGCTTCGACCAGAATGTCGCAGCCTTTCTTCGGATGAATCCGGCTGAGGAACAGCAGGAAACGGCGGTCGCCGAGCTCCGGAACGACGTCGCGGAAACTCTTGACCTGGGCCTCTGCGTCGCCGCTGACGTCGACAATCCCGTAAGGCACCACCTGCGCCCGCGCCCGATACGGCCAGAAGGATGTCTTCGCCAGTTCGCGCTCCTCTTTCGTCACGAACATCACGGACGTGGCGTTGTTGATCAGTCGGCCCTCGCTGACCCACCACAGCAACTGCTTGAAGAAAGCTTTGACAGGAGAAATCTTGTTGAAATAGGGGTCGAGCATCCCATGCGCGTACACGAAATAGCGCGTGTCGCTGCCGACCAGCGCCTGCCGCGCCGCGAGCGAGGCGAAATTCCACAGGCCGTTGACAATCACCGCGTCATAGCGTTTGGCGTTTTCACGGATCCAGGGAACAATCGCCGGACTGTAGCCGTAGCGCAGGAAAGGGATGCGTTTCTTCCAGGTGTGATAGGCCGGGCTTGGATTTCCCATCGGATACACACGAACCGGCGACGCCTTCACCCATGGATCGGTCGGCATGTCGAGCGAGACGATCTCGCGGTCGCAGCCCTGTGCGCGCAAAGCCGGCGCCGAAGTGAATATCCCTTCGATCGGACCGCCATATTCGGGGTTACACGTCGGGATAATGTGCAAAATAATCATGCGAAATCGATGTCCGTCGCTGCGTCGAAAAGGATAGGGCAAGGTTCGCGCCGCCGCCCTCGGCAGGGATCGCATTTGCCTCGAGTCCTAACGGAAATCGGGCTTCGGAGCAATGCCGATCAAGCTGAGAGCGGGTGCGAAAAAGCACGCCGCCGCCGACTTATGTAACATTTCTATAACGGCTTGTGCATAGACGGTATTTATCAAATAAAACATCTTCATCCTGAAGAATTGGCGCGATTCTTGTTAGAAAATGCGCTTGAGTATTCGAGCGCGGTGGGGGTATTTAAACAATGCGCGGCGAGCCTGAGCGCTGCTGAAAGCTCCCTTGCGCCCGCGCGTGGATCATAATTTGCGCCGACAGGGGCGTGCATTTGTCGCAGCTGCAGAAGGGGCCGCCGGATCAGGCCGACGTCATGTTTAAGGCGATTTGATCTTTCAGGCGCTTTACACGAATATGCGCGTCGTTTCGTCGATCCGGCCTCGACTGGGGCCGTTTATCTGTCGCCATTCAGGCACGGGCGTTGCCTGGAGCCGGCGTGTTGCGTCTCGACTGGCGTGATCGACCTGCGTCAATCGGGCGCGCCGCAAACGAACTAGGGATTGCCGTTTGGAAAAGGCCGTCAGTTCACAAGACCTGGAAGACACCCGTGTTCCGCTGATCATTCCTTTCGCCGCCGCCAGCGCGCTGGGCGTGGTCGCGTTATGCCTCGGGTCGAGTCTCCCGGTCGTGCTGATGTGCGTTGCGGGAATCACCATCAGCTTTCTTCCGCTGCACCTTTACGGACGCGATCTTTACTCGATGGTCGCGATCCTGTTTTCAGCCCGATACCTGATCATCGCCCTGCTTTTCAAGATCGCCTACGGGCAATCGCTCGACAGCCATCTCTTCGACGCCACGGCGGCTTATGCCTGGACGCTCGTTTTGATGGTGATCGTCACCGTCATTATTCTGCTGGCGAGGCGCTGGGACCCAGGCAAGCAATTCTTTGCGTTCCCGAACGATCCGAAAAGCCTCCGCAAGCTCGCAATCATTTCCTTTTGCATCGGCGTGAGTTGCCTTGCCATCATAGGCTCGCGCGGCAGCGGCGACGGGCAGGCGAGCGCCGGTCCGATCATGGTCATCGCGTCGGCTCTCGTATCTTTCATCGTTCTTGGTCTCGCCGCGGAAGCCATACGGTCGGTAGAGCTCTCTGGCGGAAAGAAGTTATTTTCACCTTTACTTGCGGGCATGTTCGGCTTCACTTTCCTGGCCGTCATCGCCCTCAATCAACGCGCCTTCCTGTTTGACGCCGTGCTCGGCATTGCGCTCGTCGGCATCATGTATCGCGCGATCAGCCTCCGTTTGATTGTCTTTGGCCTCGTTTTCGCAGTCGTTTTTACAAATTTCCTATCGCCGCTCACGCTTTATTTGCGCAGCCAAAGAGAAGCAGGAGTTTCGCAATTCATTGAGATAGCTTCGCAGACCACGGCGCGCATGATCGTCGATCCGGAGTTTCGCAGGACCGTCGTCGAAACTACAAAATTTGCCCAAACTCGGAATTTTACCGAAGACACGGCCTTTGATTATTTCGGCGATCGCTCAAACGTCGCAAACCGGCTGTCCCATGTGGCGTTGCTCGACGCTGTCCTGAATGGCGTGCGGACAAGGACCTATGTCGGCTTTCCGGCCGTCGAAAAAAATCTCGCGGGCGTGATGCCCGGTTTTCTCGGCTTCAAGAAAGATGGCGTCAGCGTCGGCGATTGGCTCGCTTGGCACACCGGGCTGCTGGAGCCGCCCTACACAACCTATATCGTCTACAGCTTGCCGATGGAGGCGTACACGACTTGGGGATGGATTGGCTTCCTGACGTATCCCTTCATCTTCCTTTTGCCGGTTTTGATCATCTTTTCCCGCCTTTCGAGTTTCCGCCTCAGGGCTCCCGTCAGCATCTTTCTCTTCGCTGACATGCAGCACGCGCTGATCGAATCCACTTCCGACGGCTACATGAATTTGGTGATGCGGGAAATTGTTGTTCTTGCGATCGTCCTTGGCGGTATCCATTTCGTCTTCTTCCGCGAACGGCCCCCGCGCCTCGCCCGACATCTCGTCAAAGCAGCTCTGCTAAGGGAGCCGCGCAGCGTTCTGGCGCGCCGCCCCGGCGACTAGCCAACACGCAATCGCCGCCAGGGCGCAGACATGCGCGGGTCGGTCGTCGGGAGCGCCTGAAATTGACGCGCATGATTGTCGAATTCGGGCATTGGCGAATCGTCCAAATTGTCTTAGCCTTGAGTCATCATCAACGTATCGGAAGGAGGTGATCCAGTGTCTCATTGTCATTTGCTGCGGGCCCGGACCTGGACTCGCGCCAGTGAGGTTTTCGCCTCCTAGGCGTCAGGTTCGCGGAAACGCGGTCCGACAATGGAAGGGTCGTCTGGCAAGGACGGCCCTTCTTTTATTTGGGTCTTCAGGCCGCCGGAGCGTGCTACGCGCGTGAGGCGACAGTCATCGCGCCGAGCCAGACCTGCCAGTCCTTCGGCGTGCCGTTGAAGGCGTTGCGATCGACATTGCCCTTGATGCCGGCGACGCGGCCTTCGGCCGTGTGCTGCCAGAAGCGCCATTTACGCGCGCCATATTTCAGCGCCGGATGGCATTTCACGCTCCGGACCCATATCGGATAGTCGGCAAATTCGCCCTGCATCACATCCTTGTGGAAATCGACCGAAGTATAGATGACTGGCCGCTTGCCGTAGGCGCGCTCCATTGCAGCGAGAATGATTTTCATTTCCGAGATGGCGACGTCGCGCGGCACCTTTCTAGGGCACGTTTTCGACTGGCCGTTCCACTCGACGTCGAGCACCGGCGGCAGCGCATCGGGATCGTTCGGCACATTGGCGGTAAACCAGGCCGCCTGCTCTTCGGCTGGCCGGCACCAATAGGCGAAATGATAGGCGCCGCGGGGAATGCCCGCAGCCTTCGCCGAGGCCCAGTTTTGCGCGAATTTATCGTCGACGTGATCGCCGCCCTCGGTCGCCTTGATCCAGGCGAATTGCACGCCTGCCCCGCGAACGCTGGCCCAATCGATCTCGCCTTGATATTTCGATACGTCGATGCCGTGAATCTGGTAATCGGACGGCGTCGGAAATGGATCCTCTTCGAAGCCGCCGCCTGCGCAGCCGCCGACGAGCAGAGGAGCCGCCAGCGCGAAAATGCAAAAGAGGGGTCGCCACATTGTTCTGAACCGGGATGTCGATCCAATTCGATTATCGTGAAATCAGTAAAGCCTCGTTAACAAGTCGAAAAAACGGCGCCCTGTTTCACCGAATGCTTTTCTTTCACGACGAAGTGAGGCGCGCGTCGCTTTCGCCGCTTGCGCCCGTCATCGAACTGTCATGCTCCTGGAAGACGGTTGCGACTGAAGCGCTGCTTCACCGCCCGCCGCCCGCCTCCCTCC